>NZ_AFIE01000017.1 GCF_000214135.1 Acinetobacter sp. P8-3-8
CATTCTTGTATTCCTTAACAAGTGCGACCTTGTTGATGATGAAGAATTACTTGAATTAGTAGAAATGGAAGTTCGTGAACTTCTTTCTACTTATGACTTCCCAGGTGATGACACTCCTATCATCCGTGGTTCAGCACTTGCTGCACTTAATGGTGATGCTGGTCAATATGGCGAGTCAGCAGTTCTTGCACTTGTTGAAGCGCTTGATACTTACATTCCAGAACCAGAACGTGCTATCGATAAAGCATTCTTGATGCCAATCGAAGACGTATTCTCTATTTCTGGTCGTGGTACAGTGGTAACAGGTCGTGTAGAGTCTGGTATCGTTAAAGTCGGCGAAGAAGTTGAAATCGTTGGTATCAAAGATACAGTTAAAACAACTGTAACTGGCGTAGAAATGTTCCGTAAATTGCTTGACGAAGGTCGTGCAGGCGAGAACTGTGGTGTACTTCTACGTGGTACTAAGCGTGAAGACGTACAACGTGGTCAAGTACTTGCTAAACCAGGTACAATCAAGCCACACACTAAATTCGATGCGGAAGTATATGTACTTTCTAAAGAAGAAGGTGGTCGTCATACTCCATTCCTTAACGGTTACCGTCCACAGTTCTACTTCCGTACAACTGACGTAACTGGCGCAATCCAATTACAAGACGGCGTTGAAATGGTTATGCCAGGTGACAACGTTGAAATGTCAGTAGAACTAATTCACCCAATCGCAATGGACCCAGGTCTACGTTTTGCGATCCGTGAAGGTGGTCGTACTGTAGGTGCTGGTGTTGTTGCGAAAGTAACTCTATAATCACTCAAGCATGATTCTAACCGAGAGTTTCGACTCTCGGTTTGTGTCTATAGGTCAGTAGTTCAATTGGTAGAGCGTCGGTCTCCAAAACCGAATGTTGGGGGTTCGAGTCCCTCCTGGCCTGCCATATTTTTGAAATAAAAACTTGATGTCGGCTAAACTGGTCATATAATAAGTCGCGAAACCTACGACGAGTACAAAAATGTCGAATGATAAATCACGTGACGCAATGAGCGACGCGGCAATTCCCCAAAGAAACAATTCTGCTGAAGTGGTGAAATCAAGTTCTCCATTAGATTTTATTTTGTGGATTATTGCACTGGCTTTATTTGGCTGTGCTTTAATGACAAATCAATATCTTCCAGCATATTGGGCGCCAGCGAATGGTATTTGGGTGCGTGTTGGGGTAATTATAGCTTGTATCGTAGTGGCTTTAGGTTTATTATACGCCACCCATCAAGGCAAAGGCTTTGTTCGTTTGCTTAAAGACTCACGTATCGAATTACGTCGAGTAACTTGGCCAACGAAACAAGAAACAGTGACTACTTCATGGCAGGTTCTGCTTGTTATCATTGTTGCTGCAATCATTCTGTGGTGTTTTGACTACGTTATTGGTTGGTTTATGAAGTTTATTATCGGGTAAGAGAGCTATGAAACGTTGGTACATTATTCATGCCTATTCAGGCTATGAAAAACAAGTGATGCGTTCGCTTAATGATCGAATCCAGCGTAGCGCTGTTGCTGATAGTTTTGGTGAAGTCCTTGTTCCTACCGAAGAGGTGGTAGAGATGAAGGATGGTAAGAAACGCAAATCAGAGCGTAAATTCTTTCCAGGCTATGTTTTAGTCGAAATGGAAATGAATGATGAAACTTGGCACATTGTTAAAGAATGTCCAAAAGTATTGGGTTTCATCGGTGGTACGGCAGAAAAACCTGCACCTATTACGCAGAAAGAAGCTGATGCGATTCTTGCGCGTGTACACAATAAAGGTGAAGCACCTCGTCCTAAGACGATGTTTGAACCTGGTGAAGAATTACTTGTTGTTGATGGCCCATTCACAGACTTTAAAGGTGTGGTTGAGGAAGTTCAATACGAAAAATCGCGTTTAACGTTGACGATTAATGTGTTTAATCGCCCAACTCAAGTTGAATTGGAATTTCGTCAAGTCGAAAAATCAATTTAATTTAAATGGTTTTAAAGCGCCCGATTTGTTATGGATCGGGCATTGTTATTGTAACGGTATCGTTACTTAGAAGTTTGGGGAGCTCTAAAAGGCGTTTGTACCCAGAGGTATTTTGAAATGGCTAAGAAGATTGACGGCTATATCAAGCTGCAAGTTCCAGCTGGTAAAGCGAATCCATCTCCACCGATTGGTCCTGCACTAGGTCAACGTGGTGTTAACATCATGGCATTCTGTAAAGAATTCAATGCTGCTACACAAAAAGTTGAACCAGGTCTTCCAATTCCTGTAGTGATCACTGTGTACAACGATAAGTCGTTCACATTCATCATGAAAACTCCACCTGCATCTATTCTTCTTAAGAAAGCTGCTGGTATCCAAAAGGGTTCGGCTATACCTAACAAAACTAAAGTTGGTAAGTTGACTCGTGCTCAATTGGAAGAAATTGCGACTACTAAAGAACCAGATTTAACTGGTGCTGATTTAGACGCACGTGTACGTACCATCGCTGGTTCTGCGCGTTCTATGGGCTTGGAAGTGGAGCTATAAGACATGGCTAAATTAACTAAACGTCAAAAAGCCATTGCTGCTGCTATTGAAGCAAACAAAGTTTACACTTTGGAAGAAGCAGTACAAGTTCTTAGCAGCCTTCCTGCTGCAAAATTCAAAGAATCTTTGGATGTTGCGGTAAACTTGGGTGTTGATCCTCGTAAATCTGACCAAGTGGTTCGTGGTGCAACTACACTTCCTGCAGGTACTGGTAAAACTGTACGTGTAGCTGTATTTGCTCAAGGTGCTGCTGCTGAAGCTGCTAAAGCTGAAGGCGCTGACATTGTTGGTTTTGATGATCTTGCTGAAAGCATTCAAGCAGGTAATCTTGACTTCGACGTTGTTATTGCTGCTCCAGATGCAATGCGCGTTGTAGGTAAGTTAGGTACGATTCTTGGTCCACGTGGCTTAATGCCAAACCCTAAAGTGGGTACTGTAACTCCTGACGTAGCAACTGCAGTTAAAAATGCAAAAGCGGGTCAAGCACGTTACCGTGTAGACAAAGCAGGTATCATCCATGCTGCGATTGGTCAAGTAGGTTTTACTGCTGAAGCTGTTCGTTCAAACGTTGAAGCGCTTATCGCTGACCTTAAGAAAGCAAAACCTGCTACTTCTAAAGGTATTTACATCCAAAAGATCACTTTGAGCTCAACTATGGGTCCTGGTCTTGTTGTTGATGTACAAAACGTTTCTAAATAAGTTTCGACTTAATTAAAGAATTTTAAAGTCCTGTGAATCTCCTTCTCCCTCAGGGAGAAGGTCGGGATGAGGGTAAAACCTCTCCCTAACCCTCTTCTAGTAGGAGAGGGGATGCGCAGGCGGACTTTGAATTGATAGATGTAAATTTATCAGCGTCAAAGACCTCAGGCGAGGTGGGTTTTCGGACTTACTTCTTAATCAATCAGCCTGAGTAGACGCGGTGGTGTGATTTGTTCATCCTCCGCGTGTAAGTTCAATGATGGACTTACGAATTGGGAGTGTACCTGTTATTTGGGTACATAAATCACCGTTAGGAGGTTTTACAATGGCTCTTCTTATCGAAGGCAAAAAACAGATCGTTGCTGAAGTTGCTGAAGTTGCTTCTACAGCGTTTGCTGCCGTTGTTGCTGACTATCAAGGTTTAACTGTTGAGCAATTAACTGCTCTTCGTGTTGAAGCTCGTAAGCTTGGTGTTTACACACGTGTTGTGCGTAACACTTTGGCTAAACGTGCTCTTCAAGATACTCAATTTACTATCTTGAATGACAACCTTGTCGGTCCAACAATCTTGGCTTTCTCGACTTCTGAAGATGACATGGGCGCAGCTGCTCGTTTGTTTGAAGAATTTGCTAAAACTAACAAAGCATTTGAATTAAAAGCTGCTGCATTTGACGGCAAAGTTTATCAAGGTGCTGAAGTTAGCGTTATTGCGAATCTTCCAAACCAAGAAAAAGCACTTACTATGCTTGCCAATGTTCTTCAAGCTCCTATTTCGAAATTGGGTCGCCTTATTACAGCGCTCAAAGAGAAAAACGAGTCAGAAGCTGCATAAGCTTAAATCTATTTACACACCATTCAATTTCCATTTGGAGTTATTCTCATGGCTTTAACTAACGAAGAAATCTTAAACGCAGTTGCTGAAAAAACTGTTCTTGAACTTGTTGAACTTATTTCTGCTTTTGAAGAGAAATTCAACGTATCTGCTGCTGCTGTAGCTGTTGCTGCTGGTCCAGCTGCTGCTGCTGTTGAAGAGCAATCAGAATTCAATGTTGAATTGACTTCTTTTGGCGCGAACAAAGTTGCTGTAATTAAAGCAGTTCGTGAAGTAACTGGTCTTGGCTTGAAAGAAGCTAAAGATTTAGTTGAAGGCGCTCCTTCTAACCTTAAAGAAGGCGTTTCTAAAGAAGAAGCTGAAGAACTTAAGAAAAAACTTGAAGAAACTGGTGCTACAGTTACTGTTAAGTAATTTCGCTAGGGGGCAAATTTTAATTTGACCCCAAAAAGTGGCTGATGGCTCTTGGGTCATCAGCCTTTTTGCGTTACAATAATCGGCTCGATTTTAGATTGATTGATATAAAAATCATCAATTTTTAAAACAAATAAATGAAATCAAACGCTTACCAATATTTTTCAAATTTAAAAATATTGTTAAGCGTTTTGTACCACTGAAATTTGCAGCATTTGTATAAAAGTGGTGGTCATATCGACCTGCGTAATTCCTTCTAAGTTCGTTCTGCAGGCGGACTTAGTTTACTTTCCGAGGACTCCAGATGGCATACTCATATACCGAAAAGAAACGGATCCGTAAGAATTTTGGTAAATTGCCCCTAGTCATGCATACTCCGTATCTGCTTGCGATTCAAGTTGACTCGTACAGAACATTCTTGCAAGACGGCAAAACTCCAAAAAATCGCGAAGATATCGGTCTGCAAGCCGCGTTTCGTTCAGTTTTTCCAATTGAAAGTTATTCTGGCAATGCTGCTTTAGAATTCGTTGAGTATAGTCTTGGTAAACCTGAGTTTGACGTACGTGAATGTATTTTACGTGGTTCGACTTATGCGGCACCAATGCGCGTTAAAATTCGTTTGATCATTAAAGATCGTGAAACGAAATCTATCAAAGACGTTCGTGAGCAAGAAGTGTACATGGGTGAAATGCCACTCATGACTGAGAATGGTACGTTTGTTATTAACGGTACTGAGCGTGTAATTGTATCTCAATTACACCGTTCTCCAGGCGTATTCTTTGACCATGATAAAGGTAAGACTCACTCAAGCGGTAAAGTGCTTTATTCAGCACGTATTATTCCTTACCGTGGTTCATGGTTAGATTTTGAATTTGATGCTAAAGATTTAGTCTTTGTTCGTATTGACCGTCGTCGTAAATTACTTGCGACTGTTGTATTACGTGCATTGAACTATAGCAATGAACAAATTCTAAATATGTTCTATGAGAAAGTACCTGTATATCTTGATATGGGTAGCTATCAAATTGATTTAGTACCAGAACGCCTTCGTGGTGAAATGGCACAATTCGATATTGCTGACAATGATGGTAAGAACATTGTTGAACAAGGTAAACGTATTAACGCACGTCATGTACGTCAAATGGAAGCTGCTGGTTTAACTAAACTTTCAGTTCCTGATGAATACTTATATGAGCGTATTACAGCAGAAGATATTACTTTACGTGATGGTGAAGTAATTGCTGCGAATACAGTGCTTAGCCATGAAATCATGGTGAAAATTGCTGAAGGTGGTGTTAAACAATTTAACATCCTATTCACCAATGACATCGATCGTGGTTCTTTCATCGCAGATACTTTACGTGCAGATACAACATCTGGTCGTGAAGAAGCGCTTGTAGAAATCTACAAAGTAATGCGTCCAGGTGAGCCACCGACGAAAGAAGCTGCTGAAAATTTATTTAATAACTTATTCTTCTCTACAGAGCGTTATGATTTATCGCCAGTAGGTCGTATGAAGTTTAACCGTCGTTTGGGTCGTCCTTACGAAGTGGGTACAGATCAAAAGTCTCGTGAAGTAGAAGGTATTCTTTCTAACGATGACATCATTGATGTACTTAAAACACTTGTAGAGATCCGTAACGGTAAAGGCGAAGTCGACGATATCGATCACTTGGGTAACCGTCGTGTTCGTTCAGTTGGTGAAATGACTGAAAACCAATTCCGTGTTGGTTTAGTTCGTGTTGAGCGTGCAGTTAAAGAGCGTTTGAACCAAGCTGAAACAGATAACTTGTCTCCACAAGATTTGATCAATGCGAAACCAGTTGCTGCTGCAATCAAAGAATTCTTTGGTTCAAGCCAATTGTCTCAGTTCATGGATCAAAACAACCCATTGTCAGAAATTACACACAAACGTCGTGTATCTGCACTTGGTCCAGGTGGTTTGACACGTGAACGTGCGGGCTTTGAAGTACGTGACGTACATCAAACGCATTATGGTCGTGTATGTCCAATTGAAACGCCTGAAGGTCCAAACATTGGTTTGATCAACTCGCTTTCTGTATATGCAAAAGCAAACAATTTCGGTTTCTTAGAAACACCTTACCGTAGAGTTGTAGACGGTCGTGTAACTGAAGATGTGGAATATTTATCTGCAATTGAAGAAGTAGGTACTGTCATTGCACAGGCCGATTCTGGCGTAGATAAAGAGGGTAACTTAACGGAAGAATTCGTTTCTGTACGTCACCAAGGTGAATTCGTTCGTATGCCTCCTGAAAAAGTGACGCATATGGATGTATCTGCTCAACAGGTTGTATCTGTTGCAGCATCACTTATTCCGTTCCTTGAACACGATGATGCGAACCGTGCATTGATGGGTTCAAACATGCAACGTCAGGCTGTTCCTACCTTGCTTGCTGACAAGCCACTTGTTGGTACTGGTATGGAAGCAAACGTAGCACATGACTCTGGGGTATGTGTGATTGCAGAACGTGGTGGGCGTATCGAGTTTGTTGATGCTTCTCGTGTGGTTATTCGTGTCAATGAAGACGAAATGATCGCGGGTGAAGCAGGTGTAGATATCTACAACTTGATCAAATACACACGTTCTAACCAAAACACGTGTATTAACCAAAAAGTGCTTGTGAAGTTAGGCGATAAAGTTGGTCGTGGTGACGTACTTGCTGATGGTCCATCAACTGATGGCGGTGAGTTAGCGCTTGGTCAAAACATGCGTGTAGCGTTCATGACATGGAACGGTTACAACTACGAAGACTCGATCTTATTGTCTGAGCGTGTACTTCAAGAAGACCGTTTGACTTCAATTCACATTCAAGAATTGTCGTGTGTTGCTCGTGATACGAAGTTAGGTGCAGAAGAAATTACTGCGGATATTCCTAACGTTGGTGAAGCTGCGCTGTCTAAACTTGATGAGTCAGGTATTGTTTATATCGGTGCTGAAGTTGCTGCTGGTGACATCCTTGTAGGTAAAGTAACGCCTAAAGGTGAAACTCAGTTAACACCAGAAGAAAAACTGCTTCGTGCAATTTTTGGTGAAAAAGCTGCTGACGTTAAAGATTCTTCTTTACGTGTTTCTTCAGGCGTTAAAGGTACGGTTATCGATGTTCAGGTGTTTACACGTGACGGTATCGAAAAAGATGAACGTGCTCAAGCAATTGAAAAAGCTCAATTAGATGCATACCGTAAAGACTTGAAAGAAGAATTTAAAATCTTCGAAGAAGCTGCTCGTGAACGTATTGTACGTTTGTTGAAAGGTCAAGAGTCTAATGGTGGTGGTACAACGAAACGTGGCGATAAGCTTACTGAAGACGTATTGTCGAATTTAGAACTTGTTGACCTGTTAGAAGTGCAACCTACTGATGAAGGTATTGCAGAGCGCTTAACTCAAATTCAAGTATTCTTGAAAGAGAAGAGCCAAGAGATCGATGAGAAGTTTGCTGAGAAAAAACGTAAACTTTCTACAGGTGATGAACTGACAACTGGCGTATTGAAAGTTGTTAAAGTTTACTTGGCTGTAAAACGTCGCATCCAACCGGGTGATAAAATGGCGGGTCGTCATGGTAACAAAGGTGTTGTATCTAACATCTTACCAGTAGAAGACATGCCACATGATATCCACGGTGTTCCTGTTGATGTTGTACTTAACCCACTGGGTGTACCATCACGTATGAACGTGGGTCAGATTCTTGAAACTCACTTGGGTATGGCAGCGAAAGGTCTTGGTGATAAGATTGACAAGATGTTGAAAGAGCAGCGTACTGTTCTTGAGCTTCGTGAATTCTTAGACAAGATTTACAACAAAGTTGGTGGTGAGCAAGAAGATCTTGACAGCTTAACTGATGATGAAATTTTAGTATTGTCAGGTAATCTTCGCCAAGGTGTTCCTTTAGCAACGCCAGTATTTGATGGTGCAGAAGAGTCACAAATCAAAGAGTTACTTGAACTTGGTGGAATTTCACGTACAGGTCAGACAGTATTGTATGATGGACGTACAGGTGAACGTTTCGACCGTCCAGTAACTGTTGGTTATATGTACATGTTGAAATTGAACCACTTGGTTGATGACAAGATGCATGCACGTTCTACTGGTTCTTATTCATTAGTAACTCAACAACCGCTTGGTGGTAAAGCGCAATTCGGTGGTCAGCGTTTCGGTGAGATGGAAGTTTGGGCACTTGAAGCTTATGGTGCTGCTTATACACTTCAAGAAATGCTTACTGTTAAGTCGGATGACGTTGAAGGTCGTACTCGCATCTATAAGAACATTGTAGATGGTAACCATTATATGGATCCGGGCATGCCTGAATCGTTCAACGTATTGACCAAAGAGATCCGTTCTTTAGGTATCAACATTGAACTGAAAAATGGTGACTAAGAAATCTCCCCCAACCCCTCTTTGAGAAAGAGGGGAGAAAGTCTCCCTTTACAAAGGGAGACTTAGGGGGATTTTTCGAGATTCCCAAATTTCAGTAAAAAACAATATTTGTGACCCAGTCGGGGAGTGAAAATCTCTCTGACACACGGAGAAAAAAATTGAAAGACTTGCTCGATATCATGCGCAAAAAGACGGACTCAGACGGTCATGCTCCTGTAGAGTTTGATCGCATCCGTATTGGTCTTGCGTCACCAGAAATGATTAAGTCATGGTCTCATGGTGAAGTTAAAAAGCCTGAGACAATCAACTATCGTACGTTCAAGCCTGAACGTGATGGTTTGTTCTGTGCCAAAATCTTTGGTCCAGTAAAAGATTATGAATGCTTATGCGGTAAGTATAAGCGTATGAAATATAAAGGCGTCATTTGTGAAAAATGTGGCGTTGAAGTAACAACTGCGAAAGTTCGTCGTGAGCGTATGGGTCACATTGAGCTTGCTTCTCCAGTTGCACATATTTGGTTCTTGAAATCATTACCAAGCCGTATTGGTTTGCTTCTTGATATGACTTTACGTGATATCGAGCGTGTATTGTATTTCGAATCATACGTTGTTACAGATCCTGGTATGACTCCAATGGAGAAGTATCAACTTCTGAATGATGAAGAATACTTCACTGCATTAGAAGAACATGGCGACGAATTCACAGCGAAAATGGGTGCTGAGGCTGTTCAAGACTTGTTGAAAGACATCGATCTTGAAGCTGAAATTTCTCGTTTACGTGAAGAAATTCCAAACACAACTTCAGAAACAAAGCTTAAAAAAGCATCTAAACGTTTGAAGTTGATGGAAGCGTTCAAAGAGTCGAACAACAAACCTGAATGGATGGTGATGAATGTACTTCCAGTACTTCCGCCTGATCTTCGTCCGTTGGTTCCTCTTGAAGGTGGTCGTTTTGCGACTTCTGACTTGAACGACCTTTATCGTCGTGTGATTAACCGTAACAACCGTTTAAAACGTCTTCTTGACCTTGCAGCGCCAGACATTATCGTACGTAACGAAAAACGTATGTTACAAGAGTCTGTAGATGCATTGTTAGACAACGGTCGTCGTGGTCGTGCAATTACAGGTTCGAACAAACGTCCTCTTAAATCTTTGGCAGACATGATCAAAGGTAAACAAGGTCGTTTCCGTCAAAACTTACTTGGTAAGCGTGTTGACTACTCTGGTCGTTCGGTAATTACTGTAGGTCCTACATTACGTCTACATCAATGTGGTTTGCCTAAGAAAATGGCACTTGAGTTATTCAAGCCATTCATTTTCGCTAAACTACAAGCATCTGGCCAAGCAACAACCATTAAAGCTGCGAAGAAAATGGTTGAGCGTGAAACTCCAGAAGTTTGGGACGTTCTTGCATCTGTAATTCGTCAACATCCAGTCATGTTGAACCGTGCGCCAACACTTCACCGTTTAGGTCTTCAAGCATTTGAACCTATTCTCATTGAAGGTAAAGCGATCCGTTTACATCCACTCGTTTGTGCTGCGTTTAACGCCGACTTCGATGGTGACCAAATGGCGGTACACGTTCCATTAACACTTGAAGCTCAATTAGAAGCTCGTGCGTTAATGATGTCTACCAACAACATTTTGTCACCTGCGAATGGTGAACCGATTATCGTACCTTCTCAGGACGTTGTCTTGGGCTTGTATTACATCACGCGTGATGCGATCAATGCCAAAGGTGAAGGCATGGTGTTTGCGGATACTCACGAAGTAAACCGTGCACTTGCTACAGGTCAAGTTGATTTACATGCTCGTGTTAAAGCGCGTGTACATCAAACTGTAATTGATGAAAATGGTAACCGTGAACAGCAAACGATTGTTGTAGATACAACACCAGGTCGTTGCTTACTTTGGGAAGTTGTTCCTGAAGGTATGGATTTCCAACAAATCAACCTTGAGATGACCAAAAAGAACATCTCTAAATTGATTAACTCTTGCTACCGTAAATTAGGTCTTAAAGATACTGTTATCTTTGCTGACCAATTGATGTACTTGGGCTTCCGTCAAGCAACACGTTCAGGTGTTTCTGTGGGTATGGAAGACATGTTGATTCCACCACAAAAGCACGCAATTATTGAAAAAGCTGAAGTTGAAGTTCGTGAAATTGAACAACAATTTGAGCAAGGTTTCGTAACTGCTGGTGAACGTTATAACAAAGTTGTCGATATTTGGGCACGTACTAACGACCAAGTAGCGAAAGCGATGATGGATAACTTGTCATTTACAACTGTTAAAAACAAACAGGGTGAAGACGAGAAGCAAAAATCATTTAACAGTATCTACATGATGTCTGACTCTGGTGCCCGTGGTTCGGCAGCTCAGATTCGTCAGCTTGCAGGTATGCGTGGTTTGATGGCGAAACCAGATGGTTCGATCATTGAAACACCAATTAAAGCAAACTTCCGTGAAGGTTTGACAGTACTTCAGTACTTCATTTCAACACATGGTGCACGTAAAGGTTTGGCCGATACTGCATTGAAAACAGCGAACTCAGGTTATTTAACACGTCGTTTAGTAGACGTAGCACAAGATTTGGTGATTACTGAGCCAGATTGTGGTACTTACGAAGGTCTTGTAATGACTCCGTTCATTCAAGGTGGTGATGTAATCGAAAACCTTGGTGCACGTGTACTTGGTCGTGTTGTTGCTGAAGATGTGAAGAAAGTAGGTACGGATGAAGTTCTTCTTCCACGTAATACTTTAATTGATGAAAAACTTGCTGCGTTTATTGAAAATGCAGGGGTTGACGAAATCAAAGTACGTTCAGTTGTAAACTGTGCTTCTACTTTCGGCGTATGTGCGAAATGTTATGGTCGTGACCTTGCACGTGGTCACTTGGTGAACCCAGGTGAATCTGTAGGTGTAATGGCTGCACAATCAATTGGTGAACCTGGTACACAGTTAACCATGCGTACATTCCACGTGGGTGGTGCTGCGAGCAGAACATCTGCTGCAAACAGTGTTCAAGTACGTAATAAAGGTACTGTACGTTTCCACAATGTGAAAACTGTACAACATGCTAAAGGTCACTTGGTATCTGTTTCACGTTCAGGTGAAATCGGTATTGCGGATGATTTAGGTCGTGAGCGTGAGCGTTATAAACTGCCTTACGGTGCAAGCATCTTGTTGAAAGATGGTGAATCTGTAGAAGCTGGCGGTATCGTGGCGACTTGGGATCCACATACACATCCATTGGTAACAGAAGTTGCTGGTAAAGCACGTTTCAGCCAAATCGCTGATGGCGTAACTGCAACATCGAAGACTGATGATGCAACAGGTATGACTACTGTTGAAATCTTGCCTGTAACAGCACGTCCTGCTTCTGGTAAAGATATGCGTCCTGCAATCGTGTTGGATACAACCGATGGCGGCGAACAGTTCTACTTCTTGCCACAAAACACAATTGTTACTGTCCGTGATGGCGAAACAATTGGTGTGGGTGACGTTATTGGTCGTGTACCACAAGAAACTTCACGTACTCGTGATATTACCGGTGGTCTACCGCGTGTAGCTGACTTGTTTGAAGCACGTAAGCCGAAAGAACATGCAATTCTTGCTGAAATTTCAGGTGTTGTAAGCTTCGGTAAAGAGACTAAAGGTAAGAACCGTCTTGTGATTACTCCGGATGATGGCTCTGAAATTTATGAAGAGTTAATTCCGAAATGGCGTACCATGAACGTGTTTGAAGGCGAACATGTAAACCGTGGTGAAACTGTTTCTGACGGTCCGCAGAATCCACATGACATCTTGCGTTTGAAAGGTGAAGTTGCACTTACAAACTACATCGTGAACGAAGTTCAAGACGTTTACCGCTTACAAGGTGTAAAAATCAACGATAAGCACATTGAAGTCATCGTACGTCAAATGTTGCGTAAAGTTGATATCACTGATGGCGGTGATACAAGCTTCATCAAAGGCGAACAAGTGGATTACATCCGTGTTGTGGGCGAGAACCAAGCTGTTCTTGCACAGAACAAGTTCCCTGCGAAGTTTGAACGCCAATTGATGGGTATTACCAAAGCATCGCTTTCTACTGACTCGTTCATCTCTGCTGCATCGTTCCAGGAAACAACACGTGTGTTAACTGAAGCGGCTGTAACAGGTAAAGAAGATGATTTACGTGGCTTGAAAGAAAACGTTGTTGTGGGTCGCTTGATCCCAGCGGGTACGGGTCTTGCATACCATTTAGAACGTCGTCGTCAAGAAGCTGAAGCTGCTGAACACGAACTTGTAAATGACTTCTCTGAAGTTGACCAAGCTTTCTCTCAAGCTTTAAACGAAGATTCTTTCTAAGTTTAAAATTTGATCTAAAAAAGACGCCTTAGGGCGTCTTTTTTGTATACTGAATAAACTCAAGTCATCAATAGTAAAAATGGCAATTAAAATTAGATATGCAACAAACGTTTTACTGGCAGTAACCTTACTTCCTGTCTGCATGATGATGTTTTTACCTCAACAACCGACAACGGCGTGGCAAAATACGCTATTCGAGTTCATCACCCTAAAGCTACATATTCAAACAGGAATGTTTGGAGAATTGGCACTTTATACGGTGTTTGTTACCGCTTATTTTTCACTACTCAGTAGCTTGTGGGCTGTATTTATCTTTTGGATGCTTTTAGCGGATAAGCGTTCAGAAATTCCCAAACCATCTCAATTTAGAATTTGGGATGCATTGATGATGATAGGATTAATCATTGGTTTTACTGTTTTTAGTTTCTCGATGATGCGATGGCATTTCTCTAAACAAGATATGACTGTGGCTTTGGGGCGAAACGGCTATTTATTTCAAACGCTCTATCAATATAAACTTGGTATTATTTTTGGTGAACTATTTTTTATGTTATTCCTGATATTTAGCCAGCTAGTAATTTTTATGGTTGTCTATGCGAGTTATAATTTTATCAAAGAAAAATGTAAATAAAATTAATGATTTAGGCTTATAAATTTTATTTTATATCATGCTATTAAAACTAAAATATACATTTGAGTGACGAAGTCACTACAGAGCATTAACATGAATATTATTTTATTAATCTGGCTGATACTTGATAATACTAAGTTACAAATCACAGCATGAAATTACGATTTATTCCATAAATCAATGTTTTCATAAAATGAGTAAATATTGTTGCAAAGCAATATACTTCGTTCGAGTAGAAAAGGATCAAAGACATGAAAAAGACAGTAATGGTCGCAATATGTGCAGCTTTGCCAATTGTGATGTTAACGGGATGTGAAAACATGTCTGCCAATGATAAGCGAATTGGTAGTGCTGCTATCGGTGGTGCAGTAGGTGGTGCAGCAGGTAATCACGTAGGTGGTGGTGTTGGTGCTGCTGTTGGTGCAGGTGGTGGTGCAGCGGTCGGAAGTAAAACCAGCAATGGTTCTAATCGCAATGCAACTTATAGTGGTGTAGGTGCAGGGATTGGTTCAGTGATTGGTAAAGAATTAATTGGTGGTGATACTGGCGCTGCAATTGGTGGTGCAATCGGTGGTGGTACAGGTGCTGCCATTGAAGGTAAAAAATAATTTGATTGAGATTAATGATCTGTCAAATAAAAATAAGCGCAAATTTGCGCTTATTTTTTTGCTGATTAGATGTATTAGATAAGCATTGAATCATAGGGGGTATGCACTTATCTTCTTAGAGGCTGTGGATTTTTACGTCTGATATACAGTGTTTTTTGTACTTCTGCGATTCGCAGTCCAGAATCATCAAAAATATTTAAAGTATAGTTACGATAAACTGGCTGAAAATCTGCAGTCGCTTTTTTAATCTGCTCTATTTCCGCAAAATCTAAGCGAATATCCGCATAAACCGTACTACGACCCGGTGAAAGAAAGTTAATCGTTGCAGCTTTATCCCAAACTACATATTTAGGTCCAAGATGATGCATCAAAATGAGCATATAAAATGGGTCAACCATTGAATATAAACTTCCACCAAAATGCACACCGACAATATTTTGGTTTTTATGCGTTAATGGCATTTTGACTCGGATATGATAATTTTTTAAATCAATCTTATCGATTTCAATACCTGCGCCTTTATATGGAGAATAGTGATTCAACATAAATTTCGACACAAAAGGAATTGTCTGTAGTTTTTTGATTAGTGTATTCATGGTCAATTCTAGTTATTTACTTTTCAACCATAATAAACAACAGAATGGAAAGTGGCATTGATCTAAATGCCCTGAACAATTAAATCATAGTCAATGGTCAAAACAATAAAAGGTGACTCAATGCAAACACAGATGACTTGGATTTCCACACAAGATAATCAAAAACTCTGTGCAAAAACATGGGGGAATGCTGAAAACCCAGCATTAGTATTGGTCCATGGATATCCAGATAATCAAGAAGTATGGGAGCCGGTTATTGAGCAGCTCATCCATGACTTTTATATTATAACTTACGATGTTCGAGGCGCAGGGCAATCTTCTGTACCTAAGCGTATCCGTGATTATGCTTTACCTAGACTCTCTTTAGATTTGGAATGTGTGGTGAATGAACTTTTACCTCATCGTTCTTTTCATTTAGCTGCACATGATTGGGGATCAATTCAATCGTGGGAATCAGTCACTGAAGGTAAATTTAAACAACGTATTTTGTCGTATACCACTATTTCAGGACCATGTTTAGACCATGCAGCATTTTGGATGCGTGATCAGTTTATGCATGAAAAACCCAAGTTTTTTAAACAGCTATTTAAATCTTGGTACATTGTTGCTTTTCAGCTCCCCATTCTTGCACCGACGGTTTGGCATTTTTTTAGTCCACAACGCTGGGGTAAAGTCTTAAATCAACTTGAGAAAACCAAAGGCTTACCGCTCAATCAAAATATTGCAAAAGATGGTGAACATGGCATTGGTTTGTATCGAGCAAACTTCGGTCCTCGTTTGACCATGCCACGTCAACGCCATGCGGTTTGTCCTGTGCAAGCAGTGGTTTTAAAACAAGATAAATTCGTAAGTCCAGAACTGATTGATGAAATGCCGAAGTGGGTGGCTAATTTTGAACGGGTAGAAGTCGATGCAAACCATTGGGCGATATTGAGTCGACCACAAGAAATTGCGCAATATATCAAAGTGTTCGCTCAAAAATCACAATAAATGATATGAGAATATCCATAAAAACTGTCATTTCGACAGTTTTTATTCTTTGGGAATGGGATTAAAGGAGTAAATTTAAAGATTAATCTCTGATAAAATGCCTCCTTTTTTCACAAAACATTTTCTTATGATTGCAATTATCGCTGCTATCGTGGTCATGTTCGGACTTTCTTTAGCCCGTGTACCTGTTGTTTTTGCGCTTATTATTGGTGCTGTGACAGGTGGATTATTGGCTGGTTTAGGTCTGCAAGGGACTTTAGAAGCATTTAATAATGGTTTAGGTGGCGGTGCGAAAATTGCTTTAGCCTATGGTGTATTAGGTGCTTTTGCTTTGGCTTTAGCACGTTCAGGTTTGCCAGATTTATTGGCTTATAAACTGATTCGTACTTTAAAAGCAGACAGTGATCGTAAATCGCAAAATAAAGTGAAATATATTATTTTCGTCACGATTGCTTTAGCTGCCATTTCTTCACAAAACTTAATTCCTGTACATATCGCCTTTATTCCTGTGTTAATTCCGCCTTTATTGGGTGTATTTAACCACTTGAACCTTGATCGACGTGCTGTGGCATGTTTATTGACCTTTGGTTTATGTGCAACTTACATGCTGATTCCAGTTGGTTTTGGTGCAATTTTCCTCAACGATATTTTGGCACAGAACATCAATACCTTTGGTAAGCCGTATGGCTTTGCAGTGAGTAATGAACAAATTCCACATGCGATGCTGATTCCTGTGTCTGGTATGTTCGTAGGTTTACTGATTGCCTTATTTATTAGTTATCGTAAACCACGTCATTACAACAATGTACCAGTTGAAGTGAAAGTACACAGTATTACGGGTGAAATGACTACAGATAGTGCTGATGATAATGCTGTACCTCAAATTGCCAAATTTACGATATTTATGGCGGCTTTTGCCGTTGTAGCGACATTGTCTGTTCAATTGTATTCAGATTCGATGATTCTTGCAGGATTGGTCGGTGTTGCAATTTTGAGTTGTGCTGGCATTTTCAAATGGAAAGAAGCCGATGATGTCATTATTACAGGCATGCGCATGATGGCATTGGTTGGCTTCATTATGATTGCTGCACAAGGCTTTGCCGCAGTGATTGAGGCAACGAATCAAGTTCCTGCATTGGTTACGGCATCTGTGGATTGGATTGGCAACAGTAAGGCATTGGCAGCATTCTTAATGTTATTGATTGGTTTACTGATTACTTTAGGGATTGGCTCTTCGTTCTCGACAGTACCGATCTTAGCGATTATTTATGTACCGCTTTGCATCCAATTTGGATTTAGTCCAATGGCAACCATTGCCATTATTGGTACGGCTGCTGCGTTGGGAGATGCTGGTTCACCTGCTTCGGATTCAACCTTAGGCCCAACGTCAGGTTTGAATATGGATGGGCAACATGATCATATGAAAGATAGTGTTGTTCCAACCTTTATCCATTTTAATATTCCTTTATTGATTTTTGGATGGATTGCAGCAATGGTGCTTTAAGCCATCCATAGTTAAATAGCTGCACTCCAGAACTGCTTTGATCAAGCCTTAAATATTCTCGATATGTGAAGTTTAGGGTGGTGGTTTTAAACCACGATCAAAGCAGTTTTTTATTGAAAAAAATAATATATTGAATTTTAGTTCTATAGAAATCGATTAAATTTATAAAATATTGAATCATTATTTTATTTAAAATGAGAATATTATTGTAAATATTAAAAAGTATATTTTAAATACATTTAATTAGATTTTAATAATAATATCTAAACCATACTAAAATACATTGATTTGATGTATTTAAAATAAAGCATATTAATTTGGTTGGTATTTAAAACCTAGTAAATTAGTTAGATTAATTAAATACCTATAAAATACATGTATTTAAAAATAAGTTTAAAATTTTAAAATAAATGAGTATTGCAATATTTAAAATGAATGTGTTTAATGCAATTAATAACAACGCAGAGGTTTTATAATGTTTAAGAAAGCAATACTTATTACATTAATGGGGATTTCATCTACATCGTTTGCACAGTGGCAAGTTAAAGTTGGTGCTTCAGCAATTGCGCCAACGGAAGACACAGCAATACTCAATGGTGCAGCAGTCGTTAAAGCAGATAATGAATATGCATTTACACCATCTGTAGAATATATTTTTGGTCAAACACCTTTTTCCGCTGAAGTTCTTTTGGCAACACCAATTAGCCATGATGTGTTATTGGATGGTGAAAAGGCAGTTAAACTTAAACATTTACCGCCAACAGTCACGTTTAAATATAACTTTAAAAATTCGACAGGTTTTACGCCATATATTGGTGTAGGTGGAACTGCATTTATTGCATGGGATGAAGAAACTTCAGGTGGTCTTGAAGGTACTAAAGTAAAAGTGAAAGAAGACTTTGGTTTTGCAGGTCAAATTGGTTTTAACTACCAACCTGCGGATGCTAAAAACTGGGGCGTATTCTTTGATGCACGTTATGCTCAACTCAGCCCAGAGGTTGAAGTTAAAGGTGTAACAACATTTGATTTAGATATCGATCCAATGATTTATACCATTGGCTATAGTTATAAATTCTAAGTTTTAGAAAGTAAAAACTCGACAATGCTGTCGAGTTTTTATATTCAGTTTGAAAATAAATGAAGTTAAAATATTGGATAAACTGATCAAAATTTGATTTGGAAATGGTTAAATAAAAGACAAATAAAAAGAACAAAATAGTTACTTTTGACTATATAAGTCATTATCAAATCCAACTAATCTAATCGCTACATTTTAATAATTTAAAATTCTTATGAAAATCTATCTTTATATTTTTAGTATATTCATCTGTATGACTTCAACCACTCATGCGGCAAGTTTTAATTGTGATAAAGCACAAACCAAGACGGAGCATGCAGTATGTGAACATAGAAATTTAAATGATGCCGATGTCAAAATGGCAACCACCTATATTATTATTCGCAAACTTGTACCGATGGGTACTCGGGGCGTCATTCAAGATCAACAAGTCAAATGGTTACAGCTACGAGATCAGTGTCAAGATAATGTCAGTTGTTTGGCTGATGTCTATAAAATGCGTCAGCAAAAGCTGGATATTTATATGAATCGTGTCTATCAACAAGGGCCATTTTAAAAAAAATTAAGATTTCCTATTGAAATATCGTGAACTCACTCCATTTCTAAAGCATTCAAAAATTCTTTCATCGGTATTTCGAACACTTTTATTTTTTATCGGGTTAAGAAAAGCAAACCGAAATGGAAGGATTTTAATAACAAAATTGATATGAATTTAACGGAGTGATTTATGAGCGAACAAAGCGCACAACAAGGTTCACACAAGCATAGTTTCCAAGCTGAAGTAGCCCAACTTTTACATTTAGTGACGCATTCTCTCTATTCAAACCCTGAAATTTTTCTACGTGAATTGATCTCTAATGCTTCTGATGCATGTGATAAATTGCGTTTTGAAGGGATTAACCATCCTGATTATTATGAAAATGATCCAAATCTTCATGTCCGTGTTAGCCTCGATAAAGATGCAAAAACAATCACCATTTCTGATAATGGTATTGGTTTAAGCCAACAAGAAGCGATTGAAAATTTAGGTACAATTGCCAAGTCTGGTACCAAAGACTTTATGTCTAAATTGTCAGGTGACCAGAAGTCTGATGCGCAGTTGATTGGTCAGTTTGGTGTTGGTTTTTATTCAGGGTTTATTGTTGCGGATAAAATTACCGTTGAATCACGTCGTGCAGGTTTAGATGCAAGCGAAGGTGTACGTTGGATCAGTGGTGGAACTGGTGATTTTGAAGTAGAACAAATCAGTAAGGATTCACGTGGAACAGATATTATTCTGCATTTACGTGATGATGCTTTAGCATATTTGGACAGCTATAAAGTTAAACAGATCATCAATAAATATTCTGATCACATCAGCCTGCCGATTGAAATGCAAAAAGAAGTTTGGCAAGAAGATGAAGTTGTTGAAGGTGAAGAAAGCAATGCTTCAAATGGAGGTCAATATGTCAAAACTGATGAATGGGAAGCAATTAACTCTGCAAGCGCATTGTGGACACGCAATAAGAGTGAAATTACTGAAGAGCAATATGTTGAGTTCTATAAGAATTTAACCCACGATTTTGATGCACCATTGGCATGGGCACATAACCGCGTTGAAGGTAGCACTGAATATACGCAATTGCTTTATATTCCAAGCAAAGCACCGAGTAATATTTTTACACGTGAAGCGAAAGCAGGTATTAAGCTTTATGTAAAACGTGTATTTATTATGGATGATGCAGACAATCTGATTCCAAATTATCTTCGTTTTGTACAAGGGATCGTGGATAGTGCAGACCTTCCATTAAACGTAAGCCGTGAGTTATTACAAGAAAGCCGTGATGTAAAAACGATTCGTGAGGGGAATACTCGCCGTGTCTTAACAACTTTAGATAGTTTGGCGAAATCTGAAGACGAAGCAGATCAAGAAAAATTCAAAACGTTCTATGCTGAATTTGGTTCAGTGATTAAAGAAGGTTTGGGTGAGGATTTTGGAAATCGTGAACGTATTCTGAAATTATTACGTTTTTCTACATCAACCAATGATGAAGTTTCGACCTCACTTGAAGCCTATAAAGCACGCATGAAAGAAGGGCAGAAAGCCATCTATTATGTGACTGCGGATAGTTTAACTGCTGCAAAAAATTCACCACAACTTGAATTGTTCCGTAAGAAAGGCATTGAAGTCTTACTCATGGCTGATCGTGTTGACGAATGGGCAATGGAGTTTGTGAATGAGTTTGATGGCACACCAATGCAAAACGTTGCCAAAGGTGCTGTTGATCTCGGTGATTTGCAAGATGCGGAAGAGAAGAAAGCTTTAGAAGCTGCGGCTGAACAATTTAAGCCTGTGGTTGATAAACTTTCTGATTCATTGAAAGCGAAGACTAAAGAAGTCCGTGTAACCACACGTTTGGTAGATTCACCTGCATGTTTAGTAACAAGTGACGGTGATTTGTCGCCGCAATTGATTCGTATGTTGAAACAGGCAGGTCAAGCTGTTCCTGAGTCTAAACCGATCTTAGAGATTAACCCTGAGCATCCTTTGGTGAAAAAACTTGAAGGTTCAGCGCAATTCGATGACTTGGCCAATGTGATTTTTGATCAAGCGGTGATTGCCGAAGGTGGTTTACCTGATGATCCTGCTGAATATGTAAAACGCATTAACAACTTATTGCTTAAAGCTTAAGTAAGTTGTTATTGTTAAAAAGCCTATCTTCAAGGTTAATGCTGATCAGCTAAGAGTAATTTAGTGATTACTCATTTAAGAATCTCCCCTAACCCCTCTTTAAAAAAGAGGGGAATTATTGAGAATCTAAAATAATTTTAGATTTCTTGTGCAGCGGTGCTACTCATTCCTCCTTTTCCAAAGGTGAGGACTACTCCGCAAGGGGAAGGATTTAAAGTTGCTATAAAACAGTTGTTATTATTTTGCAGAATAGATTTTTAGAATAATGCTTCTAAACGGATCAAAGCCCTTGGATAATGACCACGATCTTCACGATGATCATTAAAATAGTTTAAATCACCTTGTACAAAGAACCATTCTCGCAATACAGGTTGACGCCAAGAAACAAAAGGCCCCCAACTGTTGAGTCTCAAATCACTCTCATTGTAATAACCACCTGTGTAGATGCCGTAGTTAAAACGATTGCCTTTAAAAAATTGGTGTTGACGATATGTGCGATTGTTCCAAGTTAAATCATCATCTTGCTCATCGGCATAGGTGACATTAAACTGATTGGAAAGAAATGGTTGGTCTGGACGTGCATGGGTCAGTTCTAAATTGGTTCTGAGGTAATTTTTACTGTCGATACCATAACGATAAATTTGTTCAGCATGAAAATAGAAATCATCGCCTAAGTCCCAATCTTTTTCAGCTTTAAGGCGAGCATAGATATCATTACCTGAACGAATACCTAAGTCGGCATCGACATCAAAAGGCAGTTTCTTAGACGCTTGTGACCAGCGTAATGCAATGGAGCTGTTGTCGTCTCGAGCACTTTTACCATTAAATTTTTTATCAGGATCGGCTTCAGCATTTGGATTGCTAATCGCAATATTATTTTCAAGTTCATCATCTAAAGAATCATCACCAAAAACCACACTTAAACGATTTTCAAGGGTTGGTAATTTGATTTTGCCTCGGATACGTGGGCTGATATCATAACCATCGTGTTCATCCCAACGGTTATCGACTAAAACCCTTAACGTAGCTGTTGCTGGTTTTTTCGGATCGGTTTCTCCAAACCAACTGTCCATTTTATTTGCAGTACGATCTACCCAATTACGGATACTTTTTTGCTTTTTATCTGTCCATGTTTGGTTTTCAGTGGCTTCTGTTGGCGGAACAATATCGTCATTAGATTCATTGGGGAAAACTGTTGGCGTTGCATCGACAGCACGTGGAATATAATTGAGCCAACCTTTTTCGCCTTCTTCAATAGTGTATAACGATTCAGTTTGCTTCGCCTTTGCATCTGCAAGGCTACTCATTGTTTCAGCAGAGACTGAATTTCCATAAAAACCTCCCAATATAAAAAGATAGGGAACTGCTGAAAGGATCGAATTTAAGTTTTTTGTCATTTTCACTTTTTCTATCTCTTAAAGTTTATGAATTCTTAGTCTTCAAGATCACTATGCCTTAAAGAAACAGTAAATTTCAATCTATTCATTGTGCTAAATATAAAATCTGTTCAAAATGCTTAAAATAGAAGCACAACATGATTTATTTATAAGTTGTCATTGATCAACATAAGCTAAGTTAAGTTGTTATTTAAAATGATGAATGCTTATAAGCATCAGTATTAAATCGTCGCAGGAAAACAAGATGAAGCAGAAAATTTTACTACAAATCTTACTACAAAATGCTCCGATTCAATCTTTCATATTGGTTACGAGTCTTTTATTGTCATCCTCTTTATTTGCTGAGCAAAGTTCGTTATCTCGAACAGTGAAGACGCAATCAAATTCAGCAATTATTGTTAAAAATCTAAATTACAAAACGATTTTTATGCAATTTCATCAGAAAGATATTCGTTATTTAAAAATGAATAATGTATCGATGGATGAAGCGGTTGGGCTAAAAAATAAAGAGGGCAATGTTGATTACGCCGTGTTTAATCCTGTTCAAAGCTATCAAAATGTACAGGGGGAGAAACGTTTTATTGTCCGTTTAGAAATTTTTGGGCAAGACAATGGTGAAATTAATACAGGTCATCCTGCTCGACCAAAAGTAGAACTTTATTTATTTAAACGACTCAGCAATGGGCAATACCAACTACTTAGCCGCTCTCGTCCCAATCTCGATATTTCAGGCAGTTGGGGAGATTCACATTTACAGGCTGAAGATTTTCAAAAAATTCGCCGTGTGGGTAAAGATCAAATGGGGTTGATTTATTCAGGTGGCTATACTTCAACGGGTTCGCATTCTGAATTTTCATCGTTGATTGTGTTGAATGAGCAAGGTTGGATTGAGGAATATCCATTTGGTATTTCTGAGGATAATTCAGGTGCTTATGAAAGTGGTGACCCTAAATTGGCGGGATTTTCTAAGGAATATCAGTTGAAGGCTGATTCAACAGCCCCAAGTTTGTATCCGATCCAAGTGACTTATTCAAGCTATGGCAATATGGATTGGCGTGATCATTTTCCTAAGAATGGAAGTACAGAATTGCTGAAATTTAATGATAAGAAAAATTGTTATATCGATCAAAAGGGTAAATGTAATACGGATTTTGATGACTGATTTTGAAGACTGAACGACATGATGGATCGTCATGGATTACAGTTTTTGGTTGATAGATCGAATTGAACTGTGAGTGATTTCTTGTAGCATTATGTATGATTAATTTGTTTAAATTTTAAACAGACAATATAAGCCCTGTATTTGTAATAGGATGGAGTTTCCTTTTATAAAAAATCGAGTGCGTCACATGGCAATTGCAAAAGTTGTAGAGGTAAATTCGAGTAGCACTAAAAGTTTTGAAGATGCAATTCAAACAGGGATCGCCAAAGTCACAGAAACAATCAAAAATGTACAAGGGGCGTGGATCAACGAACAAAAAGTTATTATTAAGGAAAATAAAATTACTGAATATCGCGTCAATCTAAAAATTAGCTTTTTGGTTGAGTAAGTATTTTAAATTCTATCTACATTCTAAATAATAAAACCCCCGACAATATAATGTCGGGGGTTTTATTTTTAGACTATTTTTTGAATCGACTAGGCGAATACATTTCAAAATAATGTCAAAGCGCTTTGAAATTATTTATTTGGAACATCACAAGATTCATCATTACAAACAGCAGCATCTTGTTGTTCAACTTCAGTATTTTCAATATTTTCAGTATCCTCAGTTTGACCCATTGTTTCTTTGGCTTTTTCTAAAACCTGAACAAAGACGTCACGAGGTTGAGCACCTGCTAAAGCCACACGTTGATCAAAAACAAAGAATGGAACACCCGTTACTTTCAGTTGATCATGTGCAACTTCTTCATCGAATCTGACAAAATCAGCATATTCTTCTGAATCAAGTACATCCTCAACTTCACCTGGATTTAAACCAATACGTGCAGCAACATCTTCAATGGTTTCACGTTCACCAATTGGTAAACCTTGAGTCATGTAGCTATAGAAAAATGCTTCTTCCGCTTCAGAACCTAATCCTTTGCTTTGTGCAAGATGGATAATACGGTGTGCATTGAAGGTATTACCTGAATTGGCATTTTCCCAATTAAACTCAATCCCTTCTTCTTTTGCCATGGCTGCAATATTGCGTTCCATCTCTTCAACTTCTGCAAAAGTACGACCATATTTTTGAGCAAGACGTTCAGTGTTTGAAACCTCTTGGCGAACTGGGGCTTCAGGATCAAGCTCAAAACTATGCCAATGCACTTCAAGCTCAATACCAGTTTGCTTTGCAGCCGCTTCTAAACGTTTTTTACCAATATAACAAAATGGACAAACCACATCTGACCAAATATCTACACGCATGGGAAATCTCAAACTTGAAAAAATCTATTGCATATATCATGGGGTTAATGCGTGTAAATTTAAAGTTTGTTTATGAATCTGAGTGTCACAAAAATATATGAACGAATCGCTTTATCATCTATTTGCATAATTAATATACAAATATATGGGGCATAAGTTATTCTAAGACAACAGTAAATTATTTTTGGAACAAGGTATGCGTCGAATATTGATTATTTTGGCAATCATCATCCTTGCTGTAGCTGGTTTTTTCTATTACGACCATACCATGACCAAGCGTGATGAAAAGAATCGCCAAGTCTTTGATTTGGTCATGACCGATAAAATGCGTCAACTTTATGAACAAGCACAGGATCGCTCTAAACCTGTCAATATTGATATTCAAGATCCACGCTTAACTGGGGATTACAAAACCTTATCTGAATTTTTACTCAAGTACTGGATTAAAAATATCGATACACGCAACGCTTACTTGAATCAACTCGCAGCAGCGAGATGGAACTATTTTCTTGATGTGAAGCGCTTAGATGCAGACCGTAAACAGAATTATCAAGAAACAGAACGGATGATGACGACAGTCCGTCAAGCAATGTTGAATTATCAAAAGCAAAATGCTCAAAATAAAAAAGATGCTTTAGCGCAATTGAAAAGTTTGGATTTAAAAGCAGATTTAAAGAAGCCATTACAATCTAAATTAGAACAAAATACACAATTGGATGAAGACAACGCATTAATTTTAAATGAATTACAAATATTGGCAAAAGCGGAAGCGATGTTTGAAATGTTGAAAAAATATGAATGGGAAGCGAAAGGAGGGCAAATATTGTTTAAGAATGATGCTCAAGTGAAACAATTTAATCAGCTATTCCAAGATGTTTTAAAACTGAATGCACAAATTAATGATCAAAAAGAACAAAATGCGGAAGTTTTAGAAGAGGCTTTATAGCGTATTTTATAGGATGAAATTTCTTAGGGGAAAATAGGGTTTCGGTTTGATCTTTTGGAAAAGCTGAATCACTTTGATGGTCAGCCGTTTATCTGAGCTTTGGTGAAGCAATAGGCATTTTGGTATAGGCTATTTATATAAATTTGAATTTTGCCGAATCATTTAGTCTTTTATCGAATGGCTAATTTTATGGGTGAAGCGTATGAACTTTATCAAAGTTTTAACACTTGTAACTACACTTGGCTCTGTTGGGCTCACATCGGCTCAAGCTGAAGAAGTGAATACATTGCCTACGATTAAAGTGATGGCAGATTCTGAGTTGCGTGAAGAAGTCGGTATTGTGCCTTTTCAGGATGATAAAACTGCACGTAAATCATTACAGCATCAGATTCAAAAAGATGAAAATGAAATTCAGAATTTTGCAATTGGTGATAATTTTACCATGATCGATATTCAACCGAATATGTCGCAAGTCGATATGAATCAACTTTCTCCTTTACAACAAGAATATGTGCTTGCTGTTGCTCAAGGCTTACAGTCTTCTGACCCGACGAAGGGTTTATTTATCATGCTTCAACCTTTGGGTGTTGACCGTGGTAAAGCACTCGATGCAGTCAGTAATAATGAACCGATTAAATTTAATTTTGATACCAATCGTTTGAACATCATGTTTGGGGATAAGGGGAAGAAGTAGCTTTCCAAGTGTTTTTGGATTTTGATCACTTTTATTTTTTATATTTATAATTCTAAGCATTTTATTTAACAGTACCATGTTCTAAAAATGATTTTAACAATTCGTGTGATCGTTGTAATTTGATTAATTGCTCACTCACTTGGCTAAGTTCATTTTCTAATTTTGAGTGAACAATTGAGCAAAGACTAAAACGGCGATCTGCTAAATCAAAACAGGGCAATAGTGCATGAATATCTTTTAAATTCATTCCTGCATCATTCAATATTTTAATTTTATGAATATCTTCAATATTTTTTTGACTGTAAGAACGGTAATTATTTTCAGTTCGTTTAGGTTGAACCAAGCATAAATCTTCATAATAACGTAGCATACGAGGACTGACTTGTGTCAATTCGGCAACTTTTGCAAGGTTCATAAATATCACTTGACTCTGACATTGGTGTCATAGTTTAGCATGCCTTTCAGACAATTTTATTGAGCAGAGTTGAATGAAAAAATTAATCGGTTTGCTAGGATTATGGTGTGTTCCATTGTTAGGATATGCTGCTTTAGCCCAGCCAGTAGTTCCACAAAAACATATTTATATTGTGCATGGCTATGGTGCTACAGTGCATGATCATTGGTTTGATTCAGTACAAGATCAGATACAGAATTCGCATACGCAAGTGACGATTTTATCTTTACCTGATTCTATGCAGCCAGATGTAAAGAGTTGGCAATGGGTTCTTGAGCAGAATATTAAAACGATTGATGAAAATACTTATTTTGTAGCACATAGTTTAGGCAGTATCACTTTATTAAATTTTTTATCTAAGCGAAGTCCTTCCAAGGTTGGAGGAGTTGTGCTGATATCAGGCTTTACCGAAACCTTACCCACTTTGCCGCAACTCGATCCTTTTATTTTAACAAGCCAAAATATTAAATTTAGTTTTGAAAATGTTCTGCACAAACATCTTTTTATTTCTGACAATGATGCTTATGTTTCACCTGAATTGAGTCTGAAATTAGCAAAGCAATTTAAAATACCTTATACCATTATCCCTAAATCAGGACATTTTTTAGCGGAGGATGGCTATAGTGAATTTCCTCAACTGGTAGATTATTTGAAACAAATACTGAAGTAATAAAAAATCCCCGCATTAAGCGGGGATTTTTCTTTTATCTTGGTGTCTATTAAACACGTTCGATAATTGTCGCGATACCTTGACCAAGACCGATACACATTGTCGCAAGACCGATTTGAGTATCTTGTTGTTCCATCACGTTCAACAATGTTGTTGTAATACGCGCACCTGAACAACCCAATGGGTGACCAAGAGCAATCGCACCACCATTCAAGTTGATGATGTCTTGTTTCTCGTAGATGCCTAAGCCTTTCATTACAGATAGACCTTGAGCAGCAAACGCTTCGTTTAACTCGATTGTTTGGATATCATCCATCGTCAAGCCAGCACGTTTAAGCGCTTTTTGAGTTGCAGGAACTGGGCCATAACCCATGATCGCAGCATCACAACCTGCAATCGCCATAGAGCGAATCACAGCACGAGGCTTAAGACCAAATGCTTGAGCACGTTCAGCAGACATCAACAACATTGCAGATGCACCATCAGACAATGCAGAAGAAGTCGCAGCAGTTACTGTACCACCTTTAGGATCAAACACAGGACGTAATGCTTTGAATGCTTCAAGGTTAGCATCTGGACGAATTACTTCGTCAACGTCGCAAAGGATTTTGAAACCATTTGCATCATGACCTTCAACACCAACGATTTCGTTTTTGAAACGACCTTCTTGAGTTGCAGCCCATGCACGACGGTGAGATTCAACACCAAATGCATCTTGTTCTTCACGGCTAATGCCATTCATACGACCTAACATTTCAGCCGTTAAGCCCATCATGTTAGATGCTTTTGCATAGTGTTTAGACGCTTCAGGGTTCAAGTCGATACCGTGCATCATGCCTACGTGACCCATGTGTTCAACACCACCAACGATGAAAACATCACCTTGGTTCGTTGCAATTTGAGCCGCAGCAGTATGGATAGACTGCATAGATGAACCGCAAAGGCGGTTAACCGTTTGACCACCAACAGTCTTTGGTAAATCAGCCAATAACACGATGTTACGACCAATGTTCATACCTTGTTCTAAAGTCTGGTTAACACAGCCCCAGATTACGTCTTCAACTTCGTTTGTATCAAACTGGTTACGAGCAACTAAAGCACGAACCAATTCAGCAGATAAGCTGTCAGCACGTACATTGCGGAACATACCGTTTTTGGTTTTACCCATTGCTGAACGTACGCCATCAACGATGACAACGTCACGTGGATTTAAAGTAGCCATTCACGTTGCTCCTTAACCGTAGAATTTTTTGTTGTTAGCAGCCATGTCACGCAACATTTGTGGCGCTTCATAAGCCTTACCTAAGTGTGCGTATTTGTCGCAAAGCGCAACATACTCAGCTACACCTGTTTGGTCGATGTAACGGCATGGACCACCACGGAATGGAGGGAAACCTACACCCATGATCATCGCCATATCTGCTTCAGAAGCAGTAGCAACGATGTTGTCTTCTAAGCAACGAACTGTTTCGTTACAGAAAGCCAGCATCATACGATCAATGATTTCTTGTGCATCAAACTCGTGCTTTTCAGTTGTTGCCATTGTTGCAACAAGCTCATACGCAGTTGGATCAACAGCTTTCGCTTTTTTACCTTTACGATCTAGTTCGT
This sequence comes from Acinetobacter sp. P8-3-8, assembly GCF_000214135.1. Lineage (GTDB taxonomy): Bacteria > Pseudomonadota > Gammaproteobacteria > Pseudomonadales > Moraxellaceae > Acinetobacter. The sequence continues at coordinate 29,483 of NZ_AFIE01000017.1, forward strand.
ACTTGTAGAAACCAACGTCATTCTTTTGACCAAGACGTTTGTTTTCATACATGATTTCGATCGCGCCTTTGAAATCAGGCTTCATACGGTCAGGGAAACCTTCAGCCATCACTTCTGCGCCATGAACACCTGTGTCGATACCAACAACATCGATCAAGTATGCAGGACCCATAGGCCAGCCGAATTTCTCCATGACTTTGTCCACTTGTTGGAAGTCAGCGCCGTCTTTAAGAAGAAGGTCAAACGCACCAAAGTAAGGGAACAATACACGGTTTACAAGGAAGCCTGGGCAGTCGTTCACAACGATTGGTGTTTTACCCATTTTCTGAGCAAGAACTACAGTTGTTGCAATCGCTTCTTCAGACGTTTTCTCACCACGAATCACTTCTACAAGTGGCATCATGTGAACTGGGTTGAAGAAGTGCATACCAACAAAGTTTTCAGGACGTTGTAAGTTTTCAGCCAAACGAGTGATCGAAATTGTTGAAGTATTTGAAGCAATGATCGTGTTGTCACGAACGTTCTTCTCAGTTTCAGCAAGTACGATACCCTTAACTTTAGGGTTCTCTGTCACTGCTTCAATCACGATATCCACTTCTTTAAACTCGTCATAGCTTAAAGTTGGACGGATACGAGCAAGTGTTTCACCCATTTTCGCAGGGGTCATCTTTTTACGTTCAACTTGCTTAGTCAGCAATTTGTTCGCTTCAGCCATACCCAATGCAAGTTGTGGATTACCAATATCTTTCATGATAATTGGTGTGCCTTTGCTTGCCGCTTGGTAAGCAATACCGCCACCCATGATACCAGCGCCAAGTACAGCAGCTTGGTTTACAGGATGCGCACCTTTTTCATGTTTTTTAGAGGCTTTTTTCACAACTTGGTCGTTGATGAATAAACCAATCAACGCACCTGCTTGTGGTGTGATTGCAGCTTTAGCAAAAGCTTCAGCTTCAGCTTTTAATGCGCCATCACGGTTTAAGCTTACACCTGCTTGAAGTGAATCAAGAAGAAGCTTTGGAGCAGGGTATTGCGCAGGATTTGCTTTCGCAAGAATCACGCCTTTAGAAGAGTTGAACGCCATCATTTGTTCAAGCATGTCTAATTTAACAGGCTCTAATTTTTCTTGACGTTTTGCTTTCCAGTCTAAACGGCCAGCAATCGCTTGTTTAACAAGATCAATTGCAGCAGCTTGTAATTGCTCAGGTGCAACCACAGCATCTACAGCGCCGTCTTTAAGCGCAGCATCAGGACGTTTGTTTGCAGAAGTTGCAATCCACTCAACAGCATTGTCGATACCGATCACACGGCTCAAACGAACTGTACCACCGAAACCAGGAATGATTCCAAGTTTAACTTCAGGTAAACCTACAGTTGCAGCCGTAGACATGACACGGTAGTCACAGACTAAGCACATTTCAAAACCGCCGCCCAATGCAATACCATTGATCGCAGCAACTTTAGGAATCTCTAAATCTTCAAATGAGTTGAAAATATCGTGAACAGGACCAGCCCATTCAACAATTGCGCTTTCACCTTGTTTGAAGTTTTCACCGAATTCAGTGATATCCGCGCCGACGATAAATGTAGATTTACCAGAAGTAACGATTAAGCCTTTCACTTCGCTGTTATTTTTTACAGCTTCAATGGCAGCTTTAAAGTCTTCAATCGTTTCACGGTTGAATTTGTTAACCGACTCACCTTGTAAGTCAAAGCGGAATTCTGCAATTCCGTCCGCAAGCATTTGGACGGTAATGGCATTGCCAGCGTGGATCATGCCCTGATCTCCTTTTGTGGAGGACTTCTAAGTTGATGTTTTGAAGTGTGTGTGCAATTCCCGCACACATTTCGACTTCACTAATCTTACGATAACTATATCTAAAAAGAACATAACAAGTTGTATCAAGCCGTGACGCAAGGGTCATCAATTTTATTGTTGCAAAACCCAATTGTATCGTAGCTCTGATGCATTATTCATTTTAAGGATAATATGAAGTATATGTTTAATTTGATATTTTCAAAAAAGAACTGTGTTTGTATGAGGGAGCTTTTAAGAAATTCAAGTCGCCTTGAGAAATGTACTTTTAGTCATTTTGGTCAATTCTAAGCAGAATTAGTCGTATGCTATACAAAAAATACTTTGTTTTACTTCATATTGTTAAACATATAAAATACAGCATTTTGTCAGATGAATTGGCATTTTGATCGTGAGATTTGTTAGAATTTAGCAGACTGAGTATTGAATGTAATAATACAATATTGAGTTAAATGAATTGATTAACCTGATTTCTTCTGTTTAAAAGAGTGCTATATGATTAAGTGGATCATATTGGCGATTTTTGTGATTTCAGCATTGTATATCCAAAATCGCGGAAAAGTGCGCCATTCGTTTTATCGTCAATTTTTTGACCATTCAACGATTCTCGCACCGATTAATTTCCTGATGTATATGTTTTCGAAAGTGCCGAATCAACCGTATATCGACACACAACATTTCAAAGACTTAAAAGTCTTGGATGAAAATTGGGAAATGATTCGTGATGAAGCCAAAGCTTTATATGCCAAAGGTGGAATTAAAGCGTCGAGCACTTATGATGATTTGGGTTTTAACTCATTTTTTAAAACGGGTTGGAAACGCTTTTATTTAAAATGGTATGACTCAGCACATCCTTCAGCGGCTGAGCTTTGCCCAAAAACCACAGCATTATTGAAAACATTACCGACAATCAAGGCTGCTATGTTTACTGAACTGGCACCTGATAGCCGTTTGGTGCGTCACCGTGATCCGTATGCAGGTTCATTGCGTTACCATCTTGGATTAATCACACCGAATGATGATCGTTGTTTTATTGATGTGGATGGTCAGCGTTATTCATGGCGTGACGGTGAAAGTGTAGTTTTTGATGAAACTTATATTCACTATGCTGAAAATAAGACTGATCAAAACCGTATCATTTTCTTTGCTGATGTGGAGCGCCCATTAAAAACAAAATTGATGGAACGTTTTAATCACTGGTTTGGTAAAAAAGTGATGACTGCTGCAAGTTCTCCAAATGAAGCAGGTGATCAGACGGGCGGTTTGAATAAGGTTTTTGGTTATGTTTACCAAATCCGCATCAAAGCAAAAGCCTTGAAGAAAAGTAATCGTCAGTTGTATTACTTCCTAAAATGGTTCCTGATGTTAGGTATTTTCTTCCTGATTTTCATACGACCGTATATGTCACAAATTATTGCTTTTGTGCAAAAGTTATTTTAAGAAATAACATTAAAATGCAACACATACTAAACGCCCGAAATGGGCGTTTTTTATACAAAATTTGACTTGCGTTTCCGCTTTTATTTTCATAAGTTAAAGTAATAATTGATAAAAGTATAAGGGGAAGCGTATGTTTAAAAACTTAGCTGCGGAAATGATGGGCATGGGGGATATTGGCACCATTATTGAACCACAAGATTTTAATAAAACGGATGTTGATGATTATATTTTCCATGAAGATAATGAAAAAATCTTCTTCGTGATTAAAAGTGCAGCAGATGAATATTGCTTTACCAATGTGGCTTTTATACATCTAGATGGTAAAAGTGCGATGAGTAAAAAACGCACCTTAAACCGTTATTTATACAAGCATCATTCTATTAAAAATGTACTTTTAGAAACGGCAGGCGGTGTAGATTTAGATGCAGAAATTAAGTTCCAACTAGGTGATCAACATTTTTCAATTGATATTGATAAAAAGCAAATTGAGAAAATTCGTGATTTGTACAAAGCACTGTTTACCATTGGTGAAACTTTAAAAGAAATTAATCGTAAGCGAAATATTTTACTGCAAAGCAATGAAAGTGTTCAGAAAATGTTTAATTTACGTGAGTTAAATGAGCAGGCAATTTTAAATTTACCTGCAATTATTAATCAAACAGCGCATCAAGTTGATGACTATACTCGTCAACGCCTCGTAGAAATTGAAAATTTTGATTTCTCAGAGATTTTTGAGCGTTATTTGAAGAATTAATCGTTTTAAATGATTTTAGATAGAAAACGTCCGTAAGGGTAATGTCAGTCAGTTAAGAGTAATTTAGTCGTTACTCATCTAAGAATCTCCCCTAACCCTTCTTTAAAAAAAGAGGGGAGTTGTTGAGAGTTTAAAATAATTTTAGATTCTCTTGCGCAGCTGTGCTGCTCATCCCTCCTTTTCAAAGATGAGGAGCATGCTCCGCAAGGGGGGGAATTGAAAAAGACTTAACTGATCAGCATTAATCCATAATGGCGTTTTTTTTATTGCAAAAATTGGTTTTTTATTGTGAGTCTTCTGATCGTAATTTCAGTTAGAATGAACGCAGATTGGGGAAAAATATGCAGAAATTTCATTCTAAAATTGATTGGTGGGTGTTGGGCTTTATAATTGCGGCGACAGGTTTACTTGTTCAGTTATTACTGACAATGTATGCCAAAGGGACAATGGTTGAATACCCTGAGCATACGACGGTGTATGTACTTATCATTGCTGTGATTTGGTGGCCTGTTTTCAATACGCGTTATTCTATTCAAAATGATACTTTGATCATTCATTGCATGTTTTCAAAGTGGGTGATTCCTTTGGCGAATATCCAACAGATTTCTAAAACCAATAATCCAATTTCTTCTCCAGCTTTATCATTAGATCGCTTGAAAATTGAATATATTCAAAAGGGTAAAATCAAATATGTTTTGATTTCTCCAAGAAATTCACAACAGTTTTGTCAGCTTGTACAAAGTCAAAATACTCAGATTCAATTAAAAGTACCATTCAGCGAATAATCTTTCGCTATTTTTTCTTAAACTTTAAATGCTTTGATTTATGTATTTTATTGAAGTACATATATAAAACGTTGAATTGATATTTTGAATGAGAACTTGAAAAACAAGGTTAAAGCATTACATCATGTATGCTAACGATAAATCATGAGTAAGTTGTGAACGAAAACGCACGAGAAAATATCGAAAAGATTTTAGCCAATATGACCACACTTCCCGGTGTCTATAAAATGCTGGGGAAAGAGGGTGAGTTACTCTATGTCGGCAAAGCCAAAAATCTTAAAAATCGTGTGTCGAGTTATTTTGTCAAAACCATTGAGCATCCGAAAACACAGGCTCTCGTTGCACGTATTTACAATATAGAAACGTTAGTGGTTCGTTCTGAAACGGAAGCATTATTACTCGAACAAAACTTAATTAAGTTACATCGCCCGCCTTATAATATTATGCTGCGGGATGATAAATCTTATGTCTATATCTTTGTTTCTGCGGATAAACCTTATCCACGAATTGCATCAGGGCGTGGTAAGGGGAAACATCAAGTCGGTAAATTTTTTGGGCCTTATCCGAGTGCCTATAATGCACGGGATACCTTACTGGTTTTACAAAAATTATTTAATGTACGCCAATGTGAAAATAGTTATTTCTCACAACGTAAACGTCCATGCTTACAATATCAAATTAAACGTTGCACTGCGCCGTGTGTTGGGCTGATTAGCCCTGAAGCTTATAATGAAGATGTGCAAAACTCGATTCGTTTTTTAAATGGTGATACCAAAGAGCTGAATCAAGAGTTGATCCAAAAAATGGAACAGGCTGCGGAAAATTTAGAGTTTGAAAAAGCAGTGTTCTATCGTGATCGAATGGCGCTATTACGTGATGTACAGGCGCAGCAAGCGATTTATAAAGTCAAAGGTGAAGCTGATATTCTCGCCATTGCTTATCAGGCAGGTGTGACCTGTGTGCAGATTATGCACGTTCGTAATGGTAAAATGCTCGGTGGTAAAAGTTATTTCCCAGACATGTTAGGGGATGATTTAGGACAAATGCTGTCAGACTTTATGGCGAATTTCTATTTCCAAGTCGCCGATGAAGTACCAGCAGAGTTGATTGTGAATGTCGAAATTCAAGATAAAAAACAATTAGAAGAAGCATTACATCAGCAGTTTGAAAAGAAAATTCAAGTTAAACACAGTGTGAGAGAGACTCGTGCAGAGTGGCTTGAGTTAGCACAGATGAATGTACAGCATGCGATTAAAGGCAAGCTTGCCAATCATTTAGAGTTAAATGAACGTTTTCACCAGCTTGAGCAAGTCACAGGTCGTCCAATCGACAGTATCGAATGTTTTGATATTTCGCACACCATGGGTGAAGCAACGATTGCATCCTGTGTGGTTTTTGATGCGGGCGGTGCACGTAAGCGAGATTATCGCCAATTTGCAATTGATGGAATTACTCCCGGAGATGATTATGCGGCTATGCGCCAAGCGCTGACTCGCCGTTATAAAAAAGCCATGCTACCCGATTTACTGCTGATTGATGGCGGAAAAGGTCAATTACACATGGCAATGGAAGTCATGCAAGAGCTTGGCTTAGAAGCATTTATGGTCGGTGTTTCTAAAGGCGAAGGACGTAAACCCGGACTCGAAACTTTGCATTTTACAGATGGAAATAAGATTCAACTGCCTGAAGACCATAAAGCTTTGCATTTGATTCAACAGGTACGTGATGAGGCACATCGTTTTGCGATAACCAAACATCGTGCTAAACGTGATAAGCGCCGTGGTGGTTCTGTATTAGAAGCGATTCCCGGATTAGGGCCGAAACGTCGCCGTGATTTACTCACACATTTTGGTGGTATTCAGGGTGTGTTAAAAGCCTCTGAGAATGATTTAAAACTGGTTCCGGGTTTGGGTGATGTGATGGCAAGAATGATTTATAAGGTATTGCATGAGTAATACAATTTGATTCTGCTGAATTGAAAGGCGTGTTGGTTATATTTTCATGTGAATAATTGATTGGTACTGAATGAGTTTTTAATTAGTAAGGTAAATGATGAAATATCATGCTCATGTGTTTTTTGAACTTGATCAGTTAAATAAAATTCAAGAATTGCATTTTAAACTCCAGCAAGAATTATCTGATCCAGTTGTGATAGGTAGATTGTTAGATAAATCAGTTGGGCCTTTGCCAAAACCAATGTTTCAAATAGATTTTGAACAATCAGAATTACAGCAGGTAAAACAGGTTTTAACTCAAGTATGTTATGGGTTTTCTATTCTGATTCATCCTTTACTCGAAAATGAATACCTTGCTCATACAGCATATGCAGAGTGGATTGGTTTGCCCTTAAGTCTAAATCTTGAATATTTATAGCGATTGAGAAAAGGTCATTAGCCGAAATGCTCACTGACGCTCCAGTCACTGATCATTTTCATCCCCTTAAAAATATGAAACAGTAGTGCAAAGGATCGGATGCAGAGCAAAATATGTCATTAGAACAATTATTTCAACAAATTGAACAAAGTGAATGGATTGATATCCCACAAGGATGGCTACAAGGCAGAACCATCTTTGGCGGTTTGGTTGCAGGAATGCTGATACATAAAGCGATTGCAACCATTGCAGATGCAGAGAAAAAGTTATTGAGTTGTAGTATTACCTTTGTCGGGCCTGTAGAACACGATAAGGCCAAAGTCACTGCTGAAATTTTAAGGCAAGGTAAGTCAGTCACCACCATTGAAGTACGCTTATGGCAAAATGATGCGGTACAAAGTATTCTTATTGCCAGTTTTGGTAGTCAACGTGAATCCAATATTCAAGTCGCATTAGAACCGCAAGCACCTGATTTCCCATCTCTTGATCAAATAAATATTGTCCCGAAATACTTACCCTTTCCTGAATGTGTTAAAAATTTTCAATTGGCATGGACAGAGGGTAACTACCCCATGTCAGCCAGTACGCAGCCTGATTTTTCAGGGTGGTGTCGCTTTGATCCCGCTGAACATACAGATCGGGAAATGACCATTGCGGATCTATTAACACTCATGGATGTTTGGCCACCAGGTGTGTTGTCGATGTTCCGTAAACCTGCACCAGCCAGCACTTTGACATGGCATGTGACTTTTATCCATCCTTTACAACATGGTTTAAATGATTGGTTTAAATACAAGGTGATGACTGATTATGCAGAACATGGTTATGCGACTGAACATGCTTATTTATGGGATGAACAAAATCGACTGATTGCAATTGCAAGGCAGACAGTTACCGTGTTTGCCTAGTCGACAGTTTCTTGTGAATCGTATAGAGTATTGACGAAATTGAGCATTACTCATACTCTAAATTACATTTTGCCTGAATTTAGGTAGAAGGGGACTCACTGGCGGTGTCTATGACTACAGGTCGTATCCTGAATATTCCAAATATCTTGACGCTAGCTCGTATTGCGTTAATTCCAGTTTTTTTAGTGATTGCGTATTGGCCACCTGCGATTGGCGTGGGTGGACATGAGGGCAGTATGACGCGTCATATTGTCTTAACAGCAATTTTTGTTGTTGCAGCAGTCACAGATTGGTTTGATGGCTATCTTGCACGGACATTAAATCAAACTTCTGCTTTTGGGCGGTTTTTAGATCCAGTTGCAGATAAACTCATGGTCGCAGCAGCATTAATCGTCTTGGTGCAATGGCAACCGAGTATCGCAATGGCATTTGCTGCAATTGTGATTATTTCGCGTGAGATCACTGTTTCGGCCTTACGTGAATGGATGGCCGAATTAGGTGCACGTACCAATGTTGCAGTATCTACTGTCGGTAAATATAAAACCGCGTTTCAAATGATTGCGATCACTGTATTTTTATTGAATTGGCAACCACTTGAACTATTGGCTTATGCTTTGCTGTATACAGCGGTTATTTTAACGTTGTGGTCGATGTTTATTTATTTAAAAGCAGCGTGGCCTTATTTAAAACAGCCCTGATATAAATAAGATTTTCAAGATTGCCTTTCCACAGAGAAAGGCTTTTTTGTTTTTGAATGAATGAAAAATTAAAGTATTTGTTGACGCGTAGAAAACGTGTTTAATGTACAGATTATGCTATATTGCGCTTAAATGAAGATCATAAAAATGAACTGAAACGGGACAATTTAGAAAGAGCATACCGTTGCCAGTCAAATGAAGGAATACATATGGCGTCATTACTCTATTTATCCAATGGAAACTTATATTTATTAGAAGGCAATAAAAGTATTACTGTTCCGTGCCAATCTGTGGATCAATATAAAAAGAACTTGGTTGAAATCCAACAACGAAAAGAATGGAAATCTAAAGGGACGGGTGCTCAGTTTATGGGGGCGTATGCTCAACAGGAAGAGGCAGATTTACGTTATATCTTTCCATCAGATGCGGTGATCACGGCTGATCAAAAAGTGATTTATAGTGCTTGCTTGCAAGAAGGTACGGCAATCAATATCAAGTCATTAACAGATTTACAAGAAGCTGAAGGCTTGGTATTACGTAAAAATGATTTTGTGGTGCAAGATATTGCTTATGATGAATCTAAACGTCGTTTAGCACTTTCGGTAAATACACAAGGTTTGGAACGTCATATTTGTATTTTACCTTTGGATGCCAATCGAACCCAATATTTGACTGAAGGGGATTGTCAGGATTCCAATCCAATGTTCGATCCACGAGATACGATGCAACTGTATTATGACTCTTGTGGTTTGGCTTATGGTGAGCATCGAATTGCTTATGGCCCTAAAGAAATTTGTCATTTAAATATGGCAACAGGGGATTTAACCACAGTTGTTGCAGACCCAAAATTTGATTTCTTTAAACCGAAAATGGACAGTCTAGGGAATTTATATTTTCTGAAACGTCCTTATTCTAAAGATGGACAGAGCAATAACTCACCAATGACGTCATTGAAAGATATTGTTTTTGCACCATTTAAAATTATACGAGCTATTGTGGGTTGGTTGGACTTCTTTACCCAACGCTATACGGGGGAATCGTTAAAAACCACTTCAGGGAATAATCCTGCCAAAGCTCAACAAAAATCTGAAGAAGAATTATTTGTTGAGGGAAATCTGATTAAGGCGCAACAAAATTTAGAACGTAATAAAAATGCAGGTGAGAAATATCCGGGCATGATTCCAAACTCTTGGGAACTCATCAAAATGACCCCTTCAGGGGAGATGGCTACATTAAAAAAAGGGGTGATGAGTTTTGCTTTGAAGGATGACGCTATCTTATTTTCCAATGGTCAATATTTAGTTGAAATTACACCGGATCAGAATGAAAAGTTATTGGTAGAAGCAAAGTTAATTTCTAAGATTATTTGCTAAATCATCTCAAAACATGTCGATATTTATTCACAATGAATAGATTAAGATAATGTCCTTTAAAATCAAAAGGACATTATCTTTCATAACAGAAGTTATGTATTTTTGATTGAGTTGTAGGATCAATAGATTTTCACTTTTGCTTAAAATTTAACAATCAATATCACTTGTTTCTCTCAAAGATTTCATTCATTGTTTTTATAAAATCCTGTTTTATGTTGTGTGATGAATCTAGAGTTATTTGAACCCGAAGCCATAGACAACTTATTGCCCTATGATGGGCAAGTCACAGACTATGGCCTAATTTTAGATACAGAGCAAAGTGACAAGTATTTAAAATATTTTTTACAGCATTTAGCATGGCAACATGATGAAGTGATTTTGCATGGTCAATACTACAAAACTGAACGTAAAGTAGTGTGGTATGGCGATGAAAATTATCAATATCACTACTCAGGGATGGCAAAACAAGCGCATGTTTGGAATCCAGCTTTATTCCGACTCAAGCAGCATATCGAACAACTCACTGGACATCACTACAACTCATGTCTTGCTAATTTATATGAGAATGGGACACAAGCTGTCGGTTGGCATAGTGATGATGAACCTTCTCTAGTTTCGCCCGATCAGAATGTGGTGATTGCTTCATTGAGTTTAGGCGCAACCCGTAAATTCAGTTTTAAGCACAAATGGAAAGCCGAAAAAGTCGATTTATTATTACAAAGTGGGCAATTGATTGTGATGCAAGGGCAGACACAGCGTTATTGGAAGCATTGTCTGGCGAAGTCTTTAAGAGTGATTGAACCACGTGTGAATTTAACCTTTCGGCGTTTTTATTCTGATGAGAGTGAGCAAAATTAAATAACCATTTTGACAATCTCTAATGGATAAATTCAAATCATTCGCCAATTCATCCATTAAGCATAGCAATAAAGTGACATAAAAAAATGCCAGTCAGTTTTAACACTGACTAGCATCACTCTGAGTCGATATTACCTTGGAAAAATAATATCTGATATCATGTACCACTGGAGAACATAATCATAATATGAGAATTTGATGTAATTTACAAGAATTGCAATTGTAAACTTTTGTTTAAATTATCGCCCAGATCAAAAAATCTTAGCACTTGAGTTGAGTTCAGATAGTTGATCATTTTCAGAGAGTGCTTGATAACGTTTTTCAATCTGAGCTGCTGAATCTTCCAATGTTTCGATCAGTTTTTGCAAATTGACATACTCAAAACGGTTTTTAGACGCCAGTACAGTCAAGGCAAGTGGCGCTTCTTTACTTGAGAATTTCACAGGAATGGATAGACCAGAAACATTCGGATCAAGTTCTCCTTGAGAAAAATAATAACCTTGTTTCTTGATTTTCTTCATTTTATTAATAAAAGTTTCTTCATCCTCAGCAAAACCAACTTCTGCCAATTGCGTTTGGAAACGTGTGTAATAATGATGAATATTTTGTTTGGACAGATGTGCCATGATTGCTTTAGGAGATGAACCCATATAAACAGGGCGTGGACAGCCACGGCCATAGGTCAATAATGTTTCATCTCGATACACCTCATGGTGAATATCAATACAATAATCATGATTTAAATGCGTAAGCAAACAACAAAGTTCAGTCCGTTCAGAAATTTCTTGCATGAAAGGTTTACTGATTTGTACCAATGGATCAGTCGTTCTAGAAATATAATCCATAACCGCAATTTTAGGGCCGAGCGTATAATCGCCTGAAGTGCCGCTTAAGCGTTGTAAAATATCTGCTGAAACCAATTCTTTTAAATAACGGTAACTGGTGGGTTTAGACAACCCCAACTCTTCACAAATTACATCAACATTGATGACAGGGCGAGAGACTGAAAATAAGTCTAAAACAGTGAGAATTTTTCCAAAACTAGAAAGAGCCATGAATGACCTACTCAATTAGTGAGAATCAAAAAATAAAAGCTAATGTTACGTTATAACAAATTGTTCAATAAAAATCAGCGTAATTTGTATGGTAATTACAGATTGTTTAAAAATGAATAACTTAAACAACAGTTTGAGAATGTTGTATAAATCTTACATTATTATATTATAAAAAAGTTAATAAATTATCAAATTAAGATATTTTTATTGACGAATTGTGTTTTTCTTGCCAAAATTGCAGCAAGAATATTCGATGATGAAATTTATATTTTGAAATGGAATGAAATTTCAGCATAGATTGGGCGTATTCTCTTCTCAAAAGCTGTACTCAGAACAAAGTTCCATCGAGTTCTCAAATCCATAATTTATTGTTTTTGAAGATTAACCTCACTGTTTATATGTTAAATGGTGCGGTTTCTTGGTCGTGTGGAAAATATTGTGTGCGACATCTATCTTAATTGTTCAACAAATATGATGTTGATGATCGTTCAGTACGTTGTAAACCAGAGAGGTATAAATTGAGAGAGATTTCAAATGATTAAGGTTATAGCGAGTCGCATTCATGTTATTAATCAAACCACTATTGGCTTTTAGACCCAATAAACTGGATTGGATTTTTGCGATTAAAACATTTATCGCAGGCATGTTGGCGCTTTATATTGCATTTGTACTTGATCTTAGTAATCCAATTTGGGCGATCGGCACGGTATTTGTAATTGCCAATCCTTATTCTGGTATGACTGCTTCAAAAAGTATTTATCGTTTATTGGGAACATTATTTGGCGCGATTTTCGCAGTCGCAATCATGCCTTATTTAATTAATACACCGCTACTATTCACTTTTGTTTTGGCATCATGGGTGGGTATTTGTCTTTATCTTTCCCTGATTGATCGATCACCTCGAAGTTATGTGGTGATGTTAGCGGGTTATACCGCTGTCATTATTTGCTTTAACTCCATTTACTATATCGACAAAATTTCTATTTTCGATATGGCTTTGGGCCGTTTTCTTGAGATTTCTTTAGGTGTTGCTTGTAGTGCTGTCGTGACAGCAACTATTTTCCCGATGCATTTGGGGCCTGTCGTACAAGTACGAGTCACGAAAACTTTGCAGGACACCAAACAGGCTTTTGATTCAATTTTGTCAAATCATCAACATTTGGATAGTTATACCCAACTTCTCGCGGGAATCACTCGAGATACTTCTGATATTCATACCATGGCTGTGCATTTGAGTTATGAAAAATCTAAATTCAAAGGCATGACGAAGCCACTTCAGGAGTTATTACACCAAGTCACAATGTTGGTTGCGAACTTGGTTGCGATGTCTGAAAGAATTAAGCAATTGGATCAAATTGACCTGACGTATAGGCAATATCTTCAAGCATTACACGATGATGTAGAAGCATTTTTAGATGATAAAAATGCCATTGAGGAAAACGAGTTAAAACAGTTACCTGCAACATTTGAACAAAAATTTCAAATCATTGTTGAACACGCTACGCCTGAACAGCAGATTATTTTAGGTAGTTTGAAAATGGATGTTCGCCATTTCATTCTAAACTTTCGTGCAGTGAAGTTGATTTGGCAACGTATACAAGTTGGGGATAATACTTTACCCAAAATGATCGCACCATTGACAACAGCATATCCGAGCCTACATCGGGACTATGGGGCTGCTGTACGAGGTGGTTTGTCGGCATTTTTAACGATCATTATCGCATGCTTGATTTGGATTTATAGCGGCTGGAAAACAGGGTTCATGTTGGCTGAAATGGCGGCGATTACAGCCTGTGTTTTGACCTTTTTAGATGATCCTGTACCCGCACTTAAAGTTTTTATTCGTGCAAGTGTCTATGGTGCAATTTTAGTCTTTATTTATGCCTTTGGTATTTTCCCACATGTGACTACATTTTGGGAATTGATGGTAGTTTTGGCGCCTTTTATCATATTTTGCGTGATGTTGTATCCGCATCCTCCACTCAATGGATTGGGGCTGCCTTTGATTATGAATACGGTAATGGGTTTAGGGCTACAAAACCGCTATGCCATGGATCAAATTGCTTACTTTGATTTTTCGATTAGTACCATTTTTGGCCCTATTATTTCCGTGCTTGTGGTGCATGTAGTTCGTTCTATGTCACCAGATATTACCGTACAGCGGATATTGGCAAGGCACTATAAAGCTATGCGAGAAACGATTGATATGCCTTATGGTATTGGTTTTAAAATACATTTGCGTAGCATGCTGGATCGTATTGGTGTGCTGAATACCAAGCCTGTGCAGTCTGAACAATTGAAAATTGAAATTAATAACGCCTTGATTGAATCTAGTGCTGCAATTGATTTGGCTCGGTTGCAAGAGCTGGTGAAAAAGTTATCTCCAGAATCCGCAGTCAGACATTCTATTGTTGAATTGCAAAAATTATTGGATCAATGGTTAGCACAGCGTGAAGTCAATCAATTTGGTCAAAATGTACCAACAGCATTGCTTGCCATGTTTGATCAGGTGCTTATTGATGTTCAATCAGTGGGTGATGAGGATATTCGTCAGCGTGTAGAAATTTCAGTGAATAATATTCGAAATAGTATTTGTCACCAACATGTTGAGCCTAACCCGGATTCAGTGGCTTTAGTCGGAGCATAAAATGGGTGAATTTAATATTTATGGTGTTTATGTTCCTGCATTTTTGATTCAAGCAATTCTGGCATATCTTTTGTTCAAAATTGTGGTCATTGGTTTAGATCGCTTGACTGAAAAAAACTGGATCATTTTCCCCGCGATTTTTAATTTGTGTGTGTATTTGATTTTATTGTGCGGTATGCATTGGTTATTTATTGGATTAGGACTGTAAGTTCACTTTTGAATTTGATGAAAAATAGGTAAATCATGAAAACGTTTGATATACGGAAAGCGATACGACCATTCGGTTTTGTTGTGGTGTTATTGATCGCAATAGTATGTATTGTCCATGTTTGGGATTACTATAATGCTGAACCTTGGACGCGAGATGGTCGTATACGTGGTGATGTGATTCAAGTGTCTTCTGATATTTCTGGATTAGTGACTGAAGTTTTGGTTCAGGATAATCAAACTGTGAAAAAAGGGCAGGTACTTTTCAAAATTGATTTAGCACGTCAAGCTTTAGATGTTGAACAATCGAAAGCTGATTTAGCCAAAGCCAAATCAGGTTTGGCAGAAGCGGAAGCAGGTTTGGCTCAGGCTAAAGCCAATGTCATTAAGTCACAAGCCAATATTAATTTGGCGGATAAGAATGCTAAGCGCTATTCAGATTTGATGGATGGTGCGATTTCAAAACAAGAGCAAGATCAAATGTTTGCTCAGCGTGATCAATCGCATGCAGAACATCAACAACTTGAGGCTGCAATTCAACAGTCAGAAGCCAATATTAAACAGCAAAAAGCTTTGATCGAGGCTGCGACCAGTAATGTGCATTTAGCTCAGTTGAATATGAATCGTGCTGAAGTGGTTGCACCTGCCGATGGAACACTCTCAAATTTTGATATGCGTATAGGGAACTATGTCAAAGTTGGGCAGGCTGTTGCTGCATTATTGGATCGTAAGCAGTTATATGTGGTTGGTTATTTTGAAGAAACCAAACTGAATAAAATCCATTTGGGTGATCCTGCTACTGTTCAGTTGATGGGGGATTCATTTAAATACAAAGGTCATGTGCAAGGTATTGCTTCTGGTATCGAAGATCGTGAACGGACGACTTCATCAGGTTTATTGGCGAATGTAAATCCAACCTTCAGTTGGGTGCGTTTGGCACAACGTGTACCTGTTAAAATCGTTTTGGATGAGGTACCACATGACTCTCTAGCTTTCGTTGCAGGACGAACAGCAACAGTACATATTTTAGAGCGTAAAAAATAACGAATTTTAATTTTTTTCTTTATCAATAATTTCATCAATTGTTTTATTAAATGTTAACCCATCGAAAGATGGGTTTTTTACAACAATCTCAATGATTAAGTTTTAAAGTCTTGGTATCTATTTAACGTCAGTTCGGGATAAATTCTGATGTAAGGTATTGAAAAGATAGATCAGGCACAACGGAGTCTTACCATTTAAAGTCAGATACAAGAATTAACCCACTTCGTCTTGCACTTCGTTTGAAATATATTTCAATCTTGTTCAGGTTCGACCTGAGAGGTACTACCTCGCAAGGCTTTCGGGATGAGTGGCACTGCCACGCAAGGGCAAAACCATTTGTCAGTCGCCAACTCGACAGATATCTTCAAGTGCCAAATATATTGCAAAAACAGTATATTGCAAATGTAGCCCGGCCTCAAACAATGCGACTGACGTTTCCGCGTATCGTATAGTAGGGAACATACTTATCTCGAGTTCAGGTTATTTACTAAGGTGTAACGCCTTCAGGATTTCGATACCAGCTTTCAATAAATAATGCTGCTGCAATACTATCTGCGGCTAAATTTTTACCACGACCTTGAGCTTGATAATGTTCTAATTCATCTCGTGCTTCACGTGTGGTTAAACGCTCATCGACCATCAAGGTTTCAATATTGGTTTGATGGCGTAAGCGTCGAGCAAATTTTCGAGCTCGGGTCGATAATTCAGATTCTGAATCATCCATATTTAATGGCAAGCCCACTAAAAATAAACTGGGTTGATGCTGTTTGACAATTTTTAATAAATTATCCCAGTTGGGGATGCCATCTTTCATTGGGAACAGTGGCAAAGGATTTACACTTTGGATCAAAGATGAACCAACAGCCATCCCCATTTTCTGTGTACCAAAATCAAAAGCCATGATGAGTTGTGGGGCTGTTAAATCAAGCATGTCCAATCTCAGAAGATAACCACGTACGATCAATGCCCATTTTACGGTATGCAGCATCCCAACGGTCGGTATACGGTAAATTAAAGACCAGATCCATATCTGAATCACAAATCAGCCAGTCACCT
This sequence comes from Acinetobacter sp. P8-3-8, assembly GCF_000214135.1. GTDB lineage: Bacteria > Pseudomonadota > Gammaproteobacteria > Pseudomonadales > Moraxellaceae > Acinetobacter. The sequence continues at coordinate 46,497 of NZ_AFIE01000017.1, forward strand.
TTGGCAATTTCATCTTCGAGTTGATTCTTCGCCCAACTGGCATAACCCAAAGCAATTTGATAACGATCTACGCCTTCATTGTGAGCAATCGCATCTAAAATATCTTTACTGGTGGTAATGCACAGGTTTTCCCCAACAGCAATCGAAGAATGCCAAGTCGGTTGACCTGTATGCAAGACAAACCCTGCTTCGGGACGCAGAGGCCCACCTTGTAGCACCTCATGAGGATGTACATGATCGGCTGCTATTTCTAAATCATTGAGCAGTTCTTTGACCTGAATGCCAGCAGGACGATTGATAATAATGCCTTGAGCGCCGTCTTCATCATGCCGAGCAATATAAATCACGGTATTTGCAAAAAAATCATCCGCTAAATCAGGAGGGGCGATTAAGCAGCGATGTGAAAGATATTGTTTGGTCACCTATGGACTGCTCCTGCGATTTATATATGAAGGATTAAAGTTTTATGGATAGATTGTCCTATTTAAATTTCAACATACTAGACAAATCGATATTCACCAAATAGTTTTTAAGGTGAATATCGCCATATTGAATCTTTTTATTGAAATTTCAACTGTCGAAGTTGTTTTGCATGTTGCAAAGTGGTTTCACTAATTTCAACACCACCTGTCATTCTTGCTAATTCAAGGATGCGCGCATCTTCTTCTAATTCGATAATGGTACTGCTTGCAGGGTCTGTCTGCTGTTTTTTCACCAATAGATGCTGATCAGATTGTGCTGCGACTTGAGCTTGATGGGTAATACACAAAATTTGAACATGTTGTCCTAAGCCTGCCAATAATCGACCGACAATTTCTGCTGTACCTCCACTGATCCCGACATCAATTTCATCAAAAACCAAAACTTCGGCTTCGGTTTTTTCAGCATTCATTACTTGCATAACTAAGGCGATTCGAGATAATTCACCCCCTGAAGCGACACGAGCTAAAGGCTGTGCAGGTATACCTTTATTGGCAGTAAAGAGCAGTTGGATAAAACTTAATCCTTCACTAGATACTTGTTCTAAAGGTTCAAATCTAAATTCAAAATGTGCTTCTGGAAGTGCTAATTGTTTAACTTGTTCTGTCAAATGTTTGGCTAATGGTAGGGCTGCTTCACGACGAATTTGATCTAAATATTCTGCTTTTTCTAAAAAGCTTTGATGAGAAACTTCAACTTGTTCAGCTAAAGTTTCAGGGTCTTCAAGTTGATGTAGTTGTGCTAATTCAGCTTGCCATGTTTCAAATTGTTGTTTGAGTTCATCAGGCTGAATACGATATTTACGTGCTAAACGATGGAAAATTTCTAATTGAGTATTCAACTCATCCATACGTTCAGGGTCAAAACTTTGGCGGTCAATGAATTGACGTAAATTTGCTGCGGCATCATCGATTTCACTTTGAGCATTCAACAATGAGTTGTAGATTTCTGTGAGTTGTTCACTACGTCCTGCATGAGATTCTAAACGACGAATCACAGAAGAGATTTCTTGACTGATATTTTGCTCGGAATCATCTAAAACATTCAAACTATATCCGCAATCTTGCATGATGTGTTCATGATGGCTTAAACGATCAAATTCCTGTTCAATTTCTTTATAATCAATACGAATCACATCTTCGAGTTCTTCGAGTTGTAATTCTAAAGTTGCAATGCGTTGTAAGCGATTGGCTTGAGCATCAATAGCGGCTTGATGAGTTCGAATATTCTTCTGCCAAGCATTAAAGGCTTCACGGACATCTTGTGCAGGTTGATAAAAGTTACTATAACGATCTAACCAATGTTTTGGATAAGGTGGTTCTAATAATTGTTGTTGGCTATGTTGGCTATAAAGTTGAACCAGTAAGCGTCCAATTTCTTTTAACTCAGCCAAACTACTTGGTCGACCATTAATCCACGCTTTGCTACGACCTGTGGCAAAAATAACACGACGTAAATGAATTTCACCCGATTCATCATCCAGTTCGTGAGTTTTGAGCCATTCAGCTTCAGGGCTTTGGGGTTGATAACTAAAAACAGCCGTTACATCCGCTTTTTCAGCATTATAGCGGACATAATTGGTATCTGTACGTTCACCTAGACAGGCCGATAAAGCATCTAAGAGTAATGATTTACCTGCGCCCGTTTCCCCAGTCAGGACGTTAAAACCATGCTCTATATCGATTGCAAGGTTATCAGCTAAAGCAAAATTCATTAAATTTAAGTGTGTCAGCATAAACGCATCCAAGCTGCGAACGATGAGGTTCTAAGATAGTGAAGTTTTGTTTTTGTCACAAGTCAGAAAATATTCTAATATGGAGTAATTCTAAGTATTCTAAATAATTTTAATATGAAAATGAAACTTCCTTTACCAAAGGCACCCATTAAACAGCAAATCAATAAAAATAACATCGCACAGTTAAACCAAAAGCTGAGTCAATTTTCAACACAGTTTAAACAGGCGACAGCACAAGGGAACTATTTAGAAGCCTATAAAGCTGTTTCACAAGTGGCCAAACTTGTTCCTCATCATGCTGTTGTGATGATGGATTTGGCCTTTACTGAATTGCGTCTAAAACGTTATGACGATGCTTATGATCATTATTTACAAGCCATTCAACTTAGTCCGAATAATGTAGATACTAATATTTATGATGGTTTGGCAGAAGTATGCCATTTTCTAAATAAAATAGACGATTTAAAAAAATATGGTCGCTTAGCAATAGAGAGTAAGAAAAAACAAGTCCAAGAACATGCGGTTGTGACCTTGCTCGCTGAAGCTCCACCGCCATTCAATCCTAAAAATCCATCTGAAAATATCATTGCATTTTCTTTGTTTGGAGCAAATCCACGTTATTGTGAAACTTCAGTGATCAATGTGGACCTAGCCAAAGAAATCTACCCAGATTGGATTTGTCGTTTTTATATGGATGATAGCGTTCCTATAGATGTGGTGCAGCGATTGCGAGAGAAAGGTACGCAAATTATTATTGTGAATGAACAACAACGACAAATTTCTGGATTATTTTGGCGTTTTCTGGTGATGGATGATCCAACGGTAAAACGATTTTTAATCCGTGATGCAGATTCACTGGTGTCTTACCGTGAACAGGCGGCTGTGAATGCATGGTTGGAGAGTGATTGCTGGTTTCATGTTATGCATGATTATTATTCACATACAGAACTGATATTGGCAGGTATGTGGGGCGGCTGTCAGGGTGGTGTAAATGATATAGAAAAGCACATTCAGCAATTTTTAAATACGGGAAATTATTTAAATAGTCGTGTTGCAGATCAACATTTCCTGCGGTTTTGTATTTGGCCCATCTTAAAGCAAAGTGTTCTTAATCACGATAGTCATCATTTTGATGAAAACAGTGTGGATTTTCCGCAGTCAGATAGGTATAAAGACTATGAAACTGAAGCGCAATTCCATGTTGGAATGAATGAAGGTTCATCTAAAATAGTCATTCATGATCTGAAGAGTGAGCAGATTTTCTGGGCGATTTATAATCAAGAGCAACAGCAAATCTGTCGCTATCTAGCGCAGACATGTGCTGGTAAATTAGAAATCGATATGCCAAGATTTTTTGCCAAACAGATTGAAAAACAAAATTGGAAAGTAGAAGTACATCCAGTTGAAAACATAGATTGATTAGTTTGAATCGCAACATTAAACTAGCTTGATCATCATTTATATAAATGCGCATTATCTGGAGAATACGCATGTCAACTCAGTACGATCACGTATCAGTGGTAAAAAAATCAAATGTATATTTTGGTGGCTTGTGCATTAGTCATACTGTGCAATTTGAAGACGGAACTAAAAAGACTTTAGGGGTTATTCTTCCAACTGAAGAAGCTTTGACTTTTGAAACGCATGTACCTGAGCGTATGGAAATTATTTCTGGTGAATGTCGAGTAAAAATTGCAGATAGTGAAGAAAGTGAATTGTTCCGTGCAGGGCAATCATTTTATGTGCCAGGCAATAGTCGTTTTAAAATTGAAACTGATGATGTATTGGACTACGTTTGCCATTTAGAAGGTTAATTGTTTGCTTCAAAATGTGAATGACTGAGTTTTTAGCCAGTTGTTTCAGCATCAAGCGTTTTGAAATTAGACAAACAAATATTAGTGTAAATCGGTTAAACTAAAGCATCAAATTAAATCCTGTAAAGTTGGCTTTGCAGGATTTTTCATTTCTATCATTGTATTGCAAATAGAGGTCGTTCATGGCGAAGCCCGAATATTATTATGGCGTTCATTCTGTGGAGTCATTATTGGAGTTGGAACCAGAACGAGTTTTAACTTTGTTTACGTTGAAAGGGCGTGATGATCAACGCTTACAGCGCATTTTACAACTGGCTGAACCTTTTGGTATCAGCGTACAAAAAGCCAGTCGTGATAGCTTGGAAAAATTAGCGGGTCAACCTTTTCATCAAGGGGTGGTTGCTGCCGTTCGAGCTTTACCTGTATTGAACGAAAAAGATTTAGATCAAATTTTAGAATCGACAAATCATCCTTTACTCTTGGCTTTGGATCATATTACCGATCCACACAACCTAGGCGCTTGTATTCGTACTGCTGCTGCAATGGGTGTTGAAGCTGTAATTGTTCCACGTGATCGCGCTGCAACATTAACACCAACTGCACGTAAAGTCGCAGCAGGTGGTGCGGAAAAAGTTAAATTTATTCAAGTGACCAATTTGGCAAGAACATTGGGTCATATCAAAGACAATTTTAATGTACGTGTGGTTGGAACGATGCTTGATGAGAAAGCATTACCGATTCAACAATTTGATTTTACAGGTACAGCAGTTTGTGTGGTGATGGGGGCAGAAGATACAGGCCTGCGTCCAATTACTCAATCTCAGTGCGATCAAACTGTCTTTATTCCGATGTCAGGTAATTTGCAAAGCTTAAATGTCAGTGTTGCAACAGGTATGGCACTGTATGAAGCTTGCCGTCAAAGACAATCAAATTAATTTTATGATCAGCATTTTATAATCGGTAAATGGGTAATTTTAGAGATTATCCATTTAATTATTCTTTTGATTCGAGAATGACCATGATGACCACCCGTACACAAGGCTATATATATGTCGCAATCACGATGTGTATTTGGGGCGGGTTTACCATTACATCACGTCTTAATGCACTTTGGCATATCAGTGCTTGGGATATAGCTGCACTACGTTTTACATTGGCATTTTGTATTCTCATGCCGATTTTAATCTATAAAAAAGATACTGCTTTTCTCTTTAAAAAAGAGCCGTTCATTTTAGCCATGATCGGTGGGGTTGTTTATTGTTTAACATGTTATAGCGCCTTTCTTTATGTTCCAGCAGCACATGCAGCAATTTTTTTAAATGGTTGCATTCCTTTATGTACAGCTCTTGCAGGTTTTCTTTTATTCAAACAACCCTTTGATAAGCACACATGGGTCAGTTTAGTGATTATGTTGTCTGCAATTTCAGGGATGAGTTTCTTAATGTATGAAGAAACGGGTGTTGCGTTTGGCTTTGGTGATTTACTGTTTTTTATCAGTGCCATTTGGTGGGGAATCTTTACTGTTTTACTACGCCAATGGAAGTTATCAGCTTGGCACTCTATGGCAGGTGTGGCCATTTGGTCAGCAATTGTTTATGTACCTTTTTATTTGGTGTTTTTACCAAAACAACTTGATCAAGTTACGATGCCACATTTGATTATGCAAACGCTGTTTCATGGCATTTTTGTGGTCATCATTGCGACCTTAGCTTATGTTGAAGCAATTAAACGTTTGGGTGCATTCAAAACAGGCAGTATCGTCACTTTGGCACCTTTTATTGCAGCGATTATTGCTGTGCCTTTGCTCAATGAACCATTAAGTGGAGCGATTCTTTGTGGTTTGGTTGGTATGGGAATTGGCGCATTACAACCTTGGCGCTGGTTTATGCATAAAGATAGTTTACAAAACAGCTTGGATCAGCAAAATAACGGTCTAAAAAAGTAAAATAACAAAGTCACAGAACCCATATATTATGGTTTTGAACGGTCAAGATACTGCTGATGTAGTGTTTCAAGCTGAGTATATAAATGCTCAATATGACCATCATTCAGCACAATATCATCCGCCATTTCTTGCTTTTTGATTCGAGGCATTTGGGCTGCAATGATCTTTTGAATTTGGTCGATAGACTGTTCATCACGTTGTGCTGCACGTAAAATTTGTAGATCTTCACTCGCATCAATCAACAAAGTACGATGTGTTAATTGGTGTTGTGAAGTTTCAAATAATAAAGGTGAAACTAAGATCACGTAAGGACTTGTCGCATTTGCCAATTGCTGAATAATGGCGCTACGAATGGCAGGGTGAGTGATTTGTTCAAGTTGCTGACGTGCATTCGGCTCTTTAAAAATATGTTCACGTAAAGCACGTCGATTGAGCTCACCATCTTCAAGTAAGACCCAATCTCCAAAAGTATCTTTAATTTGTGTTAAAGCTGGTTGTCCTTTTTCGACAATTTCGCGTGCCACAATATCAGCATCAACTACTTGAATACCTTGAGCTTCAAACCACTGGCTTGCGGCAGATTTTCCACTGCCAATTCCACCTGTTAAACCCAAGATAAATGTCATGCTACATCCTTTAAAACAACTTTTGATGAATGATTTAGATGATTCAGGAAATTATTGACCTAAATATACTTTCATAATTTGCTCACCCCATAAAAATGCAATCCAACCTGCAATTGCAATATAAGGTCCGAAAGCGAAAGGCTGATTCTCTTTACGTGTTTTAAGCAAAATAATTCCAATAATAGAACCAACCAAAGAGGAAAGTAAAATAATCAGCGGTAACATTAACGGTCCCATCCACGCTCCTAGCGCAGCGAGAAGTTTAAAGTCACCATAACCCATACCTTCTTTGCCTGTGATGATTTTAAATAGATAGTAAACCACCCATAAACATAAGAAACCAATCAGATAACCCCAAATCGCAGAAGTGGGAGAGGTATAGATTTGGAAAGCATTAACAGCTAAACCGATTCCTGCCAGTGTTAAGGTAAAACGATCTGGTAGTAATTGGGTATCAAAATCGATAAAAGTTAAAGTGATGAGCATCCACGTGAGTAAGACACCAAAAACCATTTGTAAAGTTGGGCCATACACAGCGACTACTGTTAAAGAACAAACAGCAGTCAGTATTTCGATGAAGGGATAACGAAAACTAATCGGGTTTTGACATGTAGCACATTTGCCTTTTAAAGTTAACCAACTGATTACGGGTATATTTTGATACCAACGAATAGGTGTTTTACATTTAGGACAAGTTGATGCTGGTTTGCTTAGGCTGAGTTTTGACTCATCAATAATCGCTTGTTCAGGGTGCAAGAGCATTTGGCATTCTTGTTGCCATTCTTGCTCCATCATTTTCGGTGTTCTAAAAATCACAACATTGAGAAAACTGCCAATACATAAGCTTAATATCCCAACAGTTAGATAGAGTGCTGTTGGGGATTGGATAAGTAAATCTAGAAGTTCATTAAACATATTAAGAGTCTTTCATTTAAGCTGTAGTTATCCACCAACAACTGAGCCCATTTGGAAAATTGGTAGATACATTGCGATAACCAAACCACCAACAAGTACACCGAGTACAGCCATAATTAAAGGTTCCATCATTGATGTCAGGCCATCGACAGCATTATCCACTTCATTTTCAAAGTGCGTTGCCACCTTATCGAGCATTGCATCAAGGGCACCTGATTCTTCACCAATTGCAACCATCTGCACAGCCATGGACGGGAATCGATTGGTGACACGCATAGCGAAATTCAATTGTTGACCTGTTGCAACGTCATCACGAATTTTCATCACCGCTTGTTCATAAACCACATTATTGGTTGCACCTGCTGTTGATTCAAGAGCTTCAATCAGTGGTACACCTGCAGCAAATGTGGTTGCTAATGTACGGCTATAACGGGCAATAATGGCTTTATAAACTAGGTCTCCAAAAATAGGCAGTTTTAATGCTGTTCTATCAAGAAAATCTCGAAATTTTTTACTACGCTTTTTTGTTTCGAGAAAAGTAGCGATAATAATGCCAATGATGAGTAAGAATACAAACCAATACTTTTGCATCCAGTTTGACATATTCACAACCATTTGGGTAAAAGCAGGCAGGTCAGCACCAAATGAACTGAATAAGTCCTGAAAGACAGGGACGACTTTGACCATCAAAATAATGGTTACAATTAAGGCAACAACAATAACTGCTATGGGATATTTCATTGCTTTTTTGATTTTTTGTTTTAACAGTTCACTTTTTTCTTTATAGATAGCAACGCGGTCTAACATGGTTTCTAAAGCACCCGATTGTTCACCCGATTCGACCAGTGAGCAAAACAGATTATCAAAATAACGTGGATATTTTCTTAAAGCACCAGCAAAGGTATTGCCTCCCTCAACTTCACCTTTAATACCGAGTACGACTTCACGCATTGACGGATTTTCTAAACCTTCTGCAACGATTTCAAAGCTTTGTACCAATGGAACACCTGCTTTCATCATGGTTGCGAGTTGGCGAGTAAAAATGGTGATATCGAGTGTTGAAATGCCTTTTTTCATCAAGCCTTCGAGAATATTTTTCTTTTTTTCTCGAATGGTTTTAATGGTAATCCCTTGCTTTCTTAAGGTCACTTTTGCCAGTGCCATATTTCGTGCAGGTAGTTCCCCTTTGATTTTGACCCCTTTACGATCAACCCCGTCATAAGCAAATGTAGGCATCATTTGAGCTTTTTTCGCTGCCATTAGAATTTCCTTGAATATTGATTATATTTATTCACTGGTCACACGGTTAATTTCTTGTAAAGAAGTTAGTCCATTCATGACTTTGACTAGTCCTGAGCGTCTGAGATTATCAAACCCCAATTTTGCTGATGCAGCTGCGATTTGTAATGCATTGCCATCTTCCATGATAATCTTAGAAATTTCAGGTGTTACTTTCATCACCTCATAAATACCGACTCGACCTTTATAACCTTCACGGCATTCTGAGCAGCCGACAGGTTGAAAAATTTGTAAATCTGGATTGCTTAGATCTTGTTCAGTAAAGCCCATTTCTAACAGACTTTGCTTTGGGATTTCAACAGGTGTTTTACAGTGACTACAAAGACGTCGTGCAAGACGTTGAGCGATGACCAAATTCACCGATGTGGCAATATTAAATGAAGGAACGCCCATATTACGTAAACGGGTTAAGGTTTCAGGTGCGCTATTGGTATGCAATGTTGACATGACCATATGACCTGTTTGTGCTGCCTTAATCGCAATTTCAGCTGTTTCTAAATCACGAATTTCCCCGACCATAATAATGTCTGGGTCCTGACGAAGGAATGATTTGAGTGCAACAGAGAAGGTTAGGCCAACTTTTTGATTAACATTGACCTGATTAATCCCTTCTAGGTTAATTTCGACTGGATCTTCGGCAGTAGAGATGTTAGATGTTTCGGTATTTAGAATATTCAAACCTGTATACAGAGAAACTGTTTTACCAGAACCTGTTGGGCCTGTAATTAATAACATTCCTTGAGGTTTTTCTAAAGCTTCCATAAATAAAGCTTTTTGAGCTTCCTCATAACCTAAGGCATCAATGCCTAGCATCGCACTAGATGGATCCAGAATACGCAGTACTAATTTTTCACCAAATAGAGTTGGTAGTGAGTTAACACGAAAATCGATCGCTTTGGTCTTAGAAAGCTTTAATTTAATCCGACCATCTTGAGGCACACGTTTTTCAGAAATGTCCATTCTTGACATGACTTTTAAACGAGAGGCAAGACGTGTAGCAAGTTGTAGTGGTGGATTAGTAATCGTTCTGAGTACGCCATCTACTCGATACCGTACACGATAAGATTTTTCATAAGGTTCGAAATGTAAGTCTGATGCACCCATCCGAATTGCATCAATTAATAATTTATTGATGTATTTAACAATCGGTGCTTCATCTTCAGAGGTTTCATTTTCATCCTCATCTGAAGGTGGATCATCACTGGTTGCAATGATATCAACATCGAAATCTTCATCACCAAAATTAAAGCTTTCTTCTACAGTAAAATGTTTTTCTAAAACTTTTTCTAATTTATCGTATTCAACGATAATCGGTTCAATATTTAACCCACAGTTAAAGCGAATCGCATCAAGTGCTTCAATATTTGTAGGATCACTGGTAGCGACATATAGGATGTTGCCACGCTGAACTAGAGGTATGAGCCTATGTTTAGAAAATAAATTGCTATCAGCAACCTCTTTGGGGAACATGTCTGGATTAAAGCTGTCCAGATCAAGAATAGGCTCACCAAATTCACAAGAGATCATTTCTGCGATGAGCAATGGTTTGAGGTTTAATTTTTCAATAAGATACTCAACAGTACTCATTTTCAATTTGTGAGCGCTGTCTAGGGCGTCTTTCATTTGTTGTGCAGATACAAAACCTTCATCAACTAAGCGACGGATATATCCTGAAAACCTAAGTGAACCATTTTGTATAGACATCCCCACAACACCTTAAATTTGATTTTATAATTTGAATACGAAAATTATACGATTATCAGCAAAAATATCTAGAATTAAACGCATTATTCTACAAAGATATTTTAGCAATAACTTGAGCCAATTAGAATTTTAATCATTATCCATGAAATGATTTATATTTCCTATGAATTCTACATGACGACTTTAAATGAGAAGCTTAAATTGATAAAGAAAAAATGCTTTAAAATTGAAAATTCCGTGTAGAATGTGCACATTTTCGATAAAAGGTTAGATGTATGTCGGGTTCGAACATTATTCCTTGGGTTGTCGGCAATTGGAAAATGAACCCAATGCAGGCGGATTCGCAGCGACTCATACAGGATTTAACACAGCTTTTACAAAATGCGCCAATTTCAGAACAACAATGTCATATTGGTGTAGCACCTATTTCTATTGCACTACTTTCAATAAAACAATCGCTTCAAGATATCTCTGCGGTTAAGGTTGTTGCACAAGACGTTTCACAAATGGCTGGAACGGGTGCATATACGGGTGAAGTCAGTGCAGAACTACTTAAAGATAGTCAAATTGATTATGTATTGATTGGTCATTCTGAGCGTCGTGAAATTTTTGGTGATGATGTTGTTAAAATTAAAGCAAAAGTTACAAATGCTTTAAATGCCAATCTCCAAATTATCTATTGCGTAGGTGAAAGCCTAGAGCAAAGAGAAGCAGGGCAGGCTGAGCAAGTTGTATTACAACAAATTTGTGATCTAGCTGCGGTTGTAAAAGCAGGGCAATGGCACAATATTGTGATTGCATATGAACCTATATGGGCGATTGGAACAGGTAAAACGGCTTCGCCGCAAGATGCTCAATCTATGCATGCCAAAATTCGTGAGGGATTAACTCAAATTACTCCTGAGGCTCAAGATGTTGCTATTTTATATGGTGGTAGTGTTAAACCTGAAAATGCAGTAGAGTTGGCCGCTTGCCCAGATATCAACGGTGCCCTTGTTGGTGGTGCATCACTTAATGCCGAGTCATTTTATAAAATTGCTCAAGCATTTGCTAAAACAGAATAATAGGAGTTCAGCATGCATAGTTTTGTGCTGGTAGTACATATCATCTTGGCCGTGTTAATGATTGTACTTATTCTTGTACAGCATGGTAAAGGCGCTGATGCAGGTGCATCTTTTGGTGGTGGTGGTGCTGCAACAGTCTTTGGTGCATCAGGGTCTGCAAGTTTTTTAACTCGCTTGACTGCAATTTTGACTGCTTTGTTTTTTGTGACGAGTTTAACTTTAGCTGTGTTTGCAAAAAAGCTAACTTCAGACGCCTATGGTTTAAAAACCGTACAAACGACGACTCAGCCGGCGACACCAGTTCAGCCAAATACGAACGAAACTTCGCCAAATGCACCAAAATAAATAGCTTTTTAAAATTAAACCTTTCAATTTGTCGCACAAGCTACTAGAATGCGACACAGCTGCGGTGGTGGTGGAATTGGTAGACACGCTACCTTGAGGTGGTAGTGCTTTCGGGCGTGGGGGTTCAAGTCCCCCCTTCCGCACCAACAATGAACCAGATTGTTGGTGTTAGCAGCTAAAAAACATTGATGCGGGATGGAGCAGTCTGGTAGCTCGTCGGGCTCATAACCCGAAGGTCGTTGGTTCAAATCCAGCTCCCGCTACCAATTTAATTAAGATGCAACTTAATTAAAG
>NZ_AFIE01000016.1 GCF_000214135.1 Acinetobacter sp. P8-3-8
TATACAGAATTGAAATCTGTGATGATTCGGTATTAATTGGATAACAGCATGCGTAACTCACTCCATTTTATTTTGTTCATGACAAAATTATGAAAGATGGGCAATTTTATGCATACTCATTTTAAGACATTGAAGAATTTATTTTAGATCTAAAAGTTCTTTTGGTTTTGACCTAGAAAATGATGAAGTTGTTGATTTAATTTTATTTTTTTGTGGTTTTTGATTTTAAATTATTGATTTTAAATGAAAAATAAAAAGCCTAATGAACCTCACTAGGCGTTTCTTAATTTATAAGCAATGAATATTATGGATTTTAATCAACTCACATTTAAATGATTAAAATGCCCAAATAAACTTTAAAAGACCTGTATGACCTTCAGGGCGATTTTCAACATGGGTTTCTTTTAAATACTTTGCTTCGATTGACCAGTTTTTATCCTGATATTGTACAGCAGGGCCGACAGCCAATACTTGCCCGCGCATTCCAATATCTTCACCGTGTTGCTTATCCGACTGCGTTTGTTTAAATGCATAACCCTCAACTGCAATTTTGAAATTATCCGTCAGTTTGTAACCTATACTGTAATCTCCAGCAAAATATTCTCCAGATTTATAATCGGTATCGTCATTTTCTGTATTGAAACTATAAGAAAGCTTGGTTGAAATATCCAAACCATTTTTTGGAGCATAACTATAAGCAATGATAGGGCGAACGGTATTGTAGTTTTTACCAATATTGGCGACTAAGGGCTGAAGAGCCGTTGGGTTGTCATATTTTCCAGTGGCTAAGACCACTTCAATTGCACCAATCCAGTGATGATTACCATGATGCCAACCCATTAATGAGCCTAACATTAAATCACCCAACGCACTGTTGTGGTCAGACATTCCTGCTGCAGTTAATCTTAAATCAACCATAGGTTGTGCTGCATAAAAACCGAGTTGACCACCGAAATAGTTTTGTTCTGTCACCCAGACTAATCGTGGAATGAGTGCATTTACATCTAAATGGAAATTAGGTGGTCCTTGATCAAAATGGCCTGCATGATAGTTTTGATAATAGCTCAATAGGTATACGCCGGGCGGTGGTAAAGCACCAGACATCATTCCTTCAGCACCTAATGCATAAGAGTCAGCGCCATTTTCTGTCGCAAATGTAATTGTACTAGTGAAACCAAAGCATATTGAAAGTGAAAGTTTTAAAGCTAAATGTTTCATAGAAAATCCTTTTCAATGATATTTTTTATTGCACGTTTATACAGCTATAGATTAGGCAATAAGTCTTTCCTCGAACAATAGTGGATGACGTTTTTATGTATCCATTTGAGCTTGAGGAATGACTGTATTCGTGGTTTTCGCTTTAAATATGTCTGAATAAAGCAGAACGTGATTGCCCAGCAGCGCCATCGGCTGCACTTAAAAAACGTTCAGTATGAATATCTTTTTCAAATAAACGGCTTTGCATTAATGTGGAAATTGCAGCATCAATCATTGGAGGTGGGCCACATAAATAAGCTTTGTGTCCACTACATTTATTTTCAAAATAATTGGCTACAGCTTCATGCACATAACCTGTAAAACCAGTCCATTGATCTTCTGGTTTTGGTGCGTTCAGTGCAGGGATATATCTAAAATTTGGGTATTCTTTGGTTAAATCCTCAAATTTTTCACGGTTATACAATTCGGCTACATCACGGGCACCTTGGAATAGGTAAATGGTGCGAGTTTCACCTTGTTCTAGTAAATCGATAATCATTGATTGAGGGCTGGACAGTCCTGATCCACCTGCAATGAAAATGACGTTTTGCTCATCAGATTTACGGACAAAAAATTGTCCATAAGGGCCTGAAAGTGCCATTTCATCACCGACTTTTAATTCATTATGGATATAGCTGGTCGCCGCACCGCCTTCAACTTTACGGACATGTAATTCCACAATACCAATTTCACTAGGTGGATTCGCAATAGAAAAAGCACGAATTCCTTCAATATCGGGGAGTTGAAGATTGATGTATTGACCTGCTTGAAACTCCATAGGTCGATCAATTTCAAGACGAATACCTTTGATGGTTGGGGACAGGTCTTTAACTTCAATGACTTTAGCCTGATAGTCTTGTACTAAATAACCTAGAAAGTCTTCGTCTTCATCCACGTCGGCTTCGATGACCATGTCAGATTCTGGTTTACAGCAGCAGGCTAAGACTTTGTTTTCCTCACGTTCGATATCCATAAGGGCAAATGGTGAAGCATCACCGACATCATAAAAACCATCTGTGACTTGAACTTTGCACGTTCCACAAGTGCCATGTCCACATGCAAAGGGTAGCCAAACACCTTGACGAAGTGCAGCATCTAAAATGGTTTGATCTTCTTCAACATCAATGGTTGTTCCAATGGGTTCAATCGTTACTTGATAAGTCATTTGAACTCTCCTTAAACATGAGCATTTTTGAAGCCATTTAAATCTGGCGTTACAAAACGCAGCAAAGATTTATGGTCAAAACCTAAGTCTTCTAAGGGTTTAGAAAAATCGGCATTTAAAATGTTGCGATTTAAACTAAATTGAACTGTAGACCAATCAATATTTTCAAAATCAGGGTGTTGTGAAAAACCAGCTGTAATTTGTCCATCGATCAGTTCTTGCAAAGTCTGTTTGGGAGAAACCACAAAAGCATGAGCTGAACAGAAAAGGGTATGATGATCCCAACCAATAAATAACAGCATGTTTTCGCCGTAATTCTGTTGTAGATCTAGTGGAGTAAATTGGTAATTTTCAACAATCGCTTTAACAGTCATGACATCATTCCTCAAATTTTTTGAATCAATATTCCTTGAGAAGATGCTCACTGTTGCAAGTAAGCATCGTTTCCTTGTTTCTTTATTTATTAATCAGTGATGTTAAGCCGCATGGCCTTTCCATTTTTTCCAACGTTGCTGATCTGGTGAACCTTCAATGTCGAGGTTGTCAGCACCAACATTAAAATTGTAATAATCACGCAAAATACTTTCTAAATCAGGACCACCACAATTGCCTTGTAAAATCTGATTTACAGGCAGCCAAGCTTGAACATACTTTTCAGGTTCACGTTCGAAAATGTCATGGCATCCGTCAGAACAGGTGTGGTAGCGTTCGCCGTTATAAATCGACTCACGATAACTGAACATGGTTTGGTCACCATCCATTTCAGTGAAAGTCATTGGAATTTGGCAGATTTGGCAGAGTTGAGGTAAGCCTGCGCTGTAGAAGCGTTTGCCTTCTGCTTCCATTTTGCGAGCAAGTTCCCAACGTGGACGGTAGTATTTATCAAAGGTGTCTGGGTATTTTGCAGACAACCAATCCATTTCTTCATCGGTTGGAATCCAAGTATGGAATCCCGCTGCATGTCCAAAGTTATAGAAAATCCACCATGCTTGATGGGAAACGTGTTCTTTTTCTTTGGTAATCACATCACTATATTTTGGCATGCGAATACCATATCGACTCAAGTCTTTAAATAAGGCACCACCAGCTTCTTCAAAATAAGTTTCCCATGCTTCTTTCCATGACATCACTTTATTTGGCAGCATGTAATCCATCATCATGCCGACGATTGAAAGCAGGCGAGTGCCACGCCAGAACCATTTATCAATCCATTCTTGTACGATCGGTACGTTATCTTCATGCTGTTCCAATAGGAACTTCACAATTTCTAAACCAAGTGTCATGTGGCGTGCTTCATCCGATTGGGCACTAAAACCAAAGGTCACGGTTGCCATATCACCGTTGTAGGCTGCACCTGACATAAATGGTACAAATAATAAGTTTGTGAGCACATATTCAAAAGCAAAGCTGATTGCTAATAAATATTCAAATGGCCCAGATGAACGTGCATCTTCAAAGAAGGATTTAGGAACAGACAGATACCAAACTCGATCATGCATATGTGCCCAATCTTGGAAGCCATCAAAGAATTTGTTGTAATGGCTCATTGCATGAATTTGGGTTTGTACGTGTCGTAATTCATCAATAGATTGCATTTGTGAGGCAATTCGTGCGCCAATACCACCGAATTGACGTCCGACATGGGCATAGCCTTGGTAAGCTTGATATTCAAGTGGTGTAACTGCGGTTAAAAACAGTTTGATCGCATTGATATAGCGCTCATTTGAAACATTCATTTGCCCATTGTTTTGAGCAAAAGCATCGAAAATGGCATACAGTTTCTTTTCTTTTTCTGCTTGATATTTCCAGTATGCATCCATTGTTAAACGGAAAGGGTCTTCCC
Source organism: Acinetobacter sp. P8-3-8 (assembly GCF_000214135.1). GTDB lineage: Bacteria > Pseudomonadota > Gammaproteobacteria > Pseudomonadales > Moraxellaceae > Acinetobacter. Next base: position 4,266 of record NZ_AFIE01000016.1, read on the forward strand.
ATTTAGACCAGTCTGTAATTTTAATGCCTTCAAACTCTTCGTAAGGGAAAGCATCTTTGCGATCTGCATAAGAAAATTCCCAGTCTAAATCACGTGTTAAAATACGGTAACGATCTTTGGCATTGAGCTTTTTTGTAGCTGTTTTTGCTTGATTGGTTTGATTCGCTTGGTTATTCATTCTGATCATCCTTTCATTTGTTTGAAGCGGCCTGCTTCTCATTCTTTTAAACAGTTGTTTTGGCTAAGCATGAGCAATCAGCTAGTTCCATTTCAATGTAAACGTGTCGTCATCTTCATCAACATTGCCACCCAACGTGATCATGTTGAGTTGTAGTTCTTGAATGTCCCAATCCTGTCCTAATTTTTCGGAAACGGTTTCTGCTCGGATCACCAGTGTTCCTGTGCTTTCAACACGAATCATCGCAGGTAGGTATTGAATCGTGGCTTCAGGATTGTCTTGTTCGATGGCTTCAATGATGTAACGTGAAGTGTCATTGTCTTGTAGTGCTAAATAAACTTTAGATGTCATGATGGCAATTCCTTATGCTGCTGAATCAGTTAAATTTAAGCCTGCTTTTTTACTGCGTTCTGCAATAGTGTTCAGGGCTTTGTCGATAGAAGCGTCCGCCAGAACTGCTTTTGCCCAATTGCTGAAAGCATCTTTGACTTGAGGTAAAAATTCAGCGATCCATGCTTGAATCAGGGCTTTATTTTCTTCTGATTCTGCACCAGCAGTTTTTAAGACAGAGTCAGACCATTTACGTAAATCTGTCAGACAGTCCTTCATAAATTCAGTAAGAATGGCAATATCACGTCCACCATTTTCAACTAGCCATTGGTCAAGTTGACCGAAAACCAACTCTTGTAACATGCTGTCGATAAGTAGGCTTTGTAGAATGTATAATTTGAACCAGTCTTGTTCAGTCAGACTTTGCTCACAGAGTTTACGTAGAGGTTGCCATGCATCATCATGCATCCATGCATGTTTTGCCTGTTGTAACGATTCACCTGTATTACCATCTAACATCAAACCAATACGGGAAATGTATTGCGCCATCCCCAAACGATCCATAGCAGCAAAAATACAGGCTTGGGTAATCACTGTTCCATAGCCATAAGCACTCCCCGACATCATGTGTAAATTGGCGGTTTGTTCAACATAGCGGAAGGGTAATAAACCTGTGATAATTTTTTGTTTGACCTCGTCGCTTAGGTTGTCTACTAATTGACGTTTTTCAAAGAAAGCATAATTACTTTCAGCGGTATCCTGCATGCGGGCACGATGCTGTACATAAGAACCATAATAAAATTGGCGCGGGTCTTTAAAGGCATACCAGTCTTGCATCGTCAAAGCGGTATGCGTGTGATCATTTAAGGTTTTGTCTGGTTTCCACAATGGGCGATAGTGGAAGTTGGTTGATGCCTGAATATCAAAACTGACTTCTTGATAACGAGTAGCAGGCTTAGCACCGAAGCGGCGTTCGATGTAGGCATAAGTTTGGCGAATCGGTTCCAAATTGGATGTTTTAATTTCTAAAGTCATTACACAGTCTCCATGTCTACATTAAGTCTGATCATCTTGATCGGTAGGTTTACGGGTATTATTCAAAATGGTTGGTTCAATGCCATAACGCCATTTATCTTCTTGCGCATCATTCCAAGCTTGTTGTTCTGCTGTCATTTCAATGACATGGTTCACTTCACAAAAATGTTGAAAGGCTTGTTGGGGAAGTACCAATTCAACAAAAAGCGTCGGGTCATGAATCGCAAAATCAAATTCGACAAATTTGGCGTCACGATCACCTGTAATACGGATATATTTGGTTAGTTGCTTATCATGTTCGGTATCAACCATTTCACTATCCTTTTAATCAATATCGAATGCATTTCGATAAGAGCTTCATGCTCAGTGATGGATGTATTATGTATTCCAAAATGCATGCCAACTTTTTAAAAACAATAAAATACATGCACTTATGTTTTTTTCGTTTTAAGGATATGTGTTGTTCGCTATAAACTTTCATGAAATGATGAAGCTATGGATGAGCGTGTTTCATCAAATGATGAAAAATCGGTTTTTGAAGAAAAATAATGACTGGATATTGAATAAAGATTGGAAATATTCAAGTATTTGATATGTAGAAAAAAATAATTAACATATCTCAAAGGTATAAAAATATAAGAATAAGGTAGGGAGGCTTTTTAACTGGATTTAGGTAATATGAGATTTTGTATGATTCACAAAACATATAGCCAAGGATGGATATTATGCCCCAAGCCAAAGATGTGAAGGTATATAAGCGGATACTTGAACAGAATAAAGATATTCAGGATTTACTGGATAAAATCATCTTTGATACTCAGCATGGGCAAATCTGGTTTGATGAAAATCGAATGTTACTGATGCATACCAGTATTTTAGGTTTTTTAAGAAAAGATCTTTTTCAAATGTTAGGGTTAGAACGTACCAAACATTTTTTTATTCGCTGTGGCTATCAGGCAGGTATGCGTGATGCAGAGGTGACTTCAAAACTTCGACCCAATTTAAATGAAACAGAAGCTTTTATGGCGGGGCCACAAATGCATGGCATACGTGGAATGGTACAAGTTGATGTTAATGAATTACATTTGAGTCATGATTTAAAACAATTTTATGCGGATTTTAATTGGTTCAATTCATTTGAAGCGGAGGTACATTTAAGTGAGTTTGGTTCATCCGATGAGCCGTCGTGCTGGATGCTTTTAGGATATGCATGTGGTTATAGTAGCTTTGTCATGGGGCAAACCATTATTTACCAAGAAACGCATTGTGTTGCTCAAGGGGATGATCATTGTCGCATTATTGGAAAACCACTGAGTGAGTGGGAAAATGCAGATGAATTGATTCGATTTATGTCACCTGATCCAATTTCTGATGAAATTATCGCCTTACAATCTGAATTGAATGAATTAAAGAAAAATATTTACACGCATGCTGAAAATGATTACACCATGTTCAATTCAGTCGGGGAGTCTGCTGCTTATCGTCAAGTTTGTGATCTGTTGAAAAAAGCTGCAGGCAGTAAAGTCGCTGTTTTATTGCAAGGTGAAACAGGCGTAGGTAAAGAAGCTTTTGCACGTGGGATTCATAATGGCAGCCAACGAAAAGAACAACCTTTTGTTGCGGTAAACTGTGCGAGTATTCCACCTGATTTAATTGAATCTGAGCTCTTTGGTGTAGAAAAAGGAGCATTTACAGGTGCAACTCAATCGCGAATGGGGAAATTTGAACGTGCACATGGCGGAACTATTTTTTTAGATGAAGTTGTTGAACTATCACCAAGGGCACAGGCTGCATTATTACGCATGCTACAAGAGGGAGAATTCGAGCGTGTTGGCGATTTCCGTACACGTCAAGTTGATGTCAGAATCGTTGCAGCGACGAATGAAGATTTGGAGCAAGCTGTTCAAAATGGAAAGTTTAGAGCAGATTTATATTATCGGCTTAATATTTTCCCAGTGATTATTCCACCTTTGCGAGAGCGTAGAGAAGATATTCCATTGCTCATTAACCATTTTCTAGCAAGGTTTGAAAATATGTATGATAAAACCTTAAAAGGATTGAGTGATAAAGCTAAAAATTTTGTGATGAACTATGATTGGCCTGGAAATATTCGTGAACTAGAAAATTTATTAGAACGAGCTACTTTGTTAACGGATCATCAGCAGGAAATTAAGTTGCATAGTTTATTTCCACAACTTAAGCAAGATTCTGAAGAAACACCGAAAACATTCAATTTAGATGTGCTTTTACAAGATGGTTTTAGTTTAGATGAGCATGAAAATCAATTGATTTCAAATGCCATGCAAAAAGCCAGTAATAATATTTCTGAGGCAGCTCGTTTATTGGGAATCAGTCGTGCAGCTTTAGATTATCGTTTAAAAAAGCAGGCGATTAAGACCAAATAACGGTGTCGCTGTATCGAGTATTTTGTATTGTATAAATATTTGTAATTTTAATTTTTAAATTAATGAATTTTATTAATATTTAACTCCTCAATTTGCTCATAATACGTAGATGTTTTAAATGACAAATTGTATAAATATTGAAGAAAAGATTGACCTTTAAAATAATTGCTTTAAATTAATACACTAAAGGAGATGGCTATCCTCCTTCTACAAACCGCCAATATTGGCTGATGATACCTACGTAACCCTTATGCAGAGGGTGCGTAGTCGTGCGCTCTGCTTCTTTGTTTATTGGAGTGCAATATCATGATTTACCAAATAAAAATTCAAATTACCATTTACTCTTTCTTTTCCTCAAAATTGTAATGGGGAAAAATCATGTATTACTCTCTTTTATCCATAGCGTTAGGTTCTGTACTCGGTGCATGGCTCCGTTGGGGAATCGGTCTTAAATTTAATCAAGTATTTGAAAATATTCCTTTTGGAACAGTGCTGGTGAATTTAATGGGCGCTTTTATCATTGGTTTTGCAGTCGCATTTTTTTCCAATAGTTCTCTCAGTCCAAATTATAAATTATTTGTAGTCACGGGTTTTTGTGGTGCATTAACGACCTTTTCGACCTTTTCGCTCGAAGTTGTTGAATTATTGCAAAATGGCAAAATTGATTATGCAATTTTTACAATCGTAATCCATGTAGTCGGTTCGCTTATCTTTACAGGACTGGGCATTTACAGCTATCAATTGGTTACGACGGGTTAAATTTGGAGAAATAAAATGAATGGTTTTTTAGTGACTTTTTATACTGAATTAAATCAAAGATATAAAGGTAAACAAATTCATGACTGGTTATTATCTTTGTCAAAAGAAATGCATTTTAATGGGGCTACTGTCGTACATGGTTCTGAAGGTATAGACCACACAGGTAAACTTCATTCAGCTAATTTCTTTGATTTAGTCGATGAACCGATCACAGTTCAATTTGCTTTAAGTGAATCTGAAACCACGCAATTATTTAATCGTTTAAATAGTGAAGATGTCTCGATTTTTTATGTAAAAACACCCGTTGAATATGGAACCGTTGGAAATAAAGAAGGTAAATCATTTTGAGCTTTAAAACTATCCCTGTTGGAATAAATCCACCTGATGATTTCTATAGCATTATTGAAATTCCTCAGAATAATGACCCTATTAAATATGAAATGAATAAAGAATATGACACGATTTTCATTGATCGTTTCTTAACAACAGCCATGTTTTACCCAGCCAATTATGGCTATATTCCACATACTTTAAGTGAAGATGGCGATCCATTAGATGTATTGGTGATTTCACCCTATCCTGTAGTGGTTGGTTCTGTGATTCGGAGTCGTCCAGTTGGGGTAATGTATATGGAAGACGAACATGGAATAGATGCTAAAATCATTGCTGTTCCGCATACGAAACTTTCTAAACAATACGATCATATCTCAGATCTTAAAGATGTTGATGAAGGTACTTTGAATCGTATTCAACACTTCTTTGAGCATTATAAAGACTTAGAAGAAGGGAAATGGGTGAAATTGCAGGGCTGGGGAAATCTTGAAAAAGCACGGTCTGAAATAGTGAAATGTATTGAACTTTATGAAAATGAAGCTCATTCAAAATAAAAATTTCTATCATCAAATATGGTGAATTCAGAATTAGAAAGGCTCTAGACTAGCAGATTTACAGTTAATTTTACCTAATGAGATCCCACAACTCAGTTGCTAATTCATTATATAATTGGCAGTTAAAGAACCAAACTAATGCTATAGAAGCAATATATAAAGGTCAGTTATTCGCAGTAGGTTTATTTGATTGTAAAGTGAATTCAGATGTATTTCATTTTTGGGTAGAAAACTTCCTTATCCCAGAATTATCAGAAAACAGTGTAATTGTAATGGATAATGCTGCTTTTCATAAAAGATCAGATTTACAGGAAATATTGGAACAACATGGACATAAAATTTTATGGCTTCCCCCTTATAGTCCTGATTTAAATTCAATAGATGAGCGATATATCGCGCAAGGTGGGCTTGGGTCAAGAGAAAATGTAAAGAATGGTTGATCGATTCAATTGATATTCTGTTTCAGTTATTTTTTAGTATTTGTATGAAAATTTAAACGACTTTACTATAACGTCAGTTCGGGATAAATTTTGATGTAAGTTATTGAAAAGATAGATCAGACACAGCGGAGTCTTACCGTTTAAAAGTTAAATGCAAGGATTAACCTTCGGTTCGACCTACTTTTCTTTCGGGAAAAGTAGGCAAAACCATATGTCAGTCGCCAACTCGACAAATACTATCAAGTACCAAATAGATTGCAAAAACAGTATATTACAGATGTAGCCTGGCCTCGAACAATGCGACTGACGTTTCCGCGTATCAGATAGTTGGGAACATATCTTATCTGGAACTCAGGTTACTATAGTTCAAAACAATACTTCAAAAGCTCAAGTTTTGTCCTAGCAGAACATCGTCTTTATACCTGTTAAAAAGAGAATATTAAAATTTCTGTATCAAATGGTTATATAGGTTATTGTTTAATATAAATAAAATGAATGTTATCTAAACGGATTCTGGTTGATTATAATAAAGTATAAATTAAGCGATCTTTATTGGCAGTAAAAATGAATAAAAAAGGGTCATCGATTACTCGTGTATTAGATATTATTGAAGCAATTTCTACAGCAAAACATCCACCTACACCCTTAGATCTTGCCATTGAATTAGACATTCCAAAACCTAGTATTCATCGTTTATTACAAACCTTAGAACAAGAAGGTTTTATTAAAAATGATATCTATGGTGGTTATATTGTCGGTGATCGAACCTATAAACTCTTGATGAGTTCTTGGGAGCAAGAGCCACGGAAAATGGAAAGATTGGCAATACTGCAAAAACTTTCTGATCAAATCAATGAAACCTGTGGAATCGCAATATTAAATAATAATCAGATGTTATATACCGATCGAGTACAAGCCAATTGGCCGTTACAGGTTTATTTACCTGTGGGTTCTACAGTCCCATTGTGGTGTACGTCCAGTGGCAAATTATTTTTAAGTTTTCAGCCTGAAAATAAACGTAAAAAGATATTGGAATATTTACCGATCACACAATTGACTAAAAATACGATCACCGACCCTGTATTACTTGAACAAAATTTAAAGGATATTTTTAAAAATCAAATAGGAACAGATAACGAAGAGTTTATTTCAGGTATGGTGGCATGTTCTGTACCGATTCTAAGAAAAGATACGATTGTAGCTTGCTTATATACACATGCGCCTACGATACGTAAGTCTTTGGACGATTTACTGGCTTTTGAACCTTTATTGCGCCAAGCTGCCAGTGATTTAAATAAGCTGATTGATATTGAGTAAATTAAATAAAGAATTGAATAAAAATATAAATAACAAAGATTAAAAGGAAAAAGAGCAAATACTTGAACGATTTGCTCTTTTTATTTGTTCTTAGATTCTCAGATAAAGTGCAACTTAGTTTAATGTAGGCATTGAGAACTGAGCACCTTCACGAACATTGGCACTTGGCCAACGTTGAGTAATGGTTTTACGACGAGTATAAAAACGAGCACCATCAGGGCCATAGGCATATAAATCACCGAATAATGAACGTTTCCAACCACCAAAACTGTGATATGCCACTGGAACAGGTAGAGGAACATTGATACCCACCATCCCAACTTTAATATGATCACTAAAATAACGAGCTGCTTCTCCATCTCGTGTATAGATGCATGTACCATTGCCATATTCATGTTGATCAATAAGATCCATGGCTTCTTGCATGGTTTTTACCCGCATGATTTGTAATACAGGGCCAAAGATTTCCTCCTTATAACTGGTCATATTCGGTGTCACTTGATCAATTAAAGTTGCTCCAACATAGAAACCATTTTCATAACCTAATGGTGCTGCATTTCGACCATCAACAACGATGGTTGCACCTTGCTGTTCGGCACTGTCGATATAGCCAATAACTTTTGCTTTATGTTGTGCGGTGATCACTGGACCAAAGTCATTATTTTTATCTGAAAAATGTCCATATTTAAGCTGGCTAATGGTGTCCGCAAATTTAGAAATCAATGAATCGGCAATTTCATCACCAACAGCAATCGCCACAGAAAGGGCCATACAACGCTCACCAGATGACCCAAAAGCAGCACCTAATAAAGAGCTGACCACATTATCCAAATCTGCATCAGGCATAATGATCGCATGATTTTTTGCACCACCAAGTGCTTGGCAACGTTTACCCGTAGAGGTTGCTGTTTGATAGATATATTCAGCAATCGCAGTAGAACCCACGAAGCTCACCGCTTGGACTCGCTTGTCATATAACAAAGTATCTACAGCTTCTTTATCACCATTGACCACATTCATGACGCCATCGGGTAAGCCTGCTTCTTTAAGTAATTGAGCAATAAATAGGGTAGCAGAAGGATCTTTTTCTGATGGTTTTAATACAAAAGTATTTCCACAAACAATCGCCATTGGGAACATCCACAAAGGCACCATAGCAGGGAAGTTAAAAGGTGTAATACCTGCAACTACACCTAAAGGTTGAAACTCACTCCAAGAATCAATCGATGGCCCTACATTTTTGCTGAATTCACCTTTTAAAAATTCAGGCGCACTACATGCATATTCCACATTTTCAATACCACGTTGTAACTCACCAGCAGCATCATGCACAATTTTTCCGTGTTCTTCGCCGATCAGCGCACAAATCTGATCTGCATTCTTTTCTAATAACTCTTTAAATTTAAACATGACACGTGCACGTTTAATCACTGGTGTATCACGCCATGCTGGAAAGGCTGCTTCTGCGGCAGCGATGGCTTGTTCAACTGTGGCTTTACTGGCAATTGCAACTTGTCTACATTGTTCACCTGTTGATGGGTTGTATACAGGCTGAGTTCTAGTATGGTCATAGTTAAGTTGACCCTGAATTAAATGTCCAATGATATTCATTTGATGTGTCCTCTTTGAATCGTTTTTAAAAATGTATTGCTTACCAAAGTTGCTGATACAGTGAAACCATTTCGGAAACACTTGGTACCCGTGGGTTATTTAGTGGTGATCCAGATGCCAAGGCTTGTTCTGCCATGGTTTGAACCAGATCATCAAAAGTCTGTTTGCTCACGCCAAACTCAGCGAGAGTCGGAACTTGCAATTCATTGTTAATGTTAATGAGTGCTTCTATGAGTTTTTGATTGGCAATGTCATGATGATCATCCTGATTGGCTACACCAATCGCTTTTGCACAATCTGCATAACGTTCAGGTGCTGCTTCGATGGAATAAGAGGTGATCATAGGCAATAACATGGCATTCGATAGACCATGTGGTACGTGGAAAAAAGCACCAATTGGACGGCTCATCCCATGAACTAAAGCAACAGATGCATTGGAAAATGCAATGCCTGCCAAAGTAGAACCGAGCATCATTTTTTCACGAGCAGCTTCATTATTTGGTTGGTGATAAACTGTTTGTAAATTCGGGCCAATCAGTTTCATGGCAGCAAGTGCTTGAGCATCACTATAAGGATTGGCTTTCTTACTCACATAAGCTTCAATCGCATGTGTGAGTGCATCAATACCCGTATCTGCGGTGGTACGAGCTGGTAACGACATCGTCAGTTCATAATCAACAATGGCAGCGATAGGTAGAAAACCTAAACCTGCACAGAGCATTTTCTCATTGGTTTGATCGTCAGTAATGATGGTAAAACGAGTACATTCTGATCCTGTGCCTGCTGTTGTAGGCATGGCAATAATGGGCAAGCCAGACTCATTGACCTGTCTTGGGAATTTATAATCACGTATTTCGCCACCAAATTTGCCTAAAATACTAATGGCTTTGGCACTATCTATGGGACTACCACCACCCACGGCAATGATCGAATCATAATGATGATCTTTTACATGCTTTACACCCGCAGCGATGGAGCCAGAAGTCGGTTCTGGAATGGTTTCATCGAAATAATCGGCATGTATATTCGCTTCATTTAAAAGCTGTTGAATTTTCTCAATATAGCCTAATGAAACCATCATTTTATCGGTAATGATTAGTGGGTTTTTACAACCTAAACTATTTAGAATATCAGGGAGTTTGCTACGTGCATTCTTCCCAATTTCCATAATTCGAGGCAGGTTTATACTGTGTGACATCTTTATATCCTTATAAAAATTGAAAAGCAGGATTTTTAAAATGAGCCAAATAATGTGCCAAGGGTAATGACACCACTTAGCGCAAAGAGCGGAATAATCACAGCGACAATAAACATGTCGTAATAAGACTGTTTATGGGTTAATCCACAGAGTGTGATAATGGTAATGACTGCACCATTATGCGGTAGCGAATCCAGTGCACCTGAAGCCATAGATGCAACTCGATGCATCAATTCAGGGGATATGCCAAACTGAGTTGCTAAATTCATATAAGTTTCGCCCATAGTATTTAGGGCAATACTTAAACCACCTGAAGCTGACCCTGTGATCCCTGCTAAAACATTAATCACAATGGCTTCAGAAATAAGCGGGTTACTCGGTGCAATTCCTACGAGAAAATCACGAAGAATAATAAAACCTGCCAATGAAGCGATGACAGAGCCATAACCGACTTCTGATGCTGTATTGAAAATAGGTAAAAATGAAGAAGAAACACCTTGTTGAATGGTGTCTTTGATATCTTTGAAGTGTTTCCAATTCAATATAATAATCGTCACACAAGCCAAAACTAATGCACAAATAATGGCCCAAAGCCCGATGACAGAATTGAGTGAAATATTCCCAAATTTATCTGTTGCCAAATAAGCTGTATCAAGTGTTGGTAAAACCAATTTAGCCAATATTAAATTCATTATGATCACGACTAAAATCGGGATCATTGCAATAAGAAGACTCGGATCAGATGTACTCATTGAACTTAAATGGGGATGTGATTCGATGTGATGACCATAACCTTCTTGCTGAGTAGATGCTGTTTGAATGCGTCTATTGAGCCACCACATACCTGTAATTAAGATAAAGATAGATGCCAAAATACCTAAGCCTGGTGCTGCATAAAGGTCAGTATGAAAGAAGGGCATAGGTATGGCATTTTGAATCGCTGGCGTACCCGGCAATGCCGTCATGGTAAAAGTTAAAGCACCTAACATAATTGCAGCAGGGATTAAACGTTTAGGAATATCAAGCTCTTTAAACAAAGCCGCTGCAATAGGAAACACTGCGAATCCAACGACAAATAAAGAAACACCACCATAGGTGAGGATGGCACAAGACAATACGATGGAAAGCATGGCTCTCTTATGACCAAGCTTTTCTACAAAAAAGTTCGCAATGGTTCTGGCTGAGCCAGAATCGTCCATTAATTTGCCGAAAACCGCGCCAAGTAAAAACAGTGGAAAATATTTAATAATATAACCACCAAGGCCAGTCATAAATACTTGGGAATACATACCCAGTAATTCATTGCTGAGCCCACTCCACATGACTGCAAAAAGCGCCAGTAATGGAGCGAGAATAATCACACTAAATCCTTTATACGCCAAATACATAAGCAATATTAGGGACAACACGATTCCTATAAGACCTATCATTTTTATACATCCTTTTTTATATTTTTATATAATGATACATACCGTATCATTATTGATGTATATAATTTAATCAATTATAAGTCAATAAAAATTAACAATTGAATAAGACATTGCAGATGAACTAAAAGATGAAAGCTATTGAATACTGAATTTATTCAAACTGATCGATGAATAATCGTGTTATTGAATTGACGTAGCGCATTTATCAATATATTTTTGAAAACATATCGCTCATTATATAATCTTTAAGGTGAACACGATGTTTCTACATTTTAAGAATAAAAGTATTCAGTCAGCATTGCTCTGTTGCGGTTTTCTTCTAGGGACAAATGTACATGCAGAACAAGCCATTACCGTTTATGCAGCAGCAAGTCTCACCAATGCGATTACAGATTTGGATGCTTTATTCGAAAAACAAAAAAAAGTAGAAGTTAAAAGCTCTTATGCAGGTTCATCCACTTTAGCCAAACAAATTGAAGCTGGGGCGCCAGCAGATGTGTTTATTTCAGCAGATGAACAGTGGATGAATTATCTACAAAATAAAAAAATGATTGAGCCAAACAAACGAGTGAATTTACTGGGGAATCGCTTAGTGTTGATTTCACCCAAATCTAAACCTGTAAAAATTAAAATGGATAAAAGCTTTGATCCTTCTACGGCTTTTCAAGGCAAATTGTGTACTGGAGATACCAAAAGTGTGCCCGTGGGTAAATATGGTAAACAAGCTTTAACTTCACTTGGATGGTGGCAGAAGTTAGCACCACGTTTGGTTGAAACAGAGGATGTCAGAGCTGCGTTAAACTTTGTTGCACGAGGTGAATGTCAGTTAGGCATTGTGTATGCTACAGATGCTGCAATCAGTAAAAATGTCACAGTGGTAGGTGTATTTCCAATCAGCACACATACACCAATTGTTTATCCATTGGGACTTGTTAAAAACAATCCAAACGCTGTGGCTTTTTACCAATTTCTGCAAGGAAAGCAAGCCAATGCAGTATTTAAAAAATATGGTTTTACGGTCTTATTACCTGCTAAATGATGATGTTCCCTTTATCATTTGAAGAGCTTGAAGTTCTTAAACTCTCTTGCCAAGTTGCTGCGACCTGCTTGGCTTTTAGCTTGATCCCTGCACTCGCAGTGGGTTGGCTATTAGCACGTAAAGAGTTTTTTGGAAAATCATTATTTGAAACATTGATTTTTCTACCTTTAGTGCTTCCTCCTGTTGTTCCAGGATATTTATTATTACAAGTTTTTGGTAGTCGTGGTGTTGTAGGGCAATATCTTGAACAGTTCGGACTAAATTTTGCCTTCAATTGGAAAGGGGCTGTATTGGCCTCCGCAGTGATGGGATTTCCTTTATTGGTACAATCTATTCGCCTAGCAATAGAGTTGGTCGATCAACGTCTGGAAATGGCGGCAAAAACATTGGGTGCTTCATCATTCGGAACGTTCTGCTATGTCACTTTACCGTTGGCAAGTAGTGGAATACTCGTGGGGGCAATTTTATGTTTCTGTCGAAGTTTAGGTGAGTTTGGGGCGACGATCACTTTTGTAGGAAATATTGCTGGAGAAACAAGAACACTGCCATTGGCAATGTACAGTTTAATGCAACAACCTGATACTGAAAATGCAGTATGGCGTTTAATCATACTCTCGTTAACTGTGGCTTTTTTTGCTTTGTGGTTTGCACAATGGTTCCATCGCTATCAGAAAAGAAAAAGAGGCATGAATGATTGATTGTCATATTCAACTGAATTTAGGCAAGTTTAAACTGGATCAGAAATTTGTGTCTGAACACAATGTGGTGGGGTTATTTGGCGCTTCTGGTTCAGGGAAAACCAGTATTTTACATGCAATTGCAGGGCTCAATACGCCAGTGAATGGGTGGATTAAAATTAGAAATCAAACGTGGTTTGATTCAGAACAAAGGATTAATTTAAGCCCACAAGCACGCCATGTGGGGCTAGTTTTCCAAGATGCACAATTATTTCCACATATGACCGTAATGAATAATTTAATGTTTGGATATAAGCGTATCACAACACAACGAAAACGTTTTGATCCAGATTATATTATTGAATTACTTAAATTAAATCATTTGGTTGATCGTATGCCGATGAAACTGTCTGGTGGAGAAAAACAAAGGGTTGCCTTAGGTCGGGCGTTATTATATTCACCCAATTTATTGTTATTAGATGAACCGTTGTCTGCACTCGATGCCGCACATAAACAAGAAATTATTCCATTCTTTCAAAAGGTTCAACAAGAAACTGATATTCCAATGTTATATGTCAGCCATGATATGAGTGAAATTAAGCAATTGACTGAGCATATTTGGTTGCTTTAAGCCGTTTATTCAACACAATGCTGAATTGATTTAGTACGGATGATTGAACTAAAGTCAAAATATGGAATAAATTTAAAAAGCACCTACATAAAGAATAGATAGGTGCTTTTTAATATTTGTATTCATTCGGTTTTATTTGAGATTCGGATCTGCTTTCTTTAAGAAAAAGCGGATAGCAAGCTTTTGTATCCACGTTCCATAAGGCGGATAGAACAATTGGGTAGGGAAGAAGCGATGACGCATAAACACTGTTTTTGCATGTGAAAGCTCTCTAAAACCTTCTTCACCGTGGTACGTTCCCATCCCCGAGTTTCCGATTCCCCCAAAAGGCGCATCGTGATTAACAACGTGCCAGCCCCAGTCATTGACTGTTACACCACCAGAATGTGTTTGTTGCAAAATACGATCACGTTCTTGAGTGTCATGCGTGAAACAATATAAAGCCAATGGTCGTTCACCTGCATTAATGTACTGAATCGCATCTTGCAGAGTGTCATATGCCACAACAGGCAGTACAGGGCCAAACAGTTCTTCTTTCATAATACGCATATTAGCTGTGCAATTCAGCACAATATGAACAGGCATGCGCCGTGCATCTTGTTCAGGATTGTATTCACCACAAGCAATGACTGTCGCACCTTGTTGTTCTGCATCCGCTAAAATGTCTTGAATACGTTTTAAATGACGATCATTGATAATTGACGTGTAATTATCATTATTGTGAATATTATGGCCATACATAGCTGTAAAATTCGACTTACATTCTGCTGCAAATTGTTCAACATTTTCTTTAGGAATCAGCGCATAGTCAGGTGCGACACAGATTTGACCGCTATTTGTCGCTTTACCATGCAAAATACGTTTTGCTGCATCTGCCAATGGATAATGTCGACTGACTAAAGCCGGAGATTTCCCGCCCAATTCTAGTGTTACAGGGGTTAAATTTTCTGAAGCAGCACGCATCACCACACGGCCAATTGCAGGGGAACCTGTAAAAACAATGTGATTAAAAGGCAAGGATGTAAATTCCGCTGGGTTGGTAATTTCTTCACCAAAAACAGCAACTTCATCTTCTGTAAAAATTTCTGCAAGCATTCGTCGCATCACTGCATTTGTTGCAGGAGTCAACTCAGAGAGTTTGATCATGACTCTATTGCCTGCTGCAAGGGCTGCAACAAGAGGGCCAAGTGCTAAATAAACAGGGAAATTCCACGGAACAATGACACCAACCACGCCTTTCGGCTGGTATTGGACACGTAAACGATTCGATAAAAAGAGTAATTCTGTACTGCGTTTACTTGGACGCATCCAACGACGTAAATGACTGATTGCATGTTCAGCTTCTAGCACAGAACCGAGTAAGTCTAACAATTTGGACTCATCTACAGATCTTGAACTGAAGTCTGCATTGATTGCATTTGCAATGACGTCTTGATAACGAATGATTTGCTTTTTCAGCTTGATTAATTGAGAACGTCGTAAATCTGAATCGGGATAAGGCGCAGCTTTAAACGCAGCACTTTGTCTGTCAAAAACTGTTTGCATATGCGTATGCGCTGTATGACCCATGTCCTGTAAAATAGTCATTTCTGCGGTTACTCCATTCATACTTATTATTGATTAAACTTTATGCTTGATAGGGGCAAGAGTCGATGTTAAATTGAGACAATAAGAGGTAATTTAGTGCCATTATACATTTCATTAGATGGATGGTGTAAATAAAATGTCTAATCAGCGTACGTTTATAGAAGCTCGTTACGACGCTTCAACACTAGGTCAAGGGACTGTCATACAAGGCTTGACCAGTCTTATTGATGAAATGTTACGGCAAGGTCATTCTTTACAAGAGTTGCTACACGGAACAGGTATTACTTATGCTGTTCTGAACAATGCGACATCTCATATTACACAATATCAGAAATTACAGTTATTTCAGAATATTCAAAGATTATCACAAGATCCATTAACGGGACTCAGAGCTGGACAAAAACAACGTCTCTCAGATTTTGGCGTTTATGGTTATGCACTTTATTCATCTAAAAATTTTCAACAAGCTGTGGAATTAGGGATTCGCCACATTAAATTGGCTGGCCCAGTTTTACAGAAGTCTTTTCGTATTGAAGATGACGCAGCAATTTTTGAAGGTAAAGAAGTCATTGCTTTAGGAAAGTTATTACCGCTGATTTGCGAGTTTTGGTTCAGTTCAATGCAGACTCTGATTGAAAGTGTATTGGAAGGACCATTTCAAGCGAAGAAGCTGTTACTTCCTTATCCTGCTCCTGAATATGCAGATGAATATCAAAATGTGTTCCATTGTCCAATTGAGTTTGATGCGGACGTTTTACAATGGCACTTTGATTTGAAATGGCTTGATGTCGCATGTCCAAATGCGAATCTGATTACAGCGGATATGTGTAAATTATTTTGTGAGCGGATGCTTGGGATTGAAGATGACGAAACACCTGAATTGATTCGAACCATACGTTTAATTTTGCTTGATCGTGTGGATTGTTTCCCTACAGCTCAAGAAATGGCTGAGCGTTTACATCTTTCAAAAAGAACATTATATCGCCGTTTAGCTGAACTCAATGTGAGTTATCAGGACATTTTAGACAGTACCAGACGACGGCTTGCAGATGAATATTTGCAAGGTACGACATTAACCGTTGATGAAATTGCACAAAGAATGGGTTTTTCAGACACTTCAAATTTTAGGAAAGCTTATCGTCATTGGACAGGAATCTCTCCCAATGCGTATCGAGTTCAAATTGAGCATGTGATTTGAATCAGTAAATAAAACCTTAGATTTTCAGATGATGTTTAAAGGCTTTATCCATTTGATTATAAAATTAATTTTTATACATGGTGTGACAGAGTTAAAGGGGAAAATTAGACATTCGTGCATGGTATGTTTAAGGAATTGATTTGCATAAGCGCCATATTCACAACTCAAATGACGTTTGAATATTTGAATTTAGTGATTTCGACTCAGCATCTTATGCAAAACTTTTTTCAATTTCTATCTTTAAACGGACATCAATAAAAAATAACCGAATGTTATTTAGGTTTATGTATGCGTATGTCCATGCGCGTGTGGTTCATGTGAATGATGATGGTGTTTTTCATCATTTTGATCGTAGTCTTGACGAATACAACAACCTGCAACGTACTGGCTGCTTCCATCTGTATAAAATTCTTCTTTCCATACAGGTACTTCATGTTTTACACGTTCAACTGCTTCTTCACAAGCTTGAAATGCTTCTCTGCGATGTGGTGCGTAGGCAATCGCAATAATGGCTTTATCACCAATATCTAAAGTTCCAATACGATGGATGACACGGACGTAACTAACTGCATACTTTTCTTGTATTTCTTGTTCAATCGCTCGGATCATTTTTTCTGCAACTGGCGCATAAGCTGTATATTTCAGTGCTTGAACTGCACGTCCTTCATGATGATTTCGCACTGTACCAATAAAAACGCCTGTTCCGCCACATTCAGGGAAAGCCTGAATCGTATCAAAAGTTTCTAAATTAAGCGCAGTGTCTTGAATACGAGCAAACTGTAACATATCAACCTCCTGCAACAGGCGAGAGTAGCACTAAAGTGCTGTCTTTTTCTAAGACGCTTTGGCGTGAAATAATATCTTCACCAATTGCGCAGGCACAGCGTTCAACCATCTCGGAAATAGATGGATAAATTGTTTTAATTTGATTGAGTACATCTGCAACAAGACTATTTGATGCACAAGTTAGGCTGAGGTCAGCAGGTAGGTGTTTTTCAATAGCACCATAAGATTCGACTTTAATATTAATTTCCTGCATATCTGCCTCTGTTGAAACTGTTTTAAAAATAATCAATCGTGCATCGAGATAAAATTAGCTATTCAGGCACTTTAACATTATTCAATTTAATCATCAAAATGGAAAAGTAATTTTCTGAAAGTGATTTATTCATCAGCTTCATCAGTATTTTCATCAATTTTCTGCGCTGTAGTCAATTTTATCCTCATGCAAAATCAAAACATTTATGGTTGTAAATCGGATTATTTACAAGGGTTATTTTCGATACTGTTGCAACTCTTCCAATGAGTTCAGGCTATGGTAATTCATCTCCTGATTCTGAATATTCACAACTTGAGGCATAAGTTCTGCAAAGCATCGTCTGATACTGAATTGTTGCTGATCTAAATGCTTTGTTAATGTTGCAGCACTGCTACGTTTGAGTAAACAAAACGGGTAGAGTGCCTGTCCATTAAACGACACATAGACCACAGACGATGACGCATTTTGCTTCAATGCCGAGTGTAGATCCGACAATATATTGGCTGGAATTTCGGTAATATCGCATGGCACAAATAAAACATAATCTGACTGAACATGTGACCATGCACTTTTCATGCCCATTAACGGGCCAAGAAAGCCATCAGTATCATCTTTGAAATAGTGGATATGAGGAATCAACTCAAGATAACGATCATAATCTCGATGGCTATTGATCCATGTTTCTTGTACTTTGCCTTGAAACGCATTATTTATTTTTAAGAGCTGAATTTCATGGTCAAAGCTTTGTAAAAGCTTATTGGCGCCATTCATCCGTGTGGCTTGTCCGCCTGCTAAAATAACCAGTGCTGTTGCAGGGTAGTCTTGCATCCTATTTACCTGATCTCTACCTAAAAGCTATATACGATATTTGAAAGGACATTGAATATATCTTGAATGATTTATTTTGAAGCATCTGCATTGGCTCAAAATAGAGCAAGATATGAATGTGACCATCCATAATGCAATGCAGAATACTTCAGTTGTAACAATCAATCCGCCTTCAAATAGCAATCAATCTGTCTTCAAATCGTAATAAAATCGACATAGTCAAATGACACTGCTGTGTCAGATTTAGCTGGAATACGAACAATGGCATTGGCTCGATTCAAATTACTGAGCATGTGTGATTGTTGTTTTGCTAGTTTAGAAACGGTCAATTGACCGTAATCATCTACATGAACCACCATTCTCAATAATTGTTCACGACTGTCTTGTTTGACTGTTTCTGCGAATCGAGCTTTTTTCCAAGCTGGTGCAGGTGAATCTATGCCTTGTAATGCTGCCATTAAGGTTGATACATGTACAGCCAGACAAGTCAGAACAGCCGCTGGATTACCTGGTAAACCAATTAGATAAGCGTGGTGATCGTCTTGTTGATATTCTGCAAAATAAAGCGGTTTACCCGGTTTTTGAGCAACTTGCCAGAAGATTTCTTTTGCACCCAAAGTCATAGAAATAGGTCGAATCAGATCATAATCTCCAACAGAAACGCCACCTGTGGTAATGACGAGATCATAATGATTCATTGCATTGGATAATGCTTGAGTGAGCATATCTTCATCATCAATCACATGTTCTAAATGTACATCAGTTATGCCTTGTTCATTTAGCCACGTTAAAATCATTGGTGCATTTGCATCGAAAACTTTAGATTCATTATCAAGTTGGGTGCTGACTTCATCACCTGTAATCAACACAGCAATTTTAGGTTGTTGATAAACTTGTACTTCCTGCACGCCTGCCATACTCAACGCTGCGATTAAACCACTACCTAAACGCTGACCTTTATGTGCAAGTATTGTCCCGACAGAGAGTTCTTCGCCTTGGTAACGAATGTCTGTCCCTTTTTCTAAAGCTTGATTTAAAATAGCCTGATTGTCTGTACGAGTGATGATTTCCTGTCTTGCAACAGTATCTGCTGAATCGGGAAGTCTTCCACCTGTAAAAATACGCACAGTTTGACCTGATTGAATTTCTATATGTTCTGCAATACCTGCACGGATTTCTCCGACTAGTTCAAACTTAGTGATACCAGCGAGTAAATCTTCACTTCTCAAGGCATAACCATCGACAGCGCTTTGAGTAAACAATGGGAGTGAAACCGTTGATTGTACATCTGTGGCTAGAACATGCTGATGTGCCTGAATTAAAGGCAGGGAAGTAGTAGACAATGTTTTGACTGAACTATAGTGTGCAAGTGCTTGATCAACTGTAATCAAACCGATACCTGAACAACTCATTCATAACCTCCGGGATGAGGTAGATCTCGGCATACATCAAAAATATGTACCAAAGCAGGTAAAATCGCCGCCATAGATTCACTTGCTCCACCACGACTTCCCGGTAGGGTGATCACCAGTGAGCGATCAATAAAGCCTGCAACGCCACGAGACATCGCTGCATAAGGGGTGCGTCTTTGTCCAAATGCACGGGCAGCTTCCATCAAACCGTTTAACTCTCGTTCTAACAACGGCTGTAAAGTATCTACAGTAATGTCACGCTTACCAATACCCGTTCCACCTACTGTGATAATACAAGCATAGGATTCAGTGAGTTTTAAGACCAATTCTTTTAACTGGTCTGCTTCGTCTGGCAAAATTTGATAATGAATCGGGTCAAAACCGGCTTCGGTCAAAGTATCTACCACTGAACGTCCTGCTGTATCTGGTTTTCGACCTGCTGCAACAGTATCAGAGAGCACCAATACTGCTGCTGAAACAGGTTGACGTAAATGGCGTTTGTAGTGTGATTTTCCACCTTTTTTCAGGTCTAATTTACATTGCTGAATAATCAGTTCATGGGGTTCACAATGTGGTTTGAGCATGTCGTAAATCGTCAATGCTGCAAGACTGGCTGCAGTCAGTGCTTCCATTTCCACACCAGTAGGTGCAATGGTTTCAACTGTTGCTTGAATAACCACACGATCAGTCAGTAATTCAAAATCAACATCAGCACGATAAATGGGTAAAGGGTGGCAAAGTGGGATCAGTTCATCGGTACGTTTTGCTGCCAAAATTCCAGCAATTCGTGCTGTTTTCAACGCATCACCTTTTTCGGTATTGCCATCCGCAAGAAGTTGTAAACAATGTGCTGGTGCAAGCAGTTCAGAAGTTGCAGTTGCAATTCGATAGCTTTCTGGCTTCATGCCAACATTTTTCATAGAATATTCCGAAAATAAAGGGACTGACCTACAGTAAACGCTTTGATCAGAGGAAAAATAATTTCTTATTTAGATAACATAAAAATAAATGATGATACAGCTGAAAGACTGACAAAATTTAAAAATAACTTCCCCAACTCATTAACCACCTATGGCATGCATACTGATCTTACGCGAAGGTGCTTGCTGATGAGCAATAAACCCTGCTTTTTTATGCCATACAGCATCCATAATCGTAGATGTCAGTAAAGAGGAGTCTTTTTGCTGAAGCAAGTTGCGCAAAGGTGTTCCTGAATTAGCAAATAAACAAGTAAATAGCTCACCTGTTGCAGTTAAACGTAAACGATTGCAGGTTTGACAAAAAGGTTTGCTAATCGTAGAAATGATGCCTAATTTATAGTGATCATTAAGTCGGTAAATCGTCGCAGGATCATGTTGCCTTTGTTGTTTTTCTATTTGGAAATGAGCACTAAGTTTTTGAATAATTTCATCTTCAGTAATCACTTTTTCAGGTTGCCAGTGTTCAGGCTGATCTAAGGGCATATATTCAATAAAACGTAATTCTATATTCTGTTGATACGCCCACTGGGTCAGTTCAACAATTTCATGATCATTTTTACCTGCGACCAAAACACAATTTAATTTAATTGGAATACCGACCTGTTGCGCCGCAGCAATGCCTTGTAATACGGGTTCAAGTGGGCGTTTGGTCATACTTTTAAATGTATCTGCTTGGATACTATCCAAACTAATGTTCAGGTCATCTAAACCTGCTTGTTTTAATTCTTGTGCATATTTTTTTAAATAGAAAGCATTGCTTGTCATGGAAATACGTTTTAAGCCATGTGCTTTTAGCCGATTAAGATCGTGAATAAAGTTCACAACGCCTTGACGCATTAACGGTTCTCCGCCCGTTAAACGGATATGTTGAATCCCCAATTGCACCATGACTTCACAAAATTTTAATAATTCTTCAAAGCTTAAAATATCTTTTTTCGCCAACCATTCAGGTTTATCTGGCATGCAATAACTACAACGAAAATTACAACGGTCTGTTAGTGATATTCTGAGTTTATGTTTATGACGACCAAATTGATCGACCAACTGCGTTGCTGCATTGGTGATGAGCGGCATTTCAGGTGTTTTTAATGCTTTAATCGAGCCGTCCATAGTCATAATTTACCTTGTTTAATCACAGGATAAGGTCATATATAAAGCAGTATGAGTCGTTTTATTTTAAATATCAACTTAACCATTCAGGTTTTGTGAACGCAGTGTTGTTTATTTTAAGTTATGTTTCACATTAAAAATATATTCTGTGATTGTTTTATTATTCAAAATTCTCATGATCAATTTACAATTGAAATCTCATAAAAAAGAGAGGATATTTGAAATAAATAAGGCTTATTTTTTGAAAAAGGTGCAATGAAACAGCATTAAGTAACTTAAACGATGGTTTAATTGTATGCGTTATATATATGTTTTTTAATTGTTATTGCAATCAATTTTGAACAATAAGTAAGTTATATTGGATTAAGTAATACGCATCTTTTTATGGAAAAACTGACGCAGAGGGCTGGAATATGGAAAATGTTGAGGATCAAAAGCATAACGATGATCAGCCAAGTTATGCACGAATAGAACCTTATACTCATCCTGCTGGTGGTTGGGGCGCTTTATTAAGTGTTGCAAGAAATTTAAAACGACAAGAAGTCTTTAAAAAAGGGGCGATTACGCTCCTCAATATTAACCAACCGACGGGTTTCGATTGTCCGGGATGTGCATGGCCTGAAAAGAAAGATGCACATGCTTTTAACTTTTGTGAAAACGGTGCCAAAGCAGTTGCATTTGAAGCAACGTCAAAACGAGTAACGCCTGAATTTTTTGCTACACATACTGTCAGTTGGTTATCCGAACAAAGTGATTTCTTCCTTGAAGATTCAGGTCGATTGACTGATCCAATGCGTTATGACCCAGTATCAGATAAATATACGCCGATTTCATGGGATGAAGCTTTTAAGCTGATTGCTAAACATTTGCAAGCTTTGGATGATCCAAATCAAGCTGCATTTTATACCTCTGGTCGTACCAGTAATGAAGCTGCTTTCCTTTACCAACTCTTTGTTCGCGAATATGGAACCAATAATTTCCCTGATTGTTCAAATATGTGTCATGAAACCACCAGTGTGGGCTTACTTGATTCGATTGGACTCGGTAAGGGGACTGTAACCTTAGAAGATTTTGATATCGCAGATGCGATCTTCAGTTTTGGTCACAATCCGGGGACCAATCATCCACGTATGTTAGGTACTTTACGTGAAGTTTCACGTCGTGGTGGTAATATTGTTGCGATTAACCCATTGAAAGAACGTGGATTAGAACGCTTTCAAGACCCACAAGCGCCTGTTGAAATGATGACCAATGGTAGTACACCAATTAGTCGCTATTATTTCCAGCCGAAAGTGGGGGGCGACTATGCCTTACTGTTTGGTGTGCTTAAACACTTGCGCGAGTGGGACATACAAGCACTTGCTGATGGTAAAAAGAGCGTGTTTGACCGTTCATTTATTGAAATGAACACGGTTGGCTTTGATGCCATGATGGAAGAAATTGATCGAACTGCATGGCCAGATATTCATGCACATACAGGGCTTTCACCTGAGCATTTAGAGTCTTTAGCTAAGATGTATCTCGATGCCAAAACTGCAATTTTCTGTTGGGGCATGGGGATTACACAGCATCGTCACGGTACTGCGAATGTTCATATGCTTGCAAACTTAATGTTGGCAAGAGGACATATTGGTCGTCCAGGTGCAGGTTTAGCGCCGATTCGTGGGCATAGTAATGTGCAGGGCGATCGGACAATGGGGATCAATGAATTACCAAGTCCTAAATTACTCGACAATATTGATCGTGTCTTTGGGATCAAATCACCACGGCATCATGGTTTTGGGGTGGTCGATACCATCAAAGCGATGTATGAAGGGGATGTAAAAGTCTTTATCGGTTTGGGCGGTAATTTTGCCGTTGCAACGCCTGATACACCGTACACACAAGAAGGATTGCGTCGTTGTAATTTAACGGTACATATTGCAACTAAACTTAACCGAAGCCATTTGGTCTGTGGTAAAGAAGCACTTATTTTACCGTGTTTGGGGCGTACCGAAATTGATAAGCAGTTACATGGCGTGCAAGCGGTGAGTGTTGAAGATTCAATGAGTAATGTGCATCTTTCTGCAGGTCGTAATGAACCTATTTCCAATGACTTATTATCAGAACCAGATATCGTAGCGCGTATAGCAACTGCAGTTTTACCCAACAGTGATATTAAATGGAAATGGTATGTGGAAAGTTATGACCGCATTCGCGATTCTATTGAAGAAGTTTTTGATGAGTTCCATGATTTCAATACACGGGTATATCAACCGGGTGGTTTCCACTTGGAACATCCAGCGAATCAGCATGTTTGGAATACGCCAGTTGGTAAGGCACAATTTTTAATTACCCCATTGGCTGAGGTCTATGCGGATAAAGAAAATAAATATGCTGAACAATATACGGGCGCAAAAGTCTATACCTTGATGACCACACGTTCTCACGACCAATACAATACAACATTGTATGGACTAGATGACCGTTATCGTGGTGTATATGGTCAACGCCGTGTATTGTTTATGAATGCTGATGATATCGCTGCTGCAGGTTTTGTCGCAGATCAGTGGGTGGATATCGAAAGTATTTATTCAGATGGTGTTAAACGTGTCGTTCAGAGCTTCCGTATTGTACCGTACAATATTCCAAGAGGAAGTTTGGCTGCTTATTATCCTGAAACAAATCCATTGGTTGCGCTCAGTAGCCATGATAAATATGCAAAAATTCCTGCCTCAAAAAGTGTGCCTGTGATTTTACATGCGGGACAAGCACCTGAACATTTCAATTTAGCAGAAGCAGTAGATCCTGAAAATGCGGATGAAATTATAGAAAGAGCAGGCTAAGGCATAATTAGGTTGTATGTTGTTTAGAAAGTAAGAATGTATTGATTTATGGAATGACATTTTTTCAAAGTGTCATTCCAACGATCAAATGGTTTGAAATTTTTATAGTTTTTATTGCTGCTAAAAAATCTCGATAAAACCAAAATGGATGTAAGGAAGCCGATGTTGAATTCTCAGGGATATGAAAGCGTTGATATTCAGCGTTTAAATCAGAATGTAGCCGTGGAACAGTCTGATTTTGTTGTACAAGAATACCCTATTGCATTGGTTTATAATGGAATTTCGCATGCTGTAATGATGGCTACTCCAGCAGATATTGAAGTATTTGCCAAAGGTTTTAGTTTGTCAGAAGGTATTTTGACAAGTTTGAAAGAGCTTTATTCTTTAGAAATACAAGAAACTGAGTTTGGCATCCAAGTTGAAATGACGATCTCTGCCAGAGCATTTATGGCACTTAAACAACATCGTCGTATGATGGTTGGACGAACAGGCTGTGGTTTGTGCGGTATTGAAAGTTTACAACAACTACATTTTGATTTACCTCAAATTACTACGCAAGTTACTGAGTCATGGCTGGCTCAAATTCCCAAAGCCATTTCTCAACTCAAGACACGTCAAAAAATTACTCAAATCACAGGTGGAGCACATGCCGCTGCATGGGTTGAATCTGGAGAAATTATTGCCTTATTTGAAGATGTCGGGCGACATAATGCTCTAGATAAATTATTAGGTTATATTGCTGAAAACCAGTGTAATGTAAGCCAAGGCTTTGTAGTCATGACCAGTCGGGCAAGTTATGAATTGATTCGTAAATGTGCACAGCTTAATATTGGTCTGCTTGCATGTATTTCCGCGCCAACCAGTATGGCGATCAATATGGCAAAAAGATCAGGTCTCACATTGGCGAGTTTTTGCCGTGGTGATGGTTTTGTTTTATATACGTGATGATTTAAAAGCAAATTTTTATAGAAAAATAAAATTGAATGGATATCTTTTTATCCACGATTGTAAGGCTATCTACTTGTTTGAGTAAATTTATGCATGACGTCAAATTAAAATTACAGTTAAGAGTGCTACTCAAAGAAGATATTGCTTTTGGCCCCGGTAAGGCTGAGTTATTGGAAGGAATCCGCCGTTCTGGTTCAATTTCACAAGCAGCGAAAAGCATGAATATGAGTTATCGCCGCGCATGGCAATTGGTTGAAACCATGAACCATAGTTTTTTGTATCCTTTGGTTGAAACGCAAAAGGGTGGAACGCATGGCGGTGGTGCAACGGTTACTGATTTTGGAGAAAAAATTCTCAATCAATTTAGACGTATGGAAGAAAATGCTCGTCAAATTGTTGAGCATGATTTTGAGGAAATTTCGAATTTTCTTAAAAAATAAAATCAATCTAAATCAAATGATATTCCTGATAAATATCGATTTAGCTAGATTTAAGCAGAATCGCTATTTTTGAAATCACAATTTAAATAAATTATTAAATAAATTTAGAAATCCAATTTTTCACTCCATCCATACTACTAAAATCATCGATACTGCGAGCATGTACATTCGGCATCACTTGGTTAATCATGCGGGTTAATGCATTACCTGGACCTATTTCTAAAATAACATCGGGTTGGTACTCTTGAATGGTTTCCATGCAATTATACCAATTGAGTGCATGATCAATTTGTGCTGACAAAATTGCTATAGCATCTTGAGTTAATGAATATTTTTGCCCATGACTGGCACTGATCAACGAGAAGTTCATTCTATTTAAAGATTGTTGATGCAAATATGTAGAAAAGTCATCTGCAGCTCTTTTTAAAAAAGAGGTATGTGAGGGAATAGAAACTTTTAATTTACTCGCATTTTGAGCGCCTTGAGATTGAGCGCTTTGCAACAATTGTTCCAGCTCGAAATCTGTACCACCAATAATATAATGTGCTTCATTTAGCTTAATTGAAATTTCGGTATGGGTGCTTTTCAGTAAGGGTGAAAGTTGCTCGCTATTTAAACCCTGTATTGAAACTAGACCACTATTTTCAGGGCTGTGCTGGCTCATAAATTCCGCCCGTTTTGAAATCACTTGTAGGGATTGAGAAAAGTCCATATTCGCACTACAACAAAATGCACTGGCTTCTCCCAATGAATAGCCTGCAAGCAGTTCAGGCTCTGGCAACTGGGTCATAATTTTTTGCCATCTTAAATATTGCAAAGTGAATATAAAAGGTTGAGCAAACTGATTTTCAAAAATCGTTTCGGGTTTTATCTGTACATCTAAGCTTGATAATTGATCGGATAAATGTTGTATATTCAATGCATATTCTTGAGCACCTGCTTGTACTTCCTGAATATGCTGAATTGACTGTAGACCTTGTCCACTAAAGATCACGACAAAGTTCATGTTCCACCTTATAAAAAAATAAAGTAATACCCAAAAGGTCAGCACTTCCACCAGGACTCAACTGATGTGCTGTAAAATATTGGTTCATATGATTTAATTTGGTTTTCCAATCATGTTGTAACACACCGCCATCATCAAGAAACTTTTTTGCCATTTCTTGGACAATAAAAAGCGCACTCATCCCACCACGCCAAACGATATTGGTATCGGATAATTGGCTAATGAGCAATAACAGGGTTTGCATAGATGCTGAAACGGAATCACCTGTCGCAAGCAGGGTCGATTTATAGCAGGGCAATGCTTGATTTTGGATAATTTCAAAACCGTGAGCAACTTGCTCAATAGCACCTGTAATGCCGTATTTTTTGCGCATTTGCTGACCGTGGCTCAATGGATTTCTTGCCAGATTGTGTAATAAGTCAGATTGCCAGTTTTCAATAATTTGCTGACAAATATGTTCAGTGCGTATTGGTAGGCTTTTTTTCAGACATTGACCTAAGCCTGCGCAAGCAAAGCCGAGATTAAAAATCGCACCTTTATGGGTATTAATATTACCTGTTGCCTTGAGCATACGCTGTTCATAGTGTATGCCAGTTTGCTGTAAGCGATGAAATGGATTTTGGGCAAAACCATGTTCACACAACTGCGCATAATAACTCTGCATAGAGCGAATACTTTTTAGAAACAAGGCATAATCCATATCGGTATGGCTTCCCCGACTTGAAGGGCAAACCAGTCCCGGTTTAAGCTCAAGGCTTACTTCATCTTGTAGGGCAGACAAAGCCAATTGATCGACTTGATCTGCAATATAATCAAGATCTAAGGTATATTCAGGCTTGGTAATGGTGTTGCTGTTGTAATACATTGAGCTGACCTCCACCGATATCAGCAATATTTTGCAGGCTGATGTGTCGTAATTCTTTTACAATGACTTGCTCTTGTTGATGCTGAAGCGCAAAAATAAGTTCATTAAATGAAATATTTTGAGTTTCAGTTATATTTATTTCTCCATCAATATTGATGGGAATACGCTGTTTGAATTGAATAATTTCTTCAAGTAACGGATTTAAGCCACTGATATTTTCAAGTTGAATCAGCAGATCTAAATCCGATTGCGTACGTACAAAAGGTTCTTTGGTTAAAAATTGATTTGCATAAGAGCCATAGACATGTACTGAACATGAAAGCATAGCGATTCGGCGAATAAATTTTTTCAGTTCAGCACTGGTTTGATCATTAAAAAAATCAAGGATGGTCGATAACAGAAGTGGTCTATGGCTTAACTTTGGTGTCTTGGTTAAACCCAAAGCCACACGGTGTTTTTGACCTTGAACCATACAATTGATTGCCACTTTGAAATAATCTTCAGATTCCTGTCTACACACAGTAAACGGAATATTGTGCAGAATCATATCCTGTACTTTAGATTGAACTTCTTGAGAAAGAGATTCATCTAAAAATTGATATTTATCTGTTGTTTGAAGATAGATCAGATCGTGGCGGTTCATTTTGTGATTCCTTTATGCGGATAATACAGCCTGAACAATGTCATTGCACAAATGACGACCTTGTCTTTGTTGAGCAAGTTCTCGACGTTCATCATCTAGATAAGTATTTATCTGAAAGGTCTGCTTTTGAATGGCTTGACCAATTAGATCAGTACTTAGGTCATCCCAAATTTCAGCAATGGCTCCCATTTTGTAAAAATTCTGTACGCCTGGAGCAAAAATTGCCGAACTTTGTGACAGTTCTTTCAATCGTTCTACTGGAATTTTTGTGACACGCGACATTGCATTTAAATCCATGACTTTGACCTGACTGTCTTGCAAAGCAAAGACTTGATTCGCCATGAGTCCATAAGACAGAAAACCACCACTGACCGCTTCTCCAAAAATAATTGCTAAGTTCGGATGTCCTTGTCTGCGTAGCAAATCTACACAGCTGGCAAGGTGAGCAAAAGTTCTGTTTAAGCACAATAATTCATCTGAGCGAGATAAAGCCTGTCCTTGCGTATCGACAATAAAAACAACAGGGCTTTGATCATTTTGTGCAATGATATCTAACACTTCTGTTGCAATTTGCAGGGCAATTTCTTGATTGATCGGTGCTGAGTTTACTGTACCCACAATGCGAACTTTTCCAGCAGAAGTTTGTGCGGAACCTTTAATAAAATGTCCTTGAATGTTGTAATTCAGTCCCTGAGGGAATAGCTGATTTAAAATAACTTCAGTTTCCATAATGAATTCCTTTTTTAATCTGGATGACTTCTTCAGCACTCAGCATTGGAATTTGTTCTGCATTTTCAATTCCCATCGCCTTCCAAATGTCTAAGCCATCTTTTTGACCGAACCAGCGGTGGTATTGCTGTTCCAGAGATTGCTGTTTTTGTTGTAGCGTATTTAAATTTAAAGCTTCTGGCTTTATTGATAGGGCATTGATAATGCTATTTCTAATGTCATCCGTATCATCTTCAGTCAGCACTTGTACATGATCGAGTAAATAACGGTTTTTCCCACCTGTCACTCGCCAGACTAAGGCACGGTCTTTGGAGTCAAATTCTTCCACACCTTTCACTGTTTCAATCACTTCTGGTCCTGAAAGCGCCAAACGACCTTCTTCAGACATAATAATATGGCTACTCAAACATGCACTGATCCCCATACCTCCGAATGCACCACACGTCCCACCAATGACAGTAATAATTGGAATACCAGCGTTTCTCACTTTTAGCATGGCGCGCATAATTTCAGAAATTGCAATCAGTCCTGCATTGGCTTCGTGCAGACGTACACCACCTGAATCTGCAAGGAAGATTACAGCAGAAGATTTTTCCTGAATTGCTTTGAGCAATAGCCCTACAATCTTCGCGCCGTGAATTTCACCAACAGCACCACCCATGAATTGACCCTCTTGAGCGATGATATGTACAGGGGTTTGATTGATGGTGGCTTTACCAATAATCACTCCATCATCAAAACTGCCTGGAATATCTAAGGCAAGTAAGTTCGGACTCAGTTCAACAGTTCCTGGCTTTAGAAACTCAGCAAAACTACTTTGATCGACAAGACTGGAAATACGATTTCTTGCGGTTTTTTCATAAAAGCTTTTTTTAATCATATTAAACATGTTCATCATCCTTCAGCATTGAAACAGCCTGACTGAGGCGTAAACTGACTACCGCAGGTGTAGCACCCATGTCATTGAGCTGAAATTTGAGTCCGCCAACATTGTGTCGATTGCAAAACTCAGTGAGTACAGCATGCCAAATCTTTTCAAAACCAGTTGCAGAGGTATTGACTGAAATCTCGCACATTTGCGTATTTTCTAGAGGCTTAACAAAAACTTCTAAGTTTCCTGAACCAACCACACCACAAATAATGTCATGCTGTGCCAGTTCAGTTGGCTTTGAACGAAGGGAAAAATTCAGTTGTTCCATAACAATCACCAATTTCTAAAGCGGCTTGGAGGGGAATACATGCCTTCAGACCATTTCACTAAATCTTTAACGGACTGTGCGGCAAGCAGGTCACGAGTGGCTTGTGAGGGATCAATGCCTAAATCTTCTGGACGTTGAATAATGCCTCTGCTACGGAGTTCTTCTACTTTTTGATGATCACGTCCCATGCCGATGGCTGTGTAGCCTGCAACACCACGAATGGCTTGCTCACGTTCTTCAGCCGTCCGACAAAGCAGTAGATTGGCAATACCTTCTTCGGTAACAACATGAGTGACATCTTCGCCATAAATCATAATTGGAGGGAAGTCGCTGCCCATTTTTTCTTGTAATTGCCATGCATCAAGCTCTTCTACAAATACGGGATGCATATGTTCACGGAATGTTTCAACCAGTTGTACAACTAATTTACGACCTTTGATGGCTTTACCATCAACAGCTTCTTTGCCTGCTTTGGTATAAGCAAAACTAGAATGGCGTCGCCCATGCGGATCAGAACCCATATTTGGCGCACCACCGAAACCAGCAATACGGTCTACTGTTGCAGTGGAACTATTCCCTTGTAAATCCATTTGCAAGGTAGAACCAATAAATAGGTCACACGCATATAAACCTGCTGTTTGAGAAAAAGCACGATTTGAACGCATGCTACCGTCTGCACCAGTAAAGAAAATATCTGAACGATTACGGATATATTCTTCCATACCAACTTCAGAACCAAAGCTATGAATTGATTCAACAAAACCACTTTCAATAGCTGGAATGAGAGTAGGATGTGGATTCAAAGCCCAATTGGTACAAATTTTTCCTTTTAGACCTAATTCATTACCAAAAGTAGGCAATAATAATTCAATAGCTGCTGTATCGAATCCAATACCATGATTCAAGCGTTGAATTTGATAAGGTGCATAGATGCCCTTAATCACCATCATTGCCATAAGGATCTGCACTTCTGTAATTTGCGCTGGATCACGGGTAAATAACGGTTCAATATAGTTTTCTTTAGGGCTGACAATAAAGAAATTAACCCAATCGGAAGGAATATCGACACGTGGAACTTTATCAACTAACTCATTCACTTGCGCAATGACAATACCGCTTTTAAAAGCTGTGGCTTCTACAATCGCAGGAGTATCTTCGGTATTCGCACCTGTGTATAAGTTACCTTCAGCATCTGCAGAATGTGCTGTGATCAAGCAAACATTTGGTGTTAGATCAATGAAATAACGACCATAAAGTTCTAAATAGGTATGAATAGAACCAATAGAAATCTTCTGTTGTTGTACAAGCTGTGCTAAACGAAGGCTTTGAGGTCCTGAAAATGAAAAATCAACTTTTGATGCAATACCTTTTTCAAAAACATCTAAATGACTCGGTAGAGCAAGTACAGATTGTAAAATATGCAGATCATGCAAAACTTCAGGATTACACTGACTCAGTGCTTTTGATAAAAAATCTGCCTGCTTTTGGTTATTACCTTCTTGGCAAACTTTATCTCCACTGGAAATAACCGTTTCTAGCAGTTCTATCACACGAGAATGCGTGACCTGTTTTTCAAAACCTTTTAATTTTGCCTGTTCAAGCTTTTTAAGCGTTCTAGACTTTTGTGTATTCCAAAGTCGCTTATTGATGATGTTATTCATTTAATCACCTGATATTTTTAACTGAAAATTGCATTGACTGTCAGGAAAAAGAGCGAGGGAGCCAGTAAGCAGCCTAAACCTGTGTAAAAGGTTGCAACTAAAGCACCATAAGGCACAAGGCGAACATCTGTACCCGCAAGACCAGCAGCAGTACCACTTGTTGTACCTGCCATACCGCCAAAAATCATTGCAGAACGTGGGCTTTTTAAATACATAAATTTAGCAAGAAGTGGTGTTCCGACCATGAAAAAGACCGACTTGATGAGACCAATCGCAATGGACAAAGCAATGACTTCTGAACTCGCACCGATTGCTGTACCTGTAATGGGGCCGACGATATAAGTCATGGCACCTGCGCCGATTGTGGTCATTGAAATCGGATCTTTATAGCCCATCATCCATGCCACACCTGCACCCACAATAAACGGAATAACACAACCTAAAACCAGTGCAATCAGTCCAACCTTGCCCGCTTTTTTAACTTCTTTTACATCCACTTCAAAAGCTGTAGATGCAATCGCTAAATCACGGATCATTGATCCACCAAGGAGTGCAAAACCTGAGAAAATCGCAATATCGGATAAGCCTTTAGTACCGTGGGTATACACACCTGCAAAGTAGGCAACGACAAGGCCCATTGTGATTGCAATCGCAGAACTCTGTAATTTACCTCCAGTTAGGTATTTTGAAAGAATCTGCGAAACAAACATCATCAATCCAGTGACAGCGAGTGCCGTGACTAATGCATTTTTGGTTAATACTTGAATTAAAACGTCCATACAAAAACTCCCTAAATTCCTTTATATGTGAGGAGTGGTGACTTTTATGCTTTAGTTGCATCAGTCGATTGTGTTTTTTGTTCAGTAGGCCATTCAAAACTGTCATAGTCATTACTGAATTTGTTTAACCAGCGGATCACCAAAACCGTTGCAATGAGAGAACCAACTGCAACAATCAGACCCACCATGCCACCAGATAAAGCCGCAACAACGTTTTGCCCCGCAGACATCGCTACAACGATAGGGATATACATGCCTGACCAATACAAAACACCAAATTGAGTGACTTTAGGCAAATAACCTTTTTTAGCCAGTAACTCCTTGCTGGCAATTAAAAGGATCATGGCAATGGCAACGCCGCCAACATTTGCTTTTACACCAAGTAAAATACCCAGTGTATTACCGAGATAATCGCCAAGTAGATGGCAGATTGCGAGTAATGCTGTACCGTAAATAATCATCTTCTATCCTCCATGGATCGAGATTTAGTAGTAATAAACATCCTTATATTTTGTTATAGTTATATCTAGAATGTATTCAAATGGCAATATTTTTGTGCTCAAAATACATAATATTGTATACAAAATGGTGTGATATGAATTTAATCAAAGACTTACCGTTATCTATTCAAGTCAGTAAAAAAATAGAAGATGATATTATCTTTGGGCATTTTTTACCTGGGACAAAGCTTGATGAAGCTGAACTCTGTGAACGTTATGGTGCTTCTAGAACACCTATACGAGAAGCTTTGAAACTGCTTGCTGCAGAGGGGCTTGTTGAAATTCGCCCAAGACGAGGCGCAATTGTTCCTGAAGTTAACCCGATGACTTTATGCGAAATGTTTGAAGTGATGGCTGAGTTGGAAGGGATGTGTGGGCGCTTGGCTGCTAGACGTATTCAAGAAGATGAAAAAGTGCAGTTATTACATTTGCATAAACGCTGTGAGGAATATCTAGAATCGAATGATTCGGAAAATTATTATGAAATGAATCGACAGTTTCATTTTCAAATTTATTCAGCGAGTCACAATACTTTTTTAATTGAACAAGCCAGTAGCCTACATAAAAGATTACATCCATATCGTAGATTACAACTGAGAGTAAACAACAGAATGAACAATTCTTTTGCAGAGCATAATGAGATTGTTCAAGCCATTATTGGTGGTGATGAAACGAAAGCTGCGACATTATTACGTGAGCATGTTGTGATTCAAGGACAGAAATTTACAGATTTAATTTCGACTATAAATGCATATGCGAAGCAATAATTTATAAATGACCAGTTTGTAGAGGTTTATAAAATAGTGGACTTGCACTCTTGTATTTTATTTCACAGAATCAAGTCCACTATTATATTGGTTCGTCATAGGCAGTTTATTTCAAATGCTAATCTAAGAATTAATTCTAACAGTCAATGCCTCATTGTTATTGCCGAAGCTTGCTGATCAGATCGTTTTATCTATTGAAAATATACATAAATAGCAACTATAAACGTTGATGCATTTATAAATTTTCTTCCCTCATAATTATAAAATATTACGTAATTCTCGCGCTGTTTCTTGTAACAACGGCAAAATATGTTGAACTAAATATTCTTTGGTGGTTCGCATGGTTGGAGAAACAATATTCAATGCAGCAACAACTTTAGACTTTTGGTCATAAATAGGTACAGCCAGTGCATGTACGCCGAGTTCATGTTCTTCACTAGAATAGCACCAGTCTTGTTCCTTAATCTTATCTAACAAAGCAAGAAAATCGTGGTTATCCGTTATTGTATATTTGGTTAAACGCTGTAAAGGATATTTTTCTAACCATTCGTGTTGTTCATTTTGCGTTAAATATGCCAATAATATTTTTCCAGCAGAAGTCGCATGGGCAGGCAAACGATTACCCAAATGTAAGCCATAAGGATTAACACGATCTGTTTGTTGATGCGCTGCACTACGAGCAATGGTAATAGCTTCATAGCTATCCAATACCATGACAGAAAAAATAAGAGATGTTTGATTGGTCAGTAAGTTCAATAAAGGCTGAGAAATTTTAGGAAGTTGTGCTCCACCTAAATAAGATCCTGAAAATTTTAAGATTTTTGGCGTTAAATAAAAATAATGACCATCTGTTTCTAAATAACCTAAATATTCAAGTGTAAGTAAATGCCGTCGTGCCGCTGCACGGGTCATGCCTGTACGTTCTGCAACCATTGAAATATTCAGCCGATGTCGATCTGTTCCAAAGCTATCCAAAATCGCCATACCTTTACTGATACCAGCCACAAAGTCTTCGTGTCGTATGACTTTTTTATTGTCTTTATTTTGAATCATTTTTTTAGATTCATTTAATGTTTTATCCATTTTAAGCAGCCTTCGGAATTTTATTCATTTGAGGTTTTGATGATTCACTATAACGTGAAATCAGAGTGAAATAATCAGGTTTTGTTCGATACATAGTGAATTTGTTCGATCATCGAACAAAACATACCTTAATGACCTAGCCCTTAGATTGGAAATGATAAAAAATGAACAAATAAGGAAATCGAACTAAAGCACTCGGGAATATTGTTTTAGTTGAATTATCTCTCAGAAAGTTAGGTTTCCATGATTTTTCTAATTCGCGTGACGCGCAATGGAGTTATCTGATGATCGATAAAAGTTCATTATCCATGAAGGAAGTACTCAGCCAGATCCAAGATGGTTCCACCATCATGATTGGCGGTTTTGGAACAGCAGGACAACCTGCCGAATTAATCGATGGCTTAATCGAACTCGGCGTCAAAGACCTCGTCATTATCAATAACAACGCAGGCAATGGCGACTATGGCCTTGCCAAACTCCTCAAAGCCGGCGCAGTGCGTAAAATGATTTGCTCATTCCCACGCCAATCCGACTCTTGGGTTTTCGATGAACTCTACCGTGCAGGCAAAATCGAACTCGAATTAGTCCCCCAAGGCAACTTAGCCTGTCGCATCCAAGCCGCAGGCATGGGATTGGGTCCAATCTACACCCCAACAGGTTTTGGCACACAACTGGCAGAAGGCAAACAAACCCTCAACTACCAAGGTAAAGACTACGTCCTCGAAACCCCACTCAAAGCCGACTTTGCCTTGATCAAAGCCCAACAAGGCGATCGTTGGGGTAACCTCATCTACCGCAAAGCCGCACGAAACTTCGGTCCGATCATGGCTATGGCAGCCGATATCACCATTGCCCAAGTCACAGAAGTGGTTGAACTCGGCGCACTCGATCCAGAACAGATCGTTACACCAGGCATCTTTGTACAGCATGTTGTTGCTGTGACACCTGCACAATAATTGGATCGGGAGAATAACCATGAGCTACAACAAACTCAGCCGTGATCAAATTGCACAACGCGTGGCACAAGATATCCCTGATGGCGCCTATGTCAACTTAGGCATAGGCTTACCCACAAAAATTGCCAGTTACCTACCTGCGGACAAAGACGTTTTTCTACATTCTGAAAATGGTTTACTGGCCTTTGGCCCACCGCCTGCACAAGGCGAAGAAGATCCCGAACTGATTAATGCAGGTAAAGAATACGTCACGCTATTACCAGGTGGTTGCTTTTTTCACCATGGTGACTCCTTTGCCATGATGCGTGGTGGTCATTTAGATATTGCGGTACTCGGTGCATTTCAAATTGCCGAAAATGGTGATTTGGCCAACTGGCATACAGGTGCGGCCGATGCCATCCCCGCTGTGGGTGGTGCAATGGATTTAGCTGTAGGTGCAAAGAAAGTCTTTATCACCACAGACCATGTCACCAAAAAAGGTGAACCGAAAATCGTCAAAGAACTGAGCTATCCAGCCACAGGTCTGAAATGCGTGGACCGCATCTACACCGATCTGTGTGTCATTGATGTCACACCTGAAGGCTTAAAAGTGATTGAAAAAGTCGACGGCCTAAGCTTTGCAGAATTGCAGTCAATGACGGGTGCAACTTTAGTGGATGCGACGCAAGCTTAACTTTTGAATCAATATGACCTCCCTGAATCCCTCCTAAGAGGAGGGAAACGTTCAATACGTTAAATAGAGTTCATCTCCCTCCTTTCAGGAGGGACAAAGGGAGGTAGAAATGGAAAAATTAAAAAATGAAAAACGCTTACATTATTGACGCGATTCGTACCCCATTCGGCCGTTATGCAGGAGGCTTAGCCCCTGTTCGTGCAGATGACCTCGGTGCATTGCCGATACAAGCCTTGATGCAACGTAATCCAAGCATTGATTGGACCCAAGTTGATGACGTGATTTACGGCTGTGCCAATCAAGCAGGAGAAGACAACCGTAATGTTGGACGTATGTCGGCACTATTGGCAGGACTACCCGTTGAAGTTCCAGCAACAACAGTCAATCGCCTATGTGGTTCATCTTTAGATGCTATTGCGATGGCAGCGCGTGCGATTAAAGCAGGCGAAGCAGACTTGATCATCGCAGGTGGTGTGGAAAGCATGTCCCGTGCACCTTACGTGATGGGTAAATCAGAAACAGCTTATGGCCGAAGCCAAAAAATAGAAGACACCACCATGGGTTGGCGTTTTATCAATCCAAAACTCAAAGCCATGTATGGCGTAGATACCATGCCACAAACGGCTGAAAATGTAGCAGAACAATTCAACATCAACCGAGCTGATCAAGACCAATTTGCTTTGAACAGCCAACAACGGACAGCAGCGGCACAAGCCCAAGGCTTCTTTAAACACGAAATTATTGCAGTCACCATTCCACAACGCAAAGGTGACCCGATCATCGTGGATACAGACGAACATCCACGTGCATCAACTACACTAGAAGGTTTAAACAAACTCAAAGGTGTAGTGAAAACGGATGGAACAGTCACTGCAGGCAATGCATCAGGAATTAATGATGGTGCAGCAGCCTTATTGATTGCTTCGGATGAAGCCATTCAGCAATACCAACTCAAACCGCGTGCCAAAATTATTGCAGCCACAACTGTAGGAATCGAACCGCGCATTATGGGATTTGCTCCTGCGCCTGCCATCAAAAAGCTGCTTAAACAAGCCAATCTCAGCATCGAACAGATGGATGTGATTGAGTTGAATGAAGCTTTTGCCGCACAAGCACTTGCTGTGACGCGTGATCTTGGTTTAACGGATGATACAACACAGGTGAATCCGAATGGTGGTGCGATTGCAATCGGTCATCCTCTTGGCGCATCGGGTGCGCGTTTAGTGACGACGGCTTTGAATCAGTTGGAACAAACGGGTGGGACTTATGCTTTGTGTTCGATGTGTATTGGTGTTGGGCAAGGCATTGCGATGATTATTGAAAGAGTTTAAGGCAAATTAAGGAATAACAATCATGAGCCAGTTATATGCCAGCTTATTTTATCAAAAAGAGGTGACTGAAATTTTCAGTGACCAAGCTTTGGTGTCATACATGATTCAAGCTGAAGTCGCTTTGGCACAAGCTCAGGCTCAGGTCGGTGTTATTCCTGAATCAGCTGCAACAGCGATTTCTCAATCTGCACAATTTGCTATTGAGCAAATTGATTTTGATGCTTTAGCTGTTGCAACAGGATTGGCGGGGAATATTGCGATTCCGTTCGTAAAACAATTCACAGCCATTGTTAAACAACAAGATGAAGATGCTGCACGTTATGTACATTGGGGCGCAACCAGTCAGGATATTTTAGATACTGCATGTATTTTGCAATGTCGTGCTGGATTACAACAGATTGAGTCTTTGATTCAACAATGTTATCGCACTGCATTGACTCAAGCTGAACAATATCGCTCTCAAGTCATGATTGGGCGCACATGGTTACAACAGGCTTTGCCGATTACTTTGGGACATAAGTTAGCACGTTGGGCTTCCGCATTTCACCGTGATTTAAACCGTATTGATGCAATGAAATCGCGAGTTTTTACTGCGCAATTGGGCGGTGCTGTTGGTTCATTAGCATCATTGCAAGATCAAGGAACGGTAGTAGTTCAAG
This sequence comes from Acinetobacter sp. P8-3-8, assembly GCF_000214135.1. Lineage (GTDB taxonomy): Bacteria > Pseudomonadota > Gammaproteobacteria > Pseudomonadales > Moraxellaceae > Acinetobacter. The sequence continues at coordinate 43,421 of NZ_AFIE01000016.1, forward strand.
CCTTTGCTGAACAATTACAGCTTTCAGTTCCAACATGCACTTGGCATGGCGAGCGTGATCGTATTGTCGAAGTTGCGAGCGTTTTGGCTATGGTAACAGGTAGTTTGGGCAAAATGGCTCGTGATTGGTCATTGATGATGCAAACTGAAATTGCAGAAGTATTTGAACCTACAGCGAAAGGTCGTGGTGGTTCATCAACCATGCCACATAAACGTAATCCTGTTGCTGCGGCATCGGTTTTAGCAGCGGCTAACCGTGTTCCAGTTCTGATGTCGAGCTTGTACCAAAGCATGGTGCAAGAGCATGAGCGTAGTCTAGGTGGATGGCATGCGGAATGGTTGGCATTGCCTGAAATTTTCCAATTATGTGCAGGTGCTTTGGAACGGACTTTGGACGTTTTACAAGGAATGCAAGTGAATGCTGAAAATATGCAACGCAATTTGGATTGTACGCAAGGCTTGATTATGGCTGAAGCAATGATGATGGCTTTAGCTCCCCATATTGGACGTTTGCAGGCGCATCATGTGGTTGAAGTTGCATGTAAAACAGCCGTAGAAAAAAACATTCATTTAAAAGAAGTAATGACTGAGCTTGATGAAGTGCAAGCTTACTTTGATGTAAACCAAATCGAAGAAATTTTTAAACCAGCGTCTTATCTAGGCAATATTCAAGACCAGATTGATGCAGTTTTGCAGGAAGCGAAAGGAGAGGCAAAGTGAATATCACAATGACCAATCGTCAAGGTAAAACTTTATCTGTCACCGTAAGTGGGCAGGAAAATGCACCTGTCATTATATTTTCCAATTCATTGGGTACAGATAAAAACATGTGGCAACCACAGGTTGTTGCTCTTGAACAGCAGTTTAAAGTAGTGACTTATGACACCCGTGGTCATGGTCAAAGTGATGTAATTGAGCATACAACTCTACAGAATCTTGCAGAAGATGTGATTGATATTCTGAACGGTTTAAACATTGAAAAAGCGCATTTTTGCGGTATTTCGATGGGAGGAATAACAGCGTTATGGTTGGGTATTTACCATGCAGATCGTTTTTTAAGTATTACCGTAGCCAATTCAGCTGCGAAAATTTGGACAACAGATGGCTGGAATACTCGTGCTGATGCCGTTATACAAAATGGTTTGGCAGATTTAGTCACAACGACGCATAGCCGTTGGTTTAGTGAGCGATTTGATTATCAACATAATGCTTTGGCACAACGCACCATCCAATCTTTAGCAGTCACACCCGCAGCAGGCTATGCAGAATCTTGTCGTGCTTTGGCGCAGGCAGATTTAACTGCTGAAATTAAAAATATTCACATTCCAACTTTAATTATTGCAGGTGCATTTGACCCTGTCACCACAGTTGCCGATGGCATCTTTATGCAACAACAGATTCAAGGCAGTGAGCTGGTAGAGATTGAAGCATCACATCTTTCCAATATTGAACAACCTGAATTATTTAATCAGACATTTATCAAATTTGTTGAGTCTGTTCAGTAACTCAGAAACGTAAAAGGACTTTAAGCCCAAGGAGGCAGGTATGGCGTCTCAGGAATACACTACTCAGAAAACGAGTATAGACGCACAGGCACTGATCAACGATGCACCGTTTAGTAAATATCAGTGGTTGATTGCAATTGTATGTTTTTTCATTGTTTTTGTTGATGGTATCGACACGGCAGCTATGGGTTTTATCGCACCAGCCTTAGCACAGGACTGGGGAATAGACCGTTCGCAACTTGGCCCTGTGATGAGTGCTGCATTGGGTGGCATGATCATTGGTGCTTTAGTGTCTGGCCCGACTGCAGATCGCTTTGGACGTAAGATTGTTTTAAGTGTGTCCATGCTGATTTTTGGTGGTTTTACTTTGGCGTCTGCTTATGCCACAGACTTGAATACTTTAGTGGCGTTGCGTTTTTTAACTGGGATCGGCTTAGGCGCTGCGATGCCAAATGCGACCACATTATTTTCTGAGTATTGTCCAAAGCGCTCTCGTTCTTTGCTCGTGACTTGTATGTTCTGTGGATACAACTTGGGTATGGCAACAGGTGGTTTTATCAGTAGTTGGCTGATTCCAACTTTCGGTTGGCACAGTTTATTTCTATTGGGTGGTTGGTCACCATTAATTTTAATGGTTTTAGTGATCTTTTTCCTGCCTGAATCGTACCGTTTCCTGATTGTAAAAGGACGTGATGGTGAAAAAGTCCGCAAAATTCTGGCACGTATTGCACCTGAAAAAGTACAGGGTGTGACTGAGTTTCATGTACCAGAAGAGCATATCGAAGGCACAGAGAAAAAAGGCGTGTTTGGCATGCTGTTCTCTCAGAAATATGTCAAAGGTACTGTTTTACTGTGGCTCACCTATTTCATGGGTTTGGTCATGATTTATCTGCTCACCAGTTGGTTACCAACCTTAATGCGCGAAACAGGCGCAACCATGGAACGTGCTGCATTCATCGGTGGTTTATTCCAGTTTGGCGGTGTACTTAGTGCTTTATTTATTGGCTGGGCAATGGACCGTTTCAACCCGAATCGCATTATTGCAGGCTTCTACTTTGTCGCTGGGATCTTTGCTTTTGCCGTTGGTCAGAGCTTAGCAAATCCAACATTACTTGCCATCTTAGTGCTTTGCGCAGGTGTTGCAATTAATGGTGCACAGTCAGCTATGCCAGCACTGAGTGCTCGTTTTTATCCAACACAATGCCGTGCAACAGGTGTGGCATGGATGTCGGGAATCGGTCGTTTCGGTGCGGTATTTGGTGCATGGATTGGTGCAGTTTTACTGGGGAATGATTGGTCGTTTACTGCCATTTTAAGTTTGCTGTTGATTCCTGCAACCGCAGCAGCAGTGGCTATTTTTGTTAAATCACTGGTTGCACATACCGATGCAACTTAATTGAGGTTTCTCCTATGAATGATGAACAACGTTATCAACAAGGTATCACCGTCCGCAGTGAAGTGCTGGGTGAAAAGCATGTCAATCGTTCACTTGAGCACCTGAATGATTTTAATGCAGATTTCCAAAATTTTATTAGCCGTTTTGCATGGGGTGATGTGTGGTCTAGACCTGGTATGCCTCGTCACACGCGCAGTTTAGTCACCATTGCTGTTTTATTGGCATTGGGGCGTGCAGATGAATTGCGCATGCATTTACGTGCTTGTTTTAACAATGATGTCACCAAAGACGATTTAAAAGAATTGATTTTGCATTGTTCACTTTATGCGGGTTTACCTGCGGCTAATGCAGCCATGCATATGGCAGAAGAGGTTTTTGCCGAAATGGGTATAGCACCGCAACCGTTGAATGAAAAGCAATTGCAGCAAGCGCAAGCAAATCAACAGTTAAATCATGAGTAATGGAACGAGATAGAAAGGAAGATAGCAAATGTCGCAACTTATCTTAGGTGCTTATGCACAACGTAATACCGAAGATCATCCGCCAGCATACGCGCCCGGTTATAAAACCAGTGTGTTACGTTCGCCAAAAAATGCGTTGATTTCAATTGCAGAAACCTTAACTGAAGTGACATCACCTCATTTTAGTGCAGAGCAGTTTGGCCCGAAAGACAATGATTTGATTTTAAACCATGCTAAAGAAGGCTTACCAATTGGTGAGCGTATCATTGTGCATGGCTATGTTCGTGATCAATTTGGGCGTCCAGTGAAAAATGCTTTATTGGAAGTATGGCAGGCCAATGCATCTGGGCGTTATCGTCATCCGAATGACCAATACATTGGTGCAATGGATCCAAACTTTGGTGGCTGTGGTCGTATGATGACCGATGAAAATGGTTATTTTGTATTCCGTACGATTAAGCCGGGCCCTTATCCATGGCGTAACCGTATTAACGAGTGGCGCCCAGCACATATTCATTTCTCTTTGCTTGCCAATGGTTGGGCACAGCGTCTTATTTCTCAGTTTTATTTTGAAGGCGATACGTTGATTGATTCGTGCCCGATTCTTAAAACCATTCCTTCGGAAGAACAACGCCGCGCATTGATTGCTTTAGAAGATAAGAGCAATTTTATTGAAGCAGACAGTCGTTGTTATCGTTTTGACATCACTTTGCGTGGTCGTCGTGCGACATATTTCGAAAATGATTTGACTTAATACAGGGAGAATAACATGAACAATTGGAATTTTCAGGAATTGCATGAAACGCCATCTCAAACAGGTGGGCCATACGTACATATTGGTTTATTACCAAAGCAAGCCAATATCGAAGTGTTTGAAAATAACTTTGATAATCAGTTAGTTCAAGACAAGACCTTAGGTGAGCGTATTCGTTTAGAAGGTCAAGTGTTTGATGGTTTAGGTTTACCCTTACGTGATGTATTGATTGAAATTTGGCAAGCTGATGCCAACGGTGTTTATCCAAGTGCTGCTGATACGCAAGGCAAGCAAGCTGACCCAAACTTTCTGGGTTGGGGACGCACAGGTGCTGACTTCGAAACAGGTTTTTGGAGTTTTAATACTGTCAAGCCGGGCGCAGTGCCGGGACGTAAAGGTTCGACTCAAGCACCACATATTGCACTGATCATCTTTGCTCGTGGGATAAATATTGGCTTGAATACACGTGTGTATTTTGAAGATGAAGCCGAAGCCAATGCACAAGATCCTGTATTAAAAAGTATTGAATGGGCACCTCGTCGTCAAACCTTAATTGCAAAACGTGAAGAACGTGATGGTGAAGTGGTATATCGCTTTGATATTCGTATTCAAGGTGAGAACGAAACCGTATTTTTAGATATTTAAACGCGGTATTGAAGCATTGGAAATAAGGAATTGCGGTCACTGAATTGATCGCATTCTGAACCCAATGATTTAGTTAAGTTACGGCAATCTCGTTGTTTATTTTATGACTCTTTATGTGGTTGCACGCAATTTTTATATTTCGCAACCCTCTTGAAAATACAAGGAAATGTAATGTTTATGATAAAAAAATTAGTGATGCAAATTTGCATCAGCACGGCTGTATTTGCCACACTCCCATCTGCATTTGCAGCAGAATCAGTGTCGCATACCACACAGCATTATATGGTCAAAAACCTCAATATTGGTGATTTACCTGTAAAAACTATTGTACCGATTACTGCAAAAACAGCAGAGCAGGCGATTGCTCAGGCGCAAGTCATTGCCAGCAATTCAAATGCAGATGTTGCTGAGTTTCGCATCGACTTACTTGAGTTCGCTGCCGACACTAAAAAAGTGATTGCACTTGGTCAGCAACTGAATCAAATTCTGAAAGATAAACCGCTAATCGCCACCATTCGTACTCACAATGAAGGTGGAAAAATGACGATTACAGATCAAGCATATTTAAAAACATATAGCGATTATTTAAAAAAACCGTTTATGCAATTGCTGGACATCGAAATGTTTCGTGATCCAACAGTAGTGAAGCAATTGACTGAACTGGCACATAAAAATCATGTTTTAGTGATTATGTCGAATCATGATTTTGCTAAAACACCTGAGCAAAAAGAAATTGAAAGCCGTCTACTCAAGCAAGACCAAATGGGAGCAGATATTCTCAAAATCGCAGTAATGCCTCAGTCAAAACAAGATGTATTCACACTGATGAATGCGACTTTGGCAGTCAGTCAGCAGAGCAAAAAACCATTACTCACTATGTCAATGGGACAGTTAGGCACTATTTCACGGATTGCAACTGCCAATATGGGCGGTAGTTTGAGCTTTGGCATGATTGGTGAAGCTTCTGCACCCGGTCAAATTGATGTAACACAGTTAAAACAGTTGCTGAAAACTGTACAACCCACGCCTTAAGTGTTCAGGATAGAGAAGGATTTAAATATGAAATCATCAACTTTACGTTTGACCACATTGGTTTTGAGTTTAGCTGTATCAGGTTTAGCCAGTGCAGAAACCTACGTGGTAGACCGTTATCAAGACGATACAGCGAAAGGTTCATTACGTTGGGCAATTGAACAATCAAATGCCAATGCAACACAACAAAATGAAATTCAAATTCAAGCGGTGGGTAAAGCACCTTATACGATTAAGCTGAATCAACCTCTACCGCCAATCAAATCTTCTGTGAAGATCATCGGGACACAATGGGATAAAACAGGTGAATTTATTGCCATTGATGGTTCTAATTATATTAAAGGCGAGGGTGCTAAAGCATGTCCGGGAGCAAATACTGAACAATATGGTACCAATGTCCGTACCATGACCTTACCCGGTTTGGTTCTGCAAGATGTGAATGGTGTGACCTTGCAAGGTTTAGATATCCATCGTTTCTGTATTGGTGTCTTGATCAATCGTGCGAGCAATAACTTGATTCAACACAACCGCATCAGTAATAACTATGGTGGTTCAGGGGTGATGCTGACAGGTGATGATGGTAAGGGTAATCCGACTTCAACCACCACCAATAACAACAAAGTTTTAAATAATCTGTTTGTTGATAATGGTGATGGCTTAGAGCTCACCCGTGGTGCGGCATTTAACCTTGTTGCCAATAACCTATTTACTTCGACCAAAGCCAATCCAGAACCTTCGCAAGGGATTGAAATTTTGTGGGGGAATGATAATGCAGTGATTGGTAATAAGTTTGAAAACTATTCTGATGGTTTACAAATTAACTGGGGCAAACGTAATTACATTGCGTACAACGAACTTACAAACAATTCTATTGGTTTTAATTTAACCGGTGATGGTAATATTTTTGACAGTAATAAAGTCCATGCAAATCGACTAGGTATTGCTATTCGTTCAGAAAAAGATGCCAATGCACGAACGACATTAACCAAAAACTTAATTTGGAATAATGGTAAAGATATCAAGCGTTGTGAGGCAGGCGGTTCTTGCGTACCGAATCAACGTTTAGGAGCAATTGTCTTTGCTGTACCTGCGCTTGAACATGCAGGCTTTGTTGGTTCTCGTGGTGGTGGTGTGGTGATTGAAGAAGCGAAGCTACAAAAAACTTGCACTCAGCCTAATGAGCAAGGTTGTAATGCCATGCCAAATCAAAACATTCAGGCACCTCGTTTAAGTTACAGCAAAGGTGTAGTGACTGCGCAATTGCAGGCACAACCGAATCAACGCTATCAAATTGAATATTTTGGCAATCATCAAGCCAAGACTCAGGAAGCTGAACAATATTTAGGTACACAAGTCGTGATGACTGATGCAGATGGTAAAGCGCAAACCAGTTGGAAAGCAGTGAGCGGCTATGCCAGTGTAACTGCCAATATAACCGACCATTTAGGTGCAACTTCTGAGCTAAGCTCAGCCGTTGCTGTTCGATAATTGTCAGTTGAAGAATGACCATAGGAAAAGCTCCGTTGCTGTGAGCTTTTCCAAAACAAGAAGGATATGCGTGATGCAAAACATTTTAAAACTTGGCACATTATCTTTAGCTGTTTTATCGAGCCAGTTTGCTTCAGCCAATGAGTTTTGGTCAGCAGACCGTCAATGGCTACTTGGTGATTGGGACGGAGAACGTACTCAGTTAGAACAAAAGGGTTATAAGTTTACGGCTTCAATAATGAGCGAGGCAGCGACCAATTTGTCAGGAGGTTATAACGATGACAATACATTCGAAAACGCAGCTCAGTTAACGTTAGGTGCAAATTTTGATTTAAATAAAATTGCAGGTTGGGAAGACACTACAGCGGCAATTATGATCACCAAACGTGATGGGAATGCCTTGAGTCTGGAACGTATAAAAGACCCTCGTAGCAGTGCTTTAGGAAATACGCAGGAAATATATGGGCGTGGCAAAATTTGGCGTTTAACTCAGGCATGGATCAAAACAGGATTTGATGACAATCGTGTCCAATTTAAGATTGGTCGTATGGGCATGTCAGATGACTTTAACAGTTCACAATGTGAATTTCAGAACTTACTACTTTGTGGCGGTCAACTAGGAAAATCTATCGGCTCAATTTGGTACAACTGGCCTGTAAGTTTGTGGGGCACCAATGTTAAATATCAATTTGCACCCGACTGGTCATTCGGTTTAGGCGTGTATGAAGTTAATCCTGACAATGTTAAAACTGAATCAAACAGTGATGGTTTTAATCTGGACATGAATAATGTTCAAGGGGTGACCATTCCTGTTGAATTAGCTTGGAAGCCAAAACTAGCAGCATTTAATGATCTACCTGGTGAATATAAAGTTGGCGCGTTGTATTCAAATGCAGAAGCCAATGATATTAAAACCGCAGGTAAAGTTCATGATGGAAAACATAGTTTTTGGTTGAATGCACAACAACAACTGACTCAACAAGGGGCAGACCCAAAACGTGGTTTATATGTCAGTTTTAACGGTGTGATCAATGATAAAGCCACCACGATGGTCGAAAGTACGCAGCAATTAGCACTATGGTACAAAGGGCCTTTCGACAGCCGCCCGAATGATTCAGTCGGCTTCGGTTTAGCTAATTATGTAGTCAATGACCGAGCAAAAGATCGTCAAATTGCGAGTAACGAAGCGAATGGTTATTACAGTTACGATGCTTTTGCCAATGACTATATTCCCATTCAACGAGATGAATTGAACGTCGAATTAAATTATACCTATCAATGGTCTCCAGCAGTCATGCTTAGACCCAATCTGCAATATGTTTATCAACCTGCTGGTGTGAAAGAAGTAGATGATGCATGGGTGGCAGGTTTAACCATGAAAGTTAATTTTTAATTGCATAATGATTTGAATGTGATTAAAAAATAGTCAATTATGTAACTGTGTTTATTTTTAAATTATTAATTTCTACGTTATTAGTTTTGCGTTATTCGTTAGTAAGTTGTTAATGAAAGTTGGCTGTACAGTGAAATGTTTTTATGTAATTGAAAATAATGATTAAAAATGCAAGTGGTTAATCGTTTTAGTTCACAATACTAGGAGTAAGATGTATGTCTGAAGATCATACCAAGTCTCAGCCCATATTCAAAATATGGTGTTTTATACTGGGACTTGCCCTGTTATTAACAGGTTTATTTTATGTGATTGGCGGTGGAAAGCTCATAAGCCTTGGTGGTTCATGGTATTTCTTGATTGCAGGATTATTGACCCTTGCATCGGCAATTTTTATTTTCCGAAAAAAAGCACTCGGTGTATGGCTATTTGCACTGGTTTTTTTAGGCACGATTCTCTGGGCGCTATTTGATGCGGGTTGGGATTTCTGGGCACTTTTTTCCAGACTGATGTTTCCAGCAGGTGTATTTGCGGCACTAGTTTTGACTTTACCTTCGATTCGTAAATATCAATTTCAAACCCCTTTATCAACACCTGCCTATGCCATAGGTGGTCTTACCGTTTTAGGTATGCTGGCTGGTTTATATGGCATGTTTATTCCTCATCCAACGGTTAAAGCCAATGGTCAGGAATTACCACTCGTTCCTGTTACAGCTGCGTCGCAGCAAGTGAATTGGTCTCACTATGGTAATGATGCAGGTGGTAGTCGTTTTGCTGCACTGGATCAAATTAACCGTAATAATGTATCTAAGTTGAAAGAAGCTTGGCGTTACCAAACAGGTGATTTCAGTACAGGTTCAGGCAATGGTGCGGAAGATCAAATGACCCCATTGCAAGTCGGGAATAAAGTATTTTTATGTACACCACATAACAATATGATTGCGTTAGATGCCGATACAGGAAAACAAATCTGGAAAGCTGAGGTGAATTCTACAGCAGATGCATGGGAACGTTGTCGTGGTGTAGCTTACTTTGATTCGACTCAGCCATTGCAACAACCGACTTTGGCAGGTGCAACGCCTGTTACAGCGGTAGCAAGCAATACTGCATGCCCACGCCGTGTTTATACCAATACGCCTGATGCTCGTTTAATTGCAGTGAATGCAGATACTGGTGAACGTTGTGCAGATTTTGGTGTAAATGGAACAGTAGATTTATTGGTTGGTTTAGGCGATGGAACTAAAGCGCCTCGCTTTGAAGTTACCTCGGCACCAACTGTTGCAGGAACCAGTATTATTGTAGGTAGCCGTGTTGCAGATAATGTGGCGGCAGATATGCCAGGTGGGGTAATTCGTGCCTATGATGCAATCACTGGACAATTACGTTGGGCATTTGATCCACGTAATCCTGATCCAAATTATGTTTTAAAACCGGGTGAAATCTATAAACGTAGTTCAGCGAACTCTTGGGCAGCGATGTCTTATGATCCGCAAATGAACACTGTATTTTTACCAATGGGGAGTTCATCAGTTGATGTCTGGGGTGGAAATCGTCAGCCAATTGATCATAAATATAATACTTCGGTATTGGCATTAGATGCGACCACAGGACATGAAAAATGGATCTATCAAACGGTTCACAATGATCTATGGGATTTTGATTTACCAATGCAACCGAGCCTTGTCGATTTTCCATTAAAAGATGGTACGACGAAACCTGCTGTGGTTATTGGGACAAAATCAGGTCAGTTCTTTGTTTTAGATCGTTTAACAGGGAAGCCTTTAACTAAAGTGATTGAACAGCCTGTTAAAGTCGCTGATATTCCGGGTGAGCAATATAGTAAAACTCAACCTCGTTCAGTTGAAATGCCACAAATTGGTAATGAAACTTTGACTGAATCGGATATGTGGGGCGCTACGCCATTTGATCAGTTAATGTGCCGTATTAATTTTAAATCCATGCGTTATGAAGGTTTATTTACAGCACCTGGAACGGATATTTCTCTAAGTTTTCCAGGATCGTTGGGCGGGATGAACTGGGGTAGTATTGCATTTGATCCAACTCATCGTTATATGTTTGTGAATGATATGCGTCTAGGGCTTTGGATTCAGCTCATTAAACAAACACCAGAAGATCTTAAAGTTGAGGCAAGTGGTGGTGAGAAGGTGAATACTGGTATGGGTGCGGTGCCGATGAATGGGACACCTTATAAAGTAAATAAAAACCGCTTTATGTCAGTCTTTGGTATTCCATGTCAGAAACCACCTTTCGGAACGATGACAGCGATTGATATGAAAACTCGTCAAGTGGCTTGGCAAGTGCCTTTGGGTACAGTACAAGATACTGGGCCAATGGGGATCAAAATGGGTCTAAAAGCCCCGATTGGTATGCCAACCATTGGTGGACCGATGGCGACTCAAGGTGGTTTAGTATTCTTTGCAGCGACTCAGGATTATTACTTACGTGCATTCAACTCTTCTAATGGTGAAGAACTATGGAAAGCACGTTTGCCTGTGGGTAGCCAAGGAACGCCTATGAGCTACATTTCACCAAAAACAGGTAAGCAATATGTTGTTGTCTCTGCGGGCGGAGCACGCCAGTCTCCTGACCATGGTGATTATGTGATTGCTTATGCTTTAGAGAACTAAGTATTCATTTATTTTGAAAGGCTTTCCCTTGAGGGGAGAGCCAGTCTCTATTCAGATATCCTAATAAGATTGATGTGTTTAAGCGAAAATATGGCGTGTTAGAGAGAATTTGAAGGAATCAAAAACATTAAGATTAGCGTATTTCCTCCATAAACAGAGATACTAATGTATAAATCTATTTTAAAACACTTGTTGCTCTTGATCGGACTGATCGCAGGATTTACACATGCTGATGAATTTAAATTAAAAAGTAACAATATTGCACACGGCGTATTCATGGAAAAAACGTTCGAATTCCAGGGTTTTGGCTGTTCGGGCGAAAATAAAACTCCTCAATTGTCATGGAGTGGTGCTCCAACTGGAACAAAGGCTTATGCAATCATGGCCTATGATCCAGATGCACCAACTGGTAGTGGTTGGTGGCACTGGCAAGTGGTGAATATCCCTGCTGAAGTGACTTCAATTTCATCTAGTGATGGTAAGTTTGATTATAAAGATGTGATTAATGTAACCAATGATTATGGTCAAAAGGGATTTGGGGGAGCATGCCCGCCTCAAGGAGATGGAGCACATCGTTATCAATTTACTGTGTATGCTCTTTCAAAGAAACTGGAATTACCTGCTGACGCATCTGGAGCATTAACAGGTTATATGGTTAAAGCCAATTCATTGGCATCAAGTACGATAGAAGCCTTATATAAAAGATAAAGCATCTTATTTGTTGGATTAAAGATATAGAATTTACATATTAGAGATCTGTCTTGATATATCATGAGGGGTATTAGAAGAATTCTACTTTAGCTTTTAATTGAAATATAAGTTTATGAAATTGTTCGATTTATTTATGGGGTGTTAATTTAATATTAGGGGGGAGAGTTTTGGGGTATAGTGTGGAAGATTTGGCTTATATCCCCAACGCTTAATTATGGATAATATTATTCTAGTTGCTAAAAAAGCGATTAAAAACCAATCAAAATTACCTTTTTCTGTATATTCATCGCATAAAGAGCAGATGATTACTAATGTTCCAATTATAAAGCCTTTACTTATTTTTATATTGAGTGGCGCCAAACAATTGGGTAAATCTGGTTCGGTCGAATGTCTGTCAGGTAGCTTTGTATTTTTATCAAATAGTCCCTGTATAGATATACGTAATATTCCAGTTCAAGAGGAATATTTTGCAGTAATTATTGATTTTGATAAAGAAGATTTTTCTGAACTTCCTAAGAATCATGCACCATATAAAAAATATTTTCAGGGTGAAATAAACCCAGTTCTTGCTAGCGCACTCTGCCAATTCATGGAATTTTCGTCCATTGCACCATCTCAAATTTTGAAGCTTAGGAAAAAAGAAATACTTGAGATCATTTACCACTCTGGTTACAAGGATATTTGCAATATCATTGAGCCTCCAAGCATGAGTGAAAAAGTTCATTCCATGCTTTCAAATGATGTTTCTTGTGATTGGCCTGTTGATCTAATTGCTTCGAATTTATGTATGAGTGCATCAACATTAAGACGTAAGCTCAAAAGTGAAGGTAATAATATTCAAGATATTCGCAATCGAGTGCGATTAGGGTACGGGCTTCATTTATTACAAACGACGCAATTTCATATTGGTAATATTGCTGAGCAATGTGGTTATCAATCTCAATCTAGATTTACCGAGCAGTTCAAATTGCTTTTTGGTATGACTCCTCGAGAAATTCGTAAAACTAAAATGCTCGATTAAAGTAGACTACTTTCGTTATCAACAGCTATTTTAAACCATAAAATGGTGCGCCCTGCGGGACTCGAACCCACGTCGGTCGCTTAGGAGGCAACTGCTCTATCCAGTTAAGCTAAGGGCACGATAGGCAAGTAATTTACCGTATATACCTATGAAAAAAAAGCTATTATCGAAATAATAGCTTTTTAAAATAAGCGTTAAGTTCTGTTCAGAATCAACTAACTCGATTTTTTAGGATTAAGCATTTTAAACAAAATGGCCATGACGACGATCCATACAGGAATCATGATTACAGATTCCTTAAACCCTTGCATCCACATAATATAAAGTACAGTTAAAATGAATAACAATACTAAATAGTTGCTAATTGGCGACCAAAGCGCAGGAAATTTAGTTAACTTACCCGCTTTTTGCATTGCTTGTTTAAACTTGAGATGAGTCAAACTGATCATTGCCCAGTTTAAAACTAAAGCACCAACAACCACATACATTAAGTGGCTTAGAGCATCTTCAGGAACAAAATAGTTCAACAATACGCAACCAAAAATAAGCAGTGCAGAGAACAATACTGCTGGGATCGGAACGCCTTGCTTATTCACTTTAGAGAAGACTTTCGGTGCATTTCCTTGTTGCGCTAAACCAAAGAGCATACGGCTATTGGCATACATGCCACTGTTATAAACAGAAAGAGCTGCTGTTAAGATAATGAAATTCAGTAAATGTGCTGCCCAACCGATTCCCAATTGACTGAAAATCATAACAAATGGACTTTTATCCAAGCCACCGAGGTCTAACTGATTCCAAGGCACAAGTGATAAAAGAATAGTTAACGAACCTACATAGAAAAGTAGGATACGGAAAACAACTTGGTTGATTGCTTTAGGAATCGTTTTTTCAGGATTCTCTGCTTCCGCAGCAGCCATACCAATCAATTCAATGCCGCCAAAAGCAAACATTAAAAATGCCAGCATGTAAAATAACCCATCAAAGCCATGTGGGAAGAATCCACCATGAGCCCAAAGGTTAGTAAATGATGCGGTTGAACCTGCATCGGCAGTCATCAATAGATATAAGCCAAAAACAATCATTGAAACAACAGCTGCAACTTTGATGATCGATAACCAAAATTCCGACTCACCATAAAATTTAACATTGGCTAAATTCACAATGGTGATGACAACAAAGAAGAACAGTACAGAAATCCAAGCAGGGATGTGAGGCCACCAATAATTAATATATTTAGCAACGGCTGTAAGTTCGGTCATTGCAACCAAAACATACAAAATCCAGTAATTCCAACCCGCTAAGAAACCAGGAAACTTGCCCCAGTATTTATTGGCAAAATGACTAAACGAACCCGCGACAGGTTCTTCTACAATCATTTCACCCAATTGACGCATAATTAAGAAAGCAATTAAACCACCAATTGCATAACCTAAAATAATGGATGGACCTGCAGATTGGATGACCTGCGCTGAACCTAAAAATAATCCTGTACCAATTGCGCCACCCATGGCTATCAACTGAATGTGTCTATTTTTAAGTCCACGATGTAATTGTGTAGACTCGTTGCTCAATGTTTTCAGCTCTATTTATTCGAATATAATTATTGTAATTGATTGGTAACTGTAAACCTAGTAGACGAGAGGTTTATGTAAGAGAACTGCGAAGTCAAAAAATACATTCTTAAATAATTCATTTTATTTTCAACAAAATAATTTTTTTAGCTTTGATTAATTTTTAATTCAGTCTGAACAATATTTAATCGCAAGATAAAATTATTTAAGACACAAGTTAAACAATCTGCATTTTTATTAAAAAAAAGGGTAATATAAAAATGAATAATGGTTCATTATTTTGTTGTAACAATGATAAGCGAAAGGAATGTATAAGATGAGTTTTGCACCACAGATCAAAATCCCTGCAACTTATATGCGTGGTGGCACAAGTAAAGGTGTCTTTTTTAAAGTAGACGACTTACCTGAACGTGCACAAATTGCAGGTGTGGCGAGAGATCAATTATTGCTTCGTGTGATTGGTAGTCCAGACCCATATGGAAAGCAAATTGATGGTATGGGTGGTGCAACTTCAAGTACCAGTAAAACGGTTATTCTGGCTAAAAGTACACAAGTAAACCATGATGTCGATTATCTTTTTGGACAAGTTTCCATTGATAAAGCATTTGTTGATTGGAGTGGAAACTGCGGTAATTTAACTGCCGCTGTCGGTTCATTTGCGATTAGCAATGGATTAGTCGCACAAGATCGTATTCCTGAAAATGGCATCTGTACAGTTCGTATTTGGCAAGCCAATATTAAAAAAACCATTATTGCTCATGTTCCAATCAACAACGGTCAAGTGCAAGAAACAGGTGATTTTGAACTTGATGGTGTCACTTTTCCTGCGGCAGAAGTTCAAATTGAATTTTTAGATCCTGCTGATGATGGTGAAGATGGTGGCGCAATGTTCCCTACAGGAAATGTAGTGGATACATTAGAAGTTCCAGAGATTGGAAGCTTTCAGGTGACTTTGATTAATGCGGGTATTCCAACAATTTTCTTAAATGCAGAAGATATTGGTTATCTGGGTACAGAATTACAAGACGATATAAATAGTGATGCAACAGCACTTGCACGTTTTGAAAAAATCCGTGCTTATGGCGCATTAAAAATGGGTCTAATTCAAGATGTAAGTGAAGCTGCAAGCCGTCAACATACACCGAAAGTCGCATTTGTATCAAAGTCAAAAGCCTACACATCTTCAAGCGGTAAACAAGTGAGTGAATCGGATACAGACTTATTGGTTCGTGCATTATCAATGGGTAAATTGCATCATGCCATGATGGGTACAGCAGCAGTCGCAATCGGTACAGCAGCAGCGATTCCAGGTACTTTAGTCAATCTAGCAGCAGGTGGTGGAGAGCGTGAAGCTGTGAGATTTGGTCATCCATCAGGTACGTTGAGAGTGGGTGCTCAAGCTCTGAATGAAAATGGCCAATGGGTTGTTAAGAAAGCCATTATGAGTCGTAGTGCACGTGTTTTGATGGAAGGTTGGGTTCGAGTTCCAGCAGATAGTTTTTAACTTTTTAGATTTTAAGTATTGCAGTTAAAAGCAATCTGGTAAATCTGTAAAAACTAAAGTCAAAAGTTTGATTCATTTTAAACCTTGCACTTGCAAGGTTTTTTATTAATGTAAATTTAGTCACATAAAGTATTATTTTTGTTTTATATGTGGCAAAATATGCGCGAAATTTACGGCTGTATTAGATTGTTGTTCGTATCATTTTAAAGTCGAACAAATTTACATTGAAAATGTTGCTGAGCTGAATTGAGTATTTAATCGTTTCTAATAAAGCATGCAAATCTAAGGCTATATTGATTTGAAAATAATGAATTTAATATCAAATATTTAAGATATTAAGAAGTATTTTAAAATCTGCATGCTGTTATACTGATTTAAATTTAACTTTATGAAGAATAAAAATGTTTAAAAATAGGTTAATTTTCAATTTGGTTGTTTTTTAATTTAATTGCTAAGTTCATTGATCATCTCATTTAAAAAATGAGGTGCAATGTGTCATGAATCTGAGGTTATTTATGGAAACGGAATATATAAAAATCAAACAAGCTATAGATGATATAGATGTAATTGATTTTTTGAAACAATCTGACAAATTGTATTTGGTTTCTTTTATTTCTCAATTTCCATTACCCATTGCGATATTTGATAGGAATGCGCGTTTTTTAGGTGTAAATCAAAAGTTTTCAGATATTTATGAAAGTGATGCTTTATATCTTTTTGACAAGTTGCTCAACACATTTTCCTCTGTCGTTCATGCTCAATTTGAAGAAGCATTACATGCTTTTGATCAGCATCAGGATTATGCTGAACAAGTATTTTATGTTAAGGGAAAATTCTATCTTTCCTATTTCAAGCCGATGCGTGATCAAAGTAATAATGTTGAAATGATCATGTTAGTCTGTTCAGATGTGACAAGATTAAAACGCCGTGAAAATGTTTTGTTATTCAATAATAAAAAACTACATGATCATCTCTATTTAGATTTTGTCACAGGCTTACAAAATAAAATGGCTTTTGATCATTATATCAATGAATTATTTCAGAAAAAAAATAGAGAAAATTGCTCATTTTTGAAAATTGATTTAGAT
>NZ_AFIE01000015.1 GCF_000214135.1 Acinetobacter sp. P8-3-8
CTTTTTTGTTTATTCAATGCACAATAATATTTTAATTAAAGTTTAAAAATGAAATACACCTAAACCATTTTTAACTTCATCTAGCGTATTTTGCGTGATGATACGGCACTTTTCAGTACCTGTTTTCAAAATGTCCATGATGTAATCAGGGTCTTTTGCAAGCTCCATACGACGTTCACGAATCGGTGTGATCAATTCTTTCAAAACGCCTTCAAGACGTTTTTTCACCGTACCATCACCTAAACCACCACGGCGATAATGCGCTTTTAATTCTTCCACTTCTTCTTTATTTGGATCAAAAGCATCTAAATAAGTAAATACAATATTGCCTTCAACTTGCCCTGGATCTTCAATACGAAGATGATTCGGGTCAGTGTACATTGCATTTACCGCTTTTTTAATGTCTTTATCAGAAGCATCTAGCACAATGGTATTGCCTAAAGATTTAGACATTTTGGCTTTGCCATCAAAACCTGGCAAACGACTCATATTCGATAAAAGTGCTTTGCATTCAGGCATAATTTCTTGCCCGATTTGACGATTCAAACGACGAACAATTTCATTGGTTTGTTCAATCATTGGAATCTGATCTTCACCAACAGGCACAACAGTCGCTTTAAATGCTGTAATATCAGCAGCCTGTGCAACTGGGTAACATAAGAAACCTGCTGGAATATCACGTTCAAAACCACGTAATTGAATTTCAGCTTTAATGGTTGGATTACGTTCTAAACGAGAAACAGTCACGAAGTTTAAATACAACATGGTGAGTTCGTTTAATGCAGGTAAGCATGATTGAACACAAATCGTGGTTTTCGTTGGATCAATGCCAACAGCCAAATAGTCTGTTGCTACTTCCAAAATATTGCGACGAACTTTTTCAAAGTTATCGGCATTGTCAGTCAGCGCTTGAGCATCGGCAAGAAGTAAGTGTTGATGATGAGAATCTTGTAAGCCTACTCGTGAGCGTAGAGAACCTACAAAATGCCCTAAATGTAGTTGTCCAGTAGGACGGTCGCCTGTCAAAATCACAGGACGATTATCTTGATTCGTCATTATCGCTTCCAAAGTCTTATTAAAGGACAGTCGTGTTTTGTGAATGCGCACATTGTACGAGATAATTTATTTTAATGTCAGTGAAATTTGGTGATGAGCAGATTTTTATAGATAAATGTGAAAATCTGCAAAATTTTCTATAGAAAAAAGCATTTTCAAATTAAAATAGCCAAATAACTAAAACTTAGGATAAAAAATGGCGAGTAGTTTATTAATATTATTAGATGATATTGCAACTGTTCTCGATGATGTTGCCGTGATGAGTAAAATGGCTGCTAAGAAAACAGCAGGTGTTTTGGGTGATGATTTAGCTTTAAATGCACAACAGGTCAGCGGTGTTCGTTCTGATCGAGAGCTTCCAGTGGTTTGGAATGTTGCCAAAGGTTCATTTATTAATAAATTAATCTTAGTTCCTTTGGCTTTATTGATCAGTGTCGTTGCGCCATGGTTGATTAATCCTTTGTTGATGATTGGTGGTCTGTTTCTGTGCTATGAAGGTGTGGAGAAAGTCCTCCATAGCTTGCATCATAAAAAAGCCAAAACAGAAGAAGCTGCTCATCAGGAAATGGAACAGATCGAAACTGATCTAGCGACGTTTGAAAAAGACAAGATTAAAGGTGCAGTGCGTACTGACTTTATTCTTTCTGCTGAAATTGTTGTGATTTCATTGGGTACAGTGGCTACGGCAACATTTGGTACCAAAGTGATGGTTTTATCTGTTATTGCAATTCTCATGACTGTAGGTGTTTACGGTTTTGTGGCAATGATTGTTAAAATTGATGATCTTGGTTTGTACTTGACTCAACAAGCTTCCAATCTGAAACAAACTATTGGGCGTGGTTTATTGGCTTTTGCCCCTAAACTGATGAAAACTTTGACTATCGTTGGTACGGTGGCCATGTTCCTCGTGGGTGGTGGAATCATTACACATACAGTTTCGTCATTACATCATTTGACAGAAGAAGCTGTTGATCATGCACAACATATTCCAACAGTGGGAAGTATTGTGGGAGCAATGACACCGACTTTAATCAATATGCTCGTGGGTATTGTTGCAGGTCTGATTGTTGTATTGGTTATTGGATTAATTCAAAAAATCCGTGGTAAATCGACAACTGCATAAGTTGAAAGCAATTCGCTATTTTCAATTTATAAAATAAGAAGGATAAGGCTATGCGTTGGAAAGGACGTCGTGTCAGTGAAAATGTCGAAGATCGACGTGGTGGTGGCGGTGTAAAAGCAGGTGGGATCAGTATCCTTGGGCTTATTGTGGCCTTTGTTGCGTGGAAGTTTTTCGGTGTTGATCCTCAGCAAGCTTATCAAGCGACCAAGCAAGTGACATCGGCAGGTGCAACGCAAAGCGCTGAACCGACTACACTCACGCCTGAGCAGAAAGAAGTTAAAGATTTTGTTGGAACAATTTTGGCGGATACGGAAGATACGTGGACCACCATTTTCCAGCAACAAGGTGCGCAATATACGCCTCCTAAATTGCAACTTTTCACAGGGACGACAGATTCAGCTTGTGGAACAGCACAATCTGCTATGGGGCCATTTTATTGTCCTGCAGATCAGAAAGTTTATATTGATACCCAATTTTTTAAAGATATGCGTCAGCAAATGGGAATTTCAGGTGAGCAAAATCAATCTGAACTTTCTGCCAAAGATGAAGCTGGTGATTTTGCACAAGCTTATGTGATTGCGCATGAAGTTGGACATCATGTGCAAAATCTTCTTGGGATCTCTTCACAAGTACAAAAAGCCCGTCAACAAGCCAGTGAAGCACAAGGCAATCAGCTTTCTGTACGTTTAGAATTACAAGCAGATTGCTTTGCAGGTGTTTGGGCAAATCATACTCAGCAACGGACTCAGTTCTTAGAACAGGGTGACATTGAAGAAGCGATGGATGCTGCACAAAAAATTGGTGATGACTATTTGCAAAAACAAGCCCGTGGTTATGCAGTTCCAGATAGCTTTACGCATGGAACAAGCCAACAGCGGATGCAATGGTTTAATGTCGGTTTAAAATCTGGTGATGTTAATCAATGTGATACTTTTAAATAAAATCTATTTAAAAACCATGTATTGCTGTATGTAAAAAAGATGCATTGCTGTATTGAAAGAGAGCGCTTTTAACGCGCTCTCTTTTTGTTTTGGAGTGGTTGATCAATACAGACAGTTTTATGTTAAGAATTATAAATATTTGCTTAAACTTTCTCATTTTTTTGTAAAATTACCAAGATGGTTAAATGGTCTTTTATTTTGTATCTATTTGGGAAATGATCGAGTGTTTGATGCTAACTTAAATTAGAAAATAGACGACAGGGTTTGCATGGGTAATTATTTTTTTCTACAAGTTTTTACGGTCGTTTTTGCACTTTCTATTGCAACAACTATTTTTAATAAACGTGTTTTAGGTTTCCCTCAGGCTATTGGTGTTCCAATTGTTTCTGCAATTTTTGTCTTTATTTTGCAATGGGGCGCAGGTCTGCTCAACGGAAATCAGTTTATCTCGATCAATATTCACAATATTGAAGAAGCTGTACGTCACATCGATTTTTATGATTTTTTGGTGAATGGGGTCATTTGTTTTATTTTGACTTCATCTGCGCTCAAATTTAAAGTTTCAGATCTGAAAGTTTATTGGAAACCGATTAGTATTCTTGCCACCATCGCACTGTTATTCTGCGCTGTATTTTTTGCAGGAATCGTGTTTGGTTTTCAATATTTGATTGGAAATCCTGTTCCGATTTTAGTGTTATTGCTATTGGGTTCTGCTTTAGGTGCAACCGATCCGATTGGTGTTAAAGGGGTTTTAAGTTCGGTTCGTGCGCCACATCATTTGATTGTGAAACTTGAAGGTGAATCTTTATTTAATGATGCCATGTGTATTGCAGTATTCATGACCTTATTAAATGTTTTAGAAGGTGAACATTTTAGTTTAGTAGCAACCTTACAAACCTTTCTCTATGAAATTGTTGTTGCTGTGATTATCGGTTGGGCATTTGGTTTAGGTATTTTACGTTTACTTCGTGGTAAACATGAAATGGAATCTTTGATTCTGACAACTGCTTTGTTGGCATGTGGTTCTTATCTGGTTGCCTTATTAGCTCATGCTTCAGCACCGATTGCATGTGTTATTGGTGGTTTAATTGTTGGTAATAAGTGGAAAGAGATTTTACAAGAACGAGAAATCCGTGAAGTTAACCACTTTTGGCATACTGTTGAAGGTATTATCAATTCATTCTTATTTACTTTAATTGGTTTGGAAATCTTCATTTTAGATTTAAGTACCAGTTTGATTCTTGGCGGTATTTTTGCTTTCTTTGCATTACATCTTTCACGTTTCGCTGCTAACTTTTTGGCCTTTGCATTTTTCCCAAGTTTTAGGCAAAAAAGTTATAACGGTAGTTTAGCTATTTTATCTTGGGGTGGGGTACGTGGTGGTATTTCTTTAGCATTGATTCTTGCGGTTGCGAATATTCCAGAACTTCATGAGTACAGTAGTATCTTGATTGGTTATACATTTATTAGTGTATTACTTTCAGGTGTGGTTTGTGGTCTAGGTTTGCCTGCTGTAATGAATGCTTTTTATTACAATCCGAATGAAGAAACGGTTGGTTTTAAAGGGTGGTACCAACGGATGTGTAATAAAATGAACCGTAAAGGGGTGAAATACATCGTAGGTGAGGACGCAGAAGGGCATGAAACCATCACCATTTATAATCCTGAAGCCTTAGTTGATAAGAAATCTGCTGACGGTGTAGCAACGGTACATCATCCTAAAAAGGCACAAGAAGTAAAACGTTTGGAAAATCCAGCGAACTTCTAATCGTCAATGCTTTCGGTACTCACTCTTTTGATCAAGGAGAGAGTACCAAGCGGATTTGACGTTAGGCTAAATTCAGTTATTTCGCATGTTTACTTAAAAAGTCCAAATAAGGTTTAACCATTAATTGCTCTTGTTCCAAAATTGGCATGTGTCCTATCCCTTTTAATATGATAGGTTCTTGAGCGTTCTTTAATAAACTTTTTAACTCCGCTGCTGCTTCAACATTGATGATTTGGTCTTTATCACCCCATGCAATGAGTACAGGTTGGTCAATAGAGCGTGCCGCAATTGCAAAAGAATCAGGGGTAAATAATTTCGACATCACAATCAATTGTTCAACCAATTTTGAAGTATTTGCAGACTGGCTGATCATTAACTTTTCTTGCGCATCTTTCAATTCTTTTGGAATGAACGGTGGTGTATTCATGGCGATTTTCATTAAACGATCAAAATCACCGGGTTTGCTGACAATCATATTACGCAGCGTTGTTGGATCTTTTAAATAAGGGGTATTTGCAGATTTAAATACACCTGCACTATCAACCAAGAATAATGATTTCGTATCAACAGGATATTGTGCAACATAAAGTAGGGCAACAGCACCGCCCATGCTATGACCTGCAACATTTAAACCATTATCAACTTTAAGTGCTTCAGCAAAACGACGTAACTTTTCAGTTAAATTCGGAAGTGAGTAATCAAAATCATTGGGAACTTTGCTGTCACCTTGACCGGGTAAATCTGGAATAATGACATGATAATAAGGTGTTAAATAACGTGCTAAACGATTCCAGTTATCTCGACTCCCTGCCAAACCATGAACTAATAATAGTGTCGGTTTACCTGCTTGACCACCTTCACTATAGGCCCAGTCAATATCACCGACTTTAATACGCTTCGTTTCCATACCTGCCCAAGCGCGCTCTTGTTGCAGGACACTTTGAATGTCAATAGAAGGTGCTGCTTGGGTTTGAGAAACTACTCCGATTGATGCTAAACCGATAGCCGAAGCAAGGAGTAATTGAGATAAAGTCCGTTTCATAGATATACTCTTGTTGTTTTAGATATTCTTTTAAGAGTAAAAGAGTAGTGAGCAGAATACATTTGCCTAAAAATTGTAAACGACTCTTTATTGGTCAATGGTGATTGCAATCATGCAAAATAATGAACTTGCACAGCTTATTCTCAATGTTATTGTGCAGATTCCGCAAGGGAAAGTTGCCAGTTATGGACAAATTGCTCAATTGGCAGGCTTGCCTAAACATGCTCGATTGGTTGGGCGTGTTTTAGGACAATTGGAAGAAGGGCATGCGATTCCGTGGTATAGAGTGGTGAATTCACAAGGTCGAATTAGTTTGAATAAATTGGATGAGCAGGGCAACTGTATCCAGAGTGCATTGTTATTAGCTGAAAATGTAGTAGTGATTGATGGCAAAATTAATTTAAAAAATATCAATGGACACCTTGATTGCTAAAATTTAAAAATCCCCATCATGATTTTCTGATAGGGATTCTAGTTTCGAATGTTTAAATATTTCCAATCAGGCTGTTCAAACCCGTTTAAAAATCTAAAACTATTTAATAACCAATACTGGAATCTGTAATTCTGTGATGAGGCTTTGAGCAACACTGCCCATTAACAATTTTTGGAAGCCTGTGCGACCATGAGAGCTGAGAACCACCAAATCAATTTTTAAATCAGTCGTGGCTTGGGTGATTGTACGTGCAATGTTTTCACCTTCAAGTAAACGCGTTTCAACTTTTACACCTTCTGCAAGAAACTGTTCTTTTGCAACATTAATATTATCTTGGATAAATTCTCGTGCACGTTCAATCAGCATATTGCTTTGACCGTTCGCAAGATATTCTGAAGCAATATAAGGGTCTAAAGTCATGACCTGTACGACGATGATTTTACTGTTAAATGCTTTGGCTAATTCAGCAGCATGTTTAACCACAGAAAGAGAAGTTTCTGAACCATCAACAGGGACAAGGATATTTTGATAAGCCATAAGTAATTTCCTTATTTTGATAAAAATGCTGAATTGAATGATGAAAAATGAACACGTAAATCAGTTTACACATTGATCATAACGTGAATATGAATAGAATAAAACCCAGTAATTTTATAGGGATAATTTATTGAAATATCTTAATTTATTTTTAATTAGTCAATAGCTTGTAATATCAAAATCAAGATATTTAAATCTGGAGAAACATCATGGAATTACAGGAAATTTAGAAAATAATTTAGCTAGGGAATGCTTAAAATCATGAGATCATTAACATCGATAAGAACAAAAAATATACATAATTCTAAGGATCATTATATGTCTATGTTGGAAAAGTTAAATTATTGTTCATGTTAATGATCTCGTGTGTATTGAATGTCGAATATTCTTGATTGTTTTTTGGAAATATTCACATTCATCATGCAAGATAAGCTTAATTTGATAGGACGCTGGAGCAATTATTGGTCATGAATATGCATAAACATGTTGTAATCCAATCCGTATTATTCTCATCGTTCATGGTGTTTTCAGTACAGGCTTTTGCTGTGGATGCAATTCAGGCTGTTCCTTTGGTTAAATTGAAATCTGAATCTTTACAGTTAAAAAAGATCTGTGCCAGTTTGAATTTAACTTGTTCAGAAGGTGTAAATCTATGGAAAAAGAAAGCAGCGAATGATAGTAAAGTTTATTTAATTGATAGCACGCCTCAATTGATTGAACTTGTTAAAAATAAAAAGAGCTATAAAGTCGCTGATGCATGGAATTTTAAAAATTACCAGCATCACAATAAAAATTCTGAGGATGGTGAGTTGGGCGACTATGGCGTTGAACTCTTTCCTGCATTTTATCCTTTGAATCGTCAAAAGTTTGCAATTGCTATCGTTCAGCATTGGGGTACTGGTTATTCAGGTGGTGGTAAAGGTGAACAGTTTGCAGATTTTGTGATGTTAGAGCCGAAGGGGATGTATCAGTTAGCTTTGGCCGATGTTCCTTTTTATTCTTATGAAATGATTCGAGCATGTTTTTCTGAAAAAGATTATAAGACTTCGCCGCATTGCCATGATGAAACTGGTTCAAGTTTATCGATTCAATTCAAGGATATTGGAAAGCCCTATTATCAATGGACTTTGAATTATACAGACTTTACTTGGGAAGCTTTTAAACCTGAAAAGGATAAAGTCGTGGAAAAGCATCGTGTAGTGATGATGCCGTTTGAGCAGAAGAAAAAATGACTTTTCAATGTAGATGGAGTTCGGTCATACTATTTTTAATTTGATGATAATGAACAAAGTATGACTGAACAAAATCAATTAAATTGGCAACGTACAAATTTAGATAATATTGAACAAGCTTGGGAAGGCGATCTTTGGCATCGAAAGCGTTTAGGCGTTCAATTGACCAATTATGTAGATCGTTTGAACTGTGGTGCTGTGCTTGCTTTAGATGCACGTTGGGGCGAGGGGAAAACTTGGTTTGTAAGACATTGGAAAAAACATTTAGAAGATGAAAACCATAATGTGATTTATTTGGATGCATTTGCAAATGATTACTTGGAAGATCCATTTTTAGTAATTTCTTCTGAGATTACAAGTTGTTTATCTAAAGATGATGATGTTGATCAAAGTCATATCAATACATTTAAGGAAAAAGCTGCGGCTGCTTATCAAGCCTTATTGCCAAGTTTACCTAAAGTGTTGCTTACACTGGGACTAAATTTGATTAGTGGCGGAGTTCTAGGAACATTAGCTCAACAAGCTTATGAAACAGGTGAAAAAGTTATTGAATCTGCAAGTGATGAAATTGGTGAAAAAATAAAAGAAAGCATTGAAGCTAAAATTGAAAGTCATGAAGCAGATAAAAATACGTTATTAGCATTTAAGCAAGAATTAGCTCAATTAGCAGATAAGTTATAAAAACCTTTAGTTTTTGTTATTGACGAACTCGACCGTTGTCGTCCTGATTTTGCGATTCGTTTGATTGAGCGAATTAAGCACTTTTTTGATATTCCTAAAATTGTATTTGTTTTAGTGATGGATAAAACTCAATTTTCAAAAGTCGTTTGCCATAACTATGGTTATGATGAAAAGTTGGGTGAGGAATATTTAGATAAGTTTGTAGATTTTACAATTAAACTCAAAAGCACATTAAATGAACCTGACTTTTATGAAGAAGTGATTAAATATTTATTCGTAAGTGTACTTGGATATAAGTATGAGGTGCTAGAAAGTAATAATTTTTATCATGAGTGTAGAGCATATAATCAAGCAACTGGGTATTCAAAAAGAGAAATTATAAATTTAATTCATAGGTTTTCATTGTTAAAAATAGGCGACGATAAAAAGGACTCTTTAATTTTAGCAACTTTATTTTTCAAAAATTCAAAAGACTTATTTAAGGATATTTTTTTAGCCATTCATAATTATACAGATTTTATGATTCGTAAAAGTAATAGTACTTTTGAAGATGCTTGGCACAAAACGGATAGGGAGCAAAGAACTAATATTATGTTGAATGTGTGGAGTGATTCATTTGAGATATCTTCATCCATAGTCAACTTTTTAAACTTAGTTAAACAAAATATAGGAGACCGTGACTCATTCATAAGTAGCCCTATATTTACACAGAAAGTTGATCAAAGAATATTATCATTACTTAGAAGTTATTCAATAAATTCTTTATATCAATCAAATCAGTTTGATCTGAAATGGTTTCAATATGTAGAGTCAGGTATAGGTCATTAAGCTAAATTTAGATAAGTACTTAGTACTTCCACATCATCCGTCTGCAACTCCTCTCGCATTTTTAAAATCTGCTTTTCATCTAAATCATACAATTTAAGGGAAAGCAGTTTTTCTATATCTTGTTCAGAAAAACGATACTTAATCACTTTGGCAGGAACACCGCCGACAATCGCATAAGGTGGTACATCCTGCGTGACGACAGCACCAGTTGCGACCACAGCACCTTCACCAAGAGCCACACCTTGCATAATCATGGCACGACTACCAATCCAACAACCATCACTGATGACTGTATCACCCGCAGCTAAAAAACTACGAGTATCAAAAGGGAAAGTTGAAATCCAATCTGGACGGTGTAACTGATTACCACCCATCATAATCACACATTCCGCTCCAAAACAGACGAAATTGCCGATATATAACTGATCAATTGGCTTTTCAACGGTAGACGGTTTGTCATGTAAATAACGCACTACACAACGTTCAAAACCTTGATCCCAATAAGCTGAATAATAAGAATAATTACCCTTGATGTGAATGTTCGGATTCTTCACAGTTTTAGAAATAAATTCAAACTCACACCAATGTTTTACAGGGGAGTTAATTGAGTCAGTCATAGGAAGTGCAAAGGGTAGTTGATGCTTTTATTTTATATGAATAGCTTGAAAAGTCTAAACAATCCTTTACTGCATTCTTTTTATGTCTTCATATTTTTTATAACAACAAAAAGGGCTGAATGATCAGCCCTAGATTTGATTAAATATATTCTACAGTCACAATTTCGTATTCCACTTCACCTTGTGGCGTCACAATTTTTACTTCGTCGCCTTCATTTTTACTCAATAGGCCACGAGCAATAGGTGAATTAACTGAAATTTTATTGATCTTAAAATCAGCTTCATCATCGCCAACAATTTTATAAGTCTTACGTTCTTCAGTGTCGATATTTTCAATCGTTACCGTTACACCGAAAACCACACGACCATTTTGTTCAAGTGTTTTCACATCAATTTCTTGAGCAGCACCAAGCTTACCTTCGATATCTTGAATACGACCTTCACAGAAACCTTGTTGCTCACGAGCTGCATGGTATTCTGCATTTTCTTTTAAATCCCCATGTTCACGTGCTTCTGCAATTGCTGCAATGATACGTGGACGATCAACAGATTTAAGCTGTTGTAATTCTTTCTCTAAGGCAACCTTGCCTTCAGGAGTCATAGGATAACGTTGCATTGTTGTCCCTCAAGTATGTTAGTGAATATAAAACACAGGTTTAGAAATAAAAAAAGCCCGCTACCAAGAGGTAACGGGACTTCTCGGTAAACGAATTAACCTACAGTTTGTAAATCTTGCAAACGGTAAACATCCATTGGCAATTGAATCGCTAAAGCTTGGCATAAAGCATCAGCACCATTCAAGGTTGTAGTGTTATACACTTTACCTTGTAGCGCTGAACGACGAATCGAGAACGAGTCTTCTTGAGCTTGCTTGCCTTCAGTTGTATTAATAATGAGGTGAATTTCGCCATTTTTCAAGCGGTCCACGATATTAGGACGACCTTCAGTGACTTTATTCACACGTTCACATTCAATACCAGCTGCTTTAATGACATCATAAGTACCGCCAGTTGCGATCACTTTGAAGCCAAAATCAACAAGTTGTTTGGCAATACCGACTGCACGTGGTTTATCTGAATCACGAACAGAGATAAAGGCATGCTTCACTTCGCCTTCGGTTGGAAGACCCGGTAAGCGTTCATTTGCACCTAAAACAGCTTTATAGAATGCTTCACCAAACGTTTTACCAACACCCATCACTTCGCCTGTAGATTTCATCTCAGGGCCAAGAATTGGGTCAACACCAGGGAATTTGTTGAAAGGGAACACAGCTTCTTTTACAGAGAAGTAAGTCGGGATGATTTCTTTTGTAAATCCTTGAGATTCTAAAGATTGACCCGCCATACAACGTGCTGCAACTTTCGCTAAAGATTCACCGATACATTTAGAAACGAACGGCACAGTACGTGATGCACGTGGGTTCACTTCTAAGATATAAATGTCTTCGCCTTTCACAGCAAACTGAACGTTCATCAAACCAACAACGCCAAGTTCTTTAGCCATCGCAATGGTTTGACGGCGCATTTCGTCTTGGATTTCGTCAGAAAGCGAATATGGAGGAATCGAACATGCTGAGTCACCTGAGTGAATACCAGCTTGTTCAATGTGCTGCATAATACCGCCAATCACAACGTCTTTACCGTCAGATACACAGTCTACGTCAACTTCGATCGCATCATCTAAGAAACGGTCAAGTAACACAGGCGCTTCATTTGAAGCTTGTACCGCATCACGTAAATAACGCTTCAATTCATCGTCGTTATACACGATTTCCATTGCACGACCACCCAATACATAAGAAGGGCGTACAACCAATGGATAACCTACTTTCGATGCTTCAGCCATACCTTCTTCAGCAGATTTAACAATGCTGTTGTTTGGTTGGCGAAGTTGTAGACGTTGAATCATTTGTTGGAAACGTTCACGATCTTCTGCACGGTCAATTGCATCTGGTGATGTACCGATAATTGGTGCACCTGCTTCTTCTAAAGCACGAGCCAATTTAAGCGGAGTCTGACCACCGTACTGAACAATAATGCCTTTTGGCTTTTCAGTACGTACGATTTCAAGAACATCTTCTAAAGTGATCGGTTCGAAGTACAAACGATCAGAAGTGTCATAATCTGTTGAAACTGTTTCAGGGTTACAGTTCACCATGATTGTTTCGTAGCCATCTTCACGCATTGCAAGCGCTGCATGTACACAGCAGTAATCGAATTCGATACCTTGACCGATACGGTTAGGACCACCACCGATGACCATGATCTTGTCTTTACCTGAAGGATTCGCTTCACACTCTTCATCGTAAGTTGAATACATATAAGCAGTATCAGATTCGAATTCTGCCGCACAAGTATCAACACGTTTGTAAACTGGCGTTACGCCCAAGTTCCAACGATGCTTACGGAATTGTTTTTGTGAAATACCCATCAAATTCGCAATACGAAGGTCAGATAAACCTTTGCGTTTAAACGAACGGATATTGTCAGCGTTTAAATCACCAAAACCTAAAGTTTTAATTTGTTCTTCAGTTTTGATAATGTCTTCGATTTGGATCAAGAACCATTTATCGATATTGGTTGCAGCAAAAACGTCATCTAAAGAGAAACCGTGACGGAACGCATCAGCAACATACCAAATACGCTCTGGGCCTGGAACTTTAAGTTCAACCAAGATTTTATCTTTAACGTTTTCAGTACCTGCTTCGATTTTCTCATCGAAACCACATACACCAACTTCAAGACCACGAAGCGCTTTTTGTAAAGACTCTTGGAAATTACGACCAATCGCCATTACTTCACCTACAGATTTCATCTGTGTGGTAAGAGTTGAGTCAGCTTGTGGGAATTTTTCGAAGTTAAAACGAGGGATCTTCGTTACAACGTAGTCGATTGATGGTTCAAAAGAAGCAGGTGTTACACCGCCAGTGATGTCATTTTTCAATTCATCAAGGGTATAACCCACAGCCAATTTCGCAGCGATTTTTGCAATCGGGAAACCTGTTGCTTTTGAAGCCAAAGCAGATGAACGAGAAACACGCGGGTTCATCTCGATCACAACCATACGACCAGTGTTCGGGCAGATACCGAATTGAACGTTTGAACCGCCAGTTTCAACACCAATTTCACGCAATACTGCTAAAGAAGCATTACGCATGATTTGGTATTCTTTATCTGTCAATGTCTGTGCAGGTGCAACAGTGATTGAGTCACCTGTATGCACACCCATTGGGTCAAAGTTTTCAATCGCACATACGATGATACAGTTGTCGTTTTTATCACGAACAACTTCCATCTCGTATTCTTTCCAACCAATTAAAGATTCATCAATCAATAATTGTTTGGTTGGCGAAAGATCGAAACCACGTTCACAGATTTCAAGGAATTCTTCTTTGTTATAAGCGATACCGCCACCTGAACCACCCATCGTGAACGAAGGACGGATAATCACAGGGAAGCCGAAGCGTGCTTGAATTTCTAAAGCCTCTTCCATTGATTCAGCAATATCAGCTTTTGGACATTCAAGACCAATTTTACGCATTGCTTCATCAAACAGTTTACGATCTTCAGCTTTTTCAATCGCTTCTTTTGATGCGCCAATCAATTCAACATTGTATTTTTCTAAAATACCGTTAGCATCAAGTGCAAGGGCACAGTTTAACGCTGTTTGACCACCCATTGTCGGAAGAACAGCATCTGGGCGTTCTTTCTCAATGATTTGCGCAACAGTCTGCCAAGTAATCGGTTCGATATACGTTGCATCTGCCATTGCAGGGTCAGTCATAATGGTCGCTGGGTTAGAGTTGACCAAAATAACGCGATAGCCTTCTTCACGAAGCGCTTTACAAGCTTGTGCACCTGAGTAGTCAAACTCACATGCTTGACCGATCACAATCGGACCCGCACCAATAATTAAGATGCTTTTAATGTCTGTACGTTTAGCCATAATCGCTTCCTTAATTACTTCTTAGATGCTTCAATAAGTTCGATGAAATGATCGAACAATGGGGCACAGTCATGTGGACCAGGGCTTGCTTCAGGGTGACCTTGGAAGCTGAATGCAGGCTTGTCAGTACGATGAATACCTTGGTTTGTACCGTCAAACAATGAGCGATAAGTCACTTTCAAGTTTGCAGGTAAAGTACTTTCGTCGACAGCAAAGCCGTGGTTTTGAGAAGTAATCATCACTGTACCATTCTCAAGGTCTTGTACAGGATGGTTTGCGCCGTGGTGACCATGATTCATTTTCATCGTCTGAGCGCCAGAAGCGAGTGCTAAAATTTGGTGACCCAAGCAAATACCAAAAACAGGTAAGTTGGTTGTTTCAACAATAGTTTTAACAGCTTCAATCGCATAGTCACAAGCTGCTGGATCGCCAGGGCCATTCGATAAGAATACGCCGTCTGGGTTTAAGGCAAGGACTTTTTCAGCAGGTGTTTGAGCAGGAACAACTGTAAGTTTACAGCCACGGTCTGCAAGCATACGTAAGATGTTGGTTTTGACACCGTAATCGTATGCAACAACATGGAATTTAGCTTCAGGTTGTGAAAAACCTTTGCCTAATGCCCATGAACCTTCAGTCCATTCAAAACCTTCAGGATCACAACATTCTTTTGCAAGGTCTAAGCCATTCAAACCACCGAAGGCACGGGCTTTCTCAATCGCTTCTTCTGCAGTAATATTTTCACCAGCAAGGATGCAACCATTTTGGGCACCTTTGTCGCGAAGAATACGGGTTAATTTTCGAGTATCGATATCTGCAATGGCAACCACGTTATGTTGTTGTAAATAGTCGCCAAGAGATTGATTTGATCGGAAATTACTGTGTAATAACGGTAAGTCACGAATGATTAAGCCATTCGCCCATACTTTATGAATGCGGCCAGACTCAACGTCTTCATCATTACAACCAGTATTCCCGATATGTGGGTAGGTTAAAGTTACAAGTTGCTGAGCATAACTTGGATCAGTCAAAATCTCCTGATAACCAGTCATGGCAGTGTTAAAAACGACTTCACCAGTCGTACTTCCCGTAGCGCCGATCGATATACCTTTAAAAACAGTACCGTCAGCAAGGGCTAAAATGGCGGGGGTGCTCAAACCATAGCTCCTGAACTAAAACCACAAAAATAGGGCTGTAAAAAAGCGAGTAGACGAAAAAAAAGGAAGGCTTACTAAATCCTACCCTCCTCATGTCTGCTCGCTTGTAACTTAACAGCACATTATACGCATGAATGCTTTTAAAGTCCATTTTATTTATGCTGAATATATAAGATAAATCCCTTGCTATTTAAAATAATTTCTGTTTCTAAAAAATGTCTTAAATTTGTAAGTATTTTAGAATTGTTAGACAAATCAGAATTTAAAATTTATCTATTCACGTTATTGTTACACCTCACATTCCAGGGGGAATCGAAATGACAACATCTACAGATAAAGATCTAGATAAAGCACCAAAAGCGAAAGCAGCATTGAAAGAAGTTGTAGCTGAAGCGAAAGAAGTTGTAACTGAAACAGCTGAAAATTTAGAAAAATTAGGTAAAGAAGCACAGCAAAAGGTAACTGAAGCTGTAGCAGAAACTAAATCTAAAATTGAAGTTGAAGCAGATCAATTGAATGACCAAGTTCAAGATCAAGTTCAAAACTTTAAGCAGGATCTTGTACAACGTATTGACGTGATCAAAACTCAATTTTCAACTTCACAAAAAGATTTAGTTGAATTGGCTGATTTCTTGAAAACTGAATTGAGCCAACTTGTAAAAGAGTTGACTGAAGTAGGTAAAGAAATTCGTCAAGACGTTACACAAATTTCATCTAAGCACAAAGAACAGTTATCTGAAACATTCAAACGTTCTAAAGAGCATACTTTAGATGCGTGGAAAAAAGTTGCTGCAAAAGTTGAAGAAACAACGTTGAAAAACTAAGCATTAAAAAGCCTCTGAACGTTCAATATTTGATGTTTAGTGATATTTGCTAATGTTTAAAGGAAGGGCAGATCATTGTTGATTTGCCTTTTTTTATGATCTTTTTATGAGTAAATAACAGAAAATATTGATAATTGAAGATAATGTAGTGAAAGAAGTAGGCATTAAAAACTCAGCAATAAAAACAAGCAATAAAAAAGTGAGGTCATTTGCCTCACTTATTTACATGTATTTTTAATGCAATTCACAATTAGAAGATATGTAGCCAATCACGCTTATTATGAAAATCAGCCTGTTGTCCACTATGTTGCATAGCAAAAAACTGTTGACCTTGTGTTGTATCCAACACAGCACTTAAACCTACAAATAAATCTGACCATTTCAATTTGTTGGCTAACATAAACTCAGTTAAATCTAGACTCACATTTAAACCATAATGAGTACGTTTTAACTGATTTAGTTCAATATCATAAGCTGCTTTAGGCGGTATTTCTTCAGGATAACGATATTCTTCGAATTGGTAAGCTTGCCATGCTTGAGAAGGAGAGAGATTAATTTCACGATAATAATCTTCGCCTTGAACACCAATAAAAATTTCAAAACAAGTTTTTTCCCAAAGGAAATCCATACGAGGGTTGGATGAAACCATGTCAGGGTAAATAATCAATTGATTCGGGTCGCGCAGCCAATATCCGACATTTAAGGTGTAAGGGCTGTTTTGCTCAATTGCGCCAACCAAGGAAATACTTTGAAAACGACGATCAAAAGCATTTAACTCATAACTTGCCATGAAGATTCAGTCTTAATTTGAAAGATGAGCGTGACGAACTAAATTGGATAACTTAGGGTTTTGCTTCGGTGCTTTTTTGTAAAGCAAAACAATTTTACCAATGGTTTGTACCATTTCAGCGCCAGTGATCTCAGCAATTTCAGTCATTGTTGCTGCGCGCGCTTCACGATCTTCACCAGTGACTTTAACTTTAATCAGTTCATGATCATTTAAAGCACGGTTTAATTCTTCAACGACACTTTCAGTCAAGCCTTTATCTCCAAGCATTACCACTGGATTTAAAGCATGTCCGATTTGACGTAAACGCTTACGTTCTTGGATAGAGAGAGTCGCCATAAAAATAACCTAATTCTAAAAACGACCTAGTATAACAAATGCCGTATCACTGCGCTGTAAATTCTGTAGAAATAATCGATTAAGTTGATTCATAAAAATCATGCCAATATCTATGTATTTAGATACAGATGCCTACTGCAATGGCAAAGTTTTTCACGTACAATCAATAATGATTGATTTATTTGTATTAAGAGAGTTATGGCTACACGCATTACCAACCAAAAGTTATCTAAAAGTAGTCGTGCGTGGATGAGAGAGCATCTAGATGATCCTTTTGTAAAAAAGGCTCAGAAAGAAGGTTATCGCGCTCGTGCTGCATATAAGCTACTTGAAATTCAAGAAAAATATAAAATGATTAAACCGGGAATGACGGTTGTCGACTTAGGCGCAGCTCCAGGAAGTTGGTCACAAATTGCTGGAAAATTGGTCGGCGACAAAGGTTTAGTTATTGCCTCTGATATCTTAGAAATGGACGCTTTACCCGATGTAACCTTCTTACAAGGTGACTTTCGTGAAGAAGAAGTTTTCGAAAAATTGTTAAATATTTTAAATGGACGCACTGTAGACGTTGTAATTTCGGATATGGCCCCCAATACATCAGGTAATAGGGCTGTAGATCAACCTCGCCAGATTTACTTGTGTGAATTAGCATTGGATTTTGCCAATAAGGTTTTAGGACCAAAAGGGCAGTTTTTAGTGAAAGTTTTCCAAGGTTCTGGTTTTGATGAGTTTCGAAAGCAAGTTGTGGATAGTTTTGAAGTCTTAAAAACAGCAAAACCCGCTGCTTCACGCGCACGTTCAAAAGAAGTTTTTTTAATTGGACAAGGCCGTAAAAAAGTTTCGCAATAACTGTCCGTTTTAAGGTATGTTCTTAGTTGGTGATGAATTGCCAACAAAAGCTTGCCAAGTTGTTAAAAATTGTGCATTTTGTACGTTTTTAATCATTATTGCGAAATTCATTACTCGCTTTTTGTTACGATCAAGCAAGATTGAGCCTGATCAAAATAGTTATATATGGGAATAAAGCTTTGAGCGATTACTTCAAAAATGCCGTATTGTGGCTTGTAATACTGGGTGTGCTGATTCTTATCTTCAGTAACCTCAGCGACCGCAGTAAGCCATCTGCGATGAATTATTCTGAATTCATTGTAGCGGTGAATGCTGGCCAAATTAAGCAAGTGACCATTGATGGTGAAAGAATAAGTGGCGAAAAAAGAAACGGTACACCTTTTGAAAGTATTCGCCCAGCGGTTCAAGATCCTGAATTGATGCCGAGCCTGATCAAAAATAACGTTGTTGTTGAAGGTACTGCACCTCAACGTCAAGGTTTATTGATGCAGCTTTTAATCGCAAGCTTCCCTGTACTTCTGATTATCCTATTGTTCATGTTCTTTATGCGTAACATGGGTGGCGGTGCAGGCGGTAAAAATGGTCCGATGAGTTTTGGTAAATCTAAAGCGAAAATGCTTTCAGAAGACCAAATTAAAGTGACCTTTACTGATGTCGCTGGTTGTGATGAAGCGAAGCAAGAAGTTGTTGAAATTGTTGATTTCTTAAAAGATCCTGCAAAATTCAAACGTTTAGGTGCAACTATTCCTAAAGGCGTATTGATGGTAGGACCTCCAGGTACAGGTAAAACTTTACTTGCTAAAGCGATTGCTGGTGAAGCAAAAGTTCCATTCTTTAGTATTTCTGGTTCTGACTTCGTTGAGATGTTTGTCGGTGTTGGTGCATCACGTGTACGTGATATGTTCGAACAAGCAAAACGCCATGCACCATGTATCATCTTCATTGATGAGATTGATGCAGTGGGCCGTCATCGTGGTTCAGGTACAGGTGGTGGTCATGATGAGCGTGAACAAACACTGAACCAAATGCTTGTGGAAATGGATGGTTTTGAGGGTAATGAAGGTATTATCGTCATCGCTGCAACAAACCGTGCAGATGTTCTTGATAAAGCATTGCTACGTCCGGGACGTTTTGACCGTCAAGTAATGGTTGGTCTTCCAGACATTAAAGGTCGTGAACAGATCTTGGCTGTGCATTTGAAAAAATTACCATCTGTTACTGGTGTAGATCTTAAAGTTCTTGCTCGTGGTACACCGGGTTTCTCTGGTGCACAATTGGCAAACCTTGTTAACGAAGCTGCGTTGTTTGCTGCACGTCGTAATAAGAATACTGTCGATATGCATGACTTTGAAGATGCAAAAGACAAGATTTATATGGGACCTGAACGTAAATCGATGGTAATTCGTGAAGAAGAACGTCGTGCGACAGCTTACCATGAAGCAGGACATGCAATCGTTGCGGAGATTCTTCCAGGTACTGACCCAGTGCATAAAGTAACGATTATGCCACGTGGTTGGGCACTTGGTGTGACTTGGCAGTTGCCTGAACACGATCAAACCAGTCATTACAAATCGAAGATGTTGAATGAACTTTCAATCTTATTCGGTGGTCGTATTGCTGAAGAAGTGTTCATTGACCAAATGTCGACTGGTGCTTCAAATGACTTTGAGCGTGCGACCAAAATGGCACGTGCAATGGTCACTAAGTATGGTATGTCAGATAAAATGGGCGTAATGGTCTATGAAGATGAAAACCAGAATGGTTTCTTTGGAAATGTCGGTAGCCGTACTATTTCTGAAGCGACCCAACAACAAGTTGACCAAGAAGTACGTCGTATTCTCGATGAACAATATAAAGTTGCTCGTGATATCTTAGAAAATAACAAAGATATCGCACATGCGATGGTAAAAGCGTTGATGGAATGGGAAACCATTGATCGTGACCAAATCCGTGACATCATGGAAGGTCGTGAGCCTCAACCACCTAAAGTTTATGTTGCTGAAAATCCTGTGATTGATGTAACGCCAACAGATGGTCCATCAACTCCACCGCCATTACCAGCGACTTAATATTTAAAATATTCAAAAGTAGCCAGAAAGAGTCTCAATAGAGGCTCTTTTTTTATGCAAAAAATACAGCATTATGAAAACAATTCAACTTGTATGGTATTGGAATTGATAAACTGAGCTTTCGTTAAATAATGAATAGGTACATGACATGCAACTTATGCCACTTCCTCAGCAAATTTTGCAATGCGGACATCTAAGTTTGGACTTATCACAAGCGCATGTCATGGGGATTCTCAATGTAACGCCTGATTCATTTAGTGATGGCGGAAAACACAATCAAAAAGATCAAGCGGTTGCTTATGCACTACAAATGATGGCAGATGGCGCAACGGTGATTGATATTGGTGGTGAGTCTACACGCCCAGGAGCATCACCTGTTGATATTGAAGAAGAAATTCGCCGTGTGATTCCTATTGTTGCTGAGTTGGCAAAACATCATGTTGTGATTTCAATTGATACTTCACAACCAGAAGTGATTCGTGAGGCAGTAAAGGCGGGTGCACATATTTGGAATGATGTGAGAGCATTAACACGCCCAAATGCCTTAGAAACAGCAGCTGAGTTAAATATTCCTATTATTATTATGCATATGCGCGGTGAACCCACCACGATGAATCAGCTTGATCAATACCAAGACGTCACTCAGGATGTTATCGCAGAGCTTCAACAGCGTGTAGAAGATGCATTACAAGCAGGTGTTAAAGCTGAAAATATTATGATTGATCCGGGGTTTGGTTTTGCAAAAAATGCGCAGCAAAACTTAAAACTTCTTAATGAATTTTATAAACTGAATGAGATGGGCTATCCAATCTTATCTGCGCTTTCGCGGAAACGTTTTATTGGTGAAGCATTAGATGGTGCGGATGCACAAAGTCGTGCTGTAGGCAGTGTTACTGCGCATTTGTTGAGTATCCAGCAGGGTGCTTGTATGGTGCGTGCGCATGATGTAAAAGCAATGTCGGATGCAATAAAAGTATGGCAGGCGATGAGTGCTGTTGCATAATACAAATTCGGAAAATTATTTAAAGCATGTGCATCGTTTACATGCTTTGAATGATTTGGTTTACTCAGCTTATAAATGAATTTGCCTAGAAATCTAAAACTAAAAAATTGTATTTGAATCTATTTAATATAATTTAGGAATAAAGCCTCCAGTTAAACATTTGACTTTCATAATCACAATGCATGGTGTTTTGTCGAGATGCTAATGTGAATTAGCGCTAAAGAGGATAATTTGCAAAACCAATCAACTTTGTTTCTTCTTAGCTTGGTGAATTGTATGCTTTGTGTTATATAAGCGTGTTGATTGATACGCTGTATTTTAGGTTGCTATGTTTAACGATCTACTCCTCCCAATGTTCGATGATGAATATTATCCCGACATTCTTGTCGCTGAAGTAAAACAGTTGATAGAAAAGTTTGCTAAAAAGGTGTCTAAGAATAGTTTTAGTGATACTGAAATTTATTCTTTGGCGAATTTAACTGTAGTTGAA
Source organism: Acinetobacter sp. P8-3-8 (assembly GCF_000214135.1). GTDB lineage: Bacteria > Pseudomonadota > Gammaproteobacteria > Pseudomonadales > Moraxellaceae > Acinetobacter. The sequence continues at coordinate 21,719 of NZ_AFIE01000015.1, forward strand.
ATTAATGAAATGAAGCCACAGTTTGAAGACCTTGACTCTTCATTAGATGATACTGCTGCTGACTATATCGCAGAAGCGATGATGATGGTGGTTCAAAATCAAGGTTATCTAGATATTGAAATGGAAGAGCTTATTGCAAATAGAGAGTGGTGAGCCATTCTCTATTTTTAATTTGCTATCTATGCTGTGTAAATTGAATGCTATTTTTTAGCTTTGTGTCTGATAAAATAGATAAATATGTATTAATTTTAAACATTTAATTATCAATTGTTTAAAGCATGACCATTAGAGCGTGCGAGTGCTTGACGAAGCATACGGAACTTTAGATAATGCGCACACAGTTTAAGGCTATGTAGCTCAGTTGGTTAGAGCACCGCACTCATAATGCGGGGGTCACAAGTTCAAGTCTCGTCATAGCCACCATTTTTATAGACCATGCTCACCGCATGGTCTCTTTTTTTGTGCAAAATAAAAGTGATAACAAATCACTTGGGTATTTGTAAGTTTTCGATTTTTTTTGCACTAATTTATACTTTATTTTGCACTGGAATTTTATAAGTTATTTTGCACTAAATTGAGTTAGTGCAGAATAAATAAGAACTATAAACCTAAAGCGTATTTCCACATTTCATTCAACTTTTTTTCTTCTAAATTCAGCAAGGATGCCATCGTTAGAATAGATTCACTCATTCTTTCAAAAGTCTGAGCATCTTTATATTCAACAGTTATTGTCTTACGAGTTTTAGTATCTTCAATGTTAGCAATAGCAATGTCGTCATCTAAGCCATACTCAATCAGTGTGAGCATGAACTGACGTCGTGTAAGAGGCTTCATTATCCATGTAAAATACCGTCCCATTGCTTCAAAGAAAACAAGTTCAAGATTGAGGAGTATCTAACGTGCTTCTATCATCCTTTTTTTCTTTCTTAGCCATAAAGTCAACAATGCCAATATCTTGATATTGGCATTGTTGACTTTATATGGTAGGTGGAGCGAGTTCCATTTATATTATTTATGTCGAAGAACACCACGTGGTTCAAACATCTGATCACCAATAGAAAAAAAGTTTTTTCTCTCATTAGCATCATGCAAAGCAATTGATATTACGTGCCATGAGTTTTTAGGAACTTTTTCTGAATATAGTAAGTTTCTAATACCCCAAAAGTTATCAAACATAGTGGCAACATTTACTACAATATTGCTAATTTCATATTTATAACATTCAGCAAGTGTTTTCGAGTTCTTTGAAGGTAAATTATCTTTTAAGCTTATATTGTATTCAGGTTCAAAAAAACGAATAATTGCAGCCTCAATAATCGAAATTTGCTGTTTTAATGGTATTTTCCAATTCAAAGTATTCATAGTTCGTTGATAATCTTCGAGACCTGAAATTGCACTTTCATCATTTGGATTAGATGCTGTAACAAAGTGAGCATTTCCAAACTCAAACATACCTATAAGAACATTACGATCAGGTTTTGTTGCATTACTTTCAGCTAATATTTTCTGTAATGTTGAGTGATTTCTTATCCGATCCATAGAGTTTCTATTTGCCGCATTTCCAAATGCTTGACCAACATAAAGAACTTTGTATTCAATTAAGTCTTCTACCTGAAAGTAAAATCCAATTTCATTTGCATTTATAGCTCTAGAAACATGCTTATTGGAATCAAGGATTTCTAATGCAATATGTGGATAATCACTTATTCTTACAGACACCTCATTTTCAAGCAACTCAAGAGGTTTATCAAATTGAGAACCAACTGGAACTCTTTTTTGAGAACCATTAAATCTATACAATAGATCCATAGTCATTTTAACTTCTTTATTGGAAATTTCACTCACACTCAAAGAGTTGGGGTCAATAGTTGCTTTAGGAACATCAACAATAAAATAAATATGGCTATTGTTAACAGTTCTTTGACTTTCTTCAGGAAGATTATAATGCAAAGCATTTGCTGATAGGAAAACAAAATTTCCTGTTGGAAATTCTATTGCAAAATTAGTCATATAATGTTTAGTCATTTAAATTGTTTTCAAAAGTTAAGGATTAGTGGTTTTTAATTACAAAAAATTATCATTAAATTAAAATATATTGGAAGAATTTTATCAAGGCATCCTTTAAATACCTAAAATATTAATATTAAAAAAACCCTATAATTAAAGTACCAATGATCCATTATCTAATTCACTGAAGATATGAGCGTCACACTCCTCCATATCAGCAGTTAAATCTACTTGTGCTGATAAATTACCGCTTTCAGATTCAATTAGTAGCGATTCAAGGTGTTGTGAAGTTAACCCTATTTGTTGGATGATCGGGTTGATTAATAAACCCAATCTATGCGGTTTACTGAATATTTCTAATCATAGCCTTACTTAACTGCCTCAGTTTTATATTACAACTTAAATTAAAACATATAAAAAAAGCCGCTTACGCGGCTTTTTTTGATTAGATTTCGATTCCGCCGAGCTGTTGGCAGTTCACAGGAGTATTCCATTTTACAGCAGTACCCCAAACCACTGGGCGTACAATACGCCAAGGCCAGAAACCGAATCTTTGGCTAGCGTTGTAGTTAATGACTACGTTACCACCAACTTGGTGTGTACGCTCTGCAAAGCGAGGGTAGAGTTCTTCTACGCTACCATAAGTACCCTTAGCCACCTTAACACGTTTCATGATCTGAAATTGACTAGAATCAGGTGTGCCTTTAATTGCACAGATGTGTGGAGTTGCTTGTTGTTCTACTGTTTCAGTGTTTGCCATAGCAATGCTAGATAAGCTGAGTAAGCAGATGGTTGTAGTGAGTGTTTTTAGCATGGATTTCCCCTTTGTTATGCTTTGTTTTGAAAGTAAAAGTTATAAAAATTATCAAATTTATTAAAATATTTTGAAAAAAGACCGCATGTGCGGTCTTTTTTATAGTGCTCTTTATGTCTTAAGCAGACTTTTGAACAGCTTCTAAAAGTTCATTTTGACGTGTTTTAAGTGCAGCTGGTAAGCGATCGCCAAGTTTGTTGAATAACTCAGTGTGGCTTTCAAGTTCTTTTACCCATTGCTCTTTGTCTTGTGATGTTACAAGGTCAAATTGCGCTTTAGTAAAGTCAGAACCAGTCCAGTTCAATTGTTCGTAAGTTGGTACACGACCAATTGGTGTGTCAATTGCAGTAGCACGACCTTCACAACGGTCAATGATCCACTCAAGAACACGCATGTTTTGTCCGAAACCAGGCCATACGAAGTTGCCTTCAGCATCACGACGGAACCAGTTCACATTGTAGATACCTGGAAGTTTGTTACCAGCAGCTTTCGCTTTAGCAGCAACTTCTTCACCAAGTTCTAACCAATGAGAGAAATAGTCAGCGATGTTGTAGCCAGCAAATGGAAGCATCGCAAATGGGTCACGACGTACAACACCTTGTTGACCCACAGCAGCAGCAGTTGTTTCAGAACCCATTGTTGCAGCTTTATACACACCATCAACCCAGTCAAACGCTTCTGAGATTAAAGGTACTGTGTCGGCACGGCGACCACCGAAAATGAATGCAGAAATCGGTACGCCTGCTGGATTTTCCCAATCAGCATCAATAGAAGGGCATTGACCAGCAGCTACAGTGAAGCGAGCATTTGGATGAGCTGCTTTTTCTTCACCAGTGTGCGGTTGGCCTTTCCAGTTGGTTAGGTTAGCAGGAACTTCTTTAGAAAGACCTTCCCACCAAACTTCGCCATTGTCAGTTACAGCAACGTTTGTATAGATCACATCTTTATGAAGTGTAGCCATACAGTTTGGATTAGTTTTGGTATTTGTACCCGGTGCAACACCGAAGAAACCAGCTTCTGGATTGATTGCATATAAGCGACCATCTTCACCTGGTTTGATCCAAGCAATGTCATCACCTACAGTTTCAATTTTCCAGCCTTCATAGCCTGCTGGCGGAATCAACATGGCAAAGTTTGTTTTGCCACATGCAGAAGGGAATGCAGCTGCGATGTAATGCTTTTCACCTTGAGGATTTGTCACACCAAGGATCAACATGTGTTCAGCCAACCAACCTTGTTGACGACCCATAGAAGATGCAATACGTAAAGCTAGGCATTTTTTACCTAACAATGCGTTACCGCCGTAACCTGAACCATAAGACCAGATTTCACGAGTTTCTGGGTAATGCACGATATATTTTTCTGGGTTGCAAGGCCAAGCAACGTCTTTTTGACCTTCAGCAAGTGGCGCACCTACAGTGTGTACGCAAGGGATGTATTCGCCATCTGTGCCAAGTACGTCGTAAACAGCTTTGCCCATACGAGCCATTTTACGCATACTGATTGCAACATAAGGAGAATCGGTTAACTCAATACCGATGTGAGCAATATGAGAACCTAAAGGACCCATAGAGAAAGGTACAACATACATTGTACGACCTTCCATTGCGCCATCAAATAAACCGTTAAGACGAGCACGCATTTCAGCAGGAGCTTCCCAGTTGTTTGTCGCACCAGCATCTTCTTGTTTTTCAGAACAGATGTATGTGCGACCTTCAACACGAGCTACGTCAGACGGGTCAGAATTCGCTAAATAAGAACCAGGATGTTTTTCTTGGTTCAAAGCTTGCATAGTGCCGTTAGCGATCATCAAGTCGATATAACGTTGATTTTCTTCGTCGCTTCCGTCACACCATTCAATTTTTGCAGGTTTAGTCAATTTAGCAATTTCTTCAACCCATGCAATGAGCTTGGGATGACGAACGAATTCTGGTGCGTTCACTTGGGTCATGGTGAGGCCTATCTTAAATGTGTACAATTTTATGTACAAATAATAATCTAAATGTGGTGTTACTACATTCAGATTCAAGTATGAAAAAAAGTGGCTGTATTAAAGCATATATTCACAAAAAAAATAAGACTAAAGCCGTAAAAGATACCAAATGTAATAATTCGATTAAATTATTGAATATCAATAATAAAGTGTTGAAAAAGGGGTGAATATTGTGTTATTTATATTTATTATGAATGGTATTTTAATTGTAAATAATAATATTTTACAATGAGTTAATTTTATATCATGGTTATATTTTATTATTGATTAAATAAATGGTTGTGATTCAAATTTTACATAAAGGGGCTATCATTTGTTTACAAAATCGGCAAAATTAATGGGAATACTTCAAAATAATCAAGCCTATGCGTAAAGATCTTAAACCTCTTTCAATGATTTATAATGAGAAATCAGGCTTTCATGCCAATCAGAAAGAAGACATCTATGAGCAACTCATGACCATTTGGTCTGCGTATGGGTTTGAAATACAGGTTTTCGATATTGGATCTGAACCGAATATTGAAACATTAATGAAAAAAGTATTTGAGCGACATCAACGTTATGATCATAAAGGTGTGGTCGTTGCAGCAGGCGGCGATGGTACTTTAAATGCTGTCGCTTCACAAATGTTACATCAAAAAATTCCAATGGGTATTTTGCCATTAGGGACATTTAATTATGTTGCACGAGTTTTAAATATTCCGCTGGATATTCTTGACGCGGCAGAGGTCATTGCAACGGGTACACCACGTGCTTCGCATGTTGCGTGTATTAATGATCAGATTTATTTAAATAATGCCAGTTTAGGGCTATATCCTTTATTCATAAAGAAAAGAGAGGATTACAATCGCAAATTTGGTCGCTTTACTTTAAATGCATACACTTCGGGTTTGGATGTACTGATTCGTGATCGCAAAGAATTAAAACTGGAAGTTGAAGTAGATGGTGAAAAATATCCTGTTAAGACACCTTTAATTTTTTTTGGGAATAACCAATTACAACTGAAAGAGATGAAACTCAAAATTGCCAAATGTGCAGAAATTGGTGAAATCGCAGGTGTTGTGATTGCCAAAGGAGATAAGCTGACATTATTTAAAACATTAATACAGACAATACGCGGGCAGTTAGACCAAGCTTCCGATGTGTATAGTTTTGGTGCGCAAAGCGTCATTGTTTATTCAAAAAAGCCTAGACTGACGGTTGCTGTCGATGGTGAAATTGTATCTATGAATACGCCTTTAAAACTTCATGTTGAAAAAAATGCTTTAAATATTATGGTGCCTTATGTTGTTGCATCTGTCTGATTTACATTTTGGAACTGAGCGTCAAGAATGCATCAAAGCAATACAAAGGTTTTGTTTAGAACAACAACCTGAAATTGTTGTGGTGAGCGGAGATCTAACACAAAGGGCTAAATTTAAAGAATTTTTAGCGTGTCGTCAGTTTTTAGACAGTTTGAAAATACCTTATTTTGTAGTACCTGGAAATCATGATATTCCGTTGTATCATGTGTGGAAACGTGTTTTCCGCCCGTTTGGCTTATATCAACTCTTTTTTGGTAGTTTAGAAAATACGTTAAAAACTGAAAACTACTATTTAATAGGAATGAATACGATTCGACGTCGTTATCATACTCGAGGGCATATTTCTTTAGCGCAAATTCAGAAAGTGAATCAACTCTTATCTAATGCGCCTGCTGATCAATTGAAAATTATTGTCAGCCATCAGCCTTTTTATATTTCCAATGAAAATCATCATTTAAAAGATTGTCCCGCATTGGGGAAGTTTGCCATAAAAGAATGGGGGCAACACCAACTTTATGCTTTGTTGCATGGACATTTACACCTTGTTGATGTTTATGATTTAAATCAAGAGTTTGCTTTAAATCTAAAGCATCCAGTCTATGAGGTTCATGCAGGCACAGCTGTTTCCAAACGGTTGCATAAAAATATACCGAATAGCTTTAATGTGATTCATAAAGATGGCAGATTTGAACATTATTTTTTCAATGAACAATTGCAGGAATTTATTGTCAAAACAGCACAGTAAATTTTTAGATTGTGTTGATTTGATTTGAATGAGTAAAAAAAATACAAATTTGCAAAATATTTTTAAGTTTTCCCCTTGAAGCCTATATTTCCATCCCCACAAAAGTGACATACAAATATTTTGTCGATGACCTAGGAATAAGAAGTCATCTTCATCTAGTAATCAATGGCACTTTGAAATGCCTATGGAGTTTGAAATGAGCAACATTCGTCCTTTACATGATAACGTTGTGGTTCGTCGCGTAGAAAAGGAAACTAAAACTGCAGGTGGTTTGATTCTAAGCACTTCTGCTGCTGAACAACCAGCTCAAGGTGAAGTCCTTGCTGTAGGTAACGGTAAAATCACTGACAATGGTGTTCGTGCATTAGACGTAAAAGTTGGCGATAACGTATTGTTCGGCGCATATGCGGGTACAAAAGTTAAAGTAAATGGTGAAGAACTTCTTGTGATGAAAGAGTCTGATATTTTAGCGGTTCTAGAAGGTTAATTTAAACCTGAATAACTTTTTCATGCTTTCAAATCATGTTGATTTTCTACATTAAAGAAAACAAAGTGAAGATGAAAAAGTTGAATCTATTTAAAATCAAATCAGTAAAAATTTAAGAATATTGGAGTTTAGCATGTCAGCTAAAGACGTAAAATTCGGTGATTCAGCGCGTTCGAAAATGATTGCTGGTGTAAACACACTTGCAGACGCAGTAAAAGTAACTTTAGGCCCTAAAGGTCGTAACGTTGTAATCGACCGTTCTTTCGGTGCACCGCACATCACTAAAGATGGTGTAACTGTTGCTAAAGAAATTTCTCTTAAAGATAAATTTGAGAATATGGGTGCTCAATTGGTTCGTGAAGTTTCTTCAAAAACCAATGATATCGCAGGTGATGGTACAACAACTGCAACTGTACTTGCTCAAGCCATTTTAAATGAAGGTATTAAGTCAGTAACAGCGGGCATGAACCCAATGGACTTAAAACGTGGTATTGATCTTGCTGTACGTGCTGTTGTTGAAAACATCAAAGCGACTGCAAAACCAGCGTCTGATACCAAAGCAATTGAACAAGTAGGATCGATCTCTGCAAACTCTGACGAAACTGTTGGTAAGTTGATTGCGCAAGCAATGGAACGTGTTGGCAAAGAAGGCGTGATCACTGTTGAAGAAGGTTCAGGCTTTGAAGATGCACTTGACGTTGTTGAAGGTATGCAGTTTGACCGTGGTTATATCAGCCCGTACTTTGCAAACAAACCAGAAACGTTAACAGCTGAACTTGAAAACCCATTCATTCTTCTTGTTGATAAAAAAATTAGCAATATCCGTGAATTGATTGCAGTACTTGAAGCTGTTGCTAAAACAGGTAAACCACTTCTTATCATTGCTGAAGATGTTGAAGGCGAAGCTTTGGCTACACTTGTTGTAAACAACATGCGCGGTATTATCAAAGTATGTGCTGTTAAAGCACCTGGTTTTGGTGACCGTCGTAAAGCAATGTTACAAGACATCGCGATTTTAACGGGTGCTACTGTTATTTCTGAAGAAGTGGGTATGAGCTTAGAACAAGCTTCTCTTCAAGATTTAGGTACTGCGCATAAAGTAACAGTTTCTAAAGAAAACACTGTGATTGTTGATGGTGCAGGTAATGCAGCGCAAATTGCTGAACGTGTTACTCAAATCCGTGCGCAAATTGAAGAATCTACGTCTGAATACGACAAAGAAAAACTTCAAGAACGTGTTGCTAAATTAGCAGGCGGTGTAGCTGTAATCAAAATTGGTGCAGCAACTGAAGTTGAAATGAAAGAGAAGAAAGACCGTGTTGACGATGCACTTCACGCTACACGTGCTGCGGTTGAAGAGGGTGTAGTTGCGGGTGGTGGTGTTGCACTGGTACGTGCTGCGTCTGCACTTGATGGTCTTACTGGTGCAAATGATGACCAAAATGTAGGTATCAACATTTTACGTCGTGCGATTGAAGCGCCTTTACGTCAAATCGTATCTAACGCAGGTGATGAGCCATCAGTTGTGATCAACGCTGTGAAAAATGGTGAAGGTAACTTCGGTTATAACGCTGCGACTTCTCAGTATGGCGACATGTTGGAAATGGGTATTCTTGACCCTGCAAAAGTAACGCGTTCTGCACTTGAGCATGCTGCATCTGTAGCGGGTTTGATGTTGACAACTGAATGTATGATTACTGATATTCCAGAAGACAAACCAGCGATGCCTGATATGGGCGGCATGGGTGGTATGGGCGGAATGATGTAATTCATTCTAAGCTCTGCTTCATAAAAATCCCTGCTTTTTAGCAGGGATTTTTTATCAATATTTAAATTTCCTGAACTTTAAAAATTTATTCTCAAAAAAGAAGTAACGAAATTCATTGATTAAATTACATAATAAAACTAGTATTTTATACTATTCAGTAAGTGTGTCATTTCTATATTTAAAAGGCACAAAACAAAAAATTTAATAATCGATAAAACTTTGGGAATTATATTGATGAAGTTAAAACAAACTACACTCGTATTAGCATTATCTTCAATAACAGGATATGCCGCAGCAGACCTTACTTATCGGACTGCCTATGATCAAAATTTAGGAAATAATTATCAACAAACCCAAGGAACAAGTAATTACCAATCTAACCCCAATTTTAATATGTACGATAATAATTACCAATACGATAACTTAAACTCAAATACTATTTCTTCTGTAGGAACGAAAATAAAAGGAAGTCAAACGTCTAGTTCAGGACAAAATTATCAACAATATAGTTATGATGAAACACGTCGGGCAGATTTAAATGGAGGGAGATATTATTCATCAAACCAAGTGGGTGAAAATGAACTTTCACATTATGAAAACATTAATAGCGACTTCAACAGCACAGGTAAGGTTACACGTAAAGCCAATACTCAGGTCAGATTAGATGCAAGTGGTAATGAAATTGCAAATTCAGAACGTCGTTTAAATGATTCATCATTTGATTTTGCTGCAGATGATTTAACAAAAGTTAAAGATGCGAGAAGTCGTACTTATTATAGCAGTCGATCAAATACGAAATATTCAGATAATGTCGCATTAGATACGCTGAATGAATCGCAAAACCAGCAATCAAATTTTAATAGTATTCAAAAACTTGATGCAAATGGGCAACCCGTTATAGAAAGTGGTGCTCATGTTTATATTGCTAATGGTGGAGCTACCCAATCTCAATCTAAAAATGCCACATATAAATCTACGACTAACCAAGATGGTAAAATCATTAGCCGTGACCCAAATAAGGTTTTAACCAATCAAGAAAGTTCATCAAGTGGAAGCAGTACCGAGGTTGCTTATGCAACTGATAGTCAAGGACAATTCGTAGCAATTCAAGTGAGTTCTGATCAAAGATATTTAGAAAAAGAATCTACAGTTACGAATAGAAAAAATTCAGATTCAAGTCATAATATTGTTTACGATGATTCATCTTTAGTCAAGGAAAGTAGAAAGTCGTCAAGCCTGAATGAAGTAAATAGAACTTCAGTATGGGATGGATTTAATGCAATAAATAATACTTCTACGGATACAACATATGTTAAATACCAAGATGGTGCGCAACCCATAGGTACAGAAGAAAGTTCTAAAACTCTTCGACATAACGCAAATCGTCAATTGCAAACAAATATAAATGGGGAGTTGGTCTTAACCAATAATCAACCTATTACTGAATTTACCATTGAAAATAAATCTTCTGAAGAATTATATCAGGCAAATTATCAAGCAACACATCATGCCTCTGGGGATAAACAAGGGCAGGATTATGAAATCCTTAATAATGGTACAAACAGCCGTTATTCGGATACCGCTACCCAAAAGAGAACTAAATCTGCGACATATAATGAAGTTAAAAATTATGCAGATGGTTTTGTTGAACATGCGATAACAGCAGCAAATGGCTCAGCAGAATATAAAAAGAGCATGCAGGAAAATATTGAAGTTGATCGAACTATAAATCAGCAATTGAATGTCGATCTACAGCAGTTAAGAAGCAAGACAGTAAGTACTGAAAATGCCTCTGGAACAAATCAACAGAATATTAAAGCGGGTAGTATTAATAAAACCATTGGTAATTATGGTTCATTATCAGGCGGTTATTTAGATCCTAATCAACATATATTGTTAAATCCAGGGCAAGACGTGACAGAGAGTAATGTTCGAAGCTGGGTTGATGAAAATGGTACTCAGCGCCACTATGTCGTTCTTGGGACTGATTTAGAAGGTAAAGAGATTCGAAGTGAAGTTACTTTAGAAAATGCATCAGAAAATAAAAGCATTCAAGTCGATACTGTTTTTAAAGCAAAAAACTCAAATCATAAATCTGAACAAGTGAATTATGGGCAAGAACTGGCTTACAATTTAACCGAGCAGGATCATGTAGATGAATCTGAAACATCAAAAGATGGTCAGATTATTTATGGATCAAATAAATCGGATAAAAATAAAACCATAAAATTATATTCTGCAGGAAAAAATGCATTAGATCGTGAAATTCAACAAGCCTACAATACTCAAAATATGTCGAGTAATTTAGTGTTAGATGAACAAGGTCAAGTTGTTATTAAAACCATTAATACATCTGATACCGCAGCTAAGGTCTTATTACAGCAATACCAAACTGGACAAGAAAAAGTATGGAACTATTCAAGCCAGATTTCATCAAACCAAAAAAGTACAGATGCTAACGGAAAAGTTCTCAACTATGATAATCAATCAAAAGATTTAGACATTGTGCAGTATGCGCAAGGAAAAAATATTTTAGATCGAACAATTAATACTTCTTCTACTCTGGATGTGCTGAGTAATCAAAAATTGACTTCTACAGCACCTTATTATGGTGTTGATGAAAATGGTACTGATTTGTCAATCCGAAATGGTGTCCTAGCATATGATGAGCATGGGAGAGAAGTGAAAAGCACTCAAGTATTAAAAACAACGGATGTAGATGTTGTTAACCAAAATACGAAGAGTAAAAAAGTAGCTGAACAAGTTTATCAGTCTGGTGCTATAACATATAAAAAGTCTGAACAAAATCAGCAAACCAATCAAGATACCTTCGCAGATGGTTATGTTGCTCGCTCAGAATCAAAAAGTACAAATGATGTCACGTTGTATAATCATAATCAAAGTGATAAATATCGTGATGCAGCCACGACAGTGGAAGTGAGTACGAATAATAAAATTTATGATTTTAATGAAAATGGCGAATCAGTCGTAAAAGGTACGATTGAAACAACATCAAGCGATAAAACAACTGCTGTGGATTACCAAAAAGGCAAAAATGCTTTATCAAGTTCATCGCTAAATGAATCTTCTTATACACATAAAAATGTTCTAGATGCGTCAACCACAGAAACAAAGGGAACTACGAAGTTAGAAAATTTGGTCTATCAAGCGGATCAAAAAATATCAGAGCAAACTACATCGGAATTCAATACTGACACTAAAGTAACCAATAAAGATCAATCAGGTTCGACATATACAACATCAAGTATTTCGAATGAGACAGTAAACAATACTGATATGGGATTATTAGCTTCTCAAGCTGTGTATTCGAAGAGAAATATTCAAAATGTTGAAGCCAAAAAAACCACAACAGTAGATGGTAAAATCACGACACAAAATATTATTCGAGGTTCAGATGTTGAGAACCGTACGGATCAAAGTTTTACTGAGAAAGTATACGGTTCAGAGAATATTCTTAATTCGGACGGTGTAAACACAACAGTAGCGAATGCGAATACGAGAGTTGTTGATAAATTTGGAATTTTAGAATCAGATACTTCAAATCTTAATACGACTTCAACAGCAAAAGATGGATCAGCAAAGTCTGTAGCAGAAACTCGAGTAGATAACGTATCAGGCGTGTTATTGAGCCAAGACATTGTTCAAAAAGACGCATCAGGTAAAGAAACAAAATCATCTATATCCACAACTGTCAAAGCTGGAGAAGTATCTGTTGGTGATGTAAGGCTCTCTGCACAGGGTGTAGATGCAGGAAATAAAGTCGTCTCTAATGTTGCCAATGGCGTTGCAAATAATGACGCAGTTAATATGGGGCAATTCCGATCTTATACTGCAGATTTAAATCGACGTTTTGATGATGTTGAAACGAATGCGTATCGTGGAGTAGCTATCTCACTTGCAGCACAACAGGCTGTACCAAATATGAAACCAGGTCAATTTGCTGTATTTGGTGGCATGGGGCATTATGAAGGGCAATCAGCAGGTGCTCTAGGTATAACGAGTATACTTGAGGATGGACGCACATCTTTTAGTGGCGCATTTGGCGTTGCTGGTGGCGGTGAAGTTGGTGGAAGAGTCGGAGTTTCTTACGTTTTTGGTGGGAAATAAGAAAGTACAATGAGTATATAACCAAAACAAAATATTAGGTATATACTCAAAAGACAATGATTATAATGCTATAGGAGCCAAACCATGCCACTCAAATTTGTGATTCGATTTGCGAGTGTTCTTTTTTCAGTTTTGATATTGACGGCTATTGGCATTCACTCTTTATTTCCAAGTCAATTAACGATAGTTGCATGGATTTTCACTGTTCCAATCATACTTGCAATTCCAATTTTAACATCGGTTGCTTTCGCTAAAGATGAAGAACTGTGTATTCCGATTGATCAGTAAAATTTAAATTATGTCTTGTTTTGTCTTGTCCTGAAATAGATAAAAGCTCATTGAAAAATGGGCTTTTCATTTATTTATACTTTTTTAACTATACGTATAGGTTTAAAGCATTATTTTATTTTCAGAGTATTAACCTAACGATTTGATTCATTCTAAATAAAAACTGCTATCTGAAAATAGCAGTTTTGTGGTTCTAATGGACTCAATAAAAATAGATTAACGTCAGTTCGGGATAAACTTTGATGTAAGTTATTGAAAAGATAGATCAGGCAAAGCGGAGTCTTACCGTTTAAAAGTCAAATGCAAGGATTAACCCACTTCGTCTTGCACTTCGCTTGAAATATATTTCAATCTTGTTCAGGTTCGACCTGAGAGGTACTACCTCGCAAGGCTTTCGGGATGAGTGGCACTGCCACGCAAGGGCAAAACCATCTGTCAGTCGCCAACTCGACAGATACTATCAAGTACCTAATATATCGCAAAAACAGTATATTGCAGATGTAGCCTGGCCTCGAACAATGCGACTGACGTTTCCGCGTATCAGATAGTTGAGAACATATCTTATCTCGAACTCAGGTTAGATTAAAAACTTTTGGTCACAGAAAAAGTCACAGTTGAATCGATAGGATCGGAAACACGAGCGTTTGGATTACCATTACTATATTCTTTGTAGTAATCATCTTTATCCCAAGCTTTACTATAGATTAAGCTCGCCGCAAGATTATATGGAAGCGCTTTATTCAGGGCTAAACTTGCATCTTGGAAATTCGCTGCTGAGAAATTTTTAATGCGCTGATTACCATAATGGGCATCCATCGACCAACCTTGTGTGATCGGTTGATGCCAGTTGACATCTAAGTAACCAGAACCACGAGAATGTTGATTTGTACCGATGCCTAATGTGTCGGAATTATTCCCAAAATAATCCTGAGTATAGGTGATGGCGTATTTTACTGTTAACGGCCCATACCCAATTTCGGGGATGATTTCACCATAATCAAAGCGTGTATGCCCTGTATCAGCAGCCGTCTTTGCATCTAAATAATAGTAATAAGCAGCGGTAACACCTAAAGTAAAATCACCCAAATGATGATAATAACCTGTATAAAAGTCCCACTCTACAGATCCATCACGAACAAAATCATCACTAATGGTTGAAGCCCATGTACCCATAAATACACCACTTGGATGCGTATAATCTAAGCCACCTTGCACCGCAGGGTTTCCCCATGTTTGTTGAAATCCTCGCGAAACATATTGACTCGCAAGTGTCAGATTCGCACTGAATGGAGAGGTTGCTTCAACCGTGGTGGTTTCAGAAGCATGAGTTGTGTGTAGGCAAAACCCCAAAGCAAATGTGAGTAAAAGTTTTTTCATTTTCTTCCCTAAAATGATCAGCACCCTATATAAAACGCTATATCAATAAGATGCTGATCTTTGAATATATCTTATTGAAATGGACGCATCGGTGCTTGTCGTACAGGTGCAGTGCCTGCTTTAAAGTAAGTTGCCTCGGAGCGTGGCAGAGTTTTGCCACGGATTTGATCTGCAATTTTTTCTGCCATCATAATTGTGGTGGCGTTTAGATTTCCTGTGATAATGATCGGCATGATTGATGCATCGACTACACGCAGACCTTGTACGCCATGTACACGACCTTGACCATCAACTACAGCCATATCATCTTCCCCCATTTTACAGCTACAAGATGGATGATAAGCCGTTTCAGCATGTTCTCGAACAAATGAATCCAGCTCTGCATCGGTTTTTAATTGCATGCTTGGGCTGATTTCTTCACCACGATAAGGATCAAGCGCAGGTTGATGCATGATTTCACGAGTGAGGCGAATACCGTCACGGAACTCACGCCAATCTTGTTCAGTGGACATATAGTTAAACAAGATACTTGGATGTTCAAAAGGGTCTTTGGACTTTAATTTAATTCGACCACGAGAAGGCGAGCGCATTGAACCGACATGCGCCTGAAAGCCATGTTCTTTCACGGCATTACTGCCATTGTAGTTAATTGCGACAGGTAAGAAGTGATACTGAATATTAGGCCATTCAAATTCATCAGATGAGCGGATAAAACCGCCAGCTTCAAACTGGTTACTTGCACCAATGCCTTTACCTAGAAATAACCATTCTGCACCGATGGCAGGTTGGTTATACCATTTCAATGCAGGGTAGAGAGAAACAGGTTGCTTACATTTATATTGTAAGTACATTTCTAAATGATCTTGCAAGTTTTCACCGACACCTGCTAAGTCTTGTACGACCTCAATATCCATAGATTTGAGCAAGGTGCTTTGTCCAACCCCTGAACGCTGTAAAATCTGAGGTGATGCAATTGCACCTGCACAAAGCAAGACTTCACGTTTAGCATAGGCTTGTTTCATATTGGCTTGATCAGCACCAATAATATATTCCACCCCAATCGCTTGTTTATTATTAAACAAAATTTTGTTGGTCATAGCATGGGTGATAATGGTTAAGTTTGGACGATCCTTTGCCATGTCGAGGTAACCACGTGCGGTACTCGAACGACGACCATTCGGCGTTACAGTACGATCCATTGGACCAAAGCCTTCTTGTTGATAACCATTTAAGTCATCAGTACGGGGATAACCTGCTTGTACTCCTGCTTCAACCATGGCGTTAAACAGGACATTATTTCCTTGTTTTGGTGTTGCAACAGATACAGGGCCATGATCGCCATGATATTCATTTGCACCAATGTCACGGGTTTCAGCTTTTTTATAGTAGGGTAAGCAGTCGGCATAGCTCCAATTTTCAAGCCCTTTCAAACTTGCCCATTGATCTAAATCCATAGCATTACCACGGATATAGCACATCCCATTGATGAGCGATGAGCCGCCTAAGCCTTTACCACGACCGCATTCCATACGGCGATTGTTCATGTGGGGTTCAGGATCAGTTAAATATGCCCAATTATAGCGACGACCTTGCAATGGAAATGCTAAGGCTGCAGGCATTTGTGTACGGAAATCTAAGCGATAATCTGGGCCACCAGCTTCTAATAATAAAACCGAAACATCTGCATCTTCGGTTAAACGTGCAGCAAAGACATTACCTGCCGAGCCTGCACCAATAATAATATAATCGTATTCTTGCTTATTCATAATCTGCCTTTATTTGTTGCAAGATCAACTGAATATGAGGATTCAGTTGATCAAGTGAAGATAAAGCGCAATGCTTTTTAAAAGATGCTTTGGAAATCACCAAGCTCAACTTGAACGGATTTGATACGTGTGTAGTGAGAAAGGGTAGAAATACCATTTTCACGGCCTACACCAGATTGTTTATAGCCACCTACTGGCATCTCAGCAGGAGATTCGCCCCATGTATTGATCCAACAAATTCCTGCTTCAATTTGATGAATAATGCGATGTGCTTTGTTAATGTCAGGGCTTACGACGCCTGCTGCTAAGCCAAAAGTAGTATTATTTGCACGTTGAATGACTTCATCTTCAGTTTGATAACTTAGAATACTCATTACAGGGCCGAAAATTTCGTCCTGTACAATGCGCATATCATCATGGCAGTCGGTAAATACTGTGGGTTGGACATAAGCGCCTTGAGCCAATTCACCTGTTGCACGCTCGCCACCAATCAGTAATTTAGCGCCTTGTTGCTTACCTAATTCGATATAAGACAACACTTTTTCCATATGAGGAAAACTGACCAGAGGGCCAAAGTTGGTTTCGGCATGCATTGGATTGCCAATACGAATCCGTTTAACACGCTCTACAACTGCGATTTCAAAAGCTGCTTTTAAAGACTCAGGTACAAAGACACGTGTGCCGTTGGTGCAAACCTGACCTGAACTGAAGTAGTTTGCCATGACTGCAATATCGGCTGCTTTATCGATATCGGCATCATCACAAATGATCAGTGGAGATTTTCCACCTAATTCCATGGTGATTTCTTTTAGGCTAGAAGCGGCAGCACTTGCCATGACTTTCTTGCCTGTTTCTACACCACCAGTAAACGAGATTTTTTCAATTGCAGGATGCTCAGTCAACCATTGACCAATGTCACGACCAATGCCTTGTACAACATTAAAAACACCATTTGGCACACCAGCTTCAGTATAAATTTCTGCCAATTTATACGCAGTTAAAGGTGTTACTTCACTGGGTTTAAAAATCATGGCGTTGCCTGCAGCAAGTGCAGGAGCAGATTTCCACAAAGCGATTTGAATTGGATAATTCCAAGCGCCAATTCCAGCCACGACACCCAAAGGTTCACGGCGAGTATAGAAAAAGCTACTAGTACGCAAAGGGACTTGTTCCCCTTGAATTGCAGTTGCTAAGCCTGCGTAATATTCAAGTACATCAGCGCCAGTCACAATATCAACAGTTGATGTTTCGCTATACGCTTTACCTGTATCTAATGTTTCTAGTTGAGCAAGCTCGTCATTACGTTCACGTAAAATATCTACCGCACGACGCAAAATACGTGAACGTTCCATTGCCGTCATGGCAGCCCAGACTTTTTGTCCTTCTTTGGCACTTTGTACAGCTTTTTCAATATCTTGTTGCGAAGCTTGTTGAATGGTAGCAATCACTTCGCCGTTGGCTGGATTGATACTCTCAAAAGTTAGCCCACTGCTGGCAGGGGTATATTGACCATGGATGTATAATGGATGAACGTGCATATCATGCATGCGGTTTCTCCTATTTATTCACGAAGTTCAACTCGTTTAAGCTGTATCTCTAAGTTGTATAGCTAAATAGTTATAAGCAATCAGGCGAGCAGATTGACTATCAAATCGATCATGTTGATTTAAACCACCACGTAACCATAGTCCATCAATCAAAGCCGCTAGACCTGTAGCAGCAATATCTGCTTGATCATTGGGTAACAATTGAAGAAATTGAAACTTTAAATTGGAATATAAACGTCGATCATTCACTCGTTGTAAACGTGCAAGTTCAGGACTATGCATACTCGCTGACCAAAAATCTAACCAAACTCGCATTGCCATTTTATTGACCTGACTGAGGTCAAAGTTGGCATGAATAATGGCTTTGATATATTGCTCTGGTTGAGCACCAATCACATCGGCTTTGTATTGCTGAGTGGTCTGATGTAGCCGTTTGAGCATTTCACGCATACACATTGTCATGAGTCCTTGTTTGTCACCAAAATAATGACTCACGATACCTGTAGAGAGTTGCGCTTTTTTTGCAATTTGAGCAATCGTCGTATTGGATAAACCAACTTCATAAATCACTGCAAAAGCTGCATTGATAATTTCTTCACGCCGCTCATGTTCGGGTTTAACTGTGCGCTTTTTCATGCTCTTTGCCATAACTCACTAAAATTAAAGGCGATAATAAAACATTTAGAGAACAGAACAAGTAGTAATAGCGATTCATAATACCCTTTATTGATTGAACGTTCAATCAATAAAGGGTATGCTATTTGCAAAAGCGTTTTTACATAATGCTTAACAGTATCATCAAACAATACTGTTAAAGTGTTGTAATAATGATCAATATTGTTCGTTATATAGAGGAGATGAGTTGTTATTGTTTTTAATCAAAGTATTGATTGTATTTAAATTAAAATAAAATTTTGATTAGGTTTATCTCAATATTTATCCATTGATTTAAAGCTCATCTTTTATTGCATAACCTTTCAGGTGTCATGTTTGCTTCGGGAACATTTATAAGTAAACAAAATGGCATATTTATCTAAATTCACTTGAGGATTGTATGGTGACAGATAATCCAAGAGCAGTTGATGATTCATCCATTCAAGAAAAAGATCATTTGAATCGTGTGGTCTTTTATGTTTCAGCGCTCATTATTTTAATATTTTCATTGACGACGATTTTCTTTAATGATTTTGCTAACCATGTGCTTAATACGGTATTGGCATGGGTTAGTTCGGTGTTTAGTTGGTACTATTTACTGGCTGCAACGCTATATTTAGTTTTTGTTATTTTTATTGCTTGCTCACGCTATGGCGATATTAAATTAGGTCCAAAACATTCCAAACCAGAGTTTAGCTTGCTGAGCTGGTCTGCCATGCTATTTGCAGCGGGGATCGGAACAGACTTGATGTTCTTCTCAGTCGCTGAACCTTTATCTCATTATATGCATCCTCCAGTCGGTGAAGGGCAGACGATTGAAGCTGCTCGTCAAAGCATGGTCTGGACGTTATTTCATTATGGTTTAACAGGTTGGGGCATGTATGCTCTGGTTGGAATGGCATTGGGTTATTTTAGTTATCGTTATAATTTACCACTCACCATCCGTTCTGCATTGTATCCCATATTTGGTAAGAAAATTGATGGTGCAATAGGACATAGTGTCGATACAGCTGCTGTAATTGGTACGATTTTCGGGATAGCGACCACCTGTGGTATTGCGGTGGTGCAGTTAAATTATGGCTTACATGTCTTATTTGATTTGCCTGAAAATCTATGGATACAAAGCTTATTAATTTTGGTTGCGGTGATCGTTACGATTATTTCTGTGACAGCTGGAGTCAATAAAGGCATTCGGATTTTATCTGAAGCCAATGTGTATGTTGCAATTGGCTTAATGTTATTTATTTTGCTATTAGGAAATACAGAGTTCTTACTCAATGCATTAGTACAAAACTTTGGTGACTATATCACTCGTTTTCCAAGTTTGGCATTAGAAAGCTTTGCATATAAGCAACCCAAAGACTGGATGAATAGTTGGACAATTTTCTTCTGGGCGTGGTGGGTCGCATGGTCACCATTCGTAGGTTTATTTTTAGCACGAATTTCTCGTGGACGGACGATTCGTGAATTTGTTTGCGGTACCTTGATCATTCCGTTGCTCTTTACCATGACATGGTTATCCATTTTTGGAAGCAGTGCTTTATATAACGTTATTTTTGAAGGGAATACTGCACTGGCTGAAACAGTGTTAGTCAATCCTGCACATGGTTTTTATGACCTTTTAGCTCAATATCCAGGATTCTCGTTTATTGCGGGTGTTGCGACCATTACAGGTTTATTATTTTATGTGACCTCTGCGGATTCAGGCGCATTGGTATTAGGTAATTTTACGACAAAATTTTCTAATATTGATAATGACGCACCACGTTGGTTACGTGTGTTTTGGGCTGTGGCAATTGGTGTATTGACTCTTGCAATGCTCATGACAAACGGAATTACAGCATTACAAAGTGCCACTGTGATTATGGGGCTACCTTTCAGCTTTGTTATGGTATTGGTCATGATTGGTTTGTATAAATCCTTGCGCCTTGAGGACTATCGCAAAGCCAGTCGTAGCTTGAATGCTGCACCTGTAGTAGGGAATGTAGATATTCTCAATTGGAAGCAACGTTTATCCCGAGTGATGCAACATCCTGGTACGACTGAAACACGTCAAATGTTAGATAAAGTTTGTTTTCCAGCTGTGAAAACAGTTGCCGACGAGCTGATCAAACAAGGGATGCAGGTTGATGTGACCCATACTGCACTTGAAGAAAATGATGCATTGTATCATCTTGATTTAACGATCCATTTGGAAGAAGACCACAATTTTGTCTATCAGATTTGGCCAGTTCGCTATACCGCACCGCAATTTAGTGAGCGTGGAAAATCAGGCAAAGATTTTTATTATCGTTTAGAAACGTTCTTATATGAAGGTTCGCAAGATAATGATTTGGCAGGTTATACCAAAGAACAAGTGATCAATGACATTTTAGACAAGTACGAACGTCACATGTCGTTCTTGCATATGAATCGTATTGGGCCGGGGAATCGTCCATTATTTCCAGATTCACATGATTAGCGATTCTATTTTCAAATATAAATAGATGTGTACTGTAATTATTGAAATAAAAAACCGAGTGAATTGATTTGCTCGGTTTTTTGCATTCTAAGCTTAATTAAAGACTTAGATTTTCAGATTTAGATTTTTCGGATTGAAATTCTCAGATTAAGTGTTCAGATTCAGGTTAAAGACAACGAATGCGCTATACATTGAAAATGGCTCTAATTCATAAGAAAAAAATGATATTTTTCATTATTATTTGTTTAAATTTCCTAAAGTTAAGCCGATTTTCATTATTTAATCTAAAGCTATACCTATATAATCAAATGAAAATGATTATAATTTGCATTATTTTTCATTGGTATTGCTCAATGCAATTCAACAGATCTTATTTAACATTTTCAATTCTGGCTATTTTGGCATCGCCCGCTTATGCAGAAATAGAATCAAACACTGACGTAAAAACAGAACAAACAGCAACATCTGTTTTGCCTTCTATTCGATTACAAGCAGAGAAAGAAGGGCAGTCTTATGTGGCCAAAACAGCGAGTGCGGTACTTCGCTCAGATGCACCTTTATTTGAAACAGCACAATCGATCAGTGTCATTACCAATCAACAAATCGAACAAAAACAAGCAAAAACAGTTGCCGAAGCACTTGAAGGTGTTGCAGGGGTAACTTCTGGGCAATATGGACGTCGTGGTTGGGATGACTTTATTATCCGTGGACAAATTTCTAGCTCACAAACATATATTGATGGTCTACGTGTACAAGCTTCGGACAATGTTTTAAGAGCAGAAGATATTTCAGGTTTAGAATCGATTGAGGTCGTGAAAGGCCCAACATCGGTTGGTTTTGGTTTAGCCTTACCCGGTGGATTGGTGAATTTGACCAGCAAGCGCCCGCAAGCGGAAACATCGTATAAAGGAACATTAAGCTATGGCAGTTATGGCTTAAAAGAAGGGACTTTTGACCTAAACTATGCACCAAACAATACTGAAAAAGGGGCGTTTCGTGTGGTTGGGCGAGTGTCTGATCAGGATGATCCAACCGATTATGTTTATTTTAAAAACTATTATATTGCACCATCATATAATTTCGATTTAGGTGAAAAAGATGATTTATCAGTAATTGCCAGCTATCAACGCCGTGAATATCTACGCCAACAGGGCATTCCATATAGCAATGGTGATTTTAAAAAATATTCACATGATTTATTTTTTGGTGATCCAGACTATGGCTATGATGTCGATGTTTACCGCTTAGGGGCAAACTACGCACACTATTTTGATAATGATTGGACATTTAAACAAAACTTTGCTGTGACCAAAACCGAAACATTGGGGGATTCGATTTTAGCCTCTGGTCGAAATGTACTACCGACCATTAAGCGAGCTATTAACAATCAAGATAAGCAAGATGTGAATTATACCTTGGATAATAATTTACAACGCAATTTCAATTTTGGACCGATCAACTATGATGTGATGGTTGGTGTGGATATGATGCGAGAGCGGAGTGATTATTATCGTCGTACCGATACCATCAATGATTTCGATGCAAATAATCCAAGTTATGGCAATGTCGTTGTTAAGAAAATAGGTGCGCCAACTGAAGAAATCACCTATAGCCAATACACAGGTCTGTATCTACGTAACACCATTAAAATTGATGATGATTGGATTATTGGGCTGTCAGGACGCCATGATTGGACACAAGTTGAAATTGATAATGTATTAAAAAATACAACCACCAAAAACTCAGACAATGCTTTTACAGGCAGTGCGTCGGTGATGTATCGCATCAATGATATGTTTGCACCTTATATCAGCTATTCTACTTCTTTCATGCCAGTCACCGATTCGGGTGAAAATGGTGGCTTGCTTGATCCAGAAGAAGGTAAGCAAACAGAAGTTGGGGTGAAGTTACAAGCCTTTGATCAACGCTTACAAGGCTATCTTGCTTATTACGATTTAACCCGTAAAAACGTCACTGAAACCGATGCTTCAGGAAACTTTTCAATTCAAACAGGCGAACAGGTGACTAAAGGTTTTGAAGCTGAAATGGTTGCTTCAGTTACAGACCAATGGAATGTTTTAGCCAGCTATAGCTATATTCCAACTGCAAAAATAACTGAAAGTTTAACTGCCAGTGAAATTGGGAAACGAAGCAATCATGTTTCTAAAAATGCAGCGACACTGTCTACTCAATATTATTTTAGCCCAGATAAACTGGGTTGGAATATTGGTGCAGGCATACGTTATCAAAGCTCTCGAACAGCGCAACGTAGTACCGATTATGTGTATTTACCTAGTTATGCTTTATTTGATGTGAATGCAGGCTATGAAGCGAAAAAATGGGGTGCAGGTTTAAGCATTAAAAACTTATTTGATCGAGAATATTTAGCAGGAACAACCCCGAATGCGCAATTAGTGAATTGGGGTGATCCAATGATGGTTCGATTGAATGTGAAGTTTAAATATTAAGTGGTAGATTGTTTTTAATAGAAGGATTTGCGAAGGTGAAAATACGCTTCGCAAATCAATGAATGTGTAATGAATCAATTCTAGTTTAGATTTTCAATCTATTTCTAAATGAAAATCGTGCTTAACGAATTAAAATCAACGCCCAAGTCACAGCAATAATCGTTAAAGTCACAAATTGAGCAGCACTGCCCATGTCTTTTGCATTTTTAGACAATGGATGACGTTCTAAAGAAATGCGGTCAACGACAGCTTCAAGTGCAGAATTAAATAGCTCCACGATAATTGCCAATAGGCACACGCCAATCATTAAAGCTTGTTCAACGGCACTCAAATCTAAGAAAAAAGTGATTGGAATTAGAATTACATTTAACAACAGAATTTGTCGAAAGGCAGCCTCGTGTTGAAACGCTGCTTTAAAGCCTGCTAAAGAATAACCTGTTGCATTTAAGATGCGTTTGAAACCAGTCGTGCCTTTAAGGGGAGAATAATCACTCATAAATCAATGAAGCTAAATTTTTAAAAAGTGTATTATTTTAAACTTAAATGGGTATTAATTTTAGGCAAAATACATCAAGTTCTGAATAAAATTAAGCAAGTGATTGAATCACTTGCTTAATCAAACCGTTTTAAAGAGTTGAAATTAATATTTATTGCGTACTTGGATTGGCTTTCCAATAAGCATCGACTGCTTTACGACCTAGGCCAGGGTCATCTGTAAATACACCATCAACCCCTGCTTTAAAGTACATTTCATATTCTTTAGTTGCACCTGTTTCACAGCGTTTTGCTGCATCGGCTTCTGCGCTACTACATTTAAGATTTGCTGCAAGGAAGTTATTTTCAGGGCGGAAAGTATAAGGGTGAACTTTTAACCCAACAGCGTGAGCATCTTTGACAAATGCAGATGGCGCTGTAAACGTTTCATTAAAAATATAAGGTTTCCATGGGCCTACACCATTGGCATATTGTGCAACTTGTTTTAAGCCTTGTGCTGTTGCCATCTCGCCGTAGGTTGTTTTAATTCCTTGTGCAACATAATCAGCAGGGCTAACCGTTTTATCATCATAGAGTTGAATGATTTTGGCATTTTTTAAACTTTTATGAAGTACCAATTGATCCTTCATATATTTGAGATTGCTGACTTCAAAAGATTGTAAGTAAATCGGTGCAATTTCACGGGTATATTGATATTTAGACAGTGTCTTTAATAATGGATCTTCTAATCCTAAATTATTTTTTTGAAAATAAGTTGGGTGTTTGGTTTCGATATATAAGCCAATAATCTTTCCTGTTTTTTTATAGTTTTTTTCTGCAAGTTCAATAATTTGTTCGAGTGTAGGAATATTGAACTGATCATTATATTGGGTGTTTTCTGGACGAAGTTTTGGAATACGTTCACGTGCTTTAATTTGATTTAACTCATTTAAGCTAAAGTCTTCAGTAAACCATCCTGTAAGTGACAGACCATCAATAATTTTGGTTTTTTTACGATCTGCAAATTGGGTCAATTCACTGACATTGGTTGTACCGCCAATTTCATTCTCATGTCGTGCGACCAATACACCATCTTTGGTTGAAACCAAATCTGGCTCAATGAAGTCGGCGCCATCATCAATCGCTTTTTGATAAGACGCTAAAGTATGCTCAGGACGTAATGCACTGGCTCCTCGATGCCCGACAATGATAATTTTAGGTTCTTTATATTCAGGTTTTGATGTTGTTGCATCATTATTGTCATCATTACACGCAGATAAAAGTGCAACAACACTGGTCATTATTAAGGTTCTTTTAATCATTTTCAGCTCAAATTGTGGACTTAGCATGCTTAGAGTGTGAAAAGTTAAATTGGCAGCGTGATGACATTGCGATGAAAGAATGATGAAAAGAGACATGATTCATTTTTGACAAGATTGTCGTTCTTCATAATTTCTTCATATTGCATAAGTAATTTCAGTTTTCTGTTATTTTTCCTTGAGTTTTTTAGCCAACTCACAGAAGATCCATGTAAAGAGAATTTAATTGTCTTTATGAGATTTATAATATTCATCTGCTACAGAATTTAATCTGATGCTTTCAAAATTTTTTATTCAACGTCCTATTTTTGCCTGTGTACTTGCCATCATCGTTATGGCTTTAGGTATTTTCTCTGTTATTCATCTTCCAGTAGAGCGTTATCCTGATATTGCGCCACCACGAATTACCGTTTCAGCAACCTATACGGGTGCAGATGCTGAAACTGTTGAAGAAAGTGTCACTCAAGTTTTAGAACAACAAATCAAAGGTATTGATAATCTACTGTATTTCAGCTCGACCAGTGATTCATCAGGGCGTGCACGTATCAGTATTAGTTTTGAAAATGGTACCGATCCTGACACAGCTCAAGTCCAAGTTCAAAATAGTATCAATGGTGTGATCAATCGTTTACCTGAAGATGTACAACGCCAAGGGGTCAATGTTTATAAATCACTTGGTGACACCTTTATGGTGGTTGGTTTATATGATGAAACAGGTCAAAGTAATAATATCGAACTGGGAGATTATCTTTCAGATCATATTGAACAAGAACTTTCCCGTATTGATGGGGTCGGGGAAGTTGACGTTTTTGGTTCGCAATATGCAATGCGGATTTGGTTAAACCCGAATTTATTACGTCAATATCAACTGATGCCAAGTGATATTCGTGCAGCGATTGAAGCACAGAATACGCAAGTAGCCGCAGGGGGAATTGGTGATTTACCTGTAGTTGCAGATCAATATTTAAATGCCAAGGTAACAGCAGGCTCAAGATTAAAAACGGTTGAAGAATTCCAAAATATTATTGTCAAATCCAATATTGATGGCAGTTATGTTTATCTAAAAGATGTCGCACGTATTGAATTGGGCGCGGAAAATTATCAATCTTTTAATACCATCAATGGTTTTCCATCTTCAGGTATTGGGATTTCCTTATCTTCGGGTGCAAATGCTTTAGCGACTTCTGCTTTGATCAAGGCAGAATTGGCACAAGTCGCAGAGAAATTGCCAAAGGGCTATAAAATTGTTTATCCACGTGACAATACGCCATTTGTGCAAGAGTCGATTAAAGAAGTCATCAAAACGTTATTTGAAGCGATTATTCTCGTTGTTATTGTCATGTTTATTTTCTTACAAAGCTGGCGTGCAACTTTAATTCCGACGATTACAGTGCCGATTGTTATTCTCGGTACATTTGCTGTGTTGTTTGGTTTGGGAATGAGCATCAACACATTGACCTTATTTGCACTGGTTCTTGCAATAGGTTTGTTGGTTGATGACGCAATTGTCGTGGTTGAAAATGTCGAACGACTGATGCATGAACGTGGATTAACGGCAAAACAAGCGTCTATTGAATCTATGCAGGAAATGACAGGGGCATTGATTGGGATCACGGTGGTACTCACTGCCGTTTTTATCCCAATGGCATTTTTTACAGGTTCTACTGGGGTCATTTACCGTCAGTTCTCCATCACCTTAGTTGCTGCAATGGCTTTGTCACTGTTGGTGGCATTGATTTTAACACCTGCATTGTGTGCAATTATTCTCAAACCAAATCAAAAAAGTATGCGCTGGGCAGATTGGTTTAATCACAAACTAGAAAGCTTGAGACAAGGCTATTTAAAGCTTGTAACAAAGACCCTGAAGTTAAAGTGGGTAATTCTGGTTGTTTTTATTGGTTTGATTAGCATTTTTGCATTGATTTACCGAGTATTGCCGACCAGTTTTATCCCAAGTGAAGACCAAGGGATGTTGAGTGTCCAATTCCGACTTGCTGAAGGTTCGCCGATGTCCAAGAGTCGAATTGTAGGAGAAGAAATCCGTCAATATTTCTTAGAAAAAGAAAAGCAAAACGTTAATATTGTGTTAATCCGCTATGGTCGTAATTTTTCAGGTACTGGACAAAATTTAGGTACAGGATTTATTGCATTAAAACATTGGGATGAACGTTTAGGCAGTACCAATTCTGCACAAGCAATACGTGAACGTGCAATGAAATATTTTAAAAACAATAAAAATGCCAATATTAATGTGATGATGCCTTCTTCTGTGAATGGTTTGGGGAATAGCAACAGCATAGAATTTTGGATTCGAGATATTAATGGTCAGGGTCGAAAATACTTAGATCAACAATTTGAATTACTCAAAAATGAAGCGGCCAAAGCAACGACGTTTGAGAATTTAGATAAACAATCTAATCCTGATAAAGCCAAGTTAAAAGTCAATGTCGATCAAAAATTAGCATTGGCAAATGGTTTATCTCAAATTGCAATTAATAGCACGCTGTCTGCTGCTTGGGGTGGTTCATACATCAACGACTTCATTGATCGTGGACGTATTAAACGTGTGATGATGCAAGGCGATGCAGCATTCCGTTCTAAGCCTGAAGATTTACAGTCTTGGACTGTACGCAATGCACAAAACCAAATGATACCGTTTAGTAATTTCGCAACGATCAATTGGGAAGGTGGGCCAGATGTGGTTAATCGTTTTCAAGGTTATACCGCATTGGAAATGGAAGCTGACGCAGGCAAAAATATCAGCTCTGGTGTAGCTATGCGTGACATTGAAAAGTTGATCGCTCAACATGATGGTATCGATGTAGCATGGAGTGGCTTGTCTTTTGAAGAACAGAAATCAAGCAGTCAGGCTTTGTGGCTTTATTTAATTTCTATTGGATTTATTTTCCTATGCTTAGCTGCTTTATATGAAAGCTGGTCGATTCCGACAGCAGTGATTGCAGCTATTCCTTTGGGTGTTGGTGGGAATATTATTTTCAGCAAATTAATGGGCTTTCCAAACGATATTTATTTCCAAATTGCACTACTCACAACCATTGGTCTTTCATGTAAAAATGCAATCTTAATTGTAGAGTTTGCGGCGATTGCTCAAGAAAAAGGGCAAACAGCAATTGCTGCGGCACTGGAAGGGGCAGGATTGCGTTTACGTCCTATTTTAATGACTTCTTTGGCATTTGGTGCAGGTGTGATTCCTTTGGTTTTTGCATTGGGTGCGGGCGCTGCAAGCCGTCAGGAAATTGGGGTGAGTGTGCTTGGTGGAGTGATTTTTGGAACGATTTTGGTGCTGATTTTTATTCCGTTTATGTATGTTTTGATTCGGTCTCTTTTTAAAACAAAGCCAGCTTAAGCTAAAGCGCATTTATTCCCAAAAAGTCGAAAATCTCTCGATTAAAAATAGGTCATCATTTATGTGGTGACCTATTTTATTTAGGGCTTTATTTTAGAGCCTAGACAATATTCATTCTGGTATTAATTCATCTATTTGACCAATATCCAATTTATTCTACAACTGAGATTTTAAGTTCCAGTTTTATAACAAAATCATGCTTTATTTTATTTGCATTCAATCACATGATCAGTGGGGAACTTTATAACTCGGAAAAATAAATGCAATTGTCCTTGGATTTGATTTCAAAAGTAGAATTAGCAATACAAGATCATGATTTTGATAAAGTCGAAAATATTCTACATCCTATGAATGATGCGGATATTGCTGAATTAATTAAAGATCTGTCTTTGAATGCAAAAATCAGTTTAATCCGTTATTTACCCAATGCACCTTATATTCTTGAATATTTATCCTTAGAACAATTACAGAACATTGTTGAATATTTACCAGAAGATCAGTTGCTCGATGTTATTTCAGGAATGCATTCTGATAACCGAATTGATTTATTTCAAATACTCTCTGCACAACAACAACAGCAAATTTACCAACAACTGAGTCCTGAAAAACAACAACAAATTAAACAATTAGAACAATATTCTGAGGAATCTGCTGGTGCATTAATGAGTTCGGATTTTGTGACTTTGTCACCGAATCTCAGCATGAACCAAGCCATTGAACAGCTTAGGAAAGTTGCAGCAGACCGTGAAACTTTATATTTGATTTATATTGTAGATGCACAGAATGTTTTATTGGGTGTGATTTCTTTACGACAAATCATACTTGCCGATCCCAATCAAACCATTGCAGACGTCATGACCACGGACTTAATAGTCGGTTGGGTTGATGAAGACCAAGAAAGTATTGCCAATAAACTGAGTCATTATGATTTTATTGCTTTGCCTATTGTTGATGCACAATATCATCTACTCGGTATCGTCACGTATGATGATGCAACGGATGTGGTACAAGCCGAAACCACAGAAGATTTTTTAAAGTCCAGTGCTGTTGCTGCTTCACCCAATATGAGTATTAAACGAGCACCTATCTTTTCCTTATACAAAAAGCGCGTGTTTTGGTTGGTCATTCTTGTTTTTGGTAGTTTATTGTCAGGTATCGGGATTGCTCATTTCGAAGACATTATTGCTGCCAATATTGTTTTGGTGTTTTTCTTACCTTTATTGGTGGGAAGTGGTGGTAATGCAGGTTCTCAATCCGCAACATTGATGGTGCGTGCTTTGGCAACGGGTGATGTACAGTTGAAAGATTGGTTTTATTTAGTCGGTCGGGAAGTCTTGGTTGGTTTGTGTTTAGGCGGAACGATGGCATTTGCAGTTTCTATACTGGGCTATATTCGTGGAGATGCTATGGTTGCTGTGGTTTTGGCGATCAGTATGATGGGAATTGTATTATTGGGCTGTCTCATCGGAATGAGTTTACCTTTTATTCTGAATCGCTTAAAACTTGACCCTGCGAGCGCATCTGCACCATTGGTCACGTCTATCTGTGATGCAACAGGGGTGGTGGTTTATCTTTTCATTGCGTCAATTTTATTGGGTCAAGCTTCGCTCTGAGTGAAAATATCAGCCATTAAAACGATGGTAATCACAAAATATTAAAAGTATACACAACACTCTGAATTTATTGGCTATGATGTTTTCATTATATTGCGATGTTAAAAGATAGATACATCCATGCCCGCTGAAAAAAAATTATCGACTCAAGAAGTTATTCAATTGGAACGTGATTTGGCTAAATTTGCCAATATGATGGATTCAGTGGTACGGATTCCATTTACCAAACAAGGGGTAGGGGCAGATGCAGCACTGAGTACCATTCCTGTTGCAGGGGATGCTGCTGGTTTTGTACTGACTTGTTATGCTGTATATAAAGCCAAACAAATTGGCGTACCACAAGCCAAATTGAATGGTGTAATCAAACTTGCTGTCGTGGATGCCTTTGTTGGTTTTATTCCTATAGCAGGTACGGTATTTGATATCTTCATTCGTCCAAGCCGTCGGGCTTTGGATGTGGTACACGATCATATTCGTGAAGAATATCAGATTCATAGTGATGATCATGTGGTGCATCCATTTCTACATGAGAAGTTAGAACAAATGCAGCAAACTTCTGCGTTTTGGCGTAATCCTGTTGTCGCATGGTTTTGGATTCATATTCCCGATATTCTAGGGATGATCGTTTTAATATTGATCGGTTTTGCGATTTGGTTTGGAGCAAAGGTGTTGTGGGATTGGTATCAAAGCTTTAATTTCTAATTTTTGACTTTAACGTCTGCTTTAGGAATCGTAAGGACGAGTGTAAAAGAGGTGGTGATGCAAGACTATATTTCGGCAAATTTACCTGCAATTGATCTAAATGATACTCGTCTGTTTTATGAGTTTTTAGGATTTCAATGTGATTATCAATCTGAGCAATGGATGATTTTAAGTAAGGATTCTTTAATTATTGAGTTCTTTCATCATCCACAACTGAATCCAAAAGAATCATGGTTCAGTGTTTGTTTAAGAACCAAAATTATGCATGATCTTTTTCACTATTGGCAAAATTTGGATTGGACAGCATTTCCTGATGCAAAAATAACGGAAATTCAATATTTGGGGGAAATTGATATGTTTAGTGTGATTGATCCCAATGGTAGCTTAATCCGTTGCATACAATTAGATCGTTAATTAAATTGTTAAAAGTTGAATAGTTTCATTTTTGATTCTAAAAGTTTAAAAAAATAAAGCCTCCCATTGGAGGCATTATTTTATCTATTTTCACTCATGCTCAATTTTGCACAAATTACGATAAATGAATTATGGCAAATTGAGCTGACGTAAAGCAGCAACACGTTGTTCGATGCTTGGGTGAGTATGGAATAACGCTGCCAAACTAAACCCTTGTTCTTTACCTTCTGCGATTGCAAAAGCTTTCATCTCTTTAGGCATTTGATCAGGCATTTCTGATTCTGCTTGTAAGCGTAATAATGCAGAGATCATGGCTTCTTTACCTGCCAATTGTGCTCCAGCTTCATCTGCACGATATTCGCGATGGCGAGAGAACCACATGACAATTGCTGAAGCCAAGATACCAAAGACGATATCCAATACCATCGTAATCGCAAAATAAGCCAATCCAGGAGCTTCACCATCTTCACGACCAAAGACATTACGGTCAATGAAGTCACCGACAACACGGGCAAAGAACATGACGAAGGCGTTCACAACACCCTGAATTAACGATAAGGTGACCATGTCACCATTGGCAACGTGACCAATTTCGTGAGCGAGTACGGCACGTAATTCATCTTTATTCATACGCTCTAACAAGCCTGTTGAAACAGATACGAGCGCATCATTTTTGTTCCAACCTGTTGCAAAAGCATTCGATTGATAAGATGGAAAGATACCGACATCTGGCATTTTAATACCAGCACGTTGTGAAAGTTGAGCAACCTCTTGCAGTAACCAAGATTCAGCTTGGTTACGAGGTGCATTAGGATCAATTAATTCAGTACCTGTGGTTTTTAAAGCCATCCATTTAGAAAGGAAAAGCGAGACAAAAGAGCCTGCCATACCAAAGACTAAACAGAACACCATCAGGTTACCTAAGTTGAGACCGCCAGCGCCGTGATAACTACCAACACCTAATAACGATAGGATAATGCCAGCTACAACCAGTACCGCGAGGTTGGTTAGCAAAAACAAACCAATCCGCATCATCGAGAAAACCCTCTTCATAAATATAAAATAATTTGATTTATTGATTATAAACCATGTACCGAATATGAGGTTTAGATCATGAAAATTCAAGAATAATTGAAAAAATCTATGCAATATAAAATTAAAATAATTTTAATATACGAGTTCTAACTATATAAAAATTAAAAAAATATTTGAAAATAGAGTTAAATTATCTTTAAAGGAGAAATAAGCAACTTTTTAAATTATTCACTTAGAAAATTTAAATGATGTACTAATTTCCAAAACGAATATGTGCTGAAGCACTGGCATTGGCTGTGGAATATGAAGCACCAGAAGGTGCATCGGTATAAGTACCGTCAGATGCAACAATAATTTGTCTAGAGCTGTATTTTGCAGGCGTCACGACAGGTGTACTGTTCGAAAAGCTTGCAGCGCTATTATTCTCATTTGAATTGTTATTGGTATTTGGATTCGACTGTGCAATCACTTGCCCAAGGCTTGAATTGTTACTTGAACTATTGTCAGTAATATTTAAACCACGTGCATATAAGTTGTTATAACGACTGGTGACACGTCTGACATAATCCTGTGTTTCACGGAAAGGCGGAATACCGCCATATTTATCGACATTGCCTTCGCCTGCATTATATGCCGCAAGTGCTAAATTGGTATTCCCGTTAAAGCGTTTCATTAACCAACTCAGATATTTGGCACCACCAAAAATATTTTGTTGTGGGTCAAGTGAATTGGAAACGTTAAAACGTCGAGCTGTTGCAGGCATGAGTTGCATTAGCCCTTGTGCGCCAACTGGAGAGCGAGCATTTGAATTAAAACCAGACTCTGTATGCATCACTGCTTTAATTAAACCTTCAGAAATGCCATGAGTTTGCGCGGCTTGACGAATAATATTGTCAAAAGAGTTTTTGCTTCGACTATAACTGGGTAAAACAGAAGACTCTGAACTACCCCAATTACTATAGCTATGGATATTGCTGTCTTTGTAATAAGTGACTTTAACTTTTTGCAATGAACTGTCTGAATTTTTACGGTTGGTCAGTAGGGTGGTGCCATTTTTGTCTTTGTAGAAATATATTTGCCCAGCAAAGGTCTGTGATGTAAATGAAGCAATGCTCATACACCCTAAAATTGATACCAATGAACCCGTAATTAATTTTTTCATTTTTAGTAATTAAAATTTTCCCCAATTTCCTTTTGGAGTTTAGCAAAGTTATTCGAGAAGAAATACCATGATTTGTTTTTTATCAATACAAATAAAAAAAATCAAGTCTTATTTGTTGGCATATTAATCAAAAATAATTTTATATTTTTTTAAAACATATCTATTGACTATAATAAGTCATTGTAAAATATAAATATAATAAGGTGGTTAAAAAGTGATCAATTTAAAGAAAACGCCCATTCCTCCGTATGAATACTTTGTCAAGCCCCAAACAATCCACACTTTTATCCACAGGATTTGTGGAAAACTGTGGAAAAGTCCAAATCATAAGCACCTCGGTTAAAAAATGAACTTGACCGTCTATTTTAGATAGGTGAATAAGACAGGAATATGACCAATAAAAAGATTAATGTAAAAATAAAAATCTTTAGATGCGATTCAACAACAAATCAGCTAAAATCACGCAGAATTTTTTTTTGGTAAATCGCGTCTATGTACTCGCCAGTTGAGTCCGAACAAGGATTTAATTTCAAACCAGAACTTCCTACAAGTTCGGCTTACTATCGTCTATTGAAAAAACTTCGTCGTCAGGTCGGTCATGCAATTCGTGACTTTAAAATGATCGAAGAAGGCGACAAGGTCATGGTCTGTGTTTCTGGTGGGAAAGATAGCTATACTTTGTTAGACATTTTGTTGCAGTTCAAACGTATTGCACCGATCAATTTTGATGTGGTTGCGGTAAACCTTGATCAGAAGCAACCAGGTTTCCCTGAAGACGTTTTGCCAAAGTATTTAGAGGAAAATAATATTCCTTATTATATTTTGGAAAAAGATACTTACAGTATTACCAAACGTTTAACACCTGAAGGTAAAACTTACTGCGCAGTTTGTTCTCGCTTACGCCGTGGTTCTTTATATGGTTTTGCACAAGAAATTGGTGCAACTAAAGTTGCCTTGGGACATCATCGTGATGATATTATTGCGACCTTCTTCTTGAATCTATTCCATGGCGGTAGCTTAAAAGCGATGCCACCAAAACTTTTGTCATCAGACAAAAAGAATATTTTGATTCGCCCACTTGCTTATGTCGAAGAGAAAGACATTATTAAATATGCGGAAATTCGACAATTCCCAATTATTCCATGTAATTTGTGTGGCTCTCAGGAAAATCTACAACGTGCCATGTTGAATGACATGTTACGTGAATGGGATAAGCAATATCCTAAACGTCTGCACAGCATATTTGGGGCTTTACAGAATGTATCGCCATCACAATTGGCTGACCGTGATTTATTTGATTTTGAAAAATTGGATGAAGAACGTGAGTTTGATATGAAGTGCGATACTGAAGAAATGAAAAAGCGTCTTGATGTTGTTAATTTAAGTTTTGCAGCAGATTAATTTTTGCTTCTAAACGCATTCAAAAAGGCACTCAGATTGATTTGAGTGCCTTTTTTTAAAGTAAAGTCAAAAATCCGACAAAAGTTGAACAGCCCGTACAAAAAACTTTAGCCCAAATTGAAATTATCATGCTATAACAATGGGCAAGCAAAACTGCTTCACCATGATGTTGTTCGGATAGACAACACAATAAACGAATAAATAATTTGAGGAATGAACATGCCTGCTTTCTTAACTGATGATTGGTTTGCAAATGTAGAAAAATTGACTGCTGAAGCTGGTGATTTAAATTTACCACCTGCACTTTCAAATTTAGCAATCAACTTAGTTGTTGCTGATGCTGATGGCAATACTGAACTTGCTTTAGATGGCGGAAAAATCCTTAAAGGCGCTTCTGCAAATGCTAAAACTACACTGAATATGGATGCTGAAACGCTTCGTAAAGTATTCCTTGAATTTGATATGGCTGCTGCGATGCAAGCATTCATGACGGGTAAAATCAAAGTTCAAGGTGACATGTCACAATTGATGGCTTTACAAACAGCTAAACCTAGCCAAGAGCAAAAAGATCTTTTCAAACGTGTACTTGAGCAAACTGCTTAATCACAACTGAAAATAAAAAAGCTTACCTATCGTGGGTAAGCTTTTTTTTATGCATCTAATATTGCACTTCAGTGCTTAGGATTTTCAACGTCTACTTAGATTTCTAACAAACGAGGTGTCGTTTTAATATGTTCTAAATAAGCACGAATACGTGTGACATATTGAACAGCTTGCTTATAACGACCATTTTGAGCTTGATTACGTGTCAAATAATTATAAAGATTCATCCAATCATTCGGATCTTTACCTTGAGCTTTGATACGCTTTTGAATGCTTTCTACAGCACCAGGACCCATGTTATATGCGACAAGTGCATACCAACGACGATCTGGATTAGAAATATAAGAATAACGGCTGAGCATCATATCGAAATACTTCGCGCCACCTTGAATGCTTTGCGCAGGATCATTACGATTGCGTACACCCATTTCTTTTGCTGTACCATTGGTCAACATCATCAAACCACGAACACCTGTGGGAGAAACAGAGTCTGGTTTAAGATAAGATTCTTGATAAGCGATTGCTGCAAGTAAATGCCAATCTAAATCATATTGCTGCGCTGAACGTTGAAAGCTCGCTTTATAGATAGGTAGGCGATTACTTAAATCACGTTGGATTACATCCCAATCGTTCTGTTTCACAACATTACGGTTATAGAATGCAGCGAGTTGTTGTGTAGCACCATTTTGCTTGCTTTGGCAGACAAAACCACTTGCTGTCGCTGTTAATGGGTCTTCAGCTTGCTTAAATACCCAATTGAGTTCAGTATTTAAACCATTTTTTTTCAAGCTGTTAAAATCACCACAGCTGGCTGAAAAAGAAGTTAACTGTTTCGCTTCAATGGTTTGCATATTTGCTGTTGTGATCGCGAAATTGGCTTTGCCTTGTGCAACCATTTTCAATGCAGTTGCATTGTCTGGAACAGTCTGAAAATCTAACTTCACATTTAGACTTTGTGCATAATTATGCGCTAAATCATAGCCGAAGCCATGCTTAAATCTTCCATCCTTAAACACGATGCTAGGATTGGAAACCGCAACTACAGTCAATTTACTTGAATTAACTACAGCATTGTACTGGTTGGTCTTGGTCGCATTAATACTAAAAGGAATTAATGCGGTAGATAAAACTAAAGTTTTGATTGGAAGAGCACGGAAAAATGAGTTAAGGCTAAGCCTCGACCCAGAGGTTGAACTACTGTGCATGTTGTCTCCGCTACAAGTAATTTATTGCCCAAAAAAGTTAAAGCAAAAGAAGCCTATAACCTTTTACAGTTGGTAAATTCAATAAGGGTGGGCAGTCATGAACGTCATTCAAAAAATGACATGTGGGATTGATTGCTTTTGCAGAAAAACTACAAAAAAATATAAATAAGCTAATAAAACATGTGCGCATATTATCGGCGTTTTTTTAGCTTGTCAAACTTTGTACAAAAAACAATCAAATAATAATATTTAAGTTTTTGATTTTTAATGATAATTTTTTTTGAAATTTTGAATGATTCAACAGTAAAAATATATGCATTTAAAATGTAAGAGAATGTACCTAATTTACATACAAGATAAATGCAATAAAACTTAAATAGCGAGGATTTTTAATTGCTTATTTTTTCTTTTTGGATGAAGAATTAAGCAAAAGGAATCCGTAGATTTTAACAATAGAACCCTTTTTCAATCGTTCATTTTTCCTACGGTTCAATATAATGAGCAATAAAAAAATGACTAGTATAATGAACGAAGACTATAGATAATCCTAAACGTATAAATGAGAAAAGACATTGTATATTGTGAATGGTTTTAAAAAATGAAATCGAATTTAATTACTCGTACAGGACATGATCTTTTAGTTGCTGAGCTACAGCAATTATGGCGTGTAGAACGCCCTGAGATTACTAAAAAAGTAAATTGGGCTGCAAGTTTAGGTGATCGTTCAGAAAATGCTGATTATCAATATAATAAACAAATACTTAGGAAAATAGACCGACGCGTAAGATATTTAGGTAAGCGTTTAGAAGAACTGAGGATTATTGATTTTTCTCCAGAACAAGAAGGAAAAGTGTATTTCGGCGCATGGGTTGAAATTGAAAATGATGACGGGGAACAGAAAACTTTGCGTATCGTCGGCGTTGATGAAATTTATGATCATCATCCACAACATATTTCGATAGATTCACCAATGGCACGTGCTTTACTGTCTAAACAAGTAGATGATGAAGTCGAAGTCGTTACTCCTCTAGGAAAGAAGCTGTGGTACATCAACACAATTCGTTATGAAAAGCTCGAAAATTCAGCAAATTAGTGTTTTTTGATTTTATTTTGTACGTTTGAATGAAAAAATCTCTAAAAAAGTTTGCCAAGTTCGTATTTTATTTATATGATAGCCGCCATTGGAAGCGTGGCAGAGCGGTTTAATGCACCGGTCTTGAAAACCGACGAGGGTGTGAGTCCTCCGTGAGTTCGAATCTCACCGCTTCCGCCAAATATTTAAAAAAGCTCTTGTTATTACAAGAGCTTTTTTTTGCCTATAGCTTTTGCCCACAATCTACCCCTCATCAAATTTTGGATCGAATATGATCAAGAAGCAATTTGACAGGTTAGGACTTCAGTTGGATTTTAAAAAAGTTGTTAGAGATTATAGCTAGTATAAAAATGCTAAATTTTATGTTTCTTTAAAAAAGTTCTGTGGTTCGGCTTCTTTTTATAAATTTTGATTAGTATACATTTCTGTAGGGCGTAGCATGCTTTCAAATTTTTATTTAAAAATAGGATATGTAGTCTATTCCATTGATTGTGAATAGTTATTCATTGCTTACATAAAACGAATGATCAAACCATACTTCTTAACTCATAAGCGGTATTTCTTAGTAAAGGCAAAATTTGCTGAATTAATTGTTCTTCCGTTACATGATTGGTTTGTGACATACAATTTAATGCAGCAACCGCTATACCTTGTGCATTGAGTATCGGTACAGCAATAGCAATAATGCCTAATTCATGTTCTTCTTTTGATAAACAATAATCTTGAGTCTGAATTTCTGCTAAGACACGATAAAACTGTTCTTTATCCTGAATTGTATAAGGCGTTAGGCGCTTTAAGCCATATTTCTCGACCCAATTCTTTTGTTCTTCTAAGCTCAATGCTGCCAATAGAACTTTACCCGTAGAGGTTGCATGTGCTGGTAAGCGATTGCCTAGATGCATACCATAAGGATTTAAACGGAAATGATCTTGCTGGGGTAAAAAACCTCGAGCGATGGGTACGACTTCATGTTCATCTAACACCACTAAAGAAAACGTATGTGCTGTTTGAATGGACAATAGGTTTAAAATAGGCTGTACAACTTTCGGTAAATGAGCAGAGCTTAAATAAGAACTCGATAAACGCAGTACTTTATGTGTTAGCCAAAAATAATGATCATCACTTTCTAAATAACCTAGAAACTTTAAAGTTCGTAAATAACGTCGTGCAGCGGTGCGACTTAAACCTGTACGTGCTGCAATCTGAGAGGAGTTCAGTTTTTGCCGATCAACGCCAAAAGCTTCAAGCAAACTCAGACCTTTCGCCAATCCAGAAATATAATCATCGAGCTTAATGGTTTCACCTGAAACTTTATTTTCAATTAGATCGTATCTCATACTCACCATACTTTTAGATTATGTGGAGTCATGTTTTGTCCGATATACGGACACTATGACCAATATACGGTGATTATCCTATTTTGACTATATCGTTTTTTGAATAAAAAAATTAATTTAAGAATCAAGATATGGAGATACATGTATGGAAAATTTAAAAACAAAAGTTGCGATTATTGGTTCTGGCCCCGCAGGACTTCTGCTTGGACAATTGCTCTATAAAGCAGGAATTGACCATATTATTATTGAACAGCGCAGTGCGGAATACGTGGCTGCTCGTATTCGAGCTGGAATCCTTGAGCAAGTATCTGTCGATTTATTGACACAAGCAGGTGTTGATCAAAACTTAAATAAATTTGGACTTCCACATGATGGTATTGAAATTCTAAGCAATGGCTTAAAGCATCGAATTGATTTATCAGCGCTTACACAAGGGAAGCAAGTAACAGTTTATGGTCAAACCGAAGTAACTAAAGATTTGATGCAAGCACGCGAAAATGCTGGCTTGTGCAGCTATTACGAAGCAGAGGGTGTACAGATTCATGATTTTGATAGCAATCCTTATGTGACTTTCAATCATAATCATCAGCAATATCGTCTTGCATGTGACTTTATTGCAGGTTGTGATGGCTATCATGGCGTTTGTCGTGCAAGTGTTCCGCAGGATAAAATTAAAACCTTTGAAAAGGTTTATCCTTTTAGGTGGTTAGGTGTATTAGCAGATGTACCACCTGTTTCAGATGAGCTTATTTACGTGCAATCTGAACGTGGTTTTGCCTTATGCAGTATGCGCTCTAAAACACGAAGCCGTTATTACTTACAAGTTCCTTTGACTGATCATGTTGATGAGTGGTCTGATGAAAGATTTTGGGGTGAATTAGAAAAACGCCTTGATGATGAGAGCCGTAAAAGTTTAATTAAAGGTTCTTCTATTGAAAAAAGTATAGCGCCATTACGCAGTTTTGTTACTGAACCGATGCGGTTTGGCAAGCTATTCTTAGCTGGTGATGCCGCACATATTGTTCCACCTACAGGTGCGAAAGGTTTAAATCTAGCAGCCTCTGATATTGCGTATTTATCGAGTGCTTTGATTGAATTTTATTTAAAGGATTCAACAGAGGGAATAGATCAATATTCTGAAAAATGTTTAAAACGTGTTTGGAAAGCTGAGCGTTTTTCTTGGTGGATGACCCATTTGCTACATCGTTTTGAAACGGAAAGTGATTTTGACCATAAAATCAAGCAAGCTGAATTAAATTATATTTTGGATTCAAAAGCAGGTTTAACAACATTAGCTGAGAACTACGTGGGTTTACCTTATGAGCTTAAAAAGTTCGATGATATGCAAAACCTGAGTTAATTGATTTCTAAACTTTAATTTTTAGATAAAAATGATAATTAAAATAAAAGGGAGGTAATGAACAACATTATCTCCCTTTTTAGTTTGAGTGTGGTGATGTAGATTAGGTGTTTAATTTTGATGTACTTTATTGATTAGATTTATATTTAAATGATCAAGTATGTTGTATTGAAAAACTGCTCTTTTTATCAAAAAAACATTTTTATAAGGTCTTTAAAGAAAGTATTTTTATTGCCGAATAACACTGCCATATTGCAAGGTGATTTTGCAACATACATCAGTTGTAGATGGTCGTAATTTAAGTGGTCCAAAAGTTTATACAATTGCAGTTCCTGAAGGGAGTGCTCGTCCTTATGTATCAGGCGTTGGTGGAAATACAGGAGTTTGGTCGAGTGGTTCAGTTGGATGACAGGTCGCTCACGAACAAGGTCTTTTGATGGGGTTGTCGCCGGATCAATATAGAGATAACAGTGATGGTTATAGTGTATTAAATCTTGGTTTTGAGCATAAAATTATGGAAGTCAGTAGGGGAGCTGTCACTCCTTAAGATATCAAAAATGTTATTGATGCTAATAAATTAACATTTTGTAAAACATTTGGGTGTTAACTATGAAATTACATGAAGTTATAGGATTGTTATTTAGTTGTTCATTATTAGTATCGTGTACTACTAATCATATTGCTAACATTAACAATCCAGTAATTGGTGAGAAAGCTGTACTGTCAAATAGTTATACTTTAATACTTCCAAAAGAATTTCAAATAGTGGCTGTTTCTACTGGGAAAATGGACTTTGATGTTTATGAGTTGAAGGATCGAAGTGGTAAAGTTCTTTCTAAAATATATTTAGGGAATGCACCAGATACTTCTCTAGTTAAGCGGAAAAAGCATCAGTTTAGCAATTTTAAGACAGAGTATTTTAAAGGGATTGAGAAAACAAAAACTTGTGGCATAAACATTTGTGGAGAGGTATTAGTTTTTTTAGATAACAACAAGGGGTGGCCTCAATTTGCACATATCATTTTTAATGATTTAACTGGTGGCGAGCTAAAAAGTGTAGAGAGAGTCGTATATAGCCTAGCTTATGAATGAGAACTAATGAGTATGCAATACTCACTTTTTTGGATAATCTGTATTAGTTCTGACTTGACCTGACACAGATCGTGAAAAATAGAAAGTTACCCGTTTTGATAAAGGCATCGAATCTTATCAAATTTTTTCTTATATAAGTTATTGTTCTTATTAAAAATAAAACACTCCAGAGATGCCGCTGCATTGTCGTTACCCTGAACCCGATGAGTTCAAGGTGGACGTGACGTACACTTAATGGGTTTCCCACTCAAGGTGGGCATACACTCAAAATATACAGAACACATCCGTAAGTTTAAGTATCGGCAGGGGAATAGACTTACTGGCGAACACCCTAGAGTTGTATTAAGTATACATAATTTAAGGATGCTGGCAAATCACCAAAGATCATAATTTATAAATACAGATCCCAAAAGCCGATCAATTGCACGAAAAAAAAGCGGATTATTCCGCTTTTTCAACACCTTCTAAAATATCATCTAACAGACGTTCGCATTGTGCATATTCTTGTAACGATTTATTCATGGTTAATACTTCTTGCATTAACTCCAAAGCAACCATGATCACCAATTTATTGTGTTCTACATTGGGTGCTTTACGACGAAACTCTTGAAATTTGTCATTCAAAAGCTGACCTGCTTTTTCTAAGTCTGCTTTTTTATCTGAAGTCGTCGCCAAACGAAAGACTTGTTCAATTAGACGCAATTCTACCGTCACATGTTCAGACATAGTTAAACTTCCTCATTCGCTTCAGTTGGATGAGCAAGTTGCTGAATTTCTTGCGCATGATGATCTTGTTCTGTTCCTAAAATCGAAAGACGCTGGATAATCGCTTCAACTTTGGCTTTGGCTTGCTCATTTTTCAGAATAAGGCGTTCACGTTCATCTTTAAGATTTTTAATATCTTGTAGTTGATGACGTTGTTCATTCACTATTTTTTCTTTCACAACGCGTAATTCATTGCGTTCAGCTAAAATTTCTTGGAAACGATTTTTTAAATCGGTACAGCTTTTTTCCAAACGACCATAACGCTCAGCTAATGATGTCGCATCGGTATTCAGTTGCTGGAACTGACCTTGCAGTTGTGTAAGTTGATCAGTAAGTGACTCAATTTCATCCTGTTTTTGAGTAATAATACTGTTCTTATGGCTAATTTGAGAATGAGCCTGCTCCTCGCTGTTATCTTTTTCTTTTAACAGCGATGCATTTTCTTTCTCAACATTTTCAATTCGTGTTTTTAAAACACCAATATGCGTCTGTAGACGCTGTAATTGTTCTAACATATCGAGGTCGCACAGATTCGCAATCAAAGGTAATATATAGAGAAGTATAGAGATTGGAAAAGCGAATGCAAGACGATATTTCAGGTTGGTCGGATTGGAACCAAAATTTTGATGAGATTGAAGAGATTTCAAGCCCGAGTGAGTTACATGGCTTACTGACAGGTATAGTTTGTGTTACCGAAGCGCCGACTCGTGATGAATGGTTACAAATTTTATCAACCCTAGATGTACCAAAATTAGACGATGCTGCAATCGCAGTGCTTACAGAAGAAGCGGAAGATATTGCACATGCACTATCTGAAGATGATTTAGACTATTTACCAATGCTCCCAGATGATGAACATGCATTGTCTGATCGTGTTCAAGCACTAGCGGATTGGTGTGAAGGTGTGGTTTTAGGATTTGGCTTGGCATCAGGACATATTCGTTCTGACGAGCAAGAACTCATTGAAAGCTTACAAGATGTTGCATCAGTTGAGTTTGAAGAATCAGATGATGACGAAGAAGGTGAAGCGAGCTATCTGGAATTATATGAGTTTGTCCGTTTGATTCCAGTATCATTGTCAATGGGACGTAAAAAGGTTCCTGTTGCTGAAAGTTCTTTGCTTCAAAATTTACATAGCAAAATGAAACAGGCAACAGCTGATTCTGAAACAAGTAGTTTGGTTGAAATGTTTACACCACATCGTCCAAGTTAGTTCAAGTTCATTGTAACAAGCTATTTTCAAAAAGATGCAAATATTCTAAATCGGATATTTGCATTTTTTATGCTGTGATTGTAAGTTAAGATCATCATTCACCAGATTCAATTATTTGAAATATAAGCCGAATATACAATGAAATTAAGCCAAGCAGATTTTCAGGAACGTCGTGACCGCCTCGCTGAGCAAATGGGTCCCAATAGTATCGCTATTATTGCAACCAGTCCTGAAGTGATGCGTAATGGTGATGCTGATTATAAATTCCGACCAGATAGCAGCTTCTTTTATCTCACAGGGTTTGCTGAACCTGAAGCAGTCGCAGTCATTGAAACGGATGAAACAAGCCAAAACTATACCTATAGTTTGTTCTGTCGAGAACGAAATCGTGAGATGGAAATTTGGAATGGTTATCGTGCGGGTATAGATGGCGCAATTGATGATTATGATGCAGACGAAGCTTATGCAATTGATTTGCTTGATGAAGAAATCATTGCCAAAATTTTAAACAAAGAAAAAGTA
Source organism: Acinetobacter sp. P8-3-8 (assembly GCF_000214135.1). Lineage (GTDB taxonomy): Bacteria > Pseudomonadota > Gammaproteobacteria > Pseudomonadales > Moraxellaceae > Acinetobacter. The sequence goes on from NZ_AFIE01000015.1 coordinate 66,203, forward strand.
TTTTATCGTATTGGTCAACGTGCTGATTTTGATGCAAAGCTAAGTGCATGGACAAAAAAAGCCAATGATGCAGGACGTGGTTTTGGTGTTCCTACAACGTTTATGCAGCTTGATCAGATTCTAAATGAAATGCGTGTGTTCAAATCTGCAAAAGAAATAGAGCTCATGCAAATCGCTTCAAATATTAGTGCGGAAGCGCATACCCGTGCGATGCAAAAAGTCCGTCCAGAGATGATGGAATATGCGCTAGAAGCGGAATTAAATTATATTTTTGGTCAAAATGGCTGTGTTCCATCGTATAACAGTATTGTAGGCGGTGGTGAGAATGCTTGCATTTTGCATTATGTGGAAAATAATAAACCATTAAAAGATGGTGATTTAGTTTTAATCGATGCCGCATGTGAATATGAATATTATGCCTCGGACATTACTCGGACGTTTCCTGTAAATGGAAAGTTTAGCCCTGAGCAAAAAGCCTTATACCAAGTTGTACTTGATGCACAAATCGCTGCGATTGATGCAGTTCAAATTGGTCATTCATATAAAGAACCACATAACGTTGCAGTGCGTATTTTAGTTCAAGGCTTACTTGATTTAGGTCTTATGCAAGGTGATCTTGAACAAATCATTGAATCTGAAAGCTATCGCAAATCTTATATGCATGGTACAGGCCATTTATTAGGTATGGATGTACATGATGTCGGTGCTTACAAAGATGAAAATGGTCAATGGCGTGCATATGAAGCAGGCATGGTAGTCACGGTAGAACCGGGTTTATATATTGCTCCTGATGATGAATCGGTTGATGAAAAATGGCGCGGTATTGGCATTCGTATTGAGGATGATATCGTTGCTACTGAAAATGGCCCGTTGATTTTGACCAAGAACGTGGTGAAATCAATTGAAGATATTGAAGCATTGATGGCGCAATCGAAGTAAGTGTCTCGTCCTAGAATAGGTTGACGGTATTTACATTTAAAGCCGAGTTATATCACTAGCTCGGTTTTTCTCTTTTCATACATTTGATTCGGCGTTAACATATCCAAACTCAAATGTGGGCGGTAATAATTATAAATGAAAATAGATTCAGCTATCAGCTTATCTAGTTCTTGCATTGTGTTACAACGTGTCGTTAAAAACTCCTGCTTCAATATTCCATTAACCCTTTCAGCTAAAGCATTTTGGTATGAGAAAAACTGTTTCGCAAGGTATCCATCCGTCATTGATGGTGTTATTCCATATTCTTGTAAGGCTTTCTGATACAGGTTTGAACAATATTGCGTACCTCTAGCGATAATGCATTATTAATTCAAGTACTTGCTTGAATTCAGCAGATTTCTTTTGAGCACGTTGTTCTGCTTGGTAATAAGCTTGCTTTGTGATGCCAATCCAACGGCAAAAACAGGTAAGACTCAATCGTCTTTGGGCTTTCCAATCTTTGAAACGTGCTCGGAATACTTTTTTTGAAAGTCTGTTCCACATTCTTTATCTAGGTGATAAATCACATCTTGCATAAATTCAGTTTTGAGTTTTTCATCAGCAAGTTTCTTTTCTAACTGACGTATCTGTTGTTGTGGAGTGAGCTGTCTTTTTGATGATTTTGGCATAGTCTGTGAAGTCCAATCTTGTTGTCCGTACCTGCGCAACCACACAAGAACGGTTGATCTTCCTTGAATACCATATTTTTGTTGAGCTTGCTTGTAAGTAATTTTCCAAAATGACTATTTAACCTGAGTTCGAGATAAGATATGTTCCAAACATCTGATACGCGGAAACGTCAGTCGCATTGTTCGAGGCATGAGGAATATATTCCGCAAGATCTGCAATATACTGTTTTTGCGATATATTAGGTACTTGATAGTATCTGTAGAGTTGGCGACTGACAAATGGTTTTGCCCTTACGTGGCAGTGCCACTCATCCCGAAAGCCTTGCGAGGTAGTACCTCTCAGGTCGAACCTGAACAAGATTGAAATATATTTCAAGCGAAGTGCAAGACGAAGTGGGTTAATACTTACATTTGACTTTTAAACGGTAAGACTCCGCTGTGCCTGATCTATCTTTTCAATAACTTACATCAAAGTTTATCCCGAACTGACGTTATTTAGTATTGTGTAGTAAGTTAATTTTTAAAAGTTTAACTTCGTTATATATTGAGTTAAATAAT
>NZ_AFIE01000014.1 GCF_000214135.1 Acinetobacter sp. P8-3-8
ATCACTTGTGGGTAGGGTTGCTCGGTTTTGGGATAAAGGAAAAAGAGCTTGGATAAACCAACGAGTTGGAAGGGTTGTTCTAAAAAAAATAAAACTGTTCATAAAGATTTTATTTTTTATTTTTTGGGTACTAAGGAATCCCAAAATTACTTAGTTGCTAATTCTAGTGGTAGTGCGAATCAAGCTAATATAAATAGTGCAACTATTGAAGCACTTCCATTTCCTCAAATAGATTATTTAACTAGCGAAAAGATTTCTCAAGTTTTAAGAACTTTCGATGAAAAAATTTATCTTAACAGCCAAATCAACCAAACTCTAGAATCCATCGCCCAAGCTATATTTAAAAGTTGGTTTATCGACTTTGATCCTGTCCGTGCCAAAATTGCAGCTAAGCAGGAAGGCAAAGACACTGAACTTGCTGCCATGTGTGCCATTAGCGGTAAAAGTGAAGTTGAGATTCAGCAAATATCTGATGATGATTTTATTGAATTACAGGCGACTGCTGCACTGTTTCCTGATGAATTGGTGGAAAGTGAATTAGGGGAAGTGCCGAAGGGGTGGAATATTACAAAAATAGCTACTGTAACAGCTTCCATATTTAGTGGAGGCACTCCTTCAACTAAAGAAGAGACATATTGGAATGGTGAAATACCGTGGCTATCATCTGGGGAAACCAGAAATAAAATTATTGTATCCACTGAAAAATCTATAACTGAAACGGCAGTTAAAAAATCTTCAACAAAGTTAGCATTTTTTGGAGATATTCTAATTGCGAGTGCGGGACAAGGGCATACTCGCGGGCAAACATCTTTTAATGCGATTGAATGCTATATTAATCAATCAATTGTTGCTTTGAGAGCAAATGATAAGGTTTCACCTTATTGGTTATATTATTGCTTAGAGCCTCGTTATGATGAAATGCGTTCTCTATCGGACTCCCATAGTAGTAGAGGAAGTTTGACTACAAAATTATTAGCATCCATGCCAGTAATTCTACCAACTAAAAAACTCGTAGTGAGCTTCGATAAAGTAATAAAATCTATGCTGACTCAACAAGTAAAAAATTTAAAAGAAACAAAAATATTAAAAGAAACTAGAGATGCTTTAATACCAAAATTATTATCTGGTGATCTTGATATATCAGATCTAGTTAGTGAGACAGAGTATGAATATTCAGCAGAATGAGTCACTAGGTTTTATACGTGTAATGATGGTGTTAAGTAGTTTTTCACCATTATTTATTTTGTGGGCTTTAAGGGGGAATCAAGAGGTATCTGATTTATACTTAATTCCCTTTTGTGCTTTATTTGTCATTGTTCCTAATTTATTTTTATGGCGAAGAATTAATGTTGCCAAGAAACAAAATGATAAACGCATAATAAAGGTTGGAACTGCAGATGATCATAAGGATCACATTTTAGTTTATTTGTTTGCTACCTTATTGCCTTTTTATTCTGTTGGTATAGAGAGCTTAAGAGATATAGGGACTACATTAGTTGCTTTGATCTTTGTGATTTTCTTGTTTTTGCACTTAAATTTACATTACATGAATATTTTATTTGCAATGAAAGGCTATCGCATTTTTACAATTTGTCCGCCGGAGGATGATAACTCTATCAGTGGTAAAATACCTCAGGTACTCATTACAAAAAGAGCCATAGTGTTAAATGGTGATGAAATAGAAGCGTATAGATTAAGTAATACAGTTTATTTGGAGATTTAATGTGGTTCTAGATTTTGACTTTGACAATATTAAGAATATTGAATTTGGGGTGGGGAGAGAGTTAGAAGATCAAAATCAACAGTTTTTTGAGGCTGTTCCTGTAGATGTGAGTGTTCAGAAAGCATTAGTTGAGATGGCTAAGGCAACTGTTGAAATCATGAATAAAAGCAGTCCTAGTCCTGATTTATATCAACCGTCAGAAAAGCATGCAGGTATTGAATATTTATATTTACCGATTTCTGACCAAATGGCACAAACCATGAAGGACTTGCATGAGGCTTTAAACCTACCGATAAATAGCAAGGTTTTAAAAAATCCAACAGAAATTTTCTGCTATTTCGCTAGGTTTTCTGATCAATCTGGGAAAAAGCTAACTGCCTTACGCAGAGCTACTCAGTTCAAAGGAGTATTGAAAAATAAACTTATTAGCGTATGTGATGACACATTAAAAATTGTTGAAGAAAAAGTATTTAAACTAGATGCTGACTTTGATCTTTTAATTGATAATTCTAATATACATATAATTCGACCAAGTGCTTTTGAATTTGCTGGTAGGTTACAAGAAGCTATTTTACAAGCTGTGCCTGCAAATATTACTTCCATTGCAGCTGATATCAATTATGTCGATTTTACTAGCATTCAAGCTTATGCCGAGCAAAGACCTCGTGCGGCTCGGTATATTGCATCTATTAAATCACAAGTTGAAACAAAGAATATCAATAAAGATAGCTTGAAATCATTATGTGAAAATACTGGAGTTGGTTTAACTATTCAGGATGGAAAATTCTTTATAAATGGAGGGTCTGAGTTAGGTTTTTTAGAGGTTTTGGATCGGCGTCGTTACCGTTTAGAGTTGATTGATGGAAAAGCTGAAAATTTTAAAGCGTCAAGCAGAAGTAAGTTATAAATAAAAAATGAGATGAAATCCATGAACGAAACACAACTCGAAAACTTATGCCTTGATTGGTTCTCTGAAAATGGCTGGGGGGTCGTTCATGGTATTGATATTGCGCCTGACAGCAGTAATCCCCTACGCAAAGACTATAAACAAGTCTTAATTGAGTCAGATTTACATGCTGCATTTGAACGATTAAATCCACATCTTCCAATAAACTGTTTTGAACAAGTTTTACAAAAGCTGAATCAACCCGAAAGTCTAGACTTGGTGACTAATAACCGTACCTTTCACCGTATGCTATTGGAAGGTGTACCTGTCACGTATAAGAAACAGGATGATTGGATAAATGACCATGCTTTCTTGGTAGACTTTAACCATGTGCATCAAAACCGTTTTGTTGCGGTCAATCAATTTACCATTATAGGTCGGAAGCAGCCGCGACGCCCTGACATCATCTGCTTTATCAACGGTATTCCCTTTGCCGTGTTGGAGCTAAAAAGCCCAACCGATGAAAATGCGGATATCTGGGATGCTTTTAACCAGCTCCAAACCTATAAAGAAGAAATCTCTGATTTATTTGTCTTTAATGAAGCTTTGGTAGTCAGTGATGGCATAACAGCTCGTGTCGGTTCACTGACGGCGAACCAAGAACGCTTTTTACCGTGGCGCACGATTAAGAATGAAGATGACAAACCTGCCTTAGAGTGGGAGCTGGAAACGGTTGTTCGAGGTTTTTTTGATAGAGAGCTGTTTCTAGATTACATCCGATTCTTTGTGCTATTTGAAACTGATGGTGAAAAGACCATTAAGAAAATTGCAGGCTATCATCAGTTCCATGCGGTTAGGGAAGCGGTTCAAGCGACCATTACAGCAGCCCATCCAACTGGGGACAAAAAAGCAGGCGTTGTGTGGCATACACAAGGCTCGGGTAAAAGTATTTCCATGTGCTGCTATGCAGGCAAAATTTTACAGCAGCCAGCCATGCACAACCCAACCTTGTTAATCGTAACTGACCGTAATGACTTGGATGGACAGCTTTTTGAAACCTTTAGCAATGCTCAAGGTTTATTAAAACAAACGCCAGTACAAGCAAATAACCGTGATGAGCTGAGAAAGTTTTTAGCTGAGCGTGAGTCTGGTGGCATCATCTTTACCACAGTACAAAAATTCGCATTACTAGAAGGTGAGAGTGAGCATCCATTATTGAATGGACGCCATAATATTGTTGTGATGTCAGATGAAGCACATCGTAGCCAATATGGTCTGAAAGCAAAACTGAGCAATGATGGCACATACAAGTTCGGCTATGCCAAGCATATGCGCGATGCCTTAAAGAATGCTGCTTTTATTGGCTTTACTGGAACCCCGATTTCGAGTGAGGATAAAGACACCCGAGCTGTCTTTGGTGATTATGTTTCCATCTATGACATTCAGGATGCCGTCGATGATGGTGCAACCGTCCCAATCTACTACGAATCACGCTTGGCAAAGCTGGACATCAATCAGACTGAAATTGAAGATTTATCTGATCAAGTCGATGAAGTTGTAGAAGATGAAGAAGATGTTGGTAACCGAGAAAAGACCAAGAGTGAGTGGAGCCGACTAGAAAAACTGGTGGGTGCCACACCACGACTAAAACAGATTGCTGCGGATTTAGTCACACACTTTGAAGCCCGAACCGAAGCCACGGCAGGTAAAGGTATGATTGTCACGATGAGCCGAGAGATTTGTGTTCATCTCTACAATGAGATTGTTGCTTTGCGCCCAGATTGGCATGACCCTGATCCTGAAAAGGGTAAAATCAAAATTGTGATGACAGGTTCAGCTTCAGATAAACCATTGTTACAGCCACATATTTACAACAAGCAAGTTAAAAAGCGTCTGGAAAAACGATTCAAGGATGTAAACGATCCCCTGCAACTGGTGATTGTACGCGATATGTGGCTTACAGGTTTTGATGCACCGTGTACACACACCATGTATATCGATAAGCCAATGAAAGGCCATAACCTCATGCAGGCCATTGCACGTGTGAACCGTGTTTTTAAAGATAAGCAGGGTGGACTAGTTGTTGACTATATCGGCATTGCTAATGAATTGAAGCAAGCATTAAAAACCTATACCGATGCCAAAGGTAAAGGTGAGCCGACTTTACGTGCAGAAGAAGCCTATGCAGTTCTTGCTGAAAAGATGGATGCCATACGAGGAATGTTTGCCAAAACCAATGAGCAGGTAGGCATGGATTTAAGTGCTTATGAAACTCAGGCACACCGACTGATTATCTCCGCAGCTAACTATGTGCTGAGCTTAAAGGATGGTAAAAAGCGTTTTCTTGATTTAGTCCTGGCAACCAATAAAGCCTTCTCTTTATGCAGCACCTTGGATGAAGCGAAGAACCTGCACAAAGAAATTGCCTTTTACTCAGCCATTAAAGCGGTCATTAGCAAGCATACCTCTGTAGATCGTAAACTGTCGCAAGCTGAAAAGGACAGTACACTAAAACAGATTCTGGATAATGCTGTCATTGCAGATGGGGTAACAGATGTTTTTGCAATGTGTGGTTTAGATAAACCAAACATTGGCTTGCTTTCAGATGAGTTCTTAGAAGATGTACGGCAGATGCCATATCGTAATTTGGCAGTTGAACTTCTAGAAAAGTTGTTGAATGACGGCATTAAAGCAAAGACGCGAAACAATGTGGTACAGGAAAAACGCTTCTCTGACCGTTTGCAGGAAACCTTGAGGAAATACAATAACCGAGCGATTGAAACTTCTCAGGTCATTGAAGAACTCATTCAAATGGCAAAAGAATTTCAGGCAGAGATGCAGCGTGAAGCATCACTTGGGTTAAATCCAGATGAAATCGCTTTCTACGATGCCTTGGCGAATAATGAAAGTGCTGTCAGAGAGCTTGGAGACGATACGCTGAAACAGATCGCACGAGAGATTACAGAGAAGCTACGGAAATCAACGACGGTCGATTGGCAGGTTCGGGATAGTGTGCGTGCTCAGCTGAAAATATTAGTACGTCGTACTTTGCAGCGTTGGAAGTATCCACCTGATAAAGCAGCTGAAGCGATTGAGTTAGTGATGAAGCAGGCTGAGCAGTTGTCGAATGCTTGGACGAGTGGATAAGTCAAATTCAATCAATATTAGACTTGTAAATGATCCAAAACTCCATACATATTTTTTAAATGAATTATAAGGATAAAATATTTTTTATCCTTATAATTCATTGTCTTTAGTGAGGAAATAATACTAAAATAGCAATTTGATTAAATGAAATATAACACTTTTTTGTAAAATCGAAATTTTAATGAAAATTAAAATATTAAATTAAGGGGTAGCACCAGAATGAAAGGTACATTATTAGATTTTAGTATTCAAACAAATGAAGGGATTATTACTGGTCAAGATAATAATCGATATAAGTTTACAGGTGCTGAGTGGAAAGAAAATGTTTCCCCAAGCCGCGGACAGCAAGTCGATTTTGAAGTCAGTGAGTCTGGTCAGGCTGTTGGTATTTATCTTGAGTATCCAGCTCAAGCTCTAGCAAAAAAACAAATTTCTGCATCAACAGGCACAGCTGTAGAATTAAAAGATGAAGCAAATTATAACCTTCTCGACTGGTCAATGAAATGTATGCGGAAGTATGTCGATTTTTCTGGGCGTGCAAGACGTAAAGAGTATTGGTATTTCTACCTATTCCAGATTATTGTCGGATTCGGTCTAGGGATAATTGCTGCCATACTTGACTTAAGTGATGATGGGTTGAATGGTATTATGGCTTTGATGTATTTAGTCTTTTTACTACCGAACTTATCTGTTCTTGCACGCCGACTGCATGACGTGAATCGTTCTGGATGGTGGATGCTTATTTCATTGACAATTATTGGACTTATTCCTCTATTTATTTGGTTGGTTTCAGAAACAAAGCAAGAATCAAACCAATGGGGACAACCTGCAAAATAATTGAGCTAAGGGCTTTCTGCTAGTTTGTGGGAAGCCTTATTTTCTGTTCAAATTATGCTGCATCAAGTGAATGCTATACAATAAATTATGATTATCACCTTGGCACGTAATTGAGATAAGCATTGCTTTTTAAGTATTCGTAGACTTTGAGGATGCTGTGTTTTAATCTCAAGCATATTTTATTAACTTTTTTAGCTTTGACTGCCTGTTAAATTATCAGAATAAATAATAATGACTGGATATTTTACACCAAATTTACGCCACTAAAATTCAAAAATACTATAAATAATTGTTTTTAAAGGGTAAAATTTATCATGATGTCCAATCCATCATCGGTGCAACACTGATTCGTGGAGATTGAGGGGCTTCAATGGTTTTGTCAGTATTCATTAAAAAATCAGGCTCTTCATCAGTGTTTATCAGCTTTTGTCTGCAAATACATGATAGCTATGCTATGTCTTGAAACAGAAGCGAGGTGCAAAAGAATATGTGGAATGATCTGTGGGAGCAGACACGAATAAAACGGAACATGATGCTTCATTTTTATTCAGGCTATTTCCAATAGCGCGCAATACTATCACAAAAATGGAATCGGTTCATTTGGCTGAGCATGTTGCTTTGAGAAAGGGATGAATACCTTATCTCAAGTTGAAACCTATCACGAGCATCGTGCCATGAGTCAAGATCACAGACTTGATTTTGGAATAGTTTGGTGCAGGAGCAGGTTTAAAACAACATGGCTTGGAACAAGAACTATGTTTATTGGTTTAAGCTAGCTTTAAGTTTTTGAGATTAAATTGAATCTTGTCAATCAAGCAAAGTTTATGTTGTATCACCTCCAGAGCATAAACCTTTTATAGCCACATCAACTCGATGTGGCTTTTTTTATGTTTGCTGAAAAGTAGATCAAGCAAAGTTTCATGATTCTCTATTTTTACGAAATTGATCAGGCGTCTTACCCGTCCAACTTTGAAATGCACGTGAAAATGAATTGGGTTCGTCATAGCCCAGTAAAAAAGCAGTTTCAATAATCGACTGTTGCATTTCCATCAGATAGTGCCGAGCAAGTTCAAGTCTTAAATGATTCAGTTCAGCTTGAAAATTAGTCCCTTCAACAGAGAGTTTGCGTTGTAATGTTCTAGGGCTCACAGCCAACTGATGGGCTATATTTGCAATCGTACATTGTCCACTTGCCAAATTCTGAGCAATACTCGCTCTAACATGAGAGGTATATGAAGAATCTTTTACAAGTTCTGCGAGTCGCAATTTAAGGCTGGGTTCCAATACATCCCAAAAGCTCTCATTGGCTGTTAGAAATTCTGTTTCAGCATCTTTGGCATGAAAAGAGATAGCAGCACAATCACCAATATCGACTGGAATACCAAAAAATGCTTCAGCTTCTTCATGGAAAGATATTGTTTCGGGCAAAGTAACTGAAGCTGGCACAATATGCTTTCTCGTCGCTAAACGGGTTAAGTGCATTAAAAAAATAACTTCAGTAATGAGTAACGATGTAGGCGGTGAAATGCTTGTTTCTGAACCTGTAAAAGTTGCTAACGTATAGGTTTCATCTATGTCAATTTTAAGCCGTAAAGGACCTAATAAAAGTTTATAGCGAGAAAAACGTAACAAGGCCACATTCAGATTCTGACTACATAGACATGCAAACATTAACGGATTAAAAATTTCAACTTTAATTGCTTGCCCAAGCTTGAGTGGGAAATCTTCCACATTTAAAAGTAGAACAAAGCTTTCCCAAAACCGAAAATACTCTTCAGCAGTTACGGTCGGTTGGCTACGATTAAATAAGTCTAGTGGTAATCGTGCATGACGTAAGAGTTGAATCACATCAAGTTGAAGATCCTTTAAAAGGACCTTCCATGCTACGTCAAGTGAATATCGTTGTTGCATTGATCACTCCAACAGTTTTATCCAACAATAGCTCTCAATTGTTTTGCTTGTTCATCAATAGATTGAGGGCCATTTGATGTCATCAATTTAAGTGCTGGATCCCAAATAACTTTGATCGCGCCTGCATCTAATGTGGTTTCTACGTTATAGCCAACTTCTTTTAATGCGACATCCACATAGTAAGTTAATCGAGTTTTGTGATCAGGAATTTTAGGATAACTGACAGTAAGCGCAATTAATTCACCGTGTTTAGGCACCATGGTAATGGTTGCGCCAACGAATGGGTGATTTGGGTAATCCTTGGGTTGACCAGATTGATCAATACGAAAACGAGCTGATGTCATTGCAATAGGTGCATGACAAATCATGGAGAGAATCACGTTATTTTCATACGCAAGATTGATGATTTCACCCAACCAAGGAGAATCTCGAAAATCTACCATTGGCGCATGACCACCAGGGAAGTGAATAAAATCAAAATCTGCTATGGAAAAATCATCATTAGGATCACGATGCTTTTCTACAAGAGACTGTGCTGATAAATACTGTTTTGTCGGAAGTTGACTAAAAGCCGTTACCAAATCATTTCTCATTGATGCTGCTTCGGGATCAGTATGAGGAAGTATTTCAGACACAGAAAGTGAACCTAAATGGCGATACGCAAGTTCTAATTCTTCTCTGCGACGTTCAACTAGTTCAGGATGATATTCTGCAAAAGATTTATGAGAAAGCATCTGAGAAATCGTCGCTTTAGTCAATTTGGACGTTGCCATAAAAGGCAAAGACATCCCATTAATATCAAGTTGAGGAGTATGCCCATCAGGAGTACAAAATGTGAACTCATAATCTTTTTCAAATTCTTTTAATATTTGTGCGAGTTCGACCAAGAAAAAACCAGTTGAGATAGAACCGATTTCGACTGGTAGGCGTAGAGGAAGTTGTGTTGCGGAGGAAAGCAAGATAAGCGCTTTGCGTTTTTTGGCTGTATTTTGATCATCAGTCATATTGAATTTTCCTATGTTATTACTCAACGACTTCAATGTTAGTTTTCACTAATATTGATTGGATAGGTAAAATATAGTGTAAATTTTAAACGACAACATCATCAAATGACGTCACTTTGAAATCAAATAACGCCATATTGAACGAGTTCATCAATACATGATTGCTCAGTAGTAAAGTATTAAATACCCCAATAATTGAATGCACGAAATCATAGCCACATCTTCGGATATGGATTTTCTATGCCCGAAATTCAATCAATATAGGAGTTAAATAATGAATAGTCACTTAAATATTTCTAACTCATCCAATGCAGTAATGACTAGTACAGCAATCAAAAGCTAACCTTTTATTGCACTACGTTTTTTTAGTGCTACACATTCCTAATATTCTTTCTAAACTTTCAATTATCATCGTGATTAAAGCAGTAGTGTTATCGCTTTAGAAAATTACATTTTCAATTCTTCGTTAAATCAATTCAATTATTTATATCTTGCAATTATTTTTCAATTTTAGATTTTTAATTAAGTTATTGAATTAAATGAAATACATTGTATTGTGTCGATAAGAAGTAGTGTGAATAAAGCTTTCTAAATTTACGAATGTGAAACATCACCCTCGCAAGGTGTTTATTTTAGATCAGTGTTGACATTTTCAGCATGAAAGGCAGTATAGTGAGCCGTAATTTGGCTTAATGACTGATTTTACATGTCCACTATTTTTATATTACAACTGCCTAAACACGCTCGTCATCTTTCATGAATCATCGAAATATTATCGTTTTAGCCTTTTTATTCATTCCGGCAATATTTACAGGAAGTGTACTTGCGATTGCAGGTAATCTTTCGGATGGCATTCGTCTAGGGCTTTTATCTTTACCAGGGACGTGGTTGTTGTATTTGGCAATCCATAAATCTCATATTGCGTGGAAGTTTGCTGCGATTTTATGGTGGTGTATATTTTGGACGGATGCTTTGTTACGGTCTTCCAGTTGGTTCTTGTTTAAAAGTGATAATGATGCACATTTTATTATTCAAGCCATAGCGAATACGACTTTACAGGAATCGATGGAGTTTTTGCAGTTCCATGCATGGTCATTAGCACTTGGTTTTATGGTGACTATTTTACTGAGCCTTGCTTATTTTTTTGGAATTTTTAATCTATTACCTAAATTATGGTCAAAGAAGACATTTAAGTCTAAAGCAACGCGATATAGCAGTATCTTTTTAGCCGTTTTGGCTTTGGCGAGCTATGTCATTGAACCTTCTTTGGCGCAGCATCCTCTATTTTATTGGACTGATTATTTTTCAAAAATTCAAGCATTTAAAGATCAAATTAAAAGTCATAAACACGTTCAGGAAATATGGCAAAAAAACGCAGACAATAATCTACTTTCTAGTCAGCAAGCTTATGCAACTCAAACACATACTTTGATGATTACAGACAGTGTGACCAGTCAAAATTTGAGTGTTTGTGGTTATGAGCGTCATACGACACCTGCACTGGAAAAATATGCTTCGTCCTTTCAAATTTTTTGTAATGCGTATTCTCCAGCAGCATCTACAATTAGCTCATTGAAAATGACACTGACAGAAGCAGAAAAAAGTACACAAGAGCAATATGCATCGGAAAGTATGCTGGCCTATGCCAAAGCCGCAGGGTTTAAGGTGTATTGGATCAGCAACCAAAATGATAGTTATATTTCATCATTGTTTGGTTCATTTGTGGACGAGCAGGTTTATGTTAATCATCGTTCAGGGCGTAGTAGTGCTTCATTAGATGGAAATTTACTGCCTGTTTATCAAAAAATTTTAAAAGATCCCTTTCCTAAAAAATTGATTATTGTTCATTTCATTGGTGCACATCCAAATTATCAGTTACGTTATCCTGAGAGTTTTTCTAAATTTACGACTGAAACCAATGATATTGTGGAACAAAAATTAGAACAAAATGATATTGGTTTTTGGGTACAGCAACAAAGAAATTATTATGACAATAGTATTGTTTACCAAGACTGGTTAATTGATCGGTTCTTTAAAACCTTTCAAAACAATGATATTGCTGAATTTCGTTCTTTTATTTTTGTTTCTGATCATGGTAATGAAGTCGGTCATGAAATTGATTTTGCAGGACATAGTCCCAACACCAAAGCGGGTTATCAAGTACCTTTGGTGATTTGGTATGATGGTATGAAAAATAAGGGTGTCGATGTAAATAAGGCAATTAATACTGCTGATTTAGATAATTCGTTGATGAGTTTGATGGGGCTTCATGAGAAAAATGAACAATACCATTCCCCTGACTTTTTAAGTCAGAATTATTTATTCAAACCGTCGGCAGATTGGCCGTATTGGCAATAAGCATATTTTATACATTTTTAATGTGAAAGATTAACTGATTGATAGCACTATTTTGTCTGAGTTTTTAGCTATGTGATTGTTCAGAGGATAATACTTTTTACTGTGCAGTTCTATATCATCAATGTCAGCTTTTTAGTTTGTTAAATGGATATTGGTTTGTCATGATTTATACAACAAATTCTTGATGTCGAATATCAAAGCTGTATATAGTTCAAAGTATTCAAATCTTTGACTAATGAGTCTAACTTCTCAAATCATCGCAATAAAAGTGACTTATACTGAGTAAGTCAGAAGTGAATTTTAAGGGTTTGGTCATAAGTGAAAAATAATCATTGAAACAAAAGCAACATAACTTTTGAATGAAATATATTGAATAAACTCAAGATAATCGTCGAATTCATTGTGATTATCAGGCGCTAAGATGGGAATAAGATGAGTACGGAAGCAGATTCAATAAGTTTAATTGGGCCAGTCGTGTTATTGAGTGCAGCTGTGATTGCTGTACCCATTTTCAAACGTATTGGTTTAGGGTCCATTTTAGGGTATTTAATCGCAGGGTTAATCATTGGCCCATTTGGTTTTGCTTTTTTTAACGATCCTACGTCAATTCTGCACATTGCTGAATTGGGGATCGTGATGTATCTCTTCATTATCGGTTTAGAGATGCAACCTTCGCATTTGTGGAGTTTGCGAAAAGAGATTTTTGGCTTAGGTAGCTTGCAAATTCTACTCTCAGTCATTGCACTCACAGGCATGGGGATGCTATTTGGCTTTAGTTGGCAAATCGCATTTATTGGTGCTGCGGGTTTTGTACTGACATCTACTGCAATTGTCATGCAATTATTAAGTGATAATGGTGAGTTGCATCAACCCCGAGGTCAAAAGATTGTTGCAATCTTATTATTTGAAGATCTTTTAATTGTCCCATTACTGGCATTGGTGGCTTTTATGGCACCGAACAAAGCTGTCGAAAGTGCCTCAGTGGGGATGCAAGGGATTGGGATAGGACTTCTTGCGATTGCAGCATTAATTTTTGCAGGTCATTGGTTATTAAATCCTTTATTTAAAATTTTAGCAGCAGCCAAAGCTAGAGAGGTGATGACAGCTGCAGCATTATTGGTGGTATTAGGTGCTGCATTGCTGATGCAATTAAGCGGTCTATCAATGGCACTTGGCGCTTTCCTTGCAGGCGTCCTTCTTTCAGAATCGACTTTCCGCCATCAAATTGAAGCAGATATCGAACCCTTTAGAAGTCTATTGCTCGGTTTATTTTTCTTAGGCGTGGGAATGTCTTTGGATTTGGCCGTGGTCGCTAAAAACTGGCCACTCATTTTAAGTGGTGTGGTTGCATTGATGTTAACCAAAGCATTGATGATTTATATCGTTGCACGTCTAACCAAAAGTAATCATTTTGAAGCATTAGATCGTGCGTTATTGATGGCTCAAGGGGGCGAGTTTGCATTTGTTCTATTTAGTGCCGCAACCACCGCTCAAATTATTGATAATACAATTAAGTCGAATTTGACGGCAGTCGTTATCTTGTCCATGGTACTTACACCAATCATAGGCATTGTCTTTAAGCGTTTTACTACACCAGAAGATGAGAAATTATCGGATCAAGTGAAAGTTGCAGATGGGTTAACTGGAAAAGTTTTGATTATTGGCTTCGGTCGTTTTGGTCAAGTTGCGAGTCAATTAATGTTGGCACGTAATGTAGACATTACCATTATTGATACTGATGTCAATATGATTCAAAACGCTGAGAAATTTGGTTTTGATGTTTATTATGGTGATGGTTCTCGCTTAGATATCTTACATGCATCTGGAGCCGAAACAGCAGAAGCGATATTGATTTGTGTTGATAAAAAAGAAACCGTCAATAAAATTGCAGAGTTAGTCAGTGTAGAATTTCCTTTAGCCAAACTGATTGTACGTTCCTATGATCGTGAGCATTCATTGTATTTAGCGAAGCATAATGTTGATTTTATGGTTCGAGAGACATTTGAATCTGCGATGCTTTTTGGACAGATTGCATTACAGCAATTAGGCGTAAGCCCAGAAGAAATTGAACAATTGAGTGATGACATCCGATCTTTAGATAATCAAAGATTTGAAACAGAAATCGCAGCTGATGATGTCTATGCGGGTGTAGGTATGCAATATACGCAACGAAAACCTCGCCCAACAGCACCGTTAGTGAAACCACAACATAGTGGTCAATTACTCAATAATCTAGAGGTGGAAACTTCAGAAATGGATGGAAAGGGTTAGGCCTAAGTTTGAAAATACGGTGTTCAAGCTAATTTTTAGTATGTAACGTCAGTTCGGGATAAACTTTGATGTAAGTTATTGAAAAGATACATCAGACACAGCGGAGTCTTACCGTTTAAAAGTCAAATGCAAGGATTAACCTTCGGTTCGACCTACTTTTCTTTCGGGAAAAGTAGGCAAAACCATTTGTCAGTCGCCAACTCGACAAATACTATCAAGTACCAAATAGATCGCAAAAACAGTATATTACAGATGTAGCCTGGCCTCGAACAATGCGACTGACGTTTCCGCGTATCAGATAGTTGGGAACATATCTTATCTCGAACTCAGGTTACTTAAATTGCCCTATAAGATACTTATAGGGCAATTTTTTTGATTTACCACTCAACACGTTTTAATAGAATGTCTTTGTACATTTTAAAATCACACACTAAACTGAAAAAAGGCTGTTTAAATGTGGCAGGTTTATTGTGTTCAAAAAAGAAATGCCCAATCCATGCAAAACCATAACCGACGACAGGTAGGGCCCAAAGTAGTTTCGCATTTTTGCTCATGGCAGCAGTAGCTGCGATCCCAATCACACACGTTGTACCTACAAAGTGTAAACGACGACAAGTTGGATCTGCATGTTGTGAAAGATAGAACGGATAAAATTCTTTTAACGTTTTATAGCGACCATCGCTACCGATGATTTGAACAGAAGGACTCTGAACTAACTCAAAAGTAGAATTTGAATCTTTAATAAGATTTTTGGTGCTATTTTTAACCAGTGTTTGGGTATCCTGTAACATATAACTACTCCTTTAGTGTGGATAAGGAGTATTTTTAAACTGTATGTCGAGGATGGTCTTGAACGAATATGCTATCACAACGTAAGGAATTGAATTTAGTCTCAGAAAATCAAAGTAAGATATATGTCTGGGATGGCGTAATCATGTATGTAACACGTGAGCATTTAACCAAAGCGCATGCGCATTTTCCTGCATTATTACAAATTGGTTTCGGTACAACATTTGCTGTGACTTTAGCTCAAGAAGAGCGGAGTTATCACGATATAGTTGTGATGGCACCGAATGTAAGTCATGGTACAGATTCAGAAAACCAATCCTATATCGCCGTGTTAATAGATCCTGATCATGCCTTATATTGTTATTTACATCCATTGTTAAACGGTGAGGCAATATGTTCCTTGCCCGCTTCTTGTTTGGATTCTTTCCATCCTCAGTTTCAACAGCTTATTGCAGGACATTTAAACCTTGTTGAAGCACAACAGCTTTTGATCAATGTTCTCTGTGCTTTAAGTTCTGGTAAATTGCCACAGTTACCTTGGGATACTCGGATTCTGCAAGCTTGTACTTATATTAAACAGCTCGTTCCTCAACAAATTCCAACGGTAGCGCAAGTTGCATTGCAGGTTGGTTTGTCTGAATCTCGACTGATGCATTTATTTAGTCAGCAATTGGGCATTTCGATGCGACGCTATATTTTATGGCTACGGATTTGCTATGCCATCAAATTATGGGTTGCAGGTCATAACCTGATTGATGTTGCATTGGAAGCAGGGTTTGCAGATCAAGCTCATTACACACGTACTTTGCGTAGCATGGTTGATTTTGCGCCATCAATGTTAAAGGAAAAAGCGATTTTTATGAGTAATTCAACATTGGAGTCATTGGAATGACGTGTATTTGCTTGATCTTGGTTTGATCGTTGCTAAAACGTTTCTAATATTTAGGTGTTGAAGCATATTTAAACAACCTAAGCAAAAACGGCAATCATCAACAATCATCTTAATGCATTTGTGGATAACTCAAAAGATATCAACATTCTAAAATCAATAAAGTCTGTAAAATGAGCTTTTATAAACAGTATGAATAGGATAATTCTTATTACTGATCACTCCTATAGAAGTCACTAGGATAAAAGTGAGGAAAACAGCTTGCTCAAAATAATATCCTTCAGTATGGTTCTTTATAAGAAAAAAAATGCCTTTGAGAAAATAGATGTTTGTACTAGAAGAAATTTATAAAAGTAAAAAGCCAGAAAATTCAAATCAATTTAACTTGCGTATCCAACGTGGTTTGAGTTGGTTTAAAAAAGCAACGTTATTAGATGATGATTTGGATCTTAAATTGATCAGTTTATGGATTGGTTTTAAGGCGATTTATATTCAAGATATTGATATTCATCGTTTAGAAGAGGTAGAAGAAAGCACGCAAAAGAAGCAAAACGTTAAACAATTTCTAAGTAAAATTCTACAATCCGACCAAGAACATAAAATCTATTCGCTTATTTGGGAAAAATTAAGCCAACCCGTTGTTAGAACAATTGAAAATCCTTATGTCTTTCAGCCATTTTGGGATTATCAAAATCAGGAAATAAGCCAAACAGCTTGGAAAGACGCTTTTGACATAGAGAAAAAGCAGATGCAACAAGTTGTGCAAAGCAAAGATACATTTGCGTTACTCTGCATAATTTTTAATCGGCTGGAAACCATACAAAGTCAAATACTCAATGGTGGTTCAACCTATAATAGTGCAATGAATCGTAAACAACTTCAGGATGCATGTAATATTCTGAGCGCAATCTTACCGACATTGATATACATTATTTTAGAAAATCCGATCATCTTTGACTTCAATAAACCGTACTATCCTGTATTGCAGATGTCTTAATATTTTGAGCAATAATCTTGAGCTATGAACTGTTCTAAGAGTAGATTTTTCAAATATTTTTCAAAAAGATAGGCTCATAAAAAATCCCCCGATTTTCGAAGGATTTTTATTGACCAGATTCGGTTTTTTAAATCTTTAAGCGGTTTGGGTTTTTGATAAGAGTAAACGATCTAACAATGCAAATATTGCAGAACCAGTCACTAAACATAAACCCACAATACAGGTCATTGTCCAACCGCCATGATGCCATGCGTAAACACCTAAAGCCGAACAACATGCGCCACCTGTAAAATAAATGGTCATATAAATAGAGTTAATTCGTGATTTTGCATTTGGGCGGAGTCGGAAAATAATGTTTTGATTACTGGTATGGACAATGGCAAGTCCTAAATTAATAATGCCATAACCTAAAATGTAGCTGATGAGTGATTTCCCGCCAAAGTATAGGAACACCCAGCTTATGGCTAAGATTGCAATTCCAATCCAAGTTAATAAAGTGGTATGACCTCGGTCTGCAAATTTTCCAATTTTAGTCGTGCTTAATGCACCAAATACACCAATTAAGGTTGCAACACCGACCATAAAATCAGGCAATTTAAAGGGTTCAGAGGTGAGTAGAACAGCAATAGTTGAAAATAGGATACTCATTGCAGCAAAGGCAAAGCCGCCAATCAAAGAGCGATAAATAAGGCGTTTTTCTTCCGATAGCAAAATTGCCATCGAGTGGAAAATTCTGCCATAACTCATTTTAGATGTCGGTACATGTGGCAAACGGCTTTTTAACATGAAAGCTAAAATTAACATAAGCATTGAACTGACAATGTAAATCAATTTCCAATTGACGAGGTTTGAAAATAAACCTGCCAAACTGGTCGAAAGCAATAATCCAACCAAAAGCCCACTCATTAAAAAACCGACCACTTCTCCTGTTTTTTCAGGCTGTACGGCCATGGTTGCAAGCGGAATCAAAACTTGCGCAGCAACAGAAAATAGTCCGACCAGTATCGTGCCAATCCAGAGCATCGGAAGATTGACTGCAAATGCGCAGATCAATAATCCAATCGCCGCAAAAAACATGAGTAGGGGAATGAACTTGGTTTTATTGACAATATCGCCCATCGGGACAATAAATAATAAACCAAGTGCATAAGACACCTGAGCAAAGGTGACGGTTAACGCCACTTGTGACTCTGGAACTTGGAAATATTGTTGAATTGAATGAATCAACGGTTGGCAATAATAGTTTGCTCCTGCACATAAACCACAGGCAATCGCCATTAACCAAAGCAATGCTTTATCTTGGCTAATATCGAGTTGAGCATTCATAAAGGTTTCCTAGTTCTTGGAGTTACATACAATAAGCGGTTGCTTCAATTTCAATGAGCATCCCTTGTAAAGCAAGACACGGGACAGGAATGAGGGTACAAGCAGGAAAAGCGTGACCTTTCCAACGTTGTTGCATTTCCTGAATTAAAAACTGATGTTTTCTAGGGCTGTGATCAACCACGAGTATTCTTAAAACAGCAATATCCAATATTGATGCATCGACTTCATCTAAAACATGTTGAACATTTGAAAAAGCTTGATGAACTTGTTGCGCAAAATCTTTGGATAGTTGTCCTTGTTGGTTTTCACCACCTTGTCCAGATATGTGAAGAATACGCAAATAATGACGCACTTCAGCGACATGACTATACGCAAATGCATTTGGATTATAAAGCGTATTTGGGTTAAACATTTCGAATGGCTTGATTTTCCACAATTCAGTTTTTGAATTCACGTTGTTGTACTCACAATAGTTTTAAAATATTTGTTAGTATCAAAGCTCAAGTTAACTTGAGGTCAAGTGTAAATTGGAACAACATCAGGATCATAAAGAAAGCAACAAAGAAAAAGAGTTACAGCAGTGGTTAACCATTGGAGAATTGGCACAACGGAGTGATGTGAGTGTTCCAGCAATTCGTTTTTATGAAGAAAAAGATTTGATTTGGAGTACACGTACGCAGGGTAATCAGCGGCGTTATCAACGGGCGATGTTACGCCGTGTTGCCATTATCAAGATTGCGCAACAAGTTGGAATAAGTTTGCAGCAAGTCAAAGATGCATTTCAGGTTTTACCTAAGCATCAAGTTGCCAGTAAAGCCGATTGGAAAAAGATGTCGCAAACATGGCAAGCCCAATTGGATCAGCAGATTATCAATTTATTAAAACTACGACAGCAGCTAGATAAATGTATCGGTTGTGGTTGTTTGTCTTTGCAACAATGTCCTTTGCGTAATCCTGATGATCAGTTAGGACAGGAATCTGCGGGGGCTCATTTTCAAGATGTTTTGATGACTTTGTTGAATACACCAATAGACGAACAGTTAGATGAGAATTAAGATTGTAGATATTTGAATTCTATATAAATATATGATTTTAAATTTTTAACTAAAATATAGAAATACATAATCAATAAATGGGGGCGTAAATTGCTGATTTTGGGTATGTTGATCTTTGGTACAATCTTAACGCTTGCTGTATTTTTTGTTTTTTTCATAACCAAAGAAAAAATTACTGAAATAAAAAATATTTTAGAAAAAATTGAGCAGGATATTGTATTACTCAGCGCTGTTTTAAATGAAATAAGGTTAAAACATCTGAAAAAACTAGGATTGAGATATTTGTTTAGCATTGCTCATGGATTAAATAATCAATCTATGTCACTCAGTA
Source organism: Acinetobacter sp. P8-3-8 (assembly GCF_000214135.1). GTDB lineage: Bacteria > Pseudomonadota > Gammaproteobacteria > Pseudomonadales > Moraxellaceae > Acinetobacter. The sequence goes on from NZ_AFIE01000014.1 coordinate 19,525, forward strand.
CGTTGCAAGAAGTCGCCTTAGAAGAAGGCTTTCCAATTTTAAAAGTGTTTAAGAGTGCACATGAATATCGCAATGATATTGATGTTCAAGACATAACCTATCAATTGAAAATGCGCAGAAAGGTTCAAGAAGACTTACAGTTTAATGCTAATTACAGCAAAGCCCCTTTTTTATTCTTGGGTATTTGGTGGTTAATCACAATATCGATGATTGTATCAACGCAAAATTCATTGCATTTTACCGCTTTCTTATTTTGGTTGATTACGCTGTATTTCACGATCAGTAGCACTCTAACTTATTATAAAGACATTGATCAATTTACAATAAAGCTAAAAAGACGCTTTTCAGCAGAATGAATATACATTGAATAACACCGCACTTTTGCGGTGTATTGGGTGCAAAATCGATACATTGATAAACAACCAAAGCAAAACCTCTGCTTTATAAAATCAATTGTGAATCAATAATTTTGCCTGTTTTACCAATCCAAAACGGGCGGTTATGTTGTCCGTGCCCAAACCAATCACATTGATACAGTGCTATGCCTAAAGGTTCTAAATGTTCATTGGCGATTTCAGCGATGCTTTGCGGAACATTTTTTTGTGGACATTGGTAAAAATCACCTAAAACCACCGCTTTTAAATGAGAGATATCAATACTCTGTAAAAGTTGAGTCAAACAACGTTCAATTCGATAATACGGTTCGCCGACATCTTCTATCAATAAAACACTGGGTTGATGAAGTTGTAGACTATAAGCTGTGCCTTGTAAGCTACATAAAACGGTTAAATTGCCACCTAGAACGACTGTATCTTCAATGACTTGATCTTGGGAAAAATCATTCAAACTTGTTAATGCATAATGTTGTCGTTTATTTTGATCAGTATTTAATAAACTAATGGTTTTTAAAGCATCGTAAGACAATAAACTATTATCTAAATTTTTAACGGCAATTTCTTGGAAAACAGGTGCATGTAGTGCTTGCCCACCATGCATGACGACATAATTTAACAGCACGGTTGTATCAGAATAACCAATGAGTGGTTTATTTAAAATCCATTCATCCAAATAGGGAAGTAACATTCCAGCCCCAGTACCACCACGACCACACCAAATTGCGTCCACAGTTGGGTCTAAGCAGGCTTGCTTTAAATCATCAACACGCTGTTCAATTGTTCCTGCCAAATATCGATATTGGGAAAATACATATTGTCCTAAACTGACTTGATGCCCTAAAGATTCAAGATGGGATTGAGCCAATTGAATATTTTCAATATCAACACATGCGCTTGGCGATACAATTTTAAAGTGCATATCTGTTCCGATTCATTTTCTGGGGTACATATAAGAAGTACATAGCAATAGTTCTAATGTTCCAAGTAGTATTAATGTGCCAGTTTCTTTTTAGACAAGGTGATCATCATAACACCGATAATATTTAACAAGCAGCCAAACCATTGTATCGCATTCATATGTTCACCTAACAAAGCAACCGCTAAAATAATGGTGAGAATTGGTCCAATTGAACCAATCATGGCAGATTGTGCAGCGCCCAAACGTGAAATACTTTGTGCAATTAAGATCGTTGGTAAAACCGTAACCAATAAACCCAATGCAATGCCGTACCATAAAACTTGTATAGGTAATTGAGTCAGTAATTGAATTGGATGTGGCGTTGCAATCATGAAATGGATCAATGTGCCAAAACACGCAATACTTAAAGCTAAGCCTGTATAGTTCCAAGAACCAAATTTTTGAATCAAACGTGGCGTCATCAATAGATAGCATGCAAAACACACTGCACTGGCAAAGACTAGACTGACACCCAGCCAAAAACTTCCTTCATGAGGTACTGTGCTTTGTTCTTGTAACATCACGATCACTGTACCGCCATAACTTAAAGCGATGGCAATGACGGTTTTTAACCTGAGTTTTTGTTTGTAAATAGCACTGGTCAAAATCACAGTCAGTGTTGGATATAAAAATAAAATGATCCGTTCCAGTGATGCACTGATATACATCAAGCCAGCAAAATCCAACCAACTCGAAAAGTAATAGCCAATTAAACCTGCCAAAATCAGCATTCCCCAATCTTTAGCACTGATATTTTTATTGTGATGACGATTGAACCAACACAGCAGTAAAAAGAAAGGTAGGGCGCTCGCCATTCTTAAAGCCATTAATACTGTTCCATCCACCAATGGTGAAAGGGCATAGGTTTGTTTAATGAAAATGGCTTTGGTGCTAAATAAAAATGCAGCACCGAGTGCGAAAAGCGAACCAACTTGAGTGCTGGAGAGAGTAAGTTTCATGCTAACTACTTTGTGGAGAGTGGAAGTAGATCAAAATCTATAGAGAAGTATAGTTGCAGATGAAACAGAGGGAAAATGCAAAAAAAGAATCAATCTAATCAAAAATTGTAATGCATCTATATTGAATAAATAGAAAACAAATAGAAAATGTTTAAAGTGCTTCATTAAAATGCAATTAATATGTATCAAAATAATTAATAGATGATGATTATCGCAAAGTTATTAAAAAAGGGTGAAATAGAGCCAAAAATAGCTGGTAAATAGCACAAAAATGGTGCATTTAAAATTTGGAGCTAAAATATTCTATTGCATTATTACTAGATAAAATGACTAGGCAAGTAAAATGAACTTTTCATGCATTAAATCTAGCGTTTTGGATGAAATATTTAAGCATATGTTCCAAATACTTTTTTTTATGGACTGAATTAAAAAAAGGAATAAATAAAGATCGCACTTTTGACGAGAGTTATGGAATAAATAGCCAATTCAGATCTGCAAAATCATGCTATATCTTGTCAAAAAGGCGAATATGTTATTTGATGATGGTCAAGACGCTTGTTTTCTTGGCTATTTAAAGATTAAAAATTTAAATCAGAAAATACGCGCCATGCCTAAAATGCCAATCAATCACCCATCGTCGAAGAAGAATTGATTAAAGCTGAGTATAAAAAAACAGCAAATTAACAATTAAAAGTATAAATAAGCTAGAAAAGTTGAAAAATGTTCAAATATTTAGCAAAGTAAAATGAATACCTAGTATGTCGTAGATTTATATTTATGAACCACACAGTTCAAAATATGGGTATTTATTAAATAAATATTGGGTAGTATTTTATTTAAGTTCAATTAGAATCCAAAAATACATAAGAACACGTCCTGAGGAAAACATCGTGTTTCACGATGTTTACTTGAAGAAAAATTAGCTTGAGGAACGCTCATGCAGATTGGTATCCCAACAGAAACTGTTACTGGTGAAAACCGTGTTGCTGCTACACCAGAAACAGTAAAAAAGTTGATCAGCGCTGGTCATAGTGTAGTCATTGAACGTGGAGCTGGTAAAAAAGCTGCGTTTATTGATAGTGCTTATGAACAGGTTGGTGCAAAAATTACAGACGATGCTTATACAGGCAGTCAGATGATTTTGAAAGTTCGTGCGCCGTATGGTGACGAAATTCAAAAGCTTGTAGCTGGTACAACCATCGTTGCAATGTTTGACCCTTACCGCAATACTGAACTTGATCAATTTGCGTCACAACAAGTGTCTGCATTTGCGTTAGAACTTTTGCCACGTACATTGTCTCGTGCGCAAAACATGGACGTATTGTCTTCTCAAGCCAACCTTGCTGGTTATAAGTCAGTGCTTTTGGCTGCTGCGGAATATCAACGTATGTTCCCAATGCTGATGACTGCAGCGGGTACGGTTAAGCCAGCTCGTATTGTGATCATGGGTGTTGGTGTTGCTGGTTTGCAAGCGATTGCAACAGCTAAACGTTTAGGTGCGGTAGTAGAAGCAACAGATTTACGTCCAACTGCACGTGATCAAGTTGAATCACTTGGTGGTAAATGGTTAGACGTTCCAATGTCTGATGAAGAAAAGCAAAAAGCTGCTGATGCTGCTAAAAACGGTTATGGATGGATGCCAGGTGAGCAATACATCAAAGACCAAGCCATCATTGTAGATAAAGCGGTTTCAAATGCAGACATCGTGATTACAACGGCACTTTTACCTGGTCGTGATGCACCTCGTTTAATTAAAGCTGAAACTGTTGCCAAAATGAAACCGGGTTCAATCATCCTAGATATGGCGGTTGAAACGGGCGGTAATGTTGAAGGCTCTAAAAACGGTGAAAATGTTGTCACTGACAATGGTGTCACTATTTTAGGTATCCCAAATATTCCTTCTACAGTTTCGACTGAAGCATCGTCACTGTACGCACGTAATGTCTTTAATTTCGTTGAAACTTTATTTGATAAAGAGAAAAACTTCGCGATCAATCAAGAAGACGAAATTCAAAAAGCACTTCTAGTAACTCATGGCGGTCAAGTACTGCTCAAGCGTGGTTAAGGAGAGTTATCATGGTTGAAACTATTACAATTTTCGTCTTAGCCATCTTTGTTGGTTACTACGTGGTTTGGGGTGTTACACCTGCATTGCATACGCCATTAATGGCGGTAACCAATGCTTTGTCATCAATTATTGTGGTTGGTGCAATGATTCAGACTGTCGGTATCCCGGGTATTGTCGATGCAAGTGTGCAATTCCAATCAGTGAATGTTGTGAGTGTACTTGGTGCAGTAGCAGTGTTCTTGGCAAGCATTAACATTTTTGGTGGCTTCGCAGTAACTGCGCGTATGCTTGAAATGTTTAAGCCAAAACAAAAGAAAAAAGAGGGCTAATACATGGAATTTATTCGAGACTATGCGGATTGGTTCTACCTAGTAGGTGCTGTCCTTTTTATTTTAACTTTACGTGGCTTATCAGGTCCTAAAACGGCAATTCAAGGTAACCGTTACGGTATGATCGCAATGGCGATTGCTGTAATCACCACCTTCTTTGTTGCAGATCATCCTGTTGTTTGGATGATCGGTGGAGCAATGGTACTGGGTGCGATTGTAGGTATCGCTCGTGCACGTACTGTTCCAATGACGCAAATGCCAGAAACTGTTGCTTTAATGCACTCGTTAGTTGGTTTGGCTGCTGTTTTAATTGCAATTGCTGCTATTTTACATAATAACCAATTGACTGCTTTATTCGCAGAAAATGAAGCGGCATTAACTGCTGCGGGTGTACAACATGCGCATATGAGTAAAGTTCATTTATTTGAATTGTTTGTCGGCTGTTTTGTTGGTGCAATTACCTTTACAGCGTCGGTATTCGCTTATGGTAAGTTAGCTGCGAAAAAATGGGCAAAAACGATTTCTGGTGCATGGGTTAAACCTGTTCAAGCAATCATTTTCCTAGCAATGCTGGCGTGTGGTGTTTACTTCTTCACCACAGGTAATATGACAGCATTCTGGGCGATGACTGCACTTGCACTTGCATTCGGTTGGGTGTGGATTGCACCAGTCGGTGGTGGTGATATGCCTGTTGTAGTATCTCTACTCAACTCATTCTCTGGATGGGCTGCTGCGGGGATTGGTTTTACACTTGAAAACAACATGTTGATCGTTGCTGGTTCGCTTGTAGGTTCTTCGGGTGCGATTCTGTCTTACATCATGTGTAAAGCGATGAACCGTTCAATCATCAACGTATTGTTTGGTGGTGCGATGGGCGGTGCGGCAGTTGCATCGGCAGATAAAGGCGAGCAAGTTCAACGTAACTACCGTTCAGGTTCTGCTGATGATGCTGGTTTCTTGATGTCGAATGCAGACAGCGTTGTGATCGTACCGGGTTATGGTATGGCGCAAGGTCGTGCGCAAAACGCAGTAAAAGAATTGTGTGAAATCTTAAAAGAACAAGGTGTAAAAGTTCGTTTTGCGATTCACCCAGTTGCAGGTCGTATGCCTGGTCACATGAACGTACTTCTTGCTGAAGCAGATGTTGCTTATGAAGACATCTTGGAAATGGATGAGATCAACTCAGACTTCCCAGCAACTGATGTCGTCCTTGTCATCGGTGCGAACGATGTTGTGAACCCTGCTGCAAAAGACGATCCAAGTTCACCAATTTACGGTATGCCAATTCTTGAAGCACATAAAGCACGCACGATTATGGTCATCAAACGTTCAATGGCGACGGGTTATGCAGGCTTGGATAATGACTTGTTCTATAATGACAAAACCATGATGATCTTCGGTGATGCGAAGAAAGTCGTTGAAGAAATGACAAAAGCAATTAACGGTGGCGGACACTAAGCCGCTATCGGATTAAATCCACCCCAACCCTCCTTTGATAAAGGAGGGTGCCTAACCACCTTCGGGTGGTTTTTTATATTTGGAACTTTTGTTAGGATAATTGAACTGATCTTAAATAAGAGCACTTATCCAATGAAAATAAATATGCAGCCGTTCAGCCTTTTTTTGACTTGTGGTGTATTCGTGTTGAGTCAGAATACGATTGCTCAAATTTTTGAAATTAAAAAAGCATCAAAACTTTATGATGTTGCCATCGACGTACCATGCGATCAAAATAAATGTGGCGGTAAAGCGAAAATAGATCTTTTTCAAAAAGGTAAAACAAAGAAATTCCAAAGCTTTTCATCGGCAGATTTGACGACTTATTTGGATAAAGACTTCAAACCCTCTGTAAATGTAGTGCAACTCTATGGTGAGCAAAGCCCCTTAATTTTTAATGATTTTAATTTCGATGGGCAAGAAGATATCGCAATCCGCAATGGAAATGCTGGTGCTTATGGTGGCCCAAGCTATGATATTTATGTCTTTAATCGAACTCGAAATAAATTTGTTTTGAGTGATGAATTGACGAAATTGACCCATGAAAGTTTGGGTATGTTTAAGGTAGATGCAGACCAGAAAAGAATTCTAACGTTTAACAAAAGTGGTTGTTGTTATCACATACGTTCTGAGTATGTTGTTGTTCCGAAAAAAGGTTTGCGTTTAGTCAAAGAGTTTATAGAGGATGCAACGGCTGAGGCAGGAGATAAAGTAAAAGTTACGGAACGGACACTCAGCAACGGTCATTGGGTGGAAAGCACAAAGTATTATCCAGTAAAGCAATACTATAAAGATTAAGCGCGATAAAGACTAAACAAGCGATATAGTGATATTTATTAAGTTATATTTCATACGATTTAAGTGCATGTTAGTAAAATAATTAGAAATAAATTGTTTAAAAACAATAGCTAATATGCTATCCGATGTAAAAAGGTTTTTTATTTTTGGAGACGCTTTATACTTGTTAACATAAGTGATACATAGTTATCGAAATTAATAATTATTGTGAATTTTTCTAAATGAGGAGGTCACAGTAACTTTGGGTCTAAATATGCTGAAATTAAAGTGTTTGATGGGTTTAATTTTAATCATATTGGCCTTTCCGAGTTATGCATTTTCCTCATCGTTAGAAAATGATCTTGCCGCATTTAATTTAATTCCAGACTTTAAAATCTTATTTTACGGTAGTGCTTTTGTCATTCTCATGCAGGCAGGTTTTGCTGTTGCTGAAGGTGGTTATGAGCATAATTTAAGATCTATTTACCGTCTTATGATCAATTATATTTCCGCCATTTTGGGAACCATTCTATTTGAAATTATTTTTTCAAAACTTGCGGTTTGGGAAATAAGAGATAGTCCGAGAGTTCTAAATGATATTCAAGGATGGCATTGGAATTTATTATTTTTTTATATGCTGATGGCAACCACAATTACCACCGTTGTTGGGAGAATTATTCCAAGTACATCATCCATCCTAGTCAATTGGATTACAGGGTTAATGATTGCTATGGTGATTTTTCCGTTCTTCAGTGCTTGGGTTTGGGGGAGTTTGTTTTTTGGTGACGGCTGGCTTAAAGTTTTAGGATTTATTGATTTTGCAGGTTCAACGGTTGTGCATTCAACCGCAGCGTGGATTGTTTTGGCAGCTTATCTGTCTTTAAAAGCGAAATATAAACAAGAGATTATTAAAAAAGATCTGATATTCGAAGATTATAAAATTTTATCTTTGGCTTTGGCTGGTTTTGTACTTTGGTTAGCATGGTCAGGTTTGAATGTAATCTATATTTCTGCAATTCATGTTGATATTAGTCAGGTTGTGATGAATGCCGTGTTAGCCTTATTGGGTTCAATCGTTTCTCCGTTGCTATTTCCTTTATTTCTAAATCAAAAAATAATGTCATGGTCTGAATTGATCAAAGCGACTCTAGGTGGTTTGGTTGCAATAACAGCAAGCTGTGCATTTGTCAGCCCATCCTCAGCCTTTATTATTGGTTTAGTCTCAGGTTTATTAACTTTATATACACCTCGAATTTTAGTGCGATGGATTGATTCTCGATATGTTCGAGATGTTTTGGTTGTACACGGTGTTTGTGGGATATGGGGAACTTTGGCAGTTGCTTTTAACCACAATTCGGCGCTTGAGTTGATCGGTAAAGCAAGTTTAATGGATCAGAGTATCGGTATTATTGTGAACTTCATTTGGAGCTTTGGGATTGCTTATGTCGTTTTTAAAAGTATTTGTTGGATAACGACCAGAAAGCAAATGGCAAATTTAAATGTCAGTTTAATCAAATGATTCAATATTGCTAAAGATATAATTCATATCGCTCATGGTCATACGATGCAATTGCTCTTATTTCTTAGTGGATTGTTAAGGAAGGACAGGTAATAACGTGGCAATAAAAAAGCGACTTTAAAGTCGCTTTTCTTAAATTAGGCAACACTTTCAGGTGTTGTACGCCATAAACTTTCTAAGTCATAAAATTTACGAGCGGTAGGTAGCATCACATGTACTACAACTAATCCTAAATCGATTAGAATCCATTCAGCATCTCTCTCACCCTCGACACCAATTGGGCGGAAACCTGCTTTACGTGCTTCTTCAGCAACATTGTCAGCAAGTGCTTTAACATGACGAGTAGATGTTCCGCTAGCAATAACAATTGCGTCTGCAACGTTGCTGATCGCGCTTACATTTAGCTCGATTATATCTTTGGCTTTTACATCAAGTAGGGCTTCTTGTACGACTTTTAAGCAAGTGCGTACATCTTGATTTTGGGTGTTCATTGCAAGTTCGTGAGAATTAGAAGCGCTGGGCGATGGTTCTAAATTCATAGGGTGTATATTTTCCAAACAATATCTCACCCTCTAATATAGCGCTTTTGTTCTAAAAATTCAAATTATAGAACGCCCAATTCTATTTAAAGTAGATTGACTCAGTAAGTATGGTTGTTAGAAAAATATTTATCCTTCCAAGCAAATGATTGATTTGAATTGGTTTGTGGTCTGTATTCAGCAGCGATGTAACCTGTGTAGCTGCTTTGTTTTAACCATGTAAAAATTGATGAGTAGTCAATTTGTGCAGTATCAGGTTCATGGCGCCCTGGACAGTCGGCAAATTGAATATGTCCAATCCAATCTATATTTTCTTTTAAGGCAGAAAGTACATCTTCATCCATCATTGCCATGTGGTAACAATCAAATTGCATTTTTAGCGCAGAGTGGTGAACAGCTTCTAACATCTCTTGGGCTTGGGCAATATTTTGAATCAAAAAGCGTGGCATATCCGTACCATTGATCATTTCAAAAAGAGGTTGAATCCCATGATCAGTCAGCATATGACATGCTAATTTTAGGTTATTAGAGAGTGTGTTTAAACACGGTAATAAGTCTGCATCTTCAGGCTGTTTACCTGCCAAAATATTAACACTTGGGATATTTAGCGCATTGGCATATTCAATTGCAAGCTCAAGTGCTTGGTGAAATGCGATTTCTCGTCCTGGAATGCCTGCTAAGCCATAGCCACCTTGCATTAAGTCTCCCGCAGGGACATTAATCAGGCAAAGATGTAAGTCATATAGTTCCAGTTGAGCCTGAATATCCGCAATACTCAATTCATATGGGAATTGAATTTCAATATTGTGAAAACCATGTGAATGAGCCAATGCAAATCGTTCAATGAGTGGCACTTCAGTAAATATCATCGATAGGTTTACTGCGAGTTTAGTCATCGTAGTGCTCCTTGCTTAAGATTGACTCTATTCTCAATGTAGATGGCAATCCACTATTTTTCAACTGTTTTATGTTCAACCTGCTGAATAACTGTTGCTAAGTCTGATTCCGCAAAACCATGCTGTTGATGATCTTGTAGTTGTGTTAAGGCTTTTTTTGCAACGGGAATGTCTAGATTAAATTGTTCTGCCAGTTGAACGGCATTGTTTAAATCTTTTGATAAGGTTTGTACTTTCCACTGAACTGGCTCAAAGTTATGCGTTGCCATACGTGGTGTTAATATTTGAAACGGTTTAGAGTCGGCAAAACCACCTGCAAGTGCGGGAGCAAGTAGGGTGGTGTCTACACCTGCTTGTCTGGCGAGTGCAACCGCTTCAGCGATCAATGTGCTGTTGGCTGCAACAATCAATTGATTGCAAATCTTCGTTGCTTGCCCCGTTCCTGTTTCCCCCATGCGGGTTACACGCTGTGAAAGAACATTATAAATCAGGTTTAAATCTTGAATGGTTTCAATATCGCCACCTGCAAAAATAACCAAAGTTCCATTTTCAGCACCTGCAGTTCCACCTGAAACAGGAGAGTCAATCCAAGTTACTTGTTTTTGTGCTGCAAGCGCTGCAAGTTGCTTGGTTTTATCTACAGATAAACTGGAAAAATCGACAATGATTTGTGAGGGTTTTAATTGGTCGTGAATACGGTCAAAAACGGCTTGTACCGCCTGATCGTCTGCAAGACAGGTGAGGATAATCGGGTATTCTGCAATATGATCCAAATCCAACGCATGAGCGCCCATATCAATCAATGGCTCACATGCACTTGCTGTTCTATTCCAAACAGCAACATTCAATCCTGCTTGAACTAAACGGGTGACCATACGGCTCCCCATTAGTCCCATACCTAAAAATGCAATTTTACTGTTACGGTCAAAATTCATTTTGCAACTCAACGATTTTGAATCATTTTAAAAAGACGATCAAAAGACTATTTATATTGGCGAGGTAGGAACTGCACTTCTGGATGTTTATCCTTTTTACGTGCAATTTGACTATTTTTACCCATAAGTAATTTTAATTGCCAAATTTTTTCTAAACGAAGTGATTTTTTAGGTTCATGTTCCATTGCATCTAAGACACGTTTTGCTGCCATCAGTGCATCAGGTGAACGCTGTAACATTTCTTCGGCAATACTTTGTGCTTTTGCTAAAGGTGAATTATCGATATGAGTAATTAAGCCAATTTCTTTTGCATAATGACCATCAAAAATTCGTGCCGTTAGTGTGAGTTCTTTGGCTAAATCGATACCGATAACACCCTTGATTGAACGGGTTAAACCCATGTCAGGAACCAGTCCCCAACGACTTTCCATAATCGACATTTTTGTGTCTGGGTGAGCAATACGAATATCTGCCGCAAGTGCCAATTGCATGCCTGCACCAAAACAAAAACCTTCAAGTGCGGCAATAACAGGCACAGGCAATTCTTGCCAAATTAAAAATGCTTTTTGAAAAATACTTTGACCTGGTTTAATCAATTCCCAAGCCGCATATGCTTTATTTTTAGGGTTATTTAAATCCGCTAAATCAATACCAGCACTAAAAACATTGGCTTCACCAGTCAGAATGACACAACGAATCGAACGATCTTGTTTGATTTTTTTTGCTGTGCTGACCAATTCACGCAACAGTGCAAAACTCATTGCATTGCGCTTATCAGGGCGATTTAGATAAACCGTTGCGATGCCATTATTTTTTTCAATACGTAATAGTGCCATGAGTTAGACTCTTATTTTCCTTAATCATCAGCATAGCATGGACTTTAAAAAAGTTGCATGACACGAGAGTCACGGAAAGTTTTTTCAAAGCCATTTAAAGCAGTTAAAAGTCATTAGCAAAAATCACAAATTCAAGTTTTTCGTGCAATTTAGGTCGCAGGGAAAATTTGTTGTGCGGCTGTTTCAACCTCATGGATGACCAGTTGTAAGTGATCTAGGCGTTGTATGACTTCTTGAATAAAAGCTTCATCAGCTTTACGACGTTCTTTTCTGAGTGTTGATACGAATTGTTCAAACTCGCCTGTAGCACGTTGCAATTTAGGTGTGCCGACATAACGCGTTGCACCATATAAACGATGTAATACATGTTCAAGCTGTGGGAAATCTTCAAGCTCAACCAATTGTTGAATTTCATCCAATTCGGTCGGGAAGCTATCGACCAACATTTTCAATAAATCTTGGGCAAGGTCTTCTTTATTAGCAGCAAGTGCTAAACTTTGTTTCCAATCTAAAATATCGGAATCAAAGGCTTCAATATAGACAGAATTTTCAACTTGTTGATGCGTTTGAATGAATGTGTCTGAAGTCCAATTGGTCAGAATCTGAATAATTTGCTCAATCTGAATAGGCTTGGTGACATAGTCATCCATACCGACTTTGAGTAGTTTTTGCTTTTCATCTGCCAAAGCATGTGCTGTTAAAGCAATAATTGGCATGCGTAAGTCGTCTAATGTTGACTCAAGAGAGCGGATTGCACGAGTGGTATCAATACCAGACATGACAGGCATTTGAATATCCATAAAGATTAAGTCAAATGCTTTTTCATCATGATCAATGCGATGTTGAATTAAGTTTAATGCTTCTTGTCCACTTTGTGCTTTGGTGGTTTTGACATTGAGTTCACCGAGAAGCGCTTCTAAAACAATAAGATTCGGTAAGTGATCATCCACAGCCAAGATATGTAAATCACGCCCTTTGAAATCTTGATGATGTTCTTGGTCAAATACAGGCTGATTACTTAACAGTTGAATCACCGAACTACGACTCAGTGGTTGATATAATGGACGTGCTTTATATTCATTCAGCATATTTGGATCAAGTGCCATTTGATAGCCATATACGGCTAAATGACCTTGATAACGGTTTCGAATTTCTTTTAATAAAGCTTCGGTATCACCACTATGATCTACAATGAGCCATGTGTTTTCAGTCTGCTGATCCAGACTATTCAGTCGACTAAACAGATCTAAAATTGATTGAGCTTCTGTATGTTGGACTTGGTAATCTTCTAAATAATGACGTAATACATTGGCAGTTGCAGGGTGTGCCAAGAACGATACGACTTTCATCTCTTTAAATGAAGGATGAACAATTTCTTCATCTTCATTAACCACAAACATGGCAGTAAACCAGAATGTTGAGCCTTTTTCCGTTGGTGCACGTTCTTGGTTGTCTTCAAAGCCAATTTGACCTTGCATTAAATGTACAAGTTGTTTGGAAATAGCCAAACCTAAACCTGTACCACCAAATTGGCGGGTGACAGATGCATCGCCTTGCGAGAATGATTCAAATAGTTTTTTACGATCTGTACCGCTTAAACCGATACCACTGTCTTGGACGCTAAAATGCAGTAAGCATTGTCCAATATCATCATGTTCCATACGAACACGAACAATAATTTCACCATCAGGGGTGAATTTGATGGCATTGGAAATTAAATTGGTCAAAATCTGCTTAAAGCGTAAAGCATCACCAATTACATATTTATGGACGTTGTCGGCAAAATAGAACGCCATCTCAATATGTTTTTGTGCCGCCAGTGGTGACAGCATGTCCATGACATCAAAAATAGCTTCTTCTAAGTCAAAAGGCGCTGTTTCGAGTTCTAATTTACCTGCATCAATTTTTGAGAAATCCAGTACATCATTGATCAGTGCCAATAAGTGAGCTGATGATTTACGAATGGTTTGTAAATATAAGCTTTGATCATTGCTTAGATTGTCCTGACGCAACATCAAATGAATAAAGCCATCAATACTATTTAATGGTGTACGTAATTCATGACTGATATTGGCAAGAAATACAGATTTAGCCTGATTGGATGAAATCGCTTGGTCACGCGCTTGTTTATAGGTAATGTTTTGGACTTCTAGCGTGTCTAAAGTACGACGTAAATCATCTTCAGTTTGTTCTGTATGTTCTTTAAGTTCTAAAAAGCTGAAATGTAAACGCTTGACCACATTGGCGATATCACGCTGTAGTAAACGCAATTCGCCTGTACTGTTAATGATCATGTGTTGATCTAAAGTATCTGCATTTAAACGTTGTAATTGCATACGAATTTCATACATCGGTGCAATCCAGCGTCGAGAATAAAAATTCAAACACAATAATAGTAACAGTAAGGTGAATAATGCAGTCGTGATCAAAACGATCATGACACGATAGTGTGCAATTTCTAAAGGTTGATTATCCAGTTCAATCACCAACCACATATTTTTATTTTGAGTTGAGTGGAGAGGATTGAGTTTTAGCCCATAGATATTGTTATGTTTACTCGAAATTGGCCCGAAGAAAGTATCTGTTTTAGGAATGTTGGGCCAGTCACGTTTATTTTGATAGCCAATACTCAGGTGATTAACATTATTTTCATCTAAAACGGCAGCACTGAGTAAATATTTTTCATTAAACATTTTTTGCAAAATGTTTTCAGCTTTTGCTTTTTGAGTCGGACTTTGATCAATGATACTGGTGAGTTGTTCAGTGGTGTATTGAAAGCGACTTAAAATCGCAATTGCTGCAAAGCGTTGTTTGGATTTTGCTGCGGCTGATGTTTCTGACAGAACCAAGGCAGTACCTACGCATGCCATAATCATGATCGGTACAAAAATCATCGCAATGAGCTGGCCATACGCGTGATTGAGCTTTAAACGTTTAAAGAGTTTTTTATTGAAATTCGACATGGTTCCAGCAACTCATTCCCCATGCGAAGGATATTAACATGCTTTATTCATCCCGTATGACAATATGATTAAAAAACTTTGTAGGGGGAATAGTTATGCTTATTTAAAGATAAGGTTATCATTTCTAATGCTAAGTTATTCAACTATGATGCTATCTAATTCATTTTACTGAATTAAACTTTTTCTGTTTCTTTGTTGAGAAATTTCCAAAATCGACGGGTTTGAGCATTGTTCGCTAAATGAACTTGAAAGATGTGCAGTCAGCCACTTTTTTTCATACAATACGTCCACCTCAATATAGGTGCAATTCATGAGTAATACACAACCTGATTTCTTAGCCGATGATTTTTTATTAGACCATTATGTAGGAAAAACGCCTTTAGTGCGTTTACAGCGTTTGGCAAGTCATACTCAAGCAACAGTATTGGCAAAACTAGAAGGTAATAATCCTGCTGGTTCTGTAAAAGACCGTCCTGCATATAATATGATCATGAAAGCTGAACAACGTGGTCAGATTAAACCAGGCGATACTTTGATTGAAGCGACAAGTGGAAATACAGGAATTGCATTGGCAATGGTTGCAGCCATGCGTGGCTATAAAATGAAGCTCATCATGCCGGGAAATTCAAGCCAAGAACGTAAAGATGCGATGCGTGCTTATGGTGCTGAATTGATTGAAGCTCCCAATATGGAATCCGCTCGTGATATGGCTTTGCAAATGCAGGCTGAAGGTCAAGGTTTGGTATTAAATCAGTTTGGTAATCCTGATAATGTTGAAGCACATTATTTAACCACTGGCCCTGAAATTTGGCAGCAAACAGGCGGTAAAATCACTCATTTCGTCAGTGCTATGGGTACAACTGGTACGATTATGGGGATTTCTAAATATTTAAAAGAACAAAATCCTGAGATTCAAATCGTAGGTTTACAACCTTCTGAGGGTTCGAATATTGCAGGAATCCGCCGTTGGCCACAAGAATATTTACCGACGATTTTTGATCCTAAACGTGTGGATCGTATTATGGATATTCCTCAAATTGAAGCTGAAAAAACGGCACGTCGTTTAGCACGTCAAGAGGGAATTAGTGCAGGAACATCCTCAGGTGGTGCGGTTTGGGCATCGATTAAACTGGCTGAGGAAAATCCAGATGCTGTGATCGTTTGTATCGTTTGCGATCGTGGTGATCGTTATTTATCGACTGGATTGTTCTCTGTGGATGATGATGAGTGATTTGTCCTTAGTATGATATGTTTAGGGTATTTAAAAATTAAAATGATTTGAGCAGTGGCTGAGTCTTATATCTAAAGTTTATATTTCAGTATAAGCCTTCGGCTCGACCTACTTTTGTTTCGGCAAAATGAGAAGCGGAGCTTCGTAAGAAAACCACCTTGCGGAGCATTGCTCCTCACCGCAAAACTCGTTCACGACCATCTTTTGATTAATTTATCGCAAAAACATTATTTTTTAAAATTAGTCCTGTCTCAAACATGTTGCGGATGACGGTTACGCGTATCAACTTTTAATATGAAGCAAAATGCTCAAATCTCTGAGAAAAACTACTGCGTAACATCCGTAATTCAAATAGAATATTGCTTCCAAGTAATGAATTGCTTCATGATGGCAAACTGATTATTGAGTAAAACAATTTTATGCGCCTTCCTGTTTTAGTGTTCGATATTGAAACCCTGACTGATCTTAAATCAGGGGCGCATTTATATGGTTTAGATTTGCCTGAAGCTGATTTGGAGCAAGCTTTGGCAAAATTGCGCCGCCAAGAATCGGGCATGGATTTTCAACGCCTCGCTTTGCATGAAATTGTATGTATCTCAGGCTTATGGCTCGATGAAAATGGTTCAATGAAACTGTTTTCATTCAGTCGTGAGCATTATTCAGAAGCTGAAATTTTACAAAAGTTTTTATCTATTTTTGATAAACGTCATCCAACCTTAGTGAGTTGGAATGGTTCACAATTTGATATTCCTGTGATCTTATTCCGTGCCATGTATCATGGACTTTCTGCACCAAGTTTGTTCGATCAGGGTGAGATTGATACGCAAAAAAGGTATAATAACTATCAGAACCGTTACCACACTCGTCATGTTGATTTGATGGATGTGATGGCAATGTTCAACGGAAGACATTTTCAGAAGTTGGATGATGCTGCTCATTTACTGGGTTATCCCGGTAAGCGTGGTATTTCAGGTTATTTTGTTCCTGAATATGTGAAAACTCAGCAATGGTTGGCACTCACCAGTTATTGCGAAGGTGATGTGCTAAATACTTGGTTGATTTATTTAAGATGGTCTTTGCTCAAAGGGCAAATTTCATTGAATGATCATCAACTTTGGATTCAAGCGACCATTCACTATTTGCAGGGGCAGCCGCAACAGCAAGAGTTTTTGGATGTTTGGCGTGAAACTTCACAACGGACAGATTTTACTGCTTCAGATTTTTCTTCTCTTCCCAATTAGGTATTCCTTTGAAACATAGAGCTAAACCTCGTCCATCTCAGCTTGCTCAGTATATTTTTAAAGTTGAGCGATTGTCACACGAAGGGCGAGGGATTGCACACTATGGTACGGATACTGATCATCCAAGTGATAAAGACGGTAAGAAAGTTTTTATTCGTTATGCATTGCCGGGTGAAACGGTTAAAGCACAGATTACCCGTCAAGTTTCTAAGCTTGAAGAGGCGGATAGTATTGCGTTAATTAGTGAGCCAAATCCAAATCGTGTAGAACCTTTTTGCCCTCATTTTGGAATATGTGGTGGTTGCAATATGCAGCATATTCACCCAGATGAGCAAATCCGTTTAAAACAAGAGGTTTTAAAATCACATTTGAGTCATTTTGCGGGTTTAGAACCTGTGCAATGGCTTGAACCGATTCGTTCGCAGCAAACGGATTACCGTCATAAAGCTCGAATCGGTGTGCGCTATTTACCGAAGCAAAATAAGTTGTTGATGGGTTTTCGTGAAGCGCAGAGCAATCATTTAACTGAAATCCAAAGTTGCGATATTTTGGCTGAGGCGTTGAATCAAGCCTTACCTGAGTTAAAAGTATTACTCGAAAGTCTAAAAGGCAAACATGCCATTGGTCATATAGAATTAGCCAAAGGTGATCAAGAAATTTCGCTTTTAATTCGTCATACTGAAAAATTAAAAGCGCATGATGTCAACCTATTGCAACAATATGCGTTACAGAAGCAGTGGCAGTTATATTTGCAACCATTTGGTGTGGAAAGTTTACATCGTGTGGACGATGCTGAAGCACCGATGCATTTACATTACCGTTTAAATGATTTTGATGTTGAGTTTGCGTTTAATCCCACAGATTTTACTCAAGTGAATCCAACAGTAAATCAGCAAATGGTTAAACTGGCATGTGATTTGCTAGATTTACAACAAGGTGAACGTGTTCTGGATCTGTTTTGTGGACTGGGTAATTTTTCACTTCCGCTCGCCAAACGAGTGGGTGCAACAGGTAAAGTGGTTGCAGTGGAAGGGAGTGAGGAAATGGCTAAGCGCGGTACACAAAATGCACTGAACAATCGTTTAACCAATGTTAAATTTTATTCACAAGATTTAACAAAAGACTTTTCACATTATTCTTGGGCAAATCAAGGATTTGATGCATTATTGATTGATCCTCCAAGAGCAGGTGCTGAACAAGTTATGCATTATGTGCCAAAATTTGGTGCAAAAAGAATCGTTTATGTGTCGTGTAATCCTGCGACCCTAGCTAGAGATGCTGGAATTTTGGTACAACATGGGTATCAGTTAATAAAAGCAGGTGTGATGGATATGTTTACCCATACGGGTCATGTTGAATCCATTGCATTGTTTGAAAAGAAATTAGAGATAAACGATTTATAATGAAGTATAGAGTTAGAGGAGAAGGGTATGGTCACAGTTCGTGAACAGCTTCCAGATCAACTCAGTGAGTTATCAGACGAAGCGACTGTAGAGCATGCCGATGAAGCGCAACAGGCTCTAGCGACATGGCTAGACCGCGTGCGTGGAATTTTAGACGGTGCTGAATTAATACAGTTAGAAGAAGTCGCGCAATTAGTATTACAAAAAGAATTAGCGACAACAGTCAATCATCGAACCAATACCTTTGCAACAGGGATTGGGATGGCGGATATTTTGGCACATTTACATGTCGATGAAGACACGCTGGCAGCAGCGGTGCTTTACCGTAGTGTACGTGAAGGCTTAACCACTTTAGATGAAATTCAAAAACAGTTCGGTGAGCAAGTCTACAACCTCGTCAAAGGTACTTTGGCGATGGGTAAACTTTCTGAATTGATTGAAAAAAATAAGCGCTTAGAGGATCATTTTAATAATAATCAACGGGAACATTTGACCGGGATCTATAAGATGCTGATTTCGGTCACAGAAGATGTTCGTGTTGTATTGATTAAACTGGCTGAACGTACTTTTGCACTACGTGAATTGGCGCATTCTCCAAAAGAGCGTCAGGAACGTGTTGCACGAGAAATTTTGACCATCTATTCTCCGTTGGCGCATCGTCTAGGGATTGCTCAATTAAAATGGGAGCTAGAAGATCTTGCTTTCCGTTATTTAGCACCTGAGCGCTATAAAGAAATTGCTTCTCTACTCAATGAAAAGCGTTTAGAGCGTGAACAGTATATTCAGTTTGTTGTTGATCGTTTAAAACATGAACTGGCTGAGCATGATATTGACGCTGAAATTTCAGGTCGGGTAAAACATATTTATTCGATTTATCGCAAAATGAAGAGTAAGAGTCTGAGTTTTGATCAGCTTTATGATATTCGTGCATTACGAGTATTGGTGAAATCTGTATCCGAGTGTTATCACGCTTTGGGTATCGTACATCAGATTTGGCGACACATTCCGCATCAGTTTGATGATTATATTACCAATCCAAAAGCCAATGGTTATCGTTCTTTACATACGGCTGTGATTGCAGAAAACAAATCTTTGGAAATTCAAATCCGTACCAAAGAGATGCACAATGAGGCTGAGTTGGGTGTGTGTTCACACTTCAATTACAAAGAAGGGTCTAAGACCACAGATTACTCATTTAACCATCGTTTGCATTCATTACGTGCTGTACTTGAACATTATCAAGAACGTACTGAAACCAGTGCGCATGCCAATGATGATGAGCCTGAGAATTTTGAACAGATTCAAGATTTTGAAGGCTTTGAGAAAATTTATGTGTTCAGTCGTGATGGTGATATTAAAGAATTACCACGTGGCTCGACAGTGCTTGATTTTGCTTATCATGTACATACCGAAGTTGGAAACAAGTGCTATGCGGCACGTGTGAATCAACGTTATGTGCCATTAACCTATACCTTGAAAACAGGTGAGCAGGTTGAGATTTTAACCAAAAAAGATCGTGAACCGAACCGTGATTGGTTGGTGAATTCTTTAGGTTATATCAAAACTGCTCGTGCTCGCGATAAGTTACGTCATTGGTTTAGACAACAAGATCGGAGTAAGAACTTAGAAGTTGGGCGTGAAATTCTCAATAAAGAACTTTCACGTTTAGCGATTCATCCAAAAAGTATTGATTTAAGTGATTATTGCAATCATTTCAATGTTAAAACGGGTGATGACATTCTAGTTTCATTGGTGAGTGGTGACATTAGTCTTCATGCCTTGATCAATCAAGTCAATCGCCATATGCATTTGGATCAAGATGAGCCTGAGTTGGTGTTAAAGCCGACGCTGAACCCACGTGCGAGTCATACGTTATCTGCTCATGGTATTTTGATTGATGGTTTAGATAATGTTGAATTGCATATTGCTCAATGCTGTCAGCCTGTTCATGGTGAATCCATCGCAGGCTATATCACTTTAAATCGTGGTGTGAGTATTCATAAAGTTGCATGTCCAGATTATCTTCGGATGATTAAGTTGGAGCCTGATCGTGCTGTAGAAGCGGATTGGGAGATGCAACCTACACGTGGTCAAAGTGTACAGATTGTTGTTGAAGCTTATGATCGCCGTGGTTTATTGAAAGATTTAACTCAAGTGATTTTCTCTGATCAAATTAATATTCGCCAAGTGAATACAATTTCTGAAGCAGATGGTATTGCCAATATGAAATTGTTGATTGAAGTGAAAGGTTTGGCGCAACTTTCTCGACTCTTGGCAAGATTAGAACAACAGCCGGGTATTATTAGTGCACGACGTTTGGTTCAAGGAAACTAAATGTTGAATAAAAAAACCTGCTAAATGCAGGTTTTTTATTGTCTTAATTGGTTTGAATTAATTCATGGAAATGCGCAGGCTTGATGTGTATTCAACGTTGAAATTCAAGATGCTAATCTAAGTAACCTGAACTCGAGATAAGTATGTTTCCTACTATACGATACGCGGAAACGTCAGTCGCATTGTTTGAGGCCGGGCTACATTTGCAATGTACTGTTTTTGCAATACATTTGGTACTTGATAGTATCTGTCGAGTTGGCGACTGACAAATGGTTTTGCCTACTTTTCCCGAAAGAAAAGTAGGTCGAACCGAAGGTTAATTCTTGTATCTGACTTTAAATGGTAATACTCCGTTGTGCCTGATCTATCTTTTCAATAACTTACATCAAAGTTTATCCCGAACTGACGTTAAGTTAACTCAAAAGCTTATTTTCTTTTGGTGAGTACTATATTGCCCAAACGATTGAGAAATTGTGGGCTAATATTTGAAAGCTGAAACATGATTTTGCTTTTTAACCCTACAGGGGTATGTGTGGCTGTAAGAATCGTGCCTTTGGCTTTAGCTAAAGCGAAAATTTGATTCGCAACATCTTGAGCACTTAAATGTACTCCAATATTTTTGATACTTCCTGCATCCATATCTTTAACCATTGCCGTTTGCACAAATAGTGGCATGACATCGAGTACACGAATACCGTATTTTTGCCATTCAATATCTAAGCCTTCTGTAATACCTCGGACAGCAAATTTACTGGCTGAATAAGACACCAAGTCTGCTTGTCCATAAATCGCTGATGCAGACGATAAATTAATGACACGTGCAAATTTTGCTTTTTTCAGGTAGGGAAGTGCGGCATGGCAACCATTCAAAACACCGTTGACATTAATGTTGATGGTTCGGTGATGAGCAGTAATATCTGTTTTTTCAAAGTCACCTGAATAGAGAATGCCTGCATTATTAACCAAAATATTAAGTTCACCAGCCCATGTGACAAAGTCTTGTAAAGCTGTTTGCCATTGATCGTATTGACTGACATCTAATTGTCCAGCTTTAGCATTAGAACCCAATTGGTCAGCTAAGGTTTGAGCTTGATCTGCATTGATATCATAAATACCAACTTTATAACCTTGTTGGTAGAATAGACGAGCAATTGCGGCACCTATCCCTTGTGCAGCACCACTAATGAAGATACTTTGACTCATTTAATTTCCCTTGTTTTTGTTATTACATGCAGCGAGTTGAACATAAAATGTGCGTGAGAACAAGGGCTGATAAGTCATTTGTTATTGATATTAAAGGACATAAAATGGAACAGTTATTGGCGATTATGAAGCAACTCCGTACCGAGTGTCCTTGGGATCGTGAACAAACACCTGAAAGTTTAACGCAATATGCAATTGAAGAAGCGTATGAAGTAGAAGAAGCAGTTCGTTCAGGCGACTTAGATGAAGTGAAGAATGAATTGGGCGATTTGTTGTTACAGGTGGTGTTTCAATCACAAATGTACAGTGAACAGGGGGCTTTTGATTTTTCAGATGTTGTTGATGCGATTTGTCAGAAATTAATTCGCCGTCATCCTCACGTTTTTCAAAAAGATCAATTTGAAAATTTAAGCCCTGAGCAAGTTTCTTTATTATGGAAAGACATTAAACAACAAGAAAAACAGGGAAAACCTCGATCTCGTTTAGATAAAGTAAAACATGGGCCTGCATTAAACCAAGCGGAAGACATTCAAAAAAATGCAGCGAAGGTTGGTTTTGATTTTCCTGATGTTGCGCAAGCTTATGAAAAAGTGAAGGAAGAGCTATCTGAATTTGAAGAAGCGATGCAATTGGAAAAATCCGATGAAATAATTGATGAATTTGGTGATTGTTTATTTTCATTAATCAATGTTGGGCGTAAACTAGGTATCTCAAGTGAAATGGCGCTACTCGGAACAGTTCATAAATTTAAATCACGCTTTGCTTATATTGAAGATCAAATTAATTTAAAAAATAAAAGATTAGAAGATGTTAGTTTGCAAGAAATGGATCAACTTTGGGATCAAGCAAAGCAAAAATTAAAACACTAGGGTATTCATGATTTTTGCAGAATTAAAAATTATTCAATCAGTAATTAAATTAGTAAAACTACATAATGTTTCTTTTTATACAATACTTTTGCTTTCATTGTTGAGTTTGTCGTTAACCGCACAAGCTCAGCAATTTGATCAAAATTACTTGAAATGGAAAGCGAATCAACAAGAGCAAGATGCTCGGCTGAATAAACAATCGAGCAAACAGAATGAAAATTATTATTTGTCACGTCCTTCAGTTACGAGCCCCAATAAAACCCAAACAAATAAAACCCAAACCAATAAATTAGCGGGTGCTGCTATAACAAACAAGGTGAGTATTAACGCTGCAAGTATTGAACAGTTACAACAGCTCAATGGTGCAGGGCCAAAGAAAGCCCAAGCAATCATTGATTATAGAAATCAAAATGGACAATTTAAAACTATTGAAGATTTACAAAAGGTGAAAGGAATTGGTGTGAAGTTTATTGAAAAAAATCGTTCGATGCTGAGTCTATAACTTTTTTATCAGGTTTGATTCAGCCGAAAATTGCGATAAGCAGCTAAATTTCAAAATAAGATCACGAGAATCAAATTGCCCTTTAGCTGTGTAAGCGATATCATTAGCACAATTATGATTTTTACGTCCTGACGTAGGAGACAGTGTCTTTTGCAAACTTTGCGTGCGTCAAAGAGTGGATTATCCACCGCCCAATTACCTTCTTCCATTTTAGATGTTATTGATTCACTCACCAAAGCTGGCTATCAGGCATATATAGTCGGTGGTGGTGTGCGTGATTTAATGCTTGGTCTCAACCCTAAAGACTTCGATGCAGTCACCGATGCAACACCTTCTCAAATTAAGGAAGTGTTTGGTCGCCGTTGTCGGATTATTGGACGACGCTTTGAATTGGCTCATGTCTATTCAGGCCGAGAGTTAATTGAAGTTGCAACTTTCCGAGCGCCACCCAAAAAAGCGATTACTTCTGCTCAGGGAATGATTTTACGTGATAATAATTGGGGAACGATTGAGGAAGATTTTTCTCGTCGAGATTTCTCGATTAATGCAATGTATTATCAACCACGTAAAGGTGAAGTGCTAGATTTTTGCAATGCTATTGATGATATAAAAAATAAAACATTGCGCTTGCTGGGTGATCCAAGCTTACGTTTTGAAGAAGATCCTGTACGGATGTTACGTACTTTACGTTTTGCGGCAAAATTAAATTTCAGTATTGATCCTAAAATTTTAGAAATCTTTACTGAAGATATGACGCAATTATTAAGAGATGTTTCTCCACATCGTCTTTATGATGAATCGCAAAAACTGTTCACGATGGGACATTTGCACCGTGTTATGCCAATGTTGATTGAATTTGGTGTATGGAAGCAATTATTTGCAGATATTGACACTGAAATCACACCATTCATTGAACGAGCTGCGAAAAATACGGATCAACGCATCCAAATAGGTAAAACCATTAACCCTGCATTTTTCTATGCGGTGTTGTTATGGAATAATTTTTTGGCACGTTGTGATGTTTATCATGCAAAGGGTGTTGTTGCCGCTGAAGCACGTGCTCAAGCAGGTTTAGACGTTTTAAAACGCCAAGCGACACGAACCATTATTCCACGTTTTGCTGAAACCTTTATTCGTGAAGTTTGGGAAATGCAAAGTCGTTTGCTGAATCCAAAACCACAACAAATTGAAGCTCTTTCAGGGCATGCGCGGTTCCGTGCAGGTTTTGACTTCTTATTGCTGAGAGAAAAGTCAGGTGATACGTCAACCAATGGCATGGGTGCTTGGTGGGAAGCTTATCAAGACATGTCTGCGGATGAAAAAGAACGTGCCATTAGTGTTTATAATCGTCAACGTGCCAAAGGTCGTCGTAAAGTTGCAGAGCCTGCTGTAGAAGAAAAAGCAAGTTCAGCGCAGATTGAACCATTGGTGAAAGAACAAGAAACACGTAGTCGCCGTACTCGTAATAAACCGACTTCTCATAATTCATCGAGTGATTCTCGTAGTAGAAATGATTTCAAATCCGCTGCAAATACGGGTGAAATCAATGCGGACCATCCAATTACTAAACGTAGACGTGTACAACGTGATCTTAGTAAAGTGATTTTTGGACCAACGCAATGATGACGAAAGCCTATATTGGTTTAGGCAGTAATTTAGGTGACTCTGAACAAATTTTACGTGAAGCTGTAGCAAAGCTCCGAACCTTAGGGGCTGTTGCTGTTTCAAAACTGTATCGGAGTCCACCAATGGGACCGCAAGATCAACCGAATTATTATAATGCTGTTGCAGAACTAAGCACTCATTTAGAGCCATTAGCATTGTTAGATGAGTTGCAACGTATTGAAAATGAAGCAGGTCGTGTGCGTTTACGCCGTTGGGGTGAAAGAACTTTAGATTTAGATCTTTTGCTTTATGCTGAAAAAAACATTATAAATGAGCGACTCACAGTACCGCATATAGGTATTTTAGAGCGTGATTTTGTGGTGATCCCTTTATTAGATCTCGATCCTACACTTCAAGTGAAAGGGCAGTCATTGCAAAGTTTAGATCTCGTGCAACATTCAACACTCAGCGCTCTTGCAGATCAGACTTGGGCTGATTGATTTTTTGAATATGCCAGAACTCTTATCGATAGAGGAATATCGTCATGATTAGTCTAAGTGATTTAAGACAGTTTAAAGCTCAGAACCGTAAATTTTCATGTCTAACTTGCTATGATGCAAGTATGGCAAAAGGTATGGAAGTTGCTGAAATTGATACTATTTTAATTGGCGATTCTTTGGGGATGACCATTCAAGGGCATGATTCTACCTTGCCTGTGACTGTAGCTGATATGGCATATCATACCGCTGCGGTGCGTCGTGCAAATCAGCATTCATTTATCTTTTGTGACTTACCTTTTATGAGTTATGCAACGCTCAATGATGCGTTGTCAAATTCTAAAATTGTGATGCAAGCTGGCGCTCAAATGATTAAAATTGAGGGTGGTGCTTGGTTGGCTGAAACTGTTCAGGTGCTGACACGAAATGGTATTCCTGTGTGTGTACACTTGGGCTTAACGCCACAATCTGTTCATGTATTTGGTGGTTATAAACTTCAAGCCAAAACACGTGAAGCAGCAGATCAGCTGATTGCTGACTGTAAAGCCGTTGTCGAAGCTGGTGCAGCAGTGCTTCTGTTAGAGTGTGTACCTGCACAATTAGGTAAAGAAATTACTGAATTGTTCCCACATGTACCTGTGATTGGTATTGGTGCAGGTGTGGAAACCGATGGTCAAGTTCTCGTTGTACAAGATATGCTTGGATTGACCTTCGGTAAAGTGGCACGTTTTGTCCGTAATTTTATGAAAGAACAAGCAGGTGAAACTGCTATTGTTGACGCATTTAAGGCATATCATGTTGCTGTGCAAGATCAATCATTCCCTGCACAAGAACATACTTTCCAAGTCGAGCTGTAAACATGAAAACAGAAACTACCATTCAAGGATTAACAGCATCGCTTAGTCCTGCTCGATCATCACGTAAAAGTATTGGATTTATTCCGACGATGGGTAATCTTCATCAAGGACATTTAAATCTGGTTCGTGAGGCACGTAAGCTATGTGATGTTGTGGTGGTCAGTATTTTCGTGAATCCAATTCAATTTGGACCGAATGAAGACTTTGATAATTATCCTCGTACTTTGGAGCAGGATAGTCATCTTTTGGCTGAAGTCGGTTGTGATATTGTTTTTGCACCTTCTGTTGAGCAAATGTATGGTAAACACACACGTTTAACCAATATCAGCGTTAGCGATATCACCAATGACCTATGCGGTTTACAGCGTCCTGGACACTTTGATGGTGTTGCAGTTGTGGTGACCAAACTATTTAATATCGTTCAACCAAATTTTGCATTCTTTGGGCAAAAAGATTATCAACAATTGGCTGTGATTAAACAGTTGGTTCGTGATTTGAATATGCCAATCGAAGTGATTGGTGTCCCAATTGCACGTGCAGAAGATGGTTTGGCTTTAAGCTCTCGTAATGGTTATTTATCAGAGCAAGAGCGTCAAACAGCGCCTGTGATTTATCAGTCTTTAAAAACTGCGGAACATGATTTATTGGCAGGTCAGGTTTTATCAAATGTGCTGAGTCAAATTCGGACACGTTTGACTGAGGCTGGTTTGGTTGTAGATTATGTAGAAGCTCGTAGCCCAATGTTACAAAAGGTTGATCAGTTTGACCAAGATGTTGTATTGTTTGTTGCAGCAAAATTAGGCAAAACACGCTTAATTGATAATTTGCAGATTAAACTTCCTGCTTAAACCTTTGCTTTTTAGGATCGCCATGCCATGAAGCGCATACTTATCGTGACAGGACAATCTGGTTCAGGTAAATCGTCTGCTTTGCAGGTGCTTGAAGATCTGGGTTATTACTGTATAGATAATCTGCCTTTGGCATTGCTTCCTGAAATCGTTGAAAAATTAGATAAAGAAAATAATTTAGAGTTACTTGCACTGGGGATTGATGTTCGTAGTGCAAAAGAAGATTTACATGGTTTTGATGATGTTTTTCAACAGTTGCAAAAACATGGTAGCGTAGACGTTATTTATTTGACGACGCGAGATCAGGAACTGATTTCTCGTTTTAGTGCTTCAAGACGTCCGCATCCTTTATCTAGTCGTTTTCAAAGTTTGAATGAATGCATACAAGAAGAAAAAAATTTATTGCTTCCTATTCAACTGAGAGCAACGGCACATATTGATACAACAGATAAAAGTGTACATGATTTAAAGGATACCTTATTGTCCAAATTGGGACAGTCCGATAAACTCATTTTAATTTTACAGTCTTTTGGTTATAAACATGGTATTCCATTAGACGCAGATTTCGTTTTTGATGTCAGACATTTGCCTAATCCACATTGGGATTTAGAGTTGCGTAAGTTTTCAGGTTTGGATGAGCCTGTACGCAAATTTTTAGAAGCCAGTGATCAAGCAAATGAGATGTATCAAGACATCTATCAGTTTTTAAATAAGTGGTTGCCTGCTTTTGCAGAAGGTCATCGTCATTATATTACGGTGTCTATCGGCTGTACGGGTGGTCAACATCGTTCGGTTTATATCGTGGATAGGTTGAAGAAGGCTTTAGAGTCTCAATGGCCTATTCAGGTATTACATAGAGAAATGAAGCAC
The DNA here is from genome assembly GCF_000214135.1 of Acinetobacter sp. P8-3-8. Classification (GTDB taxonomy): domain Bacteria; phylum Pseudomonadota; class Gammaproteobacteria; order Pseudomonadales; family Moraxellaceae; genus Acinetobacter. The sequence continues at coordinate 47,656 of NZ_AFIE01000014.1, forward strand.
TGGTCATGATTGACACAACTGTTGACGTAATTAATAAATTAGGATTACATGCGCGTGCATCTGGAAAACTAATCGAAGTCACGACTAAATTTAAATGTTCTATTCAAATTGGTAAGGGCGATAAATTAGTCGATGCCAAGAATATCCTTTCTTTACTTATGCTTGGAGCTGGTAAGGGAACCACCTTGCGTCTAGTGGTTGATGGTCCTGATGAAGAAAAAGCTTCATCTGAAGTCCTTGCACTATTCGCAGATAAATTTTACGAGGCAGAATAATCGTGGCACGTCGTCCGCAACGTTTTACTGAAGATGATTTTGATTCTTTAGAAGGGCGTGCAAGTAAAACCGAACAGAAGAAAGCTGTGCAACGCATGGCTGCTTTAGGTGAGCAACTCGCTGAGTTGTCAAAGAAACAAATTGAAGCTTTACCTGTTGAAGAGCGTTTGATTGAAGCATTGCTTGATGTTCAGTTAATTACGTCTTTTGAAGCACGTCGCCGTCAGTTTCAGCGTATTGGTAAATTATTGCGTAATGAAGATGAGGCTGTCATTTTGTCTTATCTTACACCTAAGCAAGGTATTAAGAAGTTGGCACAACTCGATCGTTGGGTTGATCGTATGATTGAACAGCGTGACCCTGCGATTAAAGAGTTTTGTAAGTCTTATAATGCAGCAGAAAGTCATTCTCTACGTCAGCATGTGTTGCGTATTCATCGTGATATTGCCAAAGAGGTATCTGCTGAAGAGTTGGCTGCTTCTAAATTAAAGTTATTGAATTATGCACAGCAAGTGGCTTTGATTTCTGACAATTCGAAGTAATTGATTCTGTAATGATAAGAACGACCTAAATAGGTCGTTTTTTTATTTTAACCTCTTCCTGACTCTCTCCTTGGAAAGGAGAGGGAATGTAATTTAACGTCAGTTCGAGATAAACTCTGATGTACGTTATTGAAAAGATAGATCAGGCATAGCAGAGTCTTACCGTTTAAAGTCAGATATAAGGATTAACCTTCGGTTCGACCTACTTTTCTTTCGGGAAAAGTAGGCAAAACCATTTGTCAGTCGCCAACTCGACAGATACCATCATGTATCTAATATTTTGCAAAAACAGTATATTGCAGATGTAGTCCTGCCTCGAACAATGCGACTGACGTTTCCGTGTATCATATAGTTGGGAATATATCTTATTCCGAGCTCAGGTTACTTATTTTAAACCTCTCCCTGACCCTCTCCTTAGAAAGGAGAGGGGATTTTATTTTTGGAGTGACTTAACTTAATTCACTTTCAGCACGTTCTTTCGCCCAATCACGTAAGATGAATTTTTGTAATTTCCCTGTCGAAGTTTTTGGAATTTCACAAATCACCACATCTTTAGGCACTTTAAAACGTGCTAAGTGTTGTTTACAAAATTCAATAACTTCATCTGCTGTGGTTTCAGCATCTTGTTTAAGCTCAATAAAAGCGCAAGGGACTTCTTGCCAGCGAGTATCAGGTTTTGCTACCACAGCAGCTGTCATAATCGCAGGGTGAGTGTACAACACTTCCTCAACTTCGAGTGACGAAATATTTTCACCACCTGAAATAATAATATCTTTAGAGCGATCCATAATTTTGGCATAACCATCAGGTTGACTTACAGCTAAATCACCTGAGTGGAACCAACCGCCTTTAAAGGCTTCTTCAGTCGCTTTGGTGTTTTTTAAATAACCCTTCATCACGATATTGCCACGGAACATGATTTCGCCCATGGTCGTACCATCATTTGGAACAGGTTGCATGGTTTCAGGATCAAGCACACGCATACTGTCTTGTAGCGGATATGGCACACCTTGACGTGAATGTAACTGCGCTTGTTCTTGAATAGACAATTCACTCCAACCTGCTTGAGATGCACATAAAGCAGATGGACCATAGGTTTCGGTTAAGCCGTAGACATGATTAACTTGGATACCAATGTGATGCATTCCTTCAATAATCGCTGCTGGTGGTGCAGCACCAGCGACCATCACTTCAACATGATGATTAAATTTAATTTGTTTATCTTTAGGTGTATTGATCAGCATCGATAACACAATCGGTGCGCCGCAGAGATAATCAATTTTGTGCTGATCAATCAGTTGATAAACCAAAGCAGGGTCAACCTTGCGTAAGCAAATATTGGTTCCACCATTGGCTGCAATGGTCCAAGCAAAGCACCAACCATTGCAATGGAACAGTGGCAGTGTCCACAGATATTTACAACGAGGTGTCATGCCACAGGCAAGGATATTACTGGCAGCATTGAGATATGCGCCACGATGATGATAAACCACACCTTTAGGATTGCCTGTCGTACCCGAAGTATAGTTTAGACTGATGGCATCCCATTCATCATTGGGTAAATGCCATTCAAAATTAACATCACCACCCTTGATCCAGTCTTCATATTCAATTTGACCGATACGTGCCGTCGTGTCATTTTTTTCATATTCTGCATCAGCAACATCAATGATATAAATCTGTTGAGGTACAAGGGCAACAGCTTCTTCTGCTAGCGTTGCAAATTCAGGATCAACCAAAAGCACTTTGGTTTCAGCATGTTCAAGCATGAATGCAATGGTCTTGGCATCTAAACGTGTATTGAGTGCATTTAAAACTGCACCTGACATCGGTACGGCAAAATGCGCTTCAATCATTGCTGGAATGTTGGGTAATAAAACCGAGACGGTATCATTTTTTTGGATACCTAAATTTTGTAGCTGATGTGCAAATTGGCGACAACGCATATAAGTTTCACGCCATGAAATACGCCGTGAACCATGCACTATGGCATCTTGGTTTGGGTAAATGTAAGCAGCACGTTCCAGATAACGCAATGGCGATAAAGCAACAAAATTTGCGGGGGTACGTGGTAACTCATCGTATGCGCTTACCATTTTTAACTCCATGTCTATTATTCTAATCTCTCGATTTAAAGATATGCATATCATAGATTGAATGCAGTTATGCTTTAGTCGAGTATTGAGCTTAATTCGGGTTTATGCAAAGCTTCTGTATTTAAATTTTCTCTTTTTGAATTTTATCGCTTTCAATTTGCTTATACGTTGTCGGCGAATATCCAGTCCATTTTTTAAATGCTCGCCTAAATTCACGTAACTCACTAAACCCTAAAATATGGCTGATCTCACTGATGGTGTAATTTTCATTTAAAAGATTTTTGGCTTTATCTGCTAGAACCTGTTGCTTAATCAACTGAAAATTTGCGCCTTCATTGATTAATAAACGTCTTAAATGTCTTTCACTTAAATGAAAATGTTGAGCTGCTTGTTGCATGTCGAAGCGTTCAGGAAGATGGCTTGCAATCAAATGCTGTAAAACTTTGACCAAACTGGGCTGATTGATTTGCTTAAATTGATCAAATGCCGAATCACAGATTTTAATCGCCGTTTGGTAATTTGCAGGGCTGTAATTTTTCAGTGTTCTGGATAAGATTGTTTTGTTAAAGCGGATTAAGTTTCGGGCGCAGTTGAATTGAATAGGGCAATTGAAAATACGTTGATAGTCCGCTAAATAAGCTGAACCATCATAGCTCAGTTCTAAGCAGATCAGTTGCTGATGATCACCTAACATCATGTTTAAACAGGTGATCATACTGGCAAAGATTTCATCGCAAAAAACAGCATTTAAAGAATTTAAAGCACCATTTGGATAGCGTTCAAAAACTTCCACTTCGCAATAATCAGTTTGAATATGCACAGCTAAGTCTAAAACACTACCTGAAATAGGGTGGTAATGTAGCGCTGTTTGCATGGCTTCAGCCACATTTTTACAGGCTTGCATGGCAAAACCGAGGATTCCCATCGCAACTTGACCTTCATTACTTCCGAGCAAAAGCCCTAAATTGGGTTGCTGAGTATCATGGATCGCATGTTGAAAGACATTACAAATATCTGAGAAATGAACAAACCCTTGATTGTTAATGATTTGATCTATATTCAAATGATTATTTTCAAACCATGATTGATAAGACCACTGTTGTTGTTCTGCATAATGAATCAAGCTGCTGAGCAGCATCGGCGGAATAAAAAACTGAGAATCGACAAGTTCCATTTGCTGAATAGGCATAAAGTCCGTTTAGCCCCCCTTATTTTTGTTGGTTTAACCCTAGTGGGTATCGCATATTTTTGATTAACTTTCAATGTGCTTCTCATGATGAGAATGAAAATTTAAATATAGGAATATTGAACATGTATATGGTTGGTTGGAGCAAACAAGAAATACCTATTCAACCCAAAGGTTATGCCATGTTTGGTTATGGTATGTGGACACACCGTGCCTATGAAAAACGGACAGCACTGTTTGCACGTACATTTTCTATTCGTGAAATGAATGCAACCCAACCGCTTTTAATTTGCTGCCTTGATTTTGGTTGTATTACCCATGCGATGCGTAGCGGTGTGGTAGATGTTTTAAAACAAAAATTAGCAGAGCATTTTGATGAACAACAATTGGTATTGATGGCGACACATACCCATTCAGGGCCGGGCGGATGTGCTTATGAAGCTCTATACAATATGCCGACACCTGGTTTTGTCCCTGAACATTTAAGTGCTGTGGTTGAAGCTGTAGTGCAGAGTGTTTTATTGGCCATAGAAACAGAACACGAAACAGAGATTCGTTATAGCACGGGGCAATTTGATGAAAATACACCTGTTGCATGGAATCGAGCTTTAAAGTCTTACAATCGTAATCCTGATGTGATTCAAAGAGATATTCACGAAACACATTTGGCACTGAATCGTGAAATGCAGTTATTGGGATTCTATCGCCAGCAACAGCTTTGTGGACTGATTTCTTTATTTGGCGTTCATGCAACCTGTCTAAGTAATCAACTGAATGCCTATGATGGTGATAATAAAGGCTATGCAGCAACGATCAGTGAACAATATTTAGCTGAGCAAGGGGTAGATCAGCCAGTAACCATTTTTGCTCAAGCTTCTGCGGGGGATGTATCACCGCATTTTCATGGACCTAAGCAAGATGCAATTCGCAATAAAATTCAAGGTGAAGCGGAATATCAATACGCTCAACAAAATGGTCGTTATCAAAGTGATTTAGCCCTTCAAGCTTTGTCATCTTCAAGCCAGCCATTAGAGGGCACATTGGATGCCGTATTGTCTTATGTTGATTTGAGTCAGGTTAATATTCCTGTCGAATTTTCTCAAGGTGTCAAAAATGCCAAGACCAGTGCAGCCTGTCATGGTGTGGCATTTTTTGGCGGAACACCTGTTGATGGCAAAGGTGCTGCAAAACCCATCACCATGGCTATGTCTTTGTTGTCTAGGCAAGTGCGTAAAAAACGTTTGGCCAATCCAAATGCACCTGACTATGACAAATACCATGCCCTATACAGTTCGCAACATCCCAAAGACATTATTTTAGAAAGCCCTGATAACCAATTACTTGGGAAGGACTTGGATGTACAACCGAGCTTTTTAGACCCTTTAATTCGGGAGATGAATCGTCAAGTCAAAGCAGGTGCAATTCAACACAGTCCTTTGGTACCGAGTGTTGTGCCATTACAGATTTTAAAACTGGGACAATTATTATTGGTCTGCTGTCCGGGGGAAATTACCACAACTTCTGCACAGCGTGTGATTCAAACGGTGTATCAATCTTCAACAAGCATGTCATCTCAGTATGTCTGCATTGCTTCGTACTGCAATGATTATATGGGTTATATCACCACCAATGAAGAATATCAGCAACAGGCGTATGAAGGTGGGCACACTTTATATGGTCAATGGACGCAAGCCGCTATCCAATACAAGTTTCAAGACTTGGCGCAGCAACTCAGTTTGGAAAAATCCATGCGAAGTTATGATCAAAGCACACGGCCTGCACAGATTCCTCAGCATGAAATCGATCTAAGAACCAATTTTGGCAGTATTAAAACGGCAGTACGTTAAAGGAATAATGACATGAGTCAACAAGGAAACAATCAGTGGAATAATTGGTCTGGGTATCAAACAGCACAGCCTGAACATATTCTAAAACCACAAAGCATTGAGCAATTACAACACTTGGTTCGAGAACATGCAAAGATTCGAGTGGTCGGTGCAGGGCATTCTTTTACGCCGTTGGTATGTACGGATGCAACTTTGCTGTCATTGGATCATTTGAGCGGTGTGGATTCGGTTAATGCTGAATTATCACAGGCCAGTATTTGGTCAGGGACTCGTTTATTCAATTTGGATCAATATTTACAACCTGTGAATCAATCTTTAATGCAACAGGGTGATATTGATCAGCAAAGCTTGGCAGGTGCTGTATCGACAGGGACGCATGGCACAGGCATTGATTTACATTGTATTTCTGCATATGTAGAAGAAATTGAATTGCTGACCGCTTCAGGTGAAATCTTGCGTTGTAATGCGCAGGAAAATAGCGCTATTTTTAATGCAGGACGTGTGTCTTTAGGTAGTTTGGGGATTCTGACCAAAATCACCATGCAAAATAAGCCACGCTACAAACTGAAAGAACATGTTGCATTGTGTTCTGTTGATGATTTTATTAACAATATTGAGCAATGGAAAACGCAACATCGTCATATTGAATGTTTTGCTTTTTCACATGCAAAGCAGCTCATGTTGAAAACATTAGATGTTACCGATGAAGACGTTCAACCTCGAAAGGAAGGTTGGCCTTCGGAAGATGCTTTATTGACAATGTGTTGTGAATTAACAGGAAAATTTCCTGCGTTGAATGCACAATTACAGAAGCTATTGGGGGTATTTATTAAACCGACCACTTGTGTGGATTGGTCTAGTCGCATTTTCCCAACCGTTCGTAATACCAGATTTAATGAAATGGAATATCAGATTCCTGCTGAATATGGTGTGGCTTGCTTACAAGAGGTTTTGGCTGCGATGAAGCGAGCTAAATCACTGACCTTTTTTCCTGTGGAGTTTCGCTTTGTTAAAGGTGATGATATTTGGTTAAGCCCTTTCTATCAAAGGGATTCAATTTCAATTTCCATTCATCAATACCACAAACAAGAACCACGATTACTTTTTGATGTGATTGAACCAATTTTACAACGTTATCAAGGTCGTCCGCATTGGGGGAAAATGCATAGCATGACCAGTGCGCAACTAAAACCACTCTATCCAAAGTGGGATGAATTTATGCAGATTCGTGAACAACTTGATCTAACACGGAAGTTTTTAAATCCGTATTTAGAAACACTGTTTTTATCAAACCACTAAAAACTCAGGATGAATCGGGAGCAGGGAGATGGATCATTTTTTTCAGCAGTTAAATCGTGATTTGAAACAGCAAGCTTATGCCTTACCTCGTTTGATTGTGGATGATCAAGCACTTGAACATAATCTTCAAACAGTTGTGACTCAATTAAAAACTGCACCACATTTGCAACCTCGAATTGTGGTGAAATCATTAGCCTGTTTGGAATTATTGAAACGCATTAGCCAAAGAGTTATGACACAACGATTCATGGTGTTTCATTTACCTCAATTGCTTCCGATTCTCGAAAATTTTTCAGAGGCAGATGTGCTGTTGGGTAAGCCTATGCCAGTGATTTCGGTTCAGCATTTCTATGAGGTCAACCAAGATTGGCAAGATTCCAATATTCAATGGTTGGTGGATAGCCAACAACGTTTATTGCAATATCTTGAAGTCGCAAAGCTTTTGTCTTTAAAGCTAAAAATTAATATAGAAATTGATGTGGGCTTACATCGTGGCGGTATAGATTCATTACAAAATTTATCGCAACTCCTTAAAACAATTTGTCGTTATCCTGAATATTTACAGTTTTCAGGATTAATGGGTTATGACGCACATGTAACCAAATTGCCTTCAATTATTAAAAAGGCAGACCTTGCCTATCAAGAATCTCAAGCGATTTATCAACAGTATATTGCAGTCATTCAGCAACACTTTCCTGATCTTTATACCAATGAACTTTGTTTTAATGGGGGCGGTAGTCCCAGTTTTAGTTTTCACGTGAAACATAGTGTCTGTAATGATCTTTCTTTTGGTTCAATGTTATTGAAACCGAGTGATTTTGACAGTGAGCGTTTAAGTGCTTTCAAAACAGCATTATGGATTGCAGCGCCAGTATTGAAAGTTTTGCCATATACGCAACTTCCCGGATTGCCAATATTGAATCAGCTTCCACATCGATCTAAGGCTTTATTTATTTATGGAGGCTATTGGATGGCGGATTATGTTTATCCGCAAGGTATTCGTCCGCATTTGTTATATGGACGCAGTTCTAATCAAGAGATGGTGAATGTTCCAAAACATACACAGATTGATGTGGATGATTATGTGTTTTTAAGACCGACACAAAGTGAGGCGATTATTCCGCAGTTTGCTAGATTGTATTGCTATAAGAATGGGACATTTGCAGCGTGGGAGACGTTTAGAGAGTAGAGAAAATCATACATGTATTTAGGTGAATGATTTGTTTGTTGTTAGAATCACAGAAATAAAGATATTTGTTATTCGATTTTATTATGAAAAAAGATTCGCCACTATTGCAAAAGTTGCTTCAATTACCATCGCTTGAAGAGAATTATCCACGGCTCAAGAAGTTTCCAACACAATTAGAGCAACTTGGGATTACACTTGCAGATGCTGAAGAGCTTGTAGAAATTGCAACCAATAAAAGTTTATTAGCAGGTACAGCTTCTGAATTTTTTGCTGTTCATTATGCCTTATTTGCACTTGGTGGCTTAAAGTATGTAGAAGCATGTCCTAAAATTTTTACTCAATTTTACCGACTTGATGATCTTGATGATGAGTGGGTATGTAGCTTTTCAGATGTTTTCTCAATCATGGGGGAAGCAGTTATTCCTTATTTACTTCAAGGCTTACAGACAATTAAATTAGATATTGTTTATGTATTTACAGAGTGTTTAGGTGACTTAGCTCTTCAATTTCCACACTATCGTCAAGAAATTTTAGGTGCTTTAGATCAATTACATGAACGTTTTGAAAAGACAATGTTTAATCCGAATGCGATTTTTTATGGTGAAACTGCGGTTTTAATGGCATGGATGGATATGAAGGCTGTTGAGCGTATAGACTTAATTCGTGAGCTCAATCAAAAAGGACGCTTTGACCCACAATATGCAGGCTCAATAGAAGAGATTGAGTATGAATTCGGATTACGAGATAGCCCGCCACCAAGACCGCATTCGGCATTTTTAAACATGTATGAAATGAATCAACCCTTTCAAAGAACGGAAGAAAAAATTGGACGAAATGATCCTTGCCCATGTGGTAGCGGTAAAAAATATAAAAAATGTTGCTTGGAATAAGTTTATAGCGATTAATTGAATACAAAGGTTTATAAATATTCAGCAAAGGTGTAAAATTTTTCACACTTTTATTTTGTTCCACCGATTTTATCTTGAGGAATTTCCTCGATCATAATCTCGCGGTGACATGCTCCATGGTACGGGGCATCACTCCTTAAGGATTTTAAATATGCCGATTATCACATTGCCAAATGGCGATCAAAAAAGTTTTGACCAAGCTGTTTCTGTTATGGAAGTCGCTCAAAGTATTGGGCCAGGGCTTGCTAAAAATACAGTTGCAGGAAAAGTAAACGGTCGCTTAGTCGATGCAAGTGATTTAATTACCGAAGACGCTACCTTAGAAATTATTACACCTAAAAATCAAGAAGGTGTGGAAATCATTCGTCACTCATCTGCTCACTTGGTTGGACATGCGGTAAAACAACTCTTCCCAGAAGCAAAAATGGTGATTGGGCCTGTCATTGAAGAAGGTTTCTACTATGACATCTGGATGCCACGTCCATTTACATTAGATGATATGGCTGCGATTGAAGAGCGTATGAAAAAGCTCATCGATCAAGATTATGACGTCATTAAAAAAATGACGCCTCGTGATGAAGTGATTGCAGAATTTACTGCACGTGGTGAAGACTACAAATTACGCTTGATTGCAGACATGCCTGAAGAAACTCAAATGGGCTTGTATTATCATCAAGATTATTTAGATATGTGTCGTGGGCCACACGTACCAAATACTAAATTTTTAAAATCATTCAAACTCACTAAAATCTCAGGTGCATACTGGCGTGGTGATGCGAAGAATGAACAATTACAACGTATTTACGGTACAGCTTGGGCTGATAAAAAAGAATTAGCTGCCTACATTAAACGTATTGAAGAAGCAGAAAAGCGTGATCACCGTAAAATCGGTAAAGCTTTAGACTTGTTCCATATGCAAGAAGAAGCACCGGGTATGGTGTTCTGGCATGCCAACGGTTGGACAATTTACCAAGTGCTTGAACAGTACATGCGTAAGATTCAACAAGATAATGGCTACCAAGAAATTAAAACACCACAGATTGTAGATTTTACGCTTTGGGAAAAATCTGGACATGCTGCAAACTATGCAGACAACATGTTTACGACGCATTCTGAAAACCGTAACTATGCTGTTAAACCAATGAACTGCCCATGTCACGTTCAAGTGTTTAACCAAGGTTTGAAATCTTATCGTGATCTTCCAATCCGTTTAGCTGAGTTTGGCTCATGTCACCGTAATGAACCATCAGGTTCTTTACACGGGATTATGCGTGTACGTGGTTTTACTCAAGACGATGCACATATTTTCTGTACGACTGAACAAATTGGTAAAGAAGTTGCAGACTTTATTAAACTGACTTTAGATGTTTATAAAGACTTTGGCTTTGAAGAAGTGCAAATGAAACTTTCTACACGTCCTGAAAAGCGTGTGGGTGCTGATGAGCTTTGGGATGTTGCAGAAAAATCTTTGGCAGATGCTTTAGATGAAGCTGGTCTTGAATGGGAAGAACAACCGGGTGAGGGTGCGTTCTATGGTCCTAAGATTGAATTCTCATTAAAAGATTGTTTAGGTCGTATCTGGCAATGCGGTACAATTCAATGTGACTTTAACTTGCCGTTACGTTTAGATGCTTCTTATGTAACAGAAGATAACGATCGTGACCATCCAGTGATGTTACATCGTGCAATTCTTGGCAGTTTTGAACGTTTTATTGGTATACTAATTGAACACTACGCAGGCTTTATGCCACCATGGTTGGCTCCAGTCCAAGCATGTGTAATGAATATTACCGATTCTCAGGCGGTTGCATGTGAGCAAGTCGTCGCAAAACTCAAAGAAAATGGAATTCGAGCAATTTCAGACTTGAGAAATGAGAAAATCGGATTTAAGATTCGTGAGCGTACTTTAGAACGTATTCCATACTTATTGGTTCTTGGTGACCGTGAAGTAGAAGAAGGTACTGTGAATGTACGTACGCGTTCTGGAAAAAATTTAGGTACTATGTCAATTGATGCATTTGTTGACCTAGTGAAAGCAGCCGTTGCCGAACGTGGCCGGTATATTGTGGAGTAAGAAAGATTAAACAGCCTGACCGTAACCAACAACAAGGTGCTAAAAGCAATCGTCCTGCGTTAAACGATGAGATTAAGGCAAAAGAAGTCCGTCTCGTTGCCGCAGATGGTGAGCAAAAAGGTATCGTAACGCTTGCTGAAGCGTTACGTGCTGCTGAAGATGCAGATCTTGACCTTGTTGAGATTGTGGCAAATGCAGAGCCGCCTGTTTGTAAAATCATGGACTTTAACAAACATTTATTTGATCTGAAGCAAAAGCAAAAAGATGCTAAAAAGAAACAGCATCAAGTTCAGGTTAAAGAAATTAAATTGCGTCCAGCTACAGACGTTGGTGATTACAACATCAAGCTACGTGCCATTCTGAAATTTCTTGAAGAAGGCAACAAAGTTAAAGTTACTTTACGTTTCCGTGGTCGTGAAATGGCTCACCAACAGATTGGTCTTGCTCAATTACAAAAAATTGAAGCAGATGTGGCTGATTATGGTGTGATCGAACAAGCGCCAAAAATGGAAGGTCGTCAAATGGGTATGTTACTTGGACCGAAAAAGAAAAAGTAATCATTCATTTGTATCAAAAAGCACTGCACTCAGCAGTGCTTTTTTATGGGCGAATAGAAATTGGAAATAAAAATATTATTCATGCAAATTGATTTGAAAGTTATTCATTTAATTTAGGTCGCCCACCTGCTTCAACAATCGGAATATTGGCTTCAGTGGGAACATAAATAATTTGCTGAATTCTTCCGTCACGAAGTGCTTCACCAAATGCGCCAATAAATTCTTGTTTGCGATATTCAGGATATTCTTTTGCTGCTTGACCAACCAGTTTAATCGCTTCGGCACGTAATTTAGCGCTTTCCAATTCTGCTTTAGCCACTTGGACTTGAATCATTTTTGACTGTTCAGCTTCGGCAAGCGCGGCTTGACCATCCATACCTTGTTTCCAAACTTTATAATGTGGCCAAGCAAATAAAAATAAAATAATGAGCGCAACTAGAAAAATTGCAGCAATCAGTACAACAAATAGATCTAGATTTTTTTGTCGCATATAGTTCATTTTTCACCTATTTTTTAAAATAATGTTGTCGTAAAACTTATTCAAATTAGTACAAATCATTTCTATAAGGAATTTAGCAGTTTAAAGGTATAATAAACACTATTTTGAATATTCGGTGAGCGTTGCATCAAAATAATTTTGTTGGAAAAGTATCATGTATTATCGTTTTAAGGTCTATTTTTAGGATATATTTAAGTTATTTAGTGATGTTACGCACTTTAAAATATTAAACCGATTTTTTTAGTTTTGATGGAGTCTTATATCAATAGTTTTGATTTAGGGATTAGCCTGCGGCTCGCCCTACTTTTGTTTCGACAAAATGAGAAGCGAAGCTTTGCAAGAAAACCACCTTGCGGAGCATTGCTCCTCACCGCAAAACTCGTCAACAACCATCTTTTGATTGATATATCGCAGAAACGTTAACTTATCAATTTAGTCCTGCCTCAAACACGTTGCGGATGACCTCATCGCGTATCGATATACATCAAGATTAAAAAAACTTTTAATACTGTTGCGTAACATCAATTATTCAATATTTAATTTAAAAATTGAATAATCTCAAAATGTGATATTCACCTAAATTTTTGAAGTGGCTATAACAATTTATTTGCGCATAATTGCAAAAAACCTATATTGGCTGGATATTGAATCGTGTTATAAAAGTAAAATATTCCCCGCTATAAAATTTAGAAATACGTGAAAATGCAGAAGGATGAAACATGATTGATTTATATTATTGGGGTACACCCAATGGTCATAAAATTACTATCGCTTTAGAAGAAATGGGTTTGGATTATCAAATTTTCCCCATCAATATTTTAGAGAATGATCAGTTTCAACCTGATTTTTTAAGAATTTCGCCAAACAATAAAATTCCAGCGATTGTCGATCAAGATGGACCGAATGGTGAAGCGATTTCTGTATTTGAGTCAGGTGCAATTTTGCAATATCTAGGGCGAAAAACGGGATTGTTTTATCCAAGCAATGAGCAAGATCGTGTTGAGGTTGAACAATGGCTCATGTGGCAAATGGGTGGCTTTGGCCCAATGCTTGGACAAAACCATCATTTTAACCGTTTTGCCAAAGAAAAAATTCCTTATGCAATTGATCGTTATGTGACAGAAACAAAACGTTTGTATGGGGTTTTAAATCAACAACTGATTGGACAAAAATTTGTAGCAGGTGAGTATTCGATTGCAGATATGGCGATTCTTCCTTGGGTTTTACGCTATGAATGGCAAGGCATACAGATTGAGGATTATCCTTATGTGAAAGAATATGTTGAGCGTATGACTGCACGTCCAGCAGTGCAAAGAGCATTATCCATCAAAGTATAAATATATTTTTATGCTAAACTCAAAAACCACCAAATCGGTGGTTTTTGTGTATTTGGATATGATGATGAAAGCATTTTTTTTAAATTTAACGCGTATTCTCGAATCTAACTTAAAAATTTATTGGAGTGTGATTGTTGCAATTGCGGGATGTTTAATTTTATATGTTGCTGAAATTGTACATATACAAAGTCTATTTCCCCAAATTCATTCCCAAGACCCCGCTGTTATTCGTGCTACGATCGATCCGATCGCACAACGCTATGAATGGGCACGTTTTGTGGTGTTTGGCCTTGCAGTTTTATGGGCAGTTTGGGAATATTTTAAAACCAAGAAACGCTTGAATTTGCAGTAAGCTTCTAAGATATGCTTTTAAGTTACCGTTTTGAAATAAGAATTTTGAATAAGATCAATCGCTAGATGGCCTATTTATTATTGTTTCTTTCCGCATTTGGTGCGGCGACTTTATTACCATTGCAGTCTGAGGCTGTTTTACTGGGGCTATTGGCACAAGCTCAATATTTGACCTATTTATTAATTCTTGTGGCGACCATTGGTAATGTTTTGGGTTCGTGTGTGAATTGGTATCTCGGTTTAAAAATAGAACAATATAAGCATAAAAAATGGTTTCCTATTTCCAAAAAAAGCATGTTGAAAGCTGAAAAAATTTATCAAAAATATGGATTTTGGTCATTATTATTCAGTTGGACACCTGTGATTGGTGATCCTATTACATTGGTTGCAGGATTAATGAGGGAAAATTTCTGGCGTTTTCTATTAATTGTGACTTTTGCAAAAGGTGGTCGTTATCTTTTTGTTTATTGGATTTATTTAGGCATATTCTAAAAGGCTTTAAAATTAAAGGCGCTGAGTGCACCTTTAATTTATTCTGTAAAATCTATTCACAATCATCTTTTTTAAATTGAATTTGATCACTCAAGCTCGATTGTTTATAGATCCACAAGGTGCGGTATGAACGTTTAACACTCACTTGAGCATGTTCAACAGCTTCAATAACCTGTTGATCTATGGCGTTTACACCTGAACGTTTGGTGAGTTTGACCTGCGTAATTTCACCTTGTTTATTCAACTTAAATTTGAATTTGACCACACGATCTTTATTTTTCAGTAGAGATTGATCAAGTGTAAGCACTGGCTGTTGCAGATAACGGAATGCAACTGATTTATCTTTTTCTTGCTTGATCCAGTTTTTAGAATTGAAATGATAAGTGCATTGCTTGGTTTGTGATATACGATCTTCAGCATTGTTTAAACTTAATGTAAATGTCTGATAACCAATAATAGGAACAGCTTTACCATTCTTTTGTACAGGTTTCACTTTTGCTTGTTCAACAGCATGAATCAATTTTTGATCTAACGCACGAAGCCCCGTACTTTCTTGCACATCAGCTTCAACAACTTTACCTGCTTTATCTGTTTGCACGCGGATAATTGCAGAACGATCTTCATCCTTTAAATCCGCCGTTTGATAGCTGACTTGAGGGAATTTAATCCATTGAATGCGTGTAGTGAGGTATTGAGAATCTGATTGCTCAGTGGTCGTACCTTCGACTTTAATCGTAGGAAGTTTTTCTGCGCTGTGTGAGTAGATAGGCAGATGTAGTAGACAACTTAATACAAGAACTTTGTTCATAAAATTGACGATCCATGCAGTGATATTGCATGAGTGTTGTTAAATTGGACGAAGTATTTATCGAATTTGCTGTTCAATCAATAGAAAATGCACCCAAAGGCGCATTTTTTTGTTTTTTTTCAAAATATTCTAGGACGAGACACTGTAGATATTTTCAAGCTGTCTATTTATTCAGCTAAGACTGATCAGAGGATTCTGAGTGGCCTTGAGTAATGTCAACTCCAAATAAATCAGATGTTTTCATCCAACTTATTGCAACGACTGCCATGGTCATACAACCGCCAAATACTGTCGCAGCAATCGTTCCCATATATTTTGCAGCTAAACCAGATTCAAAAGCACCTAATTCATTACTGGAGGATACGAACATGCCATTCACTGCTGCAACTCGCCCACGCATATTTTCAGGTGGGTAGACCTGTAAAATCGTTTGACGAACCACCACAGAAATACTGTCGCAGGCACCCGTCATAGCGAGTGCAAATAATGAAAGCCAAAGATGATTTGAAAATGCAAATAGCAAAGTAAATATCCCAAAACCTGCAACGGCCAAGAGCATATTTCTCCAAGCATGATGAGTCGGCGGGAATTTGGTCAGTGCAATCATGGTAATGAGCGCACCGATCGAAGGCGCAGCACGTAAATAACCTAAACCCTCTGGCCCGACTTTTAAAATATCTTCAGCAAAGATAGGCAGGAGCGCAATGACGCCACCAAACAATACAGAGACTAAATCCAGTGAAATTGCCCATAACACGATTTTAGTTTTCCAAATAAAACGAAACCCTTCACTTAAACTGTCCCAAAGATTATCGTGTTCCATGGTTGGGAATGTACGTTTTTTTAAGAAAGAAATCAGACAGAAGCAGATAAATAAAAGTACAGCAACAGACAATAAACTGGTTTCTCGACCTAAGCCTGCGAGCATGAAACCACCAAGCATAGGCCCAATGATGACGCCACTTTGCCAACCAATGGTCGTCCAAGTTGCACCATTGGCATACAATTCTCTAGGGATTAGAAAGGGTTTTAATGACGTTGCTGATGGATTGTAAAAACCTCGAATCGTCCCTAGTGCAAAAATAACTGCATAAATTCCCCAAGAAAGCGTATTTACACTGATTTGCCCATGATCATAATTGTGAAATAACCACCAAAGCACTAAAGGTAAGGGGAAAGAGAAGAATAAGCAGACTTTCATAATGCTTTGTTTATTCAACTTATCTGCAAAATATCCACCCCATAACGATAAAGCAATAAAAGGGATGGCTTCTGCTAAACCAATCAAACCTAGTGTTAATGGATCTTTCGTAATTTGATAAAGCGAATAGGCAACAATAATTTCTTGAATGAGGATTGCCAAGGTTAAGCAGAATTGATTGATCGTTACGATTGAAAAATCACGATATCGAAGGGCGGCGAATGCATCCTGAGCAGGGTTCATAATTATCTAGCTTTATCATAATGTGATTATTATAGTGTGGATAATAGACATGATGAATCAGTTTTATTGTTAATAATAAAACTCAGCTACTTCTATATAGATAGACAAAATAACCGCAGTTTTGCTTTTGTTTTATACAAAGATGATTTAGAATATTGCCTCCCTTACCTGCAGGTCGTCATCGCAATGGTGCGAACGTACCGAACAGGTGTTTAAAGAGGTTGTTATGGCTAAGTTAAAAACTCGCCGTGGTGCAGCTAAGCGATTCAAAGCGACTGCTAACGGTTTCAAGCGTAAACAAGCGTTCAAACGCCACATTTTGACCAAAAAATCTGCTAAACGTATTCGTCAATTGCGCGGTTGTGTCATGGTTCACGTAAGTGACATGAATTCAGTTCGTCGTATGTGCCCATACATCTAAGGAGATTATAAATGGCTCGTGTAAAACGTGGTGTACAGGCTCATCGCCGTCATAAAAAAATTCTTGCTCGTGCTAAAGGTTACTATGGCGCGCGTTCACGTGTTTATCGTGTAGCGTTCCAAGCAGTAATTAAAGCTGGTCAATACGCTTACCGTGACCGTCGTCAAAAGAAACGTCAATTCCGTGCTTTATGGATTGCGCGTATCAATGCTGGTGCTCGTCAAAATGGTTTGTCGTACAGCCGTATGATCGATGGCTTGAAAAAAGCTCAAGTGATCATCGACCGTCGCGTACTTGCTGACATCGCTATGCATGATTCAGTTGCATTTGCTGCTTTAGCTGAAAAAGCTAAAGGCGCATTGGCTGCTTAATCGTCTTAGATGATTAAAAAAGACCGCTTTTTGGCGGTCTTTTTTATGCTTAAAGTTTTATTTTCAAGCTACTATTTTCAAACTTTTTCTTTCAAATCTATTGTGGAAATTTTTCTAAATGAATTTCCCCAAGTCGTCCAAAATATTGCACATTTTTACCTGTAATCCATACAGAATAACCAATACAGCCTGCTTGATAGGTTAAAGCTTTAAATAATGGATACATCACCTGTCCAGATTGTGCGCCTAAAATAGCTTGTTTAACCAGCGATGCATCAAAATGTTCTGCAATTGATGTTGCATCTGTTTCAAAATGATGTCGAATGCTTGTGCCATTTGGAAAATAATAAGTGGTTTCACCACGTCGATAATCTACTGTATAAGATTCTACACCGATAGAGATTAACTGTTGAATCACTTCGCCAAAATGGATTTCACCAGCGTTGGATTGTTCAAATACGGTGTGAATTGTTGAAACTTGTTCCGAAGAAAAATCTATCATTATGGTTGCTCTAACTATTTTGCTTATGGTATTTGAATTAAATTATAGAGTGTCATTTTATGCGCAAACAATATCATTTTCGTCAAGTTGGCGAAGATACTTATATTTGGGATGTACATCATCTGGTTAAACTGAGCCAAGATTTTCCAGTGATTGAAGTCCCATTGGTAAATATCCAAGAATTAAATGAAGCGTATTGGTTTCCAGACACTCATCCAACAACTCAGCAGATTATTGAGCATTTTCAACTGATCCAAGAAGCAGATTTAAGCTACCCCATTATTTTATGTGAAGCAGGGCGTGTGATGGATGGTATGCATCGGATTGCAAAAGCTCAGCTACTGAAGCTATCAACGATTCAGGCCGTGCAATTTCAGAACACACCAAAACCCGATTTTATGAATATTGATGAGGACGAGCTTGGTTATGATGATTAATCAATAATTTTGTGATTCATATTAAATGGATGAACTGCTAAATATATACATAAAATCAACATGAAAAGTATAGGTCTTTGGCAGAGCTTGAAATAAAGTAAAGTAACAATAAAAAATTGGAGTTTTACGATGCGTGTTGAAATCGAAGGTCTACAACAAGGTTCAATCGAAGTGGAGTTACAAATTTTACCGAGAATAGGTGAAACGATAAAAGTAATGTATGGCGCAGATGCGGAAGTGAAAGGCGAAGTCACAGGTCTTGAGCACTATATTAATCAACATGCCAATGAACAAAAGGTGATTTTAACCATTCGACCACTATTTTAATGTGAATAAAGATTTAATGTGAATAAAGAAATCGGATGTGAAAAAAGAAGGCTTATTCTCAGCCTGAATTTTATATAAATTCATTTTTAGAGGTATAGAGTAGCTAATTTTAGCTACTTTTTTATTGAGTAAATGCTTAAAAGCCTATCGAAAAATCATCACAAATATATGAAGTTACTCAATGATTTAAAATATTTACAGATTGCATTTATTCATTTGCAATTGAGGAAAGAAGAACGTAAATTTTTAGAATAATTTTAGATGATTCATCATCACATTCAGTAGAACAGTTGAAAATGGACAATAAAAATATTGAGGAGAATTTAAATGATTCGTAAAGCTGTCGCAAATGATGCGCAACACATCGCTGAAATTCATGTACAAAGCTGGAAAGAAACCTATACAGGTATCTTAAATCAAGCGGTTTTAGATGCTTTGAGTGTTCCGAAAAGATTAATGCTATGGGAACAGCTTATTCCTCATCCAGACCATCAACTCTTTGTTTATGAAAAGGATGGACGGATTTTAGGATTTTTAGATGGTTATTTAAATCCAGATAATGAAGTCGCTGAAATTCGAGCATTCTATTTATTGAAAAGTGTTCAAGGTGAGGGAATTGGACGGGCGATGTTTGAAAAATTTTACCAACTTATTCATCCGCAACAGCACCAAATTCTTCGTTTAGGCGTCATTAATAAAAATCCAAGCCGATATTTTTATGAAAAAATGGGTGGACAGGCTGTGGGAGAGGAAGATGCTTCTGATCTCGGAGAAGGCATTACTGAAGTGTTTTATCAATGGGATATTGATTAGAATTCTCATAAAAATTAGCAAAATAGGTAGATTAGTCTTATGTCAGATTTAAGATATTTAGAAAATTTACAAGAATTGGTCAAACATGGGCAAAGCTTTAAATATTTGTACTTTTGGGGGCATACGCCGCAGCAACAAGACAGTGTAGATAAAAGTTGCTTGAGCCAATGGTATCCATCCGCTTTTTCAGTGGATGGGATTGAATATAAAACGGCTGAACATTTTATGATGGCACAAAAGGCTGCACTTTTTCAGGATGATGAGATATTTGAACAGATTCTCAATGTAGCTCATCCGAATGAAGCTAAAACATTAGGACGAAAAATTCAAAACTATAAAGAAGACATTTGGTTAGAACATCGTTTTAAAATCGTTGTTGCAGGTAATGTAGAAAAATTTGTACAAAATCCAGCATTAAAAGATTTTCTAATTAACACTCAGGAACGTATTTTGGTTGAGGCTTCACCCGTGGATAAAATTTGGGGAATTGGGTTGGCAGTTGATGATGAGCAAGCTCAAAAACCTGAACAATGGCAAGGTTTAAATTTATTGGGTTTTGCTTTAATGGAAGTCAGACAGCAACTTCTTGGTGAAAGTGCTGCTGTCTAGTGCTCTCGTACAGGATTAAAGAAATCTACAGTCCAAAATAGTAAGCGGCTAGGCAGATCAAGATGGTAATAATGATCAATGTGAAAACGCTAGATTTCCCAACTTTATGATCATGTTTATGCTCAAGATTTGGTTTTGAACTCAAGCTTTGGCGTTGTTCAGGTTTACTAGTTTCAAATGGTGAGGCAATGACTTTAGGTGTTAATCGCGCAGTTTTGTAATGATTTGCGATTTTGGTAATCGACTTAGCAGTAAGATCATCAAGTTTCTGTGAAAAATGACGTAGATTCATTTGTTCATTTGGACTGAGCGCTTGTTCATTTTCATCATAAGGATGTTGAAGTTTAGCGTTTACAAATTGAGATAAACCATCTAAACGATGCAATGTTGTATGTGCATAATCCGCTTGATCATCTGTGGGTAATAACGACAGCTTTTGTCCAATCTCGTCATCTAATTGTTCTGCTGCGCTTAAACCTAAATAAGGTTGGTCTTTGTTAATCGGTTCCTGAAACCCTTGCGCATATTTTGTATTAAAAAGCTCATTATCTGTATAGGTATCAATATCATCCCAATTGGGTGGGGCTAAATCTTGTTCAATACGTTTGTTATATTTTGTATTGAGTTCATATTGCCAAAATATTTCCGAACGAAGTTTACTTTTTTGAGGAAGTGGAGCTTCATAATCATTGTCTGCGGTATACCATTCAGGTAATTCTTTACCAAAAATCCATGCTGTCTTTTTTTGAGGAGCATGACTGACAATAAAATGTGTGATTGGCAATAACTCAACATTGGCGTTGGGATTTTTTTCTTCATTGAGTAATGATGAAGGATGAAGGCTTAAACGGAAAACGCCTTGCTTTTTAAGCCCTTCTAGCCAAATTTGAAAATGTTGAGCAAGTAAGTGTTGGCTGAGTAGATCTCGAAAAGCAAAAGCATGCTGATTAAATATGGCATGGTTTACCCAACGGTTAAAGCTAAGCTCTTGAGACAGGTATGCATTGCCATAAGTAACGAGAGTAAGTTGTTGTTTCCAGATTTGATCGAGTGCCATTTTTTTATCAATCTCAGCGACATTGATTTCATTTTATACTTATTATAAATCAGAGTTCTAGCCTTTCATTTTCATTCACATAATAAAATATACAATTTATTGGGCTTAACTGTTGGTGAATCGTCATTTTTGTGGCGGGGAAACTTCATCCAACTGCATAAAAACTGTTAGAATAGCGAGTTATATTATTTTTCTAAATTGTTGCTTTGAGAGTTACTATGTCACTGGAAGCCCTGACCACTGAAGCGCTCGCTGCGATTGCAGCAGCTCAAGACCTTGCTACACTCGATCAAGTTCGAGTGCAATTTACAGGGAAAAAAAGCCAGCTTGCGGAACAATCTAAGGCACTGGGTAAAATGGACCCTGAAGAACGTAAAATTCAGGGCGCTGCCATTCATGCCGTTCGTGAAGCGATCAATACAGCGCTTACAGAACGTCAAGCTGAATTACAAAAAGCTGCATTAGAACAAAAGCTTGCAAGTGAAACGATTGATATTACCTTGCCGGGTCGTGGGCAAACTGTGGGTAGTATTCACCCTGTGACTCAGGTTCAAGAACGTATTTGTCAGTTTTTTACTAAAGCTGGATTTACTGTTGCAACTGGCCCTGAAGTTGAAGACGATTATCATAACTTTGAAGCATTGAATATTCCAGGACATCATCCTGCACGTGCGATGCATGATACTTTTTACTTTGATGCAAACCATTTGCTACGTACGCATACTTCAGGTGTGCAAGTGCGTACCATGGAAAATACACAACCACCGATCCGTATTGTCTGTCCAGGTCGTGTGTACCGTTGTGACTCTGACCAAACGCATTCACCAATGTTCCATCAGATCGAAGGCTTATATGTTGCGGAAAATACCAGTTTCGCAGAGTTAAAAGGTTTATTGGTGAATCTTTTAAATGAATTCTTTGAAAAAGATTTGAAAGTACGTTTCCGTCCATCTTATTTCCCATTTACTGAGCCAAGTGCTGAAGTGGATATTATGGATGAGCGTGGCAAATGGTTAGAAGTCTTAGGTTGCGGTATGGTACATCCAAATGTATTGCAAGCTGCGGGTATTGATCCTGAAAAATATAAAGGCTTTGCATTTGGTTTAGGTGTAGAACGCTTTGCAATGTTGCGTTATGGCATCAATGACTTACGTATGTTCTATCAAAATGATGTGCGTTTCTTACGCCAATTTGCTTAAACAGATTTATACCTCTCCCTGCCTCTCCTAAAAGGAGAGGGGTT
>NZ_AFIE01000013.1 GCF_000214135.1 Acinetobacter sp. P8-3-8
TATAAAAGGTGAGAAGAATTGCTTAGCAAGGGGAGATTAAAGTTATTGATATTGTTGTAAAAAGACCCTACTGTTAAGTGGGGTTTTTTATCTGACCATATAATATTTAGGTAGATTATTTATAATACTATGTCTTATTTTATTTCTAGTTACTGAAATAGTAACTCTATTATTTATAAGGATTTATATGAAACGAAGATTTCTTAATATTAGTAAAACACGTATAATTTTTATTGATTTGGAGTTTTATGTTCCTGAATGTAATAGACTTAAGCATGGGTTTAGCTACAACCCTTATGACGGAGAATCAATACTCTTAGGTGGTTCATTTTATATTACAAAAGCAGTAAAAGAAGAGTTAGAGAAATCTGATGTTGCATTACAAGCAAAAATTCAGTCCATATGGTTATGGAATTGTACAAGCGAAAAAGAATTAGTAGGCAAATTTTACCAAAAACTAAAGTCCACATTAGATTTTATCCAAAAAGCGGACATGGCGATTTCACCTGTATTATGTGGAATTGGAGTTCAAAATTCAGATGTACCAATATTAATGGCACTTTTTGAAAGATATAATTTTTTGTCAAAGAAAGATGCTTTTAAGTTTATGAATCAATTTAGAGTTATTGATTTATCTGTTTTGGGAATACCATTCTTTAATAACTCTACATATTTTTTGTACCCTAAGCAGAAAAATCAGTTGTTAAATAAGTTTTACAAGGATTGTGTTTTTGAGGATGGGAGAGGTGTATGGGATTTATATGAACAAAAACAATTAGCTTTAATAGAAGAAAGAACTAAAGATGAAATTCTCTATACTGTTAAGATGTATGGGAAAATGAAAAGAGGTATTGATGATTTGAAATTGGCTGAGGAATGCTATAAAAAGCATCAGAAAATTAAAAATCAAGAAAAAACGATCGAAGCAGAAAAGCTTTTAAAATCACTTACTGAAATGCCTTCTGATTTCTATTCCGAAGAAAGAGTAGATGAGCCACCACAAGAGCGAGAAGATATTTAAAACCATTTCTTAAAAAAATGACACCATCATTTTTCAAAATAGACAGTAGACATACATAAAAAAATGACTATACTTTATTCACCATTTCTAAAACCTATGGAGAACAAAAATGGTCATTGCAGGCTCTAAACCAGGAACTGGCTTCTATTTTTGTGTTCAATGCGGGCACCGCACCTACTTAGAAATTGGTACAGACCGTTTACCCCCGTGTACCAAATGCCTTGGCAATCAATTCAACAACAAGAATGCCTAAGCTGCACAAATAAAACAGTTATCCTCTGTTTTAAATAAAAGCCCTATCACTTGATAGGGCTTTTTGTTAATTTAGAAGCAATATAGAAATATAAAGAAATCAAGACAGGGAAGTGATGATGGAAATAATCCTGAGCTTATGTATAGGGATCGGTTTAAGTGCCGCTTGTGGCTTTCGAGTCTTTGTCCCGCTATTTGTAATGAGCGTTGCATCATTGATGGGATGGTTTGAACCGATGCAAGGCTTTGAATGGTTGGCAATGCCATCGGTATGCATAGGTTTAGCAGTCGCGACAATCTGTGAAATCGGTGCTTATTACATTCCGTGGGTGGATAATGCATTAGATACCATTGCTACACCCGCAGCGATGATTGCTGGAACATTGACAACCATGGCGGTCAGTAGTGGAGAAATGTCACAATTTGCAGGTTGGGCAGCAGCCATCATTGTCGGTGGTGGAACAGCTACAGCCGTACAAATGAGTACAGTGGCTGCACGTGGCGTATCAACGGCAACTACAGGCGGTTTAGGTAATTTTGTTATCGCCACAGGTGAGTGGATTAGCGCAATATTACTCTCCATTATGGCTATGGTTGTACCTGTATTTGTTGCCATAGCAGTGTTCATACTGATCGTATTGGTAATACGTTGGATACGATTGAAAAGGCAAGAAAATGAGCTAAGTCCTTTGTCCTAACTATTTAAAATTGAGCTGTTTTTTAGATGTATTTAGATGAAAAATAGCTCAATGATTAACGCTCTAAATACCTAAAATTAATGTATTTAAATGCGTCTAGTGACTTTAATTTTTCTGCTCTCGCTAAAGCCCTCTACTAAACTTCTAATTCTAAAACGCTAATCTAAGCATTCTAAAAACGAACTTCTCGATTGTGCATCGCAAATTGGTCAGTTATGAATGTAATTTAAACGCTTTACCTCAAAACCTTTAAAATCAGCAACGCGATTTAAAATGATTCATTTCGATGTTTTAAATATATCGTTAAGTAAAAAATGAATAAAAAGTATGCTAAAAAAGATTGATGTTATCTATAAATTATTCTAATTTTATAAAATAGTCGTGATAAAACTCAACTCATTTTAAATGGATTTTGATGCGAAAAATATACTATGTCAGTGAATCTATTCGATTTGCTATGGGGTTAGGCTTTCTGTCTGCTTTGATGGCAATAGGTCTTGTTCTTCTTATCATTTTGGCACTTCTTCAAGATCATAATGGAATGGGAGTGGCTGAGTATATTCTGAAAAATTTAGTATTTCTGGTACTTTCAGGAATAGTAATTGGTTTTTTCTTATTTGGTGCTATTTATTACCTTTTAACGGGTACAGGAAAATATCGTATCGACAGTGAAGGCTTACAATATAAAAAGGGCTCTACCCATAGAGTAATCAGATGGCAAGAAATTCAACGAATTGAGACAGATGGTTTTGGGACATTGATGATCCATGCACCCAATAAAAGGTTTATGTTTTCCTTACTTGCAGTACACCAATCTTAGGATTTTGATGAGTCATTTCATTTGAATTTTCAATCAATATTAGAGTCCTTTGCAGAAGTGTTGCGATTTAGTGGAATGCTAAAGCAGAAAGAAATAAGCCCTTACGCAGAGGAAGTTGCAGGTTTTATTTTTGAAAAACTTGAGCAGCTCCGGATTGAGCTTGAGTACAATACGAGATGTGGTTTTAAGTGGAATAAAAATGTAAAAGCAACCGATGAAAAGTTTGAATAAAGATCATCGTTTAACAAAAGAAAAATTTAAAAGGATAGAGAATGGAAAATCAAGCAACTAAAAAAGGTTTCTTTAATCAGGGCTTATCTACATCAGCATATTTGATGTGTGGCTGGCCATTCATTTTAGTATTTGTGGGCGGAGCAATCGGTGGTGGTTTAGGTGCTTTAGCGTACTATATCAATTTGAAAATTTATAAATCTAATTTATCAAATGCCTACAAGGTTATTTTAAATATTCTGACAGGAATTAGCGCAATTATTGTGTGGTATATGATCGCAGTTTCTATACGTGTATATTTTCAACAGTGAACATTTGCTGTGGTTTCACCGATTATTTTTCGCTAATTTAAGTCAAATATTTTCAGAGTGAGGAAATAATGAAATCACAGATTTTCGCTACATTTTTCACATTATCTACGCTATTTTTTATTCCACTTATTTCACTAATTCCACAAGCAGGCTTTGCCAAAGAGCAACTAACAGCAGAGCAAATCAAATTACAAAAAGATCAAATTCAGTACAAAGCTTATATTCCTAAAACATTTCATTTATTTGAAGCTGTCGAAGGTGATTTAAATAAAGATGGAACGAAAGATTTAGTACTTATTGTCAAAGCGACAGATCCAAGTCGATGGGTAAACCATGAGTATCGAGGGAAGCTGGATCGAAATCGTCGAGGGATGATTATCTTAATCAATCAAAAAGGGTCATATAAAAAAGTCGTTCAAAATTTATCATGCTTCAGTTCTGAAAACGAAGATGGAGGTGTGTATTTTGCACCTGATTTATGGTTTGAGATTCAAAATAATATTTTAAATATCAATTATGCACATGGTCGCTATGGTGCTTGGGGTTATCGTTTTAGATTAGAAAATGATGATATGCGTTTAATCGGTTATGAGGATAGCAGTAATCACGGGCCTTATGTCGAAAGCCAAACCAGTATTAATTTTTTAACAGGTAAAAAACTATATCGAGAGAATATGAATAAAGATCCTGAGGGTGATCCAAAGTTTAAAGAAACGTGGACAAAAATTAAGGTCAAGCCTATTTTTCTGTCAGAAATAAAAGATTTTAATGAATTTGATGTGCCATAACTAAAAGTAGAATAGTTAAATTCGATCACAAATAATACAAATGGTGTGACTTTGGTTATTTAATATATGCTTAAAATACGACCAAAGTCTTATATGTGAATATTTAATTATAATAAAATCAGTGTTAATAATAATTCACAAAACAAAAAACACACGGGGATAGGTGAAATAATGAAAACATTTGAAATCGAAATAAACTTACCTGCGCAGGGGCATTTTCCAAGAAAAGAATCCTTTGAAACGCATGATATTACGCAAATTCAAGGTAAATTTTACAGCATTCAATGGCGACGTATTTTTCTCACGCAACTGCAATTAGAAAATTCAGAAGTATCATTTGCTGTGGTGGATATCGATACTCAGCAGTATTTACATATTCAATTAAACACGCAATCAACCAAGGCTGAACCTGTTTTTCAAATCGACAGTAATATTCAATTCATCGTAGAAAACAAAGAGTTTTTTGGTATGTTCACTCGTAAAAAGCAATATGAAGTCATTTATAAAAATCTCACTCAAAACCAAGTTTCAGAGCAGTTAGATTTATTTTTAAATGGGCATATTGAGGAAATGACTGAACAATATAAGCAGTTACTACATAAGAAAATGTTGCAAGTGCAACGCATTGCTTAATGTATTTAAAGCATCGCATTTAAGACATTGCATTTAACATCATATTTAAGGCTTCGTAGGATAAGGGAAATTTATTTTCCTTATCTCCAAATAGTCATAAACTGATTTACATATTGAATTAAGTTGAATAAGGAATAAAACTAAAAATATAAAGCAAGTCATTAAAATATAATATTTGGTTGAATTTGTCACAAATATTCATTTTAAATCAATCACTAATTTAAAATTTATATCCGAAATCACTGTGAATTAAGATGAGTATTGTTAAACTAGCAAAAGACGATAAGGACATGAGTCGCATAAAAATGAGTACATTCAATCTGCAAATTCAATCGTTAAATGCAAGTCATCGTGCAGAAACACATGAAATGACTGAGCTTGATATTGATGCAATTATCGCAAATTTTGAAAAGATCAATTGGCGTCAACAACGTATTCAACAACTGCAAATGGATGGTAAAAGTTCTATTTTCAACGTGACTGATAATGAATCACATGAATATTTGAAAATAACTTTAAACGCATTTTCAGAGTCAGAACAATTTGAATTTAAGCTCGAAAGTAATATTCAGTTGGTCTTTCCACAACGCGAATTGTTTGGATTAATGACGCGTAAAAATAAAGAAACTTTTGTGATTAAACAAGCCAATCTTGAGCAAGCTTTACAAAGTCTACATGCTTTTCTAAATCAAGATAAACCAGCATTAGAAACCCTTTATTTAAAGCGCAAAGCAAAACCAATTTCAGAAGCATCGTAAAAATTGATGCGATGTTTTGACTACGTTTTCTCGATGATAGGCATTGAAGAATGACAGTATTCAATGTCTATTTTTAACCTCGATACTTTTATAAGAATTGGTTGTTTAACTTATTTCAGTATATTTAAGCTTATTTAAGTGTTGTTAGGGATGAGTGAAATCATCCCTTTTGCTTTTTGAGCAGGTGAACGGTAAAAAGTGCTGATAAAATTTCCATTTTTCAGGGTTTTTATGAAATTAAAAATCACTATTTTAGCCATAAAGATAAAAAATCCTAAGTTTTCCCTTATTTGAGAAAAATTTTCCTGAAAATGACTAAAATTGATAGATCTTAGGGAAATAATCCCGAAGCACTTTGGTTAAAGTATGTTTCAAGGGTGTGATAGGGATCGAAAAGAGCAGATTGCTACCAGTTGCGTATAACGTGAGTGTAGTACTTACCCAAAAGGTCTCGATTCGGCTTAGGACGCTATAGATCAAAAGTTTATAGGCAATAGGGTTAGAACTTACAAAGTTTTAATAGTTGAAGTAAACCAACAGATGTTTTCCCTGACACCCAAAATATTCTTAAAGTAAAAGAACATAAAAACATTTAAAACAAAAAATAATATGAAAATTGATACAGTCTGCACAAGACAATCTCAGCATAAAATATTACATTGTTGTAAAGGAAAATGATTTAAAGAAAAAAGATATTCGATAGGGAGGGAAGAACCATGAACTTCATTATTCAATTTGAAAATGTACTTTCAAAAAAAGCGTTCTTTCGCCGTGTGCTTTTATTCGTCATGATCGCTGTATGGGGTGTGATCGATCTGGCAACGGGCTATGAATATTCTTTTGCTGTGTTTTACCTGATCCCAGTTTCAATTGCCGCTTGGTATGATAATAAATACATGACAACGGTCACCATTGTCCTATCGGCATTGACATGGCTATATGCAGATTATGAGGCTGGGCATCATTATTCGAGTTCAATTATCCCTTTTTGGAATACCTGTGCCCGATTGGGATTTTTTAGTATATTTGCTTCTTTATTATTTAAAATTAAAAAAAATTTAGCTGAAATGACACTCATGGCAATGCGTGATTCATTAACTTCATTGAACAATACTCGTGCTTTTAATGTTGAATATCAAACGCTGAAAAGAAGACAACCTAAAAAAGATCAAACACTCGCAGTTGGCCTGATTGACCTTGATGGTTTTAAGTCAGTTAATGATACCTATGGACACAGTAAAGGGGATGATGTTTTGGTTGAATTTGCGCAGGTGCTTAAACAATCAGTACGTATGAATGATGTTGTGGCACGTATGGGTGGTGATGAATTTGTGGTGATTTTGCAAGATACAAATTCACAAGGTATTGAAGAATATGCCAAAAGATTGAGGAATCAATTCTTACTGAGTGGGCTTAAGCAGCGATATGGTATTGATTTTAGTATGGGGATTCGTATCTATACAGAATTGCCAGATAATTTGGATGAAGCAACACGTCAGGCAGATCAACTGATGTATCAGTCAAAAGCCAGAGGCAAGTCGCAAACAACAATTTTAGCTTAGCGCAAATATAAATAATCTTGCCCATACTTGTATGTTGCTTTAAAAATGCTTCATCACGCTTATCATTTTTAACAAGTGATTTACAGTTAAGTATTATCTTGTTGAACGATTGCTTGGCTTGCTTCTTTTAAATGATACAAAAGTTGCCCGAGCAATACATCTCTTGAGCTAAGTGTAACGATGATCATCGGGTGTTTGGCGCAAGGCACTGAAGTTAAAACCGCTTTACCATTCTCTGCATCCAAAGTCACACTTTGACAACCCGTTAAATTAATTTCACCTAAAAATGCACTCACCATCGCTAAAATTGAGCTACTCACCGCAGCAAGTTTACTAGAGTGAAATTGATGACGTTTGCTGATCGAAGCCAATTCAAAACCGTCTGTTGAGCAGATCATGATAAATTCAATATTATTCACATGGCTCAAAATTTGTTGAATCTGTGTTTTTGCAAATGCAACTAAAGTGGCAGGTGCTGTACGTTGCTCAAGTGAGTTAATCATATGAACTTCCTATAAATATTTTGTTTCTAAAGAGATAATGAGTGTTTCTAATAGTAATAAAACGTCTGATTTTTTACGTGCATCGATAAAAAAAACAGGGAAATTCAAATTTCGTTCCATTAAAGACTGCCGATACTGATGTGTTGAAGTGCTTATCGCTTCATCAACATGAGTGATTCCAATCACAATATTTTCACTATATTGTCTAAATGTTTTTAGATAGTAGTCTAATTCTGCTAATGGCGTTTCTAAGCTATGATCAATTAATAGAATCGTACCAATCGCCCCTTTGCAAATCACACCCCACATAAAGTCAAAGCGACCTTGACCAGGTGTACCATAAAGCCCAACTTTATTACCATCTTCTAATGTAATTTCACCATAATCAATACCTACCGTGGTATTGAGCTTTTTATGGCTATGGTCGTCAGTATTATACGCTTCTGTCGCAAGTATAGGGACTTCAGATAATGATTTTATCGCTTCGGTTTTACCAGCACCCATTGAGCCAGCAAAAACAATCTTATACTTTTGAATAATCATAATTGGTCTCAATGTTAAAATTTAAATCTATTTTTTAATTTGCCAAAAAAGCCTTTAAGAAAACCTGTGTTCTCAGTTTGATTCTCTATATTTGATGGTTTATTAAATTGGCAGTCTTTTACTGAAATTAATTCAGCATTACAAATAGCCAAATTTGCAGTGATAAAATGTTGCACGGTATGAACCGGAATATTTAATTTATCTGCAACATGCTGAATTTCAGCACCTAAAATAAAACTGGCAGAAAGTTGCAATAATATTTTTTTATCAGCCATATTCGGTTGAGGCCAAAACCTTAATCTGTATGCTTTATCTAGTGATGGGGCAGTGATTATATTGGGATTTTGCCACACTAAATTGAATAACCAATTTTCTAAATTGTGATGTTGTTTGCGAGATACTTTAATAAAGTCTGTGGTACTTGCTGCTGTATATTGTATAGACGGATCAGTTTTATATGCTTCTCGTGTTGGCTCTAACCATGCTAAATGTGCATGATGGTCAATAATCGCTAAAGTCCCGAATTGATCATTAATCAAAATCTTACGAATTTCTTGTTGATAAATATCTGTAAAAAAATCGATTTCTTTAATATTGGGAGCTTCACTTGGCGTATTCTCCGAATCGATATGATCAGCTGTAACTTCCGGTTTTGGCTCAGATACATTGGTTCGATTGAGTAATTTAATATTGACCCAGTCTTTAAGAATCAGTTCATCATTAATAGGTATACACAGCAAATTTTCATCAGTACTTTCTGTTGGGTCACTATGTTTTGAAATTTTTAAATAAGGTATTTTTTTATTTTGAATAATATTTTGAATATTGTCATGTTCAAAAAAATGTTCATTAATTAAAATACAGTTGATATTTTGATCAGCAATATTGGTCCAATTTATACCAATTGTATTTGGCAATAGTTTTCTCAACCGTATTTTAAGTTCATCTCAGGTGGTTAAACCTAAGCCTGAGATTGCGATATTGATACATTGATTGTTCATAATACCACTTATCTTTGATTGAAAATTCCAAGGTGTATATTAACTAAAATCGTTAAGTAAAATTAATTGCAAATCTGCTCGTTTTAATACAATAGACTTATAAATTTTTTTCGATTAAATATCTGTAATATGACGGTTTTGTGACCTCCATCGTTATTTTCTTTAAATAAATTATTAATTTAATATTAATAGTTTATTTACCATGCTTGGCTTAAATTACCATTGCTGATGATCAAAAATCTATAAGCTTTTTGGAATGAATTGATTAGTTATTCGATATAATAAAATGCAAATTAAGTTTGTTTTAATTTAATGATAAAAATTTGTATTCAAAATCTATATTCTTATTATATTGGTGATTTTTATCACGCAAAATAATTACATTTACTTAAGTAATTTCTTAATGAAAAAAAGCGATCATAAAGATCGCTTTTAATTGTTTATTGAAAGAACTCAGGTTTTTAAGCAAAAATCTTGGTTGCTGCTTCAAAAAGAAAATATAACACCACCAATGCAACGATTGGTTCTGCACCTTTTGCCCAAGCGGGATTCACTGTTTTTACTTCAACAACATCATGGTGATCGGTATGAGCATCAGATTTTTGAACATTGACCATTTGATTAAACTCCTTCATGGTTTCCTCTAATGATAGCTCTTCTTCAGGGATAGGTTGAGAGCCAATCAGCTCAGTCAGTTCGTTTGTTGACCAAACCCAATCTTTTGCCTGCCCAGACAAGTGTTCTATTTGACCAATAACCAGTTCTCGCAGACCTCTTTTACCCAAACTTCCAGCAGTATCGAGTTGTTTCAATTCTGCGATTTGTAATTCGAGAATGTCAGTCGTTGCAGATTCAAGTAAAGCTTTGTCTAAACTGGATAGATTTTGCTTAGATGTAGTGAGGTGTCGTGCAATTTCTTGAGTATAAAGGTGATCTTGTGAAAGTATCTCTTGATACAGCGCATCATCATTTTGACGCCATAAGCTGATCAATTTTCCTAAAGTCAACGCATTGATTTCTTCAATATACATCTTACGCTGTTCTGGCTCGAGTTGAGCTAAAAGCTGAGGCTTTTGAATCTTAATCTGCTCAGCAAAGTATTGTACGAGATCAAAAGCCATCTGGTTTTCCTTCTTCTATTCTAAAATTCTTAAACTTGGTTTTTTCTTTGGTGTATCAGTCGTAGTTTCTGCTTGTTCACTACTATTTGATTTTAAAGCATCTTCATCTATTTGCACATTGGCATATTCGTCAGGATCGAAGAATAAACCTTGTCCATTTTCACGGGCATATAACCCTAAAACGGCATTCATAGGGACATAAATGTCTCTAGACACACCACCAAAACGCGCAGAGAACGTTACCGATTCATTATTGATGTTTAACATGTGTACAGCATGTGGAACGATATTTAACACGATCTGACCATCTTGTATAAACTGTTGTGGCACATCGGTATAAGGTTTAGTCGCATCAACCAAAAGATAAGGAGTTAAATTGTTATCACAAATCCATTCATAAATTGCACGTGCAAGATATGGTCGAGTGGGACTTACATTCAGTTCTTGTTCAGACATTGGAAAATACTCTTTTGATTTGCAATCTAGGGCTTTGTCAAAAATTCACTATATCGGTTCTGTTCTTGCAAAGTCATGGACTTGATAAAAGCAGGACGACTAAAAATTCGTTGGCAATATAGCAAAATTGGACGGCATTGCTGTTTAGGCAACTCAATTCCCATATGTTTTAACCGTATGAAAATTGGGGCTAACATGCAATCTAAAATTGTAAAGTTTTCAGACATGAAATATGGATAATGCTGAAAAAGTGGTGTGAGCGAAATCAAAGTATCGCGTAATTGCTTTTGCGCTTTTTTACTTGCAGCAACATCTAAAGTATCAGGATGGCGTAGCATGAGATCTGCGAGTTTTAACCAGTCTTGTTCTAAGCGCCAAATATATTGTCTTTGTTCTGCTCGTGGAGCAGGCGCATCCGCATAGAGTTTATTCTGACGATAACGATCATCAATGTATTCAGAAATAATTGTAGTATTAAATAGTTTTAAATCATTTTCAATGAGCATCGGAAGTTGATTATAAGGATTCAAACTTGCTAAATCTTCATCATCTTCTTCAACAATAATGAGATGATATTTAATTTGCTTTTCAGCGAGTAGCAATCTAATCCAATGTGAACGAAAGTCATCCTCGTGGCTATACAACGTAATCCCTTGTTGAGGTGCATTTTCGACTGACATATTCCAAAAACTTGGTTAAGTGAATAGCGTAGAATACTAAAAATAGACAATAAAATCACTCTAACTTTAATATGTTTATGATAAGTATCGATCAACTACAAAATGACCAACAAGGAAAAAATGATGCACTCAGTGGGAAATGTGATTAGATCAATCGTTATATTATCTTTAATGACTGTAATTTCAAACACATATGCGAAGCGTCATGATGCGGCTGAGCATGCAGAGGTCGCTCAAGCTGCTGCTTCTGCCGAAGAAGCTGCGTGTTTGGCTGACGAAGCTTGTGATGTCGCTATGCCTGTGGCTGATGAAGATCGATATGGAGGTATTCAGCAGGAATATGTGGTTAAGGGATGTAAGGTCACCATCTATAATGATGGACCAGTGAAAATGGTCGATGAAAAGACGGACGAACCTTGTGATGCACCACTTCCTAAAGATCATCAGTTTTCAAAAGATGTACAAAGCTACCAAGAAAATGACTGCATGATGACTGAGCATAGCGCTATGGATGGTGCGTGATGCGACTATGGATTGTTCAATGCGAGATCAACAGAAATAACTAAACAGCTAAATAAACTGTATTGGCTCGAAGTTAAGCTATTTAAAGCTAAAAGCTCATCTAAATGATTTAATGAAGACTCTTAATGAAAAGCCTAATGAAATTTAGGCATAAAAAAACCTCGGAAAATCCGAGGTTTTTTGTCCGATTCGGTAAACGAATTAACGTTTAGAGAATTGAGGACGTTTACGAGCTTTACGTAAACCAAGTTTCTTACGTTCAACTTCACGAGCATCACGAGTAACGAAACCAGCTTGACGAAGAGCAGGTTTTAAAGTTTCGTCAGCAGCGATCAATGCACGAGTAATACCGTGACGGATAGCGCCAGCTTGACCACCGATACCACCACCAGCAACAGTGATGTAAAGGTCATACTTTTCAGTAGCGTCTAAAAGCTCAAGCGGTTGACGAACAACCATACGAGCAGTTTCACGACCGAAGTACTGTTCAAGAGTACGGTTGTTGATTACGAGTTTACCAGTACCAGCTGATAGGAAAACACGTGCAGTTGCGGTCTTACGGCGACCTGTACCATAATTAGTAGCCATGTGCAGTATCCCTTAGATGTCCAAAACTTGTGGCTGTTGCGCAGCATGCGGATGCTCAGTACCAGCATACACTTTCATTTTTTTGATCATTGCATAACCAAGAGGACCTTTTGGCAACATACCTTTAACTGCTTTTTCAAGAACAGCTTCAGGTTTGTGAGCAATTAACTTCTCGAAGTTAGTCTCACGGATACCACCAGGGAAACCAGTATGGCGATAGTATTTCTTATCAAGTGATTTTTTACCAGTCACTTGAACTTGCTCTGCATTGATAACAACGATGTAGTCACCAGTGTCAACGTGCGGAGTATAAGAAGTTTTGTGCTTACCGCGTAAACGACGAGCGATTTCAGTCGCAAGGCGACCTAAAGTTTTGCCAGAAGCATCAACAACGTACCAGTCGTGTTGAACTTCAGCAGGCTTAGCGCTGAGAGTTTTCATTAAACCACTACCTATTATAGTTGGTTTGGACTATGGAAGCTGTCCAAACAAAAAGGAGACCGAATTCTATCTGAAAGTGAGAAGAATCACAATCAAAATATAGAATTTCAGGTGCATTATTATAAGAGCATTTTATTTAAATTAATAGTCAGTATTTTATCTATCTCGAATTCTTTGGGGGAGGTTTCGGAAACATAGGTAATGACTAGGGTTTAGCAATAATTTAGCAATATGTGTGGCTATTTTTTATTCATAAAATCTATTACATATCAATTTTATAAGCGTATTCACCCCTAAATAAATTGAAATGCTCATTCATTCATTCATTCATTCATTCATTCAATCAATCGTTAATATCAAGTTAATAGCAATTTGGGCGATGACATTGACCATAGGAGGATGATGGAATTAGGTATAAAATAGATCAAAATAAATTTGAAACTCAGGCTCATGCTTCCATTATATGTTACCAGTGGTGAACCCGCAGGAATTGGCCCAGATATCTGTTTAAGTTTGGCTGATCGTATCGATGAACGTCCTATCGTTATTTTGGCCGATCTCGATATGTTGAAGCAACGTGCGCAAATTTTACAAAAAGAGATTAATTTTGTTGAATATAAAGGGCAAACAGAATCTTCGGTTCAAGGTGAACTTTATGTGGAGCATGTGCCAGTCAATCAGGATGTCATTCTTGGTGAATTAAATCCTCAAAATTCGGCCTATGTTTTAGAGCAATTACGTCGTTCGGCAGATTATGCAATGTCAGGTAAAAGTGTCGGTGTTGCCACTGCACCTGTACAGAAATCAGTGATTAATGATGCTGGCATTCATTTCAGTGGGCATACTGAATATTATCAAGAGTTTGCTGGTGTAGATCGTGTCGTAATGATGCTGGCAACCAAAACATTAAGAGTTGCATTGGCGACAACTCATTTACCCTTACGTGATGTTGCAGATGCAATTACCAAACAACGACTGCACCAAGTCATCGACATTCTCATTCATGATCTAAAAACCAAATTCAAAATTAGCAATCCCCGTATTCTGGTTTGTGGCTTAAATCCGCATGCAGGTGAGGGCGGTTATTTAGGGCGTGAGGAAATTGATACCATCAATCCTGTATTGGAAGATTATCGTGCGCAAGGCATTGATATGAGTTTAAGTATGCCTGCAGATACATTATTTACGCCTGAAAATTTGAAAAATGCAGACGCAGTTTTAGCGATGTATCACGATCAAGGCTTACCTGTGTTAAAATCTCAAGGATTCGGTGAAGCCATTAATATTACTTTAGGCTTACCTTTTATTCGAACATCAGTCGATCACGGCACAGCGCTCTCCCTTGCAGGTACTGGACTCGCAAAAGGTTCAAGTTTGCATGTCGCTGTCGATTTAGCGCTTGATCTCGCTCGCAATTAATTTACGTTGGAACTTTTTTATGTATCAAATTAATGCCTTAAACCCAAAAGATGAAGGGCATCATACGCGTAAGCGTTTTGGACAAAACTTTTTACATGACCAACGTGTAATTGCCAAAATCGTGCGTTCTGTTGCGCCACGTTCCGGCGATAATATTGTCGAAATTGGCCCAGGTTTGGCAGCATTAACATCACCGCTCATTGGTGAATGTGATGCGTTAACAGTGGTTGAGCTAGATCGTGACTTAGCAGCAGGCTTACCGGGGCGTGTACCGCATCCTGAGCGTTTAACCATTATTGAAACAGATGCTTTGAAATATGATTTTACTGAACTCTTTCAGGAAGGTCGTCCTTTACGTGTTGTAGGTAACTTACCTTATAATATTTCTACACCTTTACTATTTCATCTCTTGGAATTTGGTGGAAAAGTAAAAGACATGCATTTCATGCTGCAAAAAGAAGTTGTAGATCGAATTACGGCTTCTCCAAATACTAAAGAATATGGTCGTTTATCGGTCATGATTCAATATTTCTGTAAACCTACATTCTTATTTGAAGTGCCACCAGGATCATTTAATCCACCTCCAAAAGTGACTTCTGCGGTTTTCCGTTTAGAGCCATATGCAGATAAACCGATTGTTGCCAAAAATGAAAAAGCTTTGGCGCGTTTGGTTTCTCACGTTTTTACTCAACGTCGTAAGACTTTGCGTAATAGCTTAAAAGGGATGTTGGTTGAAGATGGCTTTGAAAAGGCGGGCGTTGATCCAATGGCTCGTCCAGAAACACTTAGCTTGGCTCAATTTGTTGCATTGTCAGATCAAATGGTGGCTTAAATGACCCGTAAGAATGTTCGCTATAATTATGTCATTGGGGATGTGCAAGGTTGTTTTGAAGCCCTGAAAGCCTTACTCAAAGAAATCCAGTTCGATGCAGATCAAGACTTTATCTGGTTTGCAGGGGATTTAGTGGCACGTGGTGAAAATTCTGTCGGGGCGTTACGTTTCATCAAAAAACTTGTCGATCGTGATGTGGCTGCGACTGTTTTGGGCAATCACGACCTGAATTTACTGGCTGTTGCTCGTGGTATCAAAAAAGCCAAAGATAAAGACAAGATTGATGATGTTATTCATGCACTTGAAAGTGATGACTTGATTGATTGGTTACGCAAGCAACCTTTATGTTTATTTCCAAATGATCAAACGATTTTGACGCATGCGGGCGTACCATGTATTTGGAATGCAAAGCAGACTGCTGAACTCTCTCAAGAAGTTGAAGCTGTTTTGAGCAGTGAAGATTTTGACGTTTTAGACGGTTTTTTAAAAGCGATGTATGGCACTGAACCTGATGTGTGGTCAGAAGGCTTAACTGAGAATGATCGCTTACGTTGTATCACCAATTATTTGACGCGTATGCGCTTGACTGATGCCAATGGTCGCTTGGAATTTAGTTTCAAAGATGCTTTGGATGAGCCGATGCCCGAAGGTTTTAAACCGTGGTTTGAGTTTGAATCTGAAACAGCAAAAACACATCAAATCATTTTTGGACATTGGGCTGCCTTAGAAGGTAAAACGATCAATGCTCAAATCCAAAATGTTGATGGTGGCTGTGTTTGGGGGCAGCAATTGATTGCTTATAGACTTGAAGATAAACAACTTTTTAAAGTTGATAATCCAGTATCTACTTCACTTTAAAATCATTCAGTACTGATTTTAAACTAAAGTACCCAATGAATTACATTGGGTATTTTACATTTGGAGGAATAGATTATTTTTACGATACTTTTAATGTTTAATTTCAGTTGAACTCTTGAAATATTTCTCTGTAGTATTTTTCATATTTAGGATCAATATTTGATTATTTTTCTCTCACCCATGTTTGGGTTCTGCCGATAGCTTGAATCCCAATATAACCATGTACTCGAATGTTATTACCATTCGAACTCAGCTTGATATTTACTTTATAAAATTTACCAGAAAGAGGATCTAGTATTTGCCCATTCCCAAACTGATTTGGCTTTATCTCTTTTACTTTAGAAAAAATAGTCATACCTAAAATAGGCTTATTTTTAAGCGCACCAGTACATTTGGTACAAAATTCTTGAGGTTTGTAACCTGCGCTTGGTGTGACTTTGACAATGGTGCCAAAGTATTCACCGAGTGAATCTTTTTTTATTTCAATTAAAGCTTTGGGCGCATTGGTTTTATCATCAATACTTTGCCAAACACCGACAATATCTTGAGCCAAACTATTTTGTATAGATAAACCAAACATTATGCTAATAGATATAACTTTTACATAATTATTCATTTAAGTATCTCTTATGATTTTTGATTAAAAATTAGCATATTTTATTAAAAATGCAAAATAAATCACGATAAAGTGTATATTTTATTAAATTTAATTTATAAATGATGATTCAAAGTCCTTGTAGATTTTTGTTGAAGCACTTGTGGGATTTTATTGAATCATTTCATCATTTAGATTAGATTCAGTGTCATATAAAAACCAGGGCAATGATAAAGATGCTATCTATTGAGCAGTTAAAGACAATTCACCCTTTGATAGTGACTCCCAGTCACGATGGTAAGTTTTTCCATAATTATGTTGTTTCATTATTAAATTTTTTACATGAATCTAATCGTATTGGAATGCCTACACAGTACTTATTGATGCAAGGTGAAAGTTTAATTACCCGTGCAAGAAATAATTGTGTGGCTACTTTTTTGGAAAATCCAGAATGGACACATTTATTTTGGATTGATTCAGATATTGGTTTTACACCAGATGCAGCTTTCCGCCTATTACAAGCAGATTATGATATTGCTGCGGGTGTATATCCACTCAAACGAGAAGAATGGCCAGAGGAAGGTTTACCACAAGGCATGACCCTTGGTGAATTTGTTGCAAATTATCAAAGATATACGGTTAATGCTCGTGTACAAGGTGACGCAGATCATTTAGATCTTACTATTTTAGATAATGGTTTTATTGAGATGAGTGAAGCGCCGACAGGTTTCATGGTGATTAAACGGGCTGTATTTGAAAAAATGATGCAGGCTTATCCTGAGTTAAAATATACCCCTGATTCGATTGGTGTTGAAGATAAAGGTCTGCATTATCGATTTTTTGATGTGATGGTTGACCCTGAAACAGGTCGCTATTTATCTGAAGATTATGGTTTTTGCCGTTTGTGGGAGAAAATGGGGCAGAAGATTTATATTGATGCAACTTCCAATTTAACCCACCAAGGGATGAAAATATATCAGGGGAATTTTGCTGAGAGTCTACACACCAATTTGAGTCGTGCGATACCTGCTAAAGCAGGCGTAGCAATGACGTTAACTGGCTTGAATAATCTCTTTCAAAACCGTTAACAATACATCTTTTTAGTTTATTCAAAGCGTAGAAAGAATAAAAAGGCTGTGACTTTTAGAGTTTACAGCCTTTTTACGTTATCAATATTATCGAAAATTAGCTGAGCTTAATATGCTCTAATCCACGTTTGGCTACGACCTAAAACAGCAATACCGACATAACCCCTAAGAACCAGTTTTTTGCCATTAGGTGAAAGTTTGGCTTTTAAGCTGTAAATTTTTCCAGAGTTGGGATCAAGGATCTTACCGCCTTCGTAGTTATCACCATTTTTATGTTTAAGCCCGCGAATAACATTGAGTCCAATAATCGGTTTGTTGGTATAGGGTGCAGGGCAATCGACACAAAACTCTTTGGGTTTATAGCCAACACGGGGTGTCACCTTAGTTACAGTTCCCATGTAGGTTCCATCAGCATCTTTGCTAATTCTGACAATACCTTTAGGTGCACCAGTCTTGTCATCAATACTTTGCCATAAGCCTGAAATATCTTCTGCAAATGTAAATTGACTTAAAGACAGCATAACGATTGCAGTTAGAAATTTAATTTTAGATCGCATTTTTCCCCCTAATTTTTTTAAGTGATCACTTGTAACTTATTATTTCTATTGTTATTTCAGTACATATTGTATGAATAAAACTGAAATATTAAACATAAGTAGCTTTGTTCTTATGTGTGCCTATATATTTACAGGATTTTGATTTGAAATGATAGGTTAAAAAATGTCTAGTTTTATAAAATAATTGTTTAAAGAAGATGCTATTTGTTTGATCCTAAGCAAGAGCTGAGGCAATAACAAAAGTAATCATTTTATTCATTAAATGAAAGATGATTGATATTCAATAATAAAGCCCATAAGTGAATTATGGGCTTTTAGAGATCATTCAACTATTTAAACCTAGTCAAAGTCGTTTGGATTAGTTTTCTCGAATCCAAATTTGGCTACGTCCAAGCGCTGAAACACCAATATATCCTCGTAAAGATAAGCGGTTTCCGTTTGCACTTAATTTTGCTTTCATCGAGTAAATTTTACCTGTGAGTGGATCAATAATTTTGCCACCAGAATAACTTTCTTCACCCGTTTGCTTTAAATTTTTTAGGACATCCATGCCTAAAATAGGTTTATTAGTATATGGCGCAGGGCAGTCGATACAGGTTTCTTTTGGTGTATAACCTGGACGCGGTGTAATTTTAATGATTTTCCCAGTGTAGGTTCCATTCGCTTCTTGACGAACTTCAAGAACAGCTTTAGACGACCCAGTCTTATCATCGATATTTTTCCAAATGCCAGTAATATCCTTAGCCATGCTGCCACAACTTAGCACTGAAAATAAAACACCTAAAATAAATCTATTTGACCACATTTATTCATTCCTTATCCAAAATGAGGGTAAGATTTATATTAATTTGAATAACAATTCAATGCAATCCTTTGAAATGTATAGTAAATCACACTTATTTTATAAAAAGAATAAAGGTTGGCAACCAGATCGCAGTGAATACAGCATTGACTGCCATACCGAAGGCTGCATAACGACCTGCAACGGCTCCACGTTGCCATGCTTGTGCTGTTCCGATCGCATGCGCTGCGAGTCCCAAAGCTAAGCCTGATGCACGTTCATCATTTATATTGCGTAAAATAATCGATGAAAATGCAGCACCAATCACACCAGATAAGATCACAATTAAAATGACTAAAGTGACTGGCGAGTGCAATAAAGTTGCAATATTAATGGCAATTGGCGTTGTTACAGCACGAGTTGCGAACGCCATGATGGTTGGTTCAGACATATGCAGTAAATAAGCCAAGCTCATAGGTAGTGCAACGGCACTGATACTGGCAAATACCAATATTCCTACCACTGATTTAAGTGGTAAATCATCATAACGCATCGCAGCTAAAGGAATGGCCAATGCAACAGTGACATAACCCAAAAGGTGGCTGAATAATCCATTCATATCGGTATTGTATTTTTCATAGGGGATTTTGAAAATCATCAAAAGCCCAATCACGAAAAACATCGCAATCACCAATAAGGGAACTTGTGGGAATTTTTTATTCACTGGTTTAGCTGCAAGGTAGGCAATTAAAGTGATGAGGAAACCTGTAAGAACGCTGAGCATATCAATCTCCTATAACCACTTTTTCGCCATTTTGGCGTAAACCCACAAAGGAATCAGTGTGCTA
This sequence comes from Acinetobacter sp. P8-3-8, assembly GCF_000214135.1. Taxonomy (GTDB): domain Bacteria; phylum Pseudomonadota; class Gammaproteobacteria; order Pseudomonadales; family Moraxellaceae; genus Acinetobacter. The sequence goes on from NZ_AFIE01000013.1 coordinate 19,908, forward strand.
ATAAACATCACCACGAGAAATAGGGGAATTTCTTTTCCCATACTGACCAGCATGATGAGTGAACCTGCACAGATCGGTAAGAAAGCAAATCCACTTTCTTTCATTAATTTATTATTGGTATCGACCATTCGAGGTGGAATTTTTTTAAATCTACGCCATACGATCAGTACGAATAGAAGGCTTAGTAAGCCTGTTAAATTCCCCAATTCTGGATGATTAAATTGAGACATGACCCAAACTGAAGCTTCTCGAAAGAAGATGATCAGCCCGATGGTGAATATCCAAGCTTGCCAATCTATGCGTTTTAACTGATCCATGTGTATTGATATATAAAATTTGACCTTTCACGTTTTAACCGATTTAGCGTTTGATTTCAAACTCTTCTAAAGGTCTTTTAAACTGCTGTGCTTGCGTTCCAAGAATCTCATCAATCGGTAAATGCGCTTGTTTAATGAGCTGTTCTAGCTTTTGTGGCGCCATTGCAACGATTAAATGCAAGTTCCCTTCATCGTCATAGTGTTCAGATTGAATCACATTTAAAGCATAAAATTGAGTGCGTAATTTTCCATAAGCGGGTTTTAAAAGCAGTTCAAAATTTTGAATTCGCCCCATTAAACACTCATGCACTGCTTTACGAAGCAAGTCTAAGCCTTGTCCTGTATGGGCTGATACATAAACACGTTCAGGCTGATGTGGTTTAGCATAAATAATTTTAGCTTCTTCACCCGATTGGTCAATTTTGTTATAGACCCTTAAAGTTGGGATATCTGCACCAATTTCATTTAATACCGTTTCTACTGCTTCGATCTGCTCCATCATTTCAGGACTATTTGAATCAATGATATGCAGGAGTAACGTTGCTTCTAGTGTTTCCTCTAAAGTTGCCTTAAAGGATTCGACTAAAGAATGAGCGAGATTGCGCACAAAACCAACAGTATCAGCAAGCACCAATGTTCCGATACCTTCCCAATCTAAGCGTCTAAGTGTTGGATCAAGGGTGGCAAAAAGCTGATCGGCAGCATAAACATCACTATTGGCTAAAATATTAAATAGTGTTGATTTTCCAGCATTGGTATATCCAACTAAAGACACAGTCGGAATATTGGCTTTTTGGCGAGCAGCACGTCCTTGCGTTCGTGTTTTACGGACTTTTTCAAGACGGTCTTTGAGTTGTTCCATACGGATACGCAATAGACGTCGATCCGTTTCAAGCAAGGTTTCACCTGGACCACGTAATCCGATACCGCCTTTTTGACTGTCTAAGTTACTACGGCTACGCACCAGACGAGATGATAGATGGTCTAATTGCGCGAGCTCAACTTGAAGTTTACCTTCATGAGTGCGGGCACGTTGTGCAAAGATATCGAGAATTAAACCTGTACGATCAATCACACGGCATTTTAAAATTCGTTCTAAATTACGTTCTTGTGCAGGCGAAAGAGCTTGGTCAAAAATGACCAGTTCAATTTCTTCATTTGTTACTCGTTCAGCAATTTCTTCTGCCTTACCTGTACCAATAAAGAACTTTGCATCAGGTTTGACACGTTGAACGGTTAAATGTTCAAAAATTTCAGCGCCTGCGGACTTAGCCAGTAGTCGAAATTCCTCAGCGTCCAAATTTTCTAATATTTGTACATTTACACTGATTAGAATGGTTTTTTCACCACCTTGACGCTGACCAAAAGATTCCACAGATATTAAAACTCAGATGCATAAGCGAAGCATCATTCTAAAGGATATTGACCTTTAAATCCGCATTCACAACTAAAGAATTGCAATAAATAGCTTAGAGGTGAGAACCAAAGCGCCACAATATAAAATCACATAGCCGAGCAGGGTATTGACTTGGAAACGGTGCGGTTGAAGATTTAAGCGATTCCAAGTGTTTAATACTTTTTTAAATACATGATGATATTTCTCCTATTACCAAAGATATGCATAGCCGTTGATATAAATTCAGAAGTTTTTTGAGTGTAAACAGATGCATAAATTGGATGTGTGATGATTGATACGCTTACATTGCGCTTTATTTAATTTTACGTATTGAGTTAAATTTAGAACATATGTATTAAGTAAGTTATTGCTTATGTTTTTATGATCAATGCAACTTTATGTATATGCGTATACAATACCGTCGGTTTAATATGAAATATAGTCAGTTTAGTGAGCTTCTATGACTCAACAACAAGCAATCAAAAAGTCAAAATCATCGAACTTAAGTATGCTATCTAAGCTTTTTTTATATAGTAAAAAAATTGTTACTGGTACAGCAGCTGTATCCGAAGGTTTTTATTTGGTTTATCGCCATCAACTTTATAAAGACCCCAATAATCCAAATAATACCCGCTATGTGCAATATTTTTGTCGACGCCTATGTGATGTTTTTAACGTCGATGTACGTGTACATGGTGACATTCCACGTGAACCTGCGCTGTGGGTAAGCAATCATATTTCTTGGTTGGATATTGCCGTTCTAGGCTCTGGTGCTCGAGTATTCTTTTTGGCAAAAGCTGAAATTGAAAAATGGCCGATCTTTGGAAACCTCGCTAAAGGTGGTGGAACTTTATTCATCAAACGCGGCTCAGGTGACTCTATTCGTATTCGTGAGCAAATTGCTGAATTTTTACAAAAAGATATTCCTGTTCTATTTTTTCCAGAAGCCACAACGACAGACGGTAGCAAAGTAAAAAAAGTACATGGTCGAATTTTAGGTGCTGCGATTGAAGCCAAGAAACCTGTACAAGTTTGTGTGATTTGCTATGTCAATAAAAATGGTCAATTGGATACAGTTGCACCATTTATTGGGAATACAACCTTTGTTGAACATATCCAAGCGGTTTTGGAAATGCCTAAAGTAAAAGCACATCTCAAAGCTTTTCCTAAAATCTCGACTGAAGGACACTCTGTGGAAAGTCTAACCAAGTTGGTTCAAGACACTATGCAAACAGGTTTAGAGGAATTACAAAGAGAAGTGTTAGTGGGGAATGTTTAAATGAGCAGACAGTTGGTCTGACTACGTGACGACAGTAAATCTTGATTCAAATTTTAGCTTCTTATTTTTAACTGAATAAGAAGTTTTTTTATTTTCAAACAAGATGAACAATCAACACGGCTTACATAAAACCTTCTATTGGGAGCCACGAGATCACTTTGATCCCTGCTTTTTGCCACCATTTCATTTTCGGTTCTTTCTTAAATGTAATGATGCCTTGCGGTGTTGCTCGAAGCCAATTGATATTATTTTGTGAATCTAAAACCAGCTTATACGCATATTTCTTTAAATTTTCATCCATGGTTTTGTGCACAGCATTGGCTAAAGGTGGACTGTTAATAATCACCCCAATTTCTGTGTTTAAATTGGCAGAGCGAGGGTCAAAATTAAAAGAACCAATAAATACTTGTTTATTATCAATCGCCATTAACTTGGCATGTAAACTTGAACGACTCAGTCCTTTTAAACTGACTTTGGTTTTTTTGGAAATTTCTTGGTTGTTGGGATACAAGTTTTCTTCTGATGCAGCAGGCAAAAATTCATACAGCTCTACACCATTTTTGAGTAAATTTTTACGATATTTTGCATAAAAAGCATGTACCAGTGCCACGTCATTGGCTTTAAAAGAATTGGTTAGTACACGAACCTTCACATCTTCTTTTGCGAGCTCAATGAGCTTATCTTCGCCTTTTTTTTGTGGCACAAAATAAGCAGAAATCAGATCAACATTCTTTTTGGGGTCATCTAAACGTTTTACCATTTGGAAGTTAAGATGTTGTTCTTTTTTGGCTTTGGCTTGAATTTTATCAGGAGAATCTTTGACCACCACAGCCTTGACCCAATCCAATTGAATATTATGATTCAGCCAATGATCGAAATCATGGGTGCGATTACTTAAATCTAAATAATTTTGTGTGGTAATTTCTTGATAATGCTTGGTTAATTGTTCTTTTAATCCATCATAACGTAGCGTATAAGCATTGTGATTGACAATATTACGCACTGGATAAGCATAGCTATGATTCCAATACTCATCAAAAGAATGGGTAATATCATCTACCGCTTGACCTGCTAGCATTACGTCAACATCTGAAAATTGGTAACTGTCACTGATGTGATAATACTGATTACTCATATTACGCCCACCAATCAAGGAAATTTGATTGTCAGCAGTAAATGTTTTGTTATGCATACGTCGGTTAATACGTTTTAAATCAATGACCATTTCTAATGGACGCATACTTCTAAAACGATAAGGGTTAAAAAGTTTAACCTCAATATTGGGGTGTTGGTCGAGTGCTAAATACACACCTTCCATTTTACCTGCATTATTATCATCAATCAGCAATCGAATTTTTACACCACGATCAGCGGCTTCGATCATTTTATACAGTGCCAATGAACCAATTTTGTCATTGTCCCAAATATAATATTGCAAATCTAAAGTTTTTTGCGCTTTCTCAATTAAATGAATACGTGCCGCAATGGCTTCTAAAGGATCATAAAGTACATGATAACCCGTCAAATCTGGGTTTTGTTCTTTTAGTGGTGTAATGATTTGAGCAAGAGAAGTATCGTGCGTGTCGATATCATAGGCATATTCAGGCTGTACATTTTGTTGTTTTGGCAGGGTTGTACATGCAGATAAACTTAAAACTAAACAAGTACTCAGCGCAAATAAAATTTTGGAATGGGGATTCCCTGTGTAATACTTTTGCTGTATTTGCGTATTGTGATTGAGCATTCGTTCCATAATGTTTTCTGCGATTCTCTGAGCTAGAGTATAATTGCCAATAGTGAAAAGATAAATAAGCGATTACAGGTGTCCAAGGCCTGAGAGATTCAATATGTTCATGACTTTTAATGTGATTACAATGTTTTATTTAAGCTTTATCTTGCTTGCACTTTGGGGCGTTTCGCAAGCATGGTTGAGCCAGTCAAGAACGGAAACCATTCATCCTTTCAAATCTTTCGTGCATTTATTGGCATTTTACCTATCTTATTTATTATTTCCGTTGTTCTTTTTTAACATTTATGCAGGATGGATGGAAATTTTTTCTATCCACGAAAGTATTTTTATTTTCATACTCAGTAGCTTACTGATTTATGCACGTTTTATTGAGCCACATACTGTACATGTGAAGCGATTAAAATATCAATTTGATCAGGATAAGCCTTTTCAGAAACCAATCAAAGTTGCATTACTTGCCGATTTACATATTGGACTTTTCTCAGGACATGAACGACAACTGAAAACAATTGTCAAAAAAGTAAATGCCGAGCAACCTGATTTTGTCGTCGTCGCAGGGGATTGGACCTATGAACCTGAAAATAAATTAGCAGAAGAATTAGCCGTATTAAAAGAAATTCAAGCACCTGTATATTCGGTCAATGGTAATCATGATGAGCAATATCCTGGGCCACCTATTCAAACTTTATTGGCACATGCTTTAGAGATCAATGATGTCATGGATATTGAAGGTAAAATTGTAGAGTTTGATGAATTCCGTTTGATTGGTATCGGTGACTTATGGGCAGGTAAAGCGGATATGCGCTATATGCCTGAACTTCCACAAGATAAACCATGGCTGATTTTGTCACATAATCCAGATACCGTAGATATGGTGCCACAATTATCTACACGTCCCTTAATGCTGTCAGGTCATACTCACGGTGGGCAAGTTGAACTGCCTTGGCTCACCAGTTATGTGATGAAGAAAGTGTCTATTTTAGGACATAAACGAGGTTTGTATCAGCATGAAAATGCGGATGTTTTTGTCAGTGTTGGTACTGGAATGGTAGGCGTACCTTTTCGTTTTCGAGTACCACCTACCATTGATATTATTGAATTAAGTTAAATAGGTATTCATCAGTTCTGAGCTTATAGCAAAAGAGATTGATGACTAAGCTTTTATGGTTTGATAGATAATAAAAACAATCACCAAAGCGATGATGAATAATGTCAGGATTGGGAATTTCCTTTTTTTACTTTGATCTTCAATACCATGTGCTGGGGATGCAGCACTGGTCGCTATATTACGAGGAATGGGTTGATGCGTATGATCAGAACGTGGATGTTCCTCTAAACTGTCAACAAAATCTTTGGCTTCTTTTAAACCGATGTTTGAGGAATCTTTTACCAATTTGATTGCTTCAATTTTTCGACCTTGTTGCAGCATCAAATGGATTTCTTGTAACGGAATAGATGAGCTAGATGTGGATGAATCAGTAGAACTTTGAAAAGTTGAATGGTCTATTGAATTTTCTAGCAAATTTTCTACATAGTCTTTGGCTTGTTTTAAACCTAAATCAGAATGATCTCTTATCCATTTGATCGCTTCGATCTTACTGTGTTGTTGGGCTATGGATAGGATTTCTTGTTTTTGTGCTTCTGTAAATAATGTCATAGCAATTGCTCGTGAACTGTTTAATCTAGGTTTATTCACAATAAAATTGTGATTCACTAGTAGCGAAATAGAGTCTTAATATCAATAATAATTACAAAACTAGGGTAAATAAAAGTAGTAATTTGTCTATGAATCATGAATATTCATAAACTGTCATAAAACATTGCTAATCTAAATTTAGTATATCAAAACAAACGATCAAAACCGAATGAGGGCGAGAGCATGACCCGTGATTATGAAAAATTCCCTGAAGACGATAACGGTAATTTACTTTGGCAAATGCAGGAAGATGGTGATGATTTAGAGGAAATTCATGAAATTGAATTTTCTATGTATTTCAAAACACAGCAAGCTGCTGAGAAGTGTGCCATTCATCTATTACATGAAGAGCAAAAAGTTTCTCTTTATTTAGATGAAGACGTTGAGCCGAATGAATGGGTCATTACGGTTTATGTCAATTTATTACCTGACTATGAAGATATTGTTGATTTAGAACAATGGTTCTCTAAAATTGCTGAACAATTTGAAGGTGAATACGATGGCTGGGGCTGTACAGCTTATGTCTTTGATATCGATGACGAAGACGAATAAGTCATTTGTGTATTTGCCTTAAAATTTTGAATGGGGATGATATTGACTGTAATGGGTCAATATCATCCTAAAAATAAGTAACGAAGCGAAAAAGTAACTCAGTTCCGAAAGCTCTTTATGAAAACGAGCTTTGCTAGTGCATGCAGACGATGAAACATTTCAGTAATACGTTTTAAATTCAGTAATATGTTTTAAATAATGTATGAATTTGATTTATGCAAAGTACATTTTTGATCAAGATAAAACGCTTATAAAAACTGATATTCCTCAAAGAAGAAATAAAAAATATACAGATAAAATTGAAGTGAGCAGTAAACTGAGACTTCAGTGAAAAAAATAAAATTCAAGGATTTGAAAATGAGTAATACTGTAAAACTACATCGCGTATTTAGTGCGCCTGCTGAACGCGTTTATCGTGCTTTTTTAGATCCAGATGCATTGGTCAAATGGATGCCTCCACACGGTTTTACTGCCAAAGTTCATCATAGTGATGCTACAGTTGGCGGTACTTATAAAATGTCATTCACTAATTTTTCAACAGGGTCAACGCATTCATTTGGTGGGACGTATGAGGAATTAATTCCTAATCAACGCATTCGCTATTTTGATGAATTTGATAACCCAGAACTGGCAGGGAAAATTGAGGTCATTATCGAACTTAAAGCCGTTTTAGTTGGAACAGAAGTGAACATTACCCAGTCTGGTATTCCTGATGTGATTCCTGTTGAAGCTTGTTATCTGGGTTGGCAAGAGTCATTGCAATTATTGGGGTTATTGGTCAATCCAGCGATTCCTGATCAATAAATAAACTGGAAGATATAGTTAATAATTATTCAATTTATTGAATTTATTCGAAATAATGAGCTGGCTTTCTTAGCAAGAATTAATGGATTGAGAAAAGCCAGCTTGAGCTTAAAATAAAACTTGAGCTTAAAATAAAAATGGTGGGGTCGGATATGACAATCCAATCTAAAAGAATTTATGAGGCTGTGTCTGAGTCAGATGGAAAACGCATTCTTGTTGACCGTCTTTGGCCACGAGGCATTAAAAAAGAAGATGCTAAAATTGATTGGTGGCCGAAGGAAATTACACCTTCCAATGAGTTGCGAAAGTGGTACCACGAAGACATGGAAAATCGTTGGGATGAATTTCAACAGAAGTATCAAGCTGAACTTTCAAGTGAGTCCACCGCATTAGAAGCGTTGAGAACAATGTCAGAAAAAGAAACAGTGACCTTAATTTCGGCGGTGAAAAATATAGATTATAGTCATATAACTGTGCTCATCGAGGTTTTACAGCAACGTAAAGCATAAAATCCCTTAACAAAAATATGTGATTTAACTTTATGAAAAATATAAAAATGCTATGATGGCTATATTGATTGTTTTTTGAGGTTTTTATGTCTTTCCCAAATTGTCCTAAATGTAGCTCCGAATATACTTATGAAGATCATGGCGTATTAATTTGTCCTGAATGTGCACATGAATGGAAAGAGGGAGAATCGGGACTTGTTGAGGAAACCAGTATTATTAAAGATGCAGTGGGTAATACCTTGCTCGATGGTGATACCGTGACCGTCATCAAAGATTTAAAAATCAAAGGTTCATCCTCAGTTGTGAAAGTAGGGACGAAAGTTAAAAATATTCGATTACTCACTGATTCAAGTGATGGTCATGATATCGATTGTAAAATCGAAGGGATTGGCCCAATGAAATTGAAATCTGAGTTTGTGAAAAAAGCATAAGTTTTTGGTTCATCGTTTTGAGCTCAATGATTCATTATATTGAGCTTTAATTGTTGTTAATTTAATAAACTATTTATATTTCAATATCTTATTTAATTTTTCTTATGAGCGAGATAAAAAATATCTAAACAATAATGAAAAATATTGAAGCCACACAAATTACATTTATAAACAATAAAAGATGCTTTAGAAACTCTGCAAATCATTTATATTTTAGCTACGTGGCGTAACTTATATTCAATACAACGCTGTGAAATACAAAAACTGAAAATAATGAAGAGGTAATAAGCATGTCAGGATGGTATGAAATTAGTCTAGCAAAAGATGGTCAATATCGTTTCGTATTAAAAGCTGGAAATGGGGAAGTGATTCTGACCAGTGAGTTATACAAAGCAAAAGCTTCAGCAACGAATGGGATTGCTTCAGTACAAAAAAATAGCGGAGATGATGCACGATATGATCGTTTAGAAGCGAAGAATGGTAAGCCTTATTTCAATTTAAAAGCTGCAAACCATCAAATCATCGGGACAAGCCAATTCTATTCTGGAGATGCTGCACGAGATAATGGCATCGAATCGGTAAAGAAAAATGGACCGTCTGAAAAAATTAAAGATCTGACTGTGGAAGCATAGTTAAATTTATTGATATTGAATGAAAAGCATGTCAATCGGCATGCTTTTTTGTTTTAACTATTTGAAAATTTATAAGATGTTTATTTGTACAGCACATAAAAACATAAAAGTCTAAAAAACAACCGAAGACATTGGAAATATTTTCAAACATTTGTTGGAAAAATAATATACAAATTAATTATCATAATGCTAATATAGTGTTAACTGCATCACAAATAAAAATAACTGGGGGCTTTGGAATGAAAATTAAAATCGATGGTGATCGTGATATCGTGGACGAAGTATTGTTACAAATAAAGCTATGGGACGATGCTGTGATTGGTCAGCAAGTTGATCATTTGCTTGACCAATGTGCAGATGACATCAGTATGTTTGATGTGAGTACTCAACTTGATGGAATCCATGCGTATAAACAAGAATGGGAAAAATTCAGTCCTTATTTTAATGCCCATGTGCAAATCGTGCGCCGTGATATGAAAATTTACGCAACGGAAGAATTGGCTGTTTTACATTGTCACTCTAAAATTGAAAATGATTTATTGAAAGATAAGATACAAATGCCATGGTGTAGGACGACGCTTTGTCTAAAAAAACAACAAGGTCATTGGGTAGTTGTACATCAACACATTTCAATGCCTGTTGATATGATGACAGGAAAAGCAATTGTATTGAAAGATCCTCCCAAATTGAGATTAGTTATTTAGTTTTTTTGCCAGTTCTAGCCCTTCTTCGGGCTAGAACTTAAATATGAATAAGTCTATTGATTAAATATAATTCACGAAAATTTTAAAATAAATGCAATAAAATCTATGAATGGAATCATTTAAACGAGATTGGGGCTTGAATGAATCGTTGAGATTTGAAAAAATCATGAAAACAATCTCAATAAAGAAAACAAAATGCCAAACTCACAGTTCTCAAAGCTCGGATGGATCAAGCCATTAAGTGCGAGAAATCCATATGAATCACATCGCGCTGCGACACCACTAGAATTACTCTTTGATTTAATCTTTGTTGTGGCGATTGCGACAGCAGGACAACAATTACATCACAGTATTATTGAAAATCACTTATCACATGGCCTAGTGCTTTATTTAGTTGTGTTTTTTGCAATGTGGTGGGCTTGGATGAACTTTACTTGGTTTGCCTCTGCTTACGATAATGATGATGCACTTTATCGCATTATGACCTTTGTTCAAATTACAGGTTCATTGGTCGCTGCAGCGGGTATTCCACGTGTTTTCGAACACCAAAATTTTGACATGATTTTCATTGGTTACGTGATTATGCGATTGGCTTTAGTCACACAATGGTTTCGTGCTGCCAAACATGATCCTGAGAGAAGACAGATTGCATTAAAATATGCCTTTGGCATTATCGCCGTGCAGATTTTGTGGCTATTTTTTCAATTCAGTCCCATTGATTTCACGATTTATTTATTCGCATTGCTTGCATTACTAGAGTTAAGTATTCCAGTTTTTGCTGAAACGAAAGATATGACACCATGGCATCGGCATCATATTGCGGAACGTTATGGTTTATTAACCATTATCGTGTTGGGTGAATCAATCATTGGTTGTTTCGCTGCAATTTCGGATGCAATGAACAATGCTCTGTTTAGTAAAGAACTTTGGTTCCTTACAGCAGGGGGCTTACTGATGATGTTTACGATGTGGTGGGCTTATTTTGACCATAGTGTTGTAGAACATTTAAATAGTAAAAAACAAACGTTTATTTGGGGTTATGGTCACTTCTTTATTTTTGTAAGTATTGCGGCGCTAGGTGCAGGTTTAGCTGCGGCGGTAGACGTTGTAGCGCATAAAGCTGAAGTATCTGCAGAAATGGTTGCTTATTTCATTGCAATTTCTTTAGTGGTTTATAGTGCATGTTTGTGGTTATTGCAGGATATCTATCATCTTTCAGGGTTTAGAAAATGGATTTATCCAGTATCAGCAGCGATTGTATTAAGCATCCCGATGTATATTCATAGTTTAGGTTATTGTATTTTTGCAATTGCGATTGTTTATGCATTACGTTTGATTTTTTCCAAATGTTTTTTAGCGAAGTAAGCTGATGGGATTCCACGATTTTTATCGTCTAAGCTCGCATGCCGTTATTTTCAATGCAAATAACCAAGTTTTACTATTGAAGGCAACCTATGCAGATTGTGCATGGGGTTTGCCTGGTGGTGGTTTGGATCAAGGCGAAACCATTCACCAAGCTTTAGTTCGTGAGTGTTTTGAAGAGTTAGGCTGTGAGATTGCTATTGAATATCTGTCAGGGGTTTATTTTCATTCAGCAGTAAATTCACATGCTTTTATTTTCCGCTGTCAGATTATAGAAGGACAATCCATTCAATTGAGTGATGAACATTCTGAATATCGATGGTTTGATTTGGCTGAATTATCATCTGTGCAAAGGATTCGAGTTGAAGATTGTTTGGCTTTTGATGGTCAGGTGCAGAGCAGAGCATTTTAATCAAATTGTATTATTAAAATAGAGGCAATAAAAAACAGGTCATCAAGACCTGTTTTTTATCGATTAGATTAACGAGTGATTTTGATTATTTATCTGGCAATGCATAAGCAACTAAAGAGTCACCCATTTTAGTACCAAATGAACCATGACCACCGGCCATAATCACGACATATTGTTTACCATTGCTTTCATATGTCATTGGTGTTGCTTGGCCACCTGCAGGTAAACGACCTTTCCAAAGTTCATCACCATTGTTGACATTGATCGCACGGATATAGTTATCCTGTGTCGCACCCACAAACATTACATTTCCAGCCGTTGAGATAGAACCGCCCAACATTGGAACGCCCATTTTAAACGGTGGTAATGGAATACCCGGTAAGCTGTCACGGATGGTACCAATACGACGTTTCCAAGCGACATTATGTGTTTTTAAGTCTACGCCAGCAACATACCCCCAAGCAGGTTGTTTACATGGCAAGCCAAATGGAGAGAGGAATGCACTGATTTCTACGCCATAAGGTACGCCATACATCGGTTGCACCCCAGCTTCAGTACCCGCACCTTTTGCTGTTTTAGGACGATTTGGATCTTCAGGAATTAATCGAGAAACAAATGGTAAACCAATAGGATTCATCACTGCGATTTGACGATCAGGGTTTACTGACATACCGCCCCATTCAAAGACACCTAAGTTTCCTGGGAAAACTAAAGTACCGTTTTCAGAAGGTGGAGTATAAATACCATCGTAGTTCAGCTTATGGAATGACACACGACATATCAATTGGTCAAACATGGTTGCACCCCACATTTGTTTATCTGTCAGTTTCTCTTTTGGTGCTAAATCAAAATCAGAGAATGGTTGAGTTGGTGAATAATGTTCACCTTTGGTTTGTGGACCACGTTTTACAGATTGTGGTACAGCCTTCTCTGTAATAGGAACAATCGCTTTACCATTACGACGGTCTAAAACAAAAGCATTCCCTGTTTTTGTTAATACATAGATCGCAGGAACAGTTTGTCCATTCTTATCTTGAATATCGGCAAGGGTAGGTTGTGATGGTACATCCATATCCCATAAATCATGGTGGGTTGTTTGGAAATGCCATACCAATTTACCCGTGGTTCCATTCAGTGCAAGCATAGAGTTTGCATAACGCTCATGTAACTCTGTACGGTTACCGCCCCAGATATCAGGAGTTCCAACACCTGTAGGCACATAAACGATGTCTAGTTTTGCATCATAAGCCAATGGAGCCCATGCATTTGGTGAGTTTTGTACATACTTTTGACCCGGGGCAGGGATTTTGTTTGGATCTTCTGCGCCTGTATCAAATACCCACAATAATGCACCTGTATTCACATCATAACCACGGATCACACCAGATGGTTCTTCAGTTGAATAGTTGTCAGTGGTTGAACCCGCAATAATAATGGTTGTCCCTGTAACAACAGGAGGAGAGGTTGGGATATAACCACCCGGATAAGGGAAAGGCATATCTTTTTGTAAATCAACTTCACCATTATGACCAAAGTCGCTACAAGCTTTACCCGTATCGGCATTCACTGCAACGATACGACCATCGTTCACAGGTAAAATGACTTTACGAGGGCATTCTGTAGAGCTTGATTTCTTCGCTTGTAAACTTGCTGCAAATCCAACAGTGTTGGCTGCATCATAATAAGAAACACCACGGCAAGTTAAATGTTGGAAGGTATGATCAGCTTTTAACTTCGGATCAAATACCCATTTCTCTTTACCTGTGGTTGGATCAAGTGAAACCAGTTTTTGGTGTGTTGTACAAATGTACATATCATTGCCGATTTTAATCGGTGTAACTTGATTGGTGGTTTCACCCGAATCATTTTCAGTTTTAAAATCCTTGGTGTGATATTCCCAAGCCACTTTCAAATCTTTTACATTCTTCTCATTAATTTGAGTTAATGGAGAATAGCGTAAACCTGATTGAGTACGACCATAAGCAGGCCAGTCACCATCCGCAACACCTTCAATTGCAGCAGGTGTAGGCTGGTTACTTGACAATGTCCCACGAATTTCTTGCGGGTCATTGAAAATAGAATACACCATGACAGCAATGGTAATTGCCAATGTACCTGATAATGCAACTTTGGCATTTTTAGCATCGAAGCCACGTGTTACTGCTGGAATGAGTAGCCACAAGCCAAATACGCCTAAAATGTCTAAACGAGGTGCAAGTGCAAAGAAGTCTGAACCAACTTCCCAAAGTCCCCAAACCACTGTTCCGAGTACCAATGCAGCATAAACAATGAGTGCTGTGCTGCTTAATTTACGTAATAAAATTGCTGTAGCAATGAAGAATAAACCTGCAATGATGTAGTACCAAGACCCACCAAGCACTGCAAGCCATATTCCACCGATCAATAAGACTAGACCAAAGACAATTGCAATCACAATTGTCAGTGTTCTTAGTCCTGAAGATGGAGTTTGCATAATGACCACCTATATTTCTGAATTCTAAAAATCCCCATCAACCATTCAAAATCTGTTTGATATCGGAGTGATGAGGAGCTTTGGTTAAATTTTTAGATTTTAAATATCGCAAAAGCGCTGTTTTGAATGACAGAAATCGCAACAACAGCGCTTTGAAATATTTATCATCTATAAACTAAAACGCGGTTTGTAACTTAATGCCACCAACCCACGCATTTTCACCATTTTTGTATGCACCAACATGATGTATATATTGGATATTTGGTCGAATCGTCAGCCAATTTGTGGCATGAACGCCATAATAAATTTCAGCGTTATATTCTTCATCTTGTTGAACAATTTGAGTGTCATTGACATCATCATTCACACTAATGCGAGCCACACCTAAAGCAATTTCATCTTTAGGACGAGCATCGAAAGCACCTTTATAAACAAGTCCAATATTTTGCATATTGCTGATATTATTGGTATCTGAGTCATGTACCGTGACATTGACAAAACCTGTTAAGCCACGGTTTTTATCACCGTGATGTGTGGTTAGCTGTTGCTTGGCAACAATCCATCCACCTTGCTTATGTGAGGTTTGTTCTGCATGTAAAATTTCAGGTGCATCTGCTGTGCTGTAGTAATAACCGAAACGATATTCCCCAGGTAATTTAGCCATACCCAAATTCGGCTGCCATACCACTTCAGCAGGAATGATAGCGCCATGCGAACCATCAGTGCTGAGATTCCAGCCTTTGCCACGCTCTAAGTTTTCAGGGTTATATTCAAAAACCCCCACTTGTGCATATAAATCTGGTTGAATATTGTATTTAACTCGAGCAGCCCATTGGCTGACTGGCCAGTTGTACCACTGATCGCCCACCCAGTTACCGACTTGAG
Source organism: Acinetobacter sp. P8-3-8 (assembly GCF_000214135.1). Lineage (GTDB taxonomy): Bacteria > Pseudomonadota > Gammaproteobacteria > Pseudomonadales > Moraxellaceae > Acinetobacter. The sequence goes on from NZ_AFIE01000013.1 coordinate 35,110, forward strand.
AGCCACACAGTGCAAGGTTTTGAAAATCACAGTCAAAGCTATTGAAGTCTTCACCTTCGCCAAAACGACCCACTTTAATATCTAATTTTTGATCTAAGAATTTTTTCTTAATCCAAAAATCAGTTAAACGCCAAGTCTGACCGCGACCCCATATTTCTTGAGTTGAGCTGAGATGACCATCTAAAGCATCTGAGGTTTGAGAAAGAGAACGACCATTACGTTCAGTGATGGTGATTTGAGCTTCAGTATCTTGCCAACCTAAAACTTTTTCCAAATCGATATGTGTACCAATCGCAAATTGATCGGCGTATTCAGTGCCATGACTTGAGTGATTTTCAGAATCGAGTAATGTTGCCAACTCGCCTGTATAGCCAAAACTGAAGTCATAACCTTTTTGCTGTAATTCTGTGCGTTTGCCGTTCCAGTCACCAAACATCCACGGGCTATCTGCATCAAATGCTTCTGCAGCATGTACGCTAGATAATGAACAACTTAACGATAGAAGGCTGATAGACCAATAGTAAAAACCTTTAGTTTTATTCATATTTGGTGACCTCGATAACAATTTGTAACTAATTATGTATGATACTATCGTTTTGTATTAACATTCACACTTTTTGGATTTTTTATGTAACTTTTGTATATATTTTATCACATCTTGATAATTAGCCTGCTGATGTTGTATGAAATACATCAATTTAAATTTTTGTTTTTTAGTATTTTTATGAAGTTATAAGTTGCTGTTTAAATAGCGAATACTGATTAAAATTTGTAATGTGTTGCGCTTTAGTACAGTAAAAATAAGGCGAATGAATACATTGCGTGTAAAATTTGAATAATTAGTATGGGTTTAAAAGAATATATATAACCTTTCGTGAATAGGTTACACATATTCTTAAAGTTACAATTTATGTGAATTGTTAAAAAAATGATCAATTTATAATTTTAATTTATTGAATTAAGTCAAAATACCTAAAACTAGACCGTAAAGGCGAATGTGTTACCATTCACCTTCGCCTAGTTCTTGCCCAATATAGTCATAACGCATTTTTGAGCGAGAAAATTTAATTGGGCATGCCAATTGTGGTTCTTTCGTTTCAGCATTGGCTTTTAAAGGAACATTCACCACCCAATTGCGTTCTTGCGCTAAAGGGGAGTTTAAAGCCTCATCTAAACTCAAAACAGGCTCTACACAAAAATCGAGTTGGCTAAAAATTTGACTCCATTCCGCCCATGTTTTTGTCGCTATTTTTTCTTGGATGGCATGTTTTACTGCTTTACGGTCTTCTGGGTCGAAAGATGCACCTTTTGCGAGTAAAAGTGGTAATTCTAAAATTGTAGCTAAACCATTCATAAATTGAGGTTCTAAGCTTCCAATAGAGATATAACGTCCATCTTGAGTGCGATAATAATCGTAGAATGTACCGCCGTTTAGTTGTTCATTTTCTACTTGTTGATGTTGTCCGCCTGCAAGACTGGCAGCCGCAGCCATATTATTCATACTGACAACACAGTCAGTCATCGAAATATCAATATATTGTCCTAAACCACTGTTGTGACGTTCTGTAACCGCAGCCAGAATAGCAATAACTGCATGTAAGGAACCGCCTGCAACATCAGCAATTTGAATCCCCATCGGTGGTGGACCACTGTCTTGACGACCGCTATGACCTGCAATACCTGACAGCGAGACATAATTAATATCATGTCCTGCTTTGTCTTTATATGAACCTGTTTGTCCATAACCCGTGATGGAACAATAAATCAGTTTCGGGTTAATTTCTGCAAGTGTGTAATAGTCCAAACCCAGCCGTTGCATGACACCCGGTCTAAATTGTTCAACTACGATGTCAAATTCAGAAATTTTTTGTTTGATTAAATCAATATTTTTCGGGTCTTTTAAATCTAAGGTGATCGATTGTTTGTTGCGGTTTAAATAACTGTGAGAAGTCGCTTGTCCGTTGGCATAGGGTGGAAACAAACGAACTAAATCTGGACGTGTAGGTGATTCGACATGGATCACTTCTGCACCCATATCTGCAAGGTACATGGTCGCGAAAGGGCCGGGCAATAATGTTGAAAAATCGAGTATTTTCAATCCCTTTAAAGCTGTTGTCATAATTCTTTTTACCAAATTTAAGTTGATTTTTACCTCATATTAGAAATATAAAACAAATATAACAATGTCATGTTCAGCCATTTACCTTGATCATTTCGGCAATTTATGATGTAGAAAGGTGAAAAGAAGTGTTGTAAATCGCCAATTAAATATTTTTTAGCGTCATTTAGGTCAATTGCTAGTGAACATCAAAGAGACTGAAGGATTTAACATGAGCCGTGATACGATCAGTATCCATTTTGTGAATGCAGCCCTTACAGGCGTAAAGCGTCTAGGGATGGATGTTGACACCTTACTTTCGCACGTAGGTATAGAGGCAGAATTACTTCGTCAACCTAAAGCACGTATTTCTCCAGAGCAATATACGCGCTTTGTTAAAATGCTATGGTTAGTGACGCAAGACGAACATGTTGGTTTTGATATTCAACCGAGACGTTTGGGTTCTTTTGCGATCATGTGCCAATTGATCATTCATGCCAAGACCTTAGGTGAAGCTTTAGAGCTTTCATCTCAATTTTATAAGCTCTTTGGTGATGAATGGTCTGTTGCGGTAGAACGTGACAAACACGAAGCACGTTTAGTGCCATTGATTCCAAAAACTATGGATCCTGATCATTTCATTACTGAAAGTATGTTGATGATTTGGCATGGTTTGGCGTCTTGGTTGATTGAACGTCGTATTCCTTTGGAACGTGTGCATTTTGGTTATCCTCGACCAAGTCATGCAGATGAATATGATGCTTTGTTCTTTGCACCAGTGATGCAATTTGACATGCCACGTACAGAAATCACTTTTGCTGCGGATTATCTTGATTTACCTATTCGTCAAAATGAAGCAACTTTAGAAGAATTTTTGAAAGCTGCTCCAGCTCAGTTATTGGTGAAATTTAAAAATACCAACTCATTGACTTCACGTATTCGTGATGTGTTGAAGAGTCAGATTGGTGAGGAAATGCCAACCTTGAACGATGTCGCTTCAATGTTGTACTTATCTCCGCAAACTCTACGTCGTCGCTTGGCTGCGGAAGGTAAGAGCTATCAGGGTGTCAAAGATGCTTTGCGTCGTGATGCTGCCATTCATTTATTGCTAAATCCTGACTTAACTTTGGAAGATGTTGCACAACAAGTCGGTTTTAGTGAAACCAGTACATTCCACCGTGCATTTAAGAAATGGACAGGGGTGACACCGGGTCTGTACCGTCAGTTGCATGGTTATCACTAAGTTTTGATTGAAGTTCTTAGTTCAGTTTTAGAATAGTGTTAGTTTCAAAAGTTTTCTGCCCAAGGCCACTTGGGCTTTTTTATGCTCAATTTTTTGTTGTACTGATGATTAGAAATTTGATATTGATATAAAAAATCATTTATGCAGAATTAAAAAATTCAAAAAGAGGAGATGCAATGAGGATTCAATTGGGGGATTTTAATAACGTTCAGGTACAAAATTTACTGCGTATTCACCTACTAGGTTTGCATGAAACATCACCGATTGAAAACAGTTTTGCATTGGATTTAACGGGTTTGCAAAAATCGAATATTCAGTTTTATACCCTTTGGCAAGATGATGTGCTTTTGGCTTGTGGTGCAATTCAAGAACTTTCACCGACACATGTTGAATTAAAGTCTATGCGAACGCATCCTGAGCATTTACGTAAAGGCGCAGCAACTCAAATTTTACAACATTTATTAGAGATCGCAGAGCAGAGCCAGTATCAAAAAGTGAGTTTAGAAACTGGCACACATGCGTCTTTTGAGCCTGCCATTACATTGTATAAAAAGTTTGGTTTTAGCAAAGGTGAAGCATTTTCGGATTATGAAGATTCTGAGTTTAATCAGTTCTTTCATCTAAATTTGACTAAGCCTCAATAGCGTGAACTGGACGAAAATATGACTTATTCTGTTCGAGCTATCAATCCTTTAGATATTGAAAAACTCATTGAAATAGAGCGGTCTGCTGCTCAAGTATTTCTAAGTGTTCCTGAGTTGGCATGGATTGCTGGAAGTCCAGTTTTGTCAGCAGATACTCATCTTGAATTGATTGTTAATGCATACTCATTTGTCATAGTAAATGAACAAGATCAACCAGTTGGTTTTTTATATGCAAAGAAACAAGGTCAGGATTTTTATATCATTGAAATGGATGTCTGTCGTGATTTTCAAAAACAGGGTATTGGTCGTCAGTTGATTGAATATGCAATTGATTATGCTAAGCAGAATGACTTTGTATCGCTTAGTTTAACGACATTTGCGCATGTGGTTTGGAATCGTCCTTTCTATGAAAAGTTAGGGTTTCAAATGATCAATCAATGCGATTTGCCGATGTATCTTCAAAATGCATTAGATAACGAAGTTGCATTTGGTTTTTCTCGAGAAAGTCGATGTGCAATGCGTTTGATGATTCAATAAAATCAGTCATTTGAAGGGTATCTCGATTCAACGTTATTCTTTTAGTGATATTGATCCATGACCTCTTATTTTAGTCAGTGTTTTTTTGAAAAAATTTAAATCAATATCGGATTAAATATTCATAATTTACTTATTTTACACATTTTTTATGTAATCAAAATCATATAAGAGATTGATTCATTGTATAAATTATCAGGATTTTGAAATGTACAATTGACAAAAAATATCAACGGACTTTTTCATTCTCGTCATTGCACTCTCAACGTTATAAAGTACACTCGAAACACATAACAATCTAGAAGTCATAAAAAGGAACAGCTATGAGCGAGGCTTATATCATTGACGCCATTCGCACACCACGCGGAAAAGGAAAGAAAGATGGTTCACTGCATGAAGTGAAACCGATTACGCTATTGACCACATTGTTGAATGAATTGAAAGATCGTCATCATTTAGATACCTCGAAAGTAGATGATATTGTCTTGGGTTGTGTCACGCCTATTGCAGACCAAGGTGGTGATATTGCTAAAACTGCGGCAATCGCAGCGGGTTGGGACAATGATGTTGCAGGTGTGCAAATTAACCGTTTTTGTGCATCAGGTTTAGAAGCCGTAAACATGGCTGCGCAAAAAGTACGTTCAGGTTGGGAAGACGTTGTTGTTGCAGGTGGTGTCGAGTCGATGTCCCGTATTGCAATGGGTTCAGATGGTGGCCCATGGGCATTAGACCCTGAAACCAATTTAAAATCACACTTTGTTCCGCAAGGCATTGGCGCAGATTTAATTGCAACATTAGATGGTTATACACGTTCAGATGTTGATACCTTTGCAGCCAATTCACAGCGCAAAGCTGCTGCTGCGCAAGCGGCGGGTTATTTCAATCAATCAGTGGTTGCCATCAAAGATAAAGCAGGCGTGACCATTTTAGATCAAGATGAATTTATTAAACCGTCAACAACAGCGGAAGGTTTAGCAAAACTCAATCCAAGTTTTGAAATGATGGGTGCAATGGGTTTTGATGCAATTGCATTACAACAATATCCAGAAGCGCAAAAAATTAATCATGTGCATCATGCAGGCAATTCATCAGGTATTGTCGATGGTGCAGCGCTTGTATTACTTGCTTCTGAAAAAGCAGTCAAAGAACAAGGTTTAAAACCACGTGCCAAAGTATTGGCAACGGCTTTGGTCGGTTCTGATCCAACCATTATGCTAACTGGGCCTGCACCTGCTGCTCGTAAAGCGTTGGCAAAAGCTGGTTTAACGATTGACGATATTGATCTATTTGAAGTGAATGAAGCCTTTGCATCTGTGGTAATGCGCTTTATGACAGAATTAAAAGTGCCTGCTGAGAAAGTCAATGTGAATGGCGGTGCAATTGCGATGGGACATCCATTGGGTGCGACGGGTGCAATGATTCTCGGAACTTTATTGGATGAATTAGAACGTCAAGGCAAAAAGCGTGGCTTGGCAACATTATGTGTGGGTGGTGGCATGGGTATTGCGACCATTATTGAGTTGGTATAAGGAGAATAATAATGAGCGCAATTCAATATTTAAAAAATGACGATGGCATTATTATTCTGACTTTAGATTCTCCAAACCAATCTGCAAACACCATGAATGCAGATTTCCGTGTGGCTTTGGAAAATGTTGTTTCTAAACTGAAATCTGAAACATCGATTACTGGGATTATTCTCCGTTCAGCGAAGAAAACCTTTTTTGCAGGCGGTGATTTGGATGAGCTAATCCAAGCACGCTTGGAAGATGCCACACCTTTTTTTGAAATGATTCAGAAAATGAAAGCAGAGTTTCGTTATATCGAAACTTTAGGTGTTCCTGTGGTTGCGGCATTGAATGGTACGGCTTTAGGTGGCGGTTGGGAAATTGCTTTAGGTTGTCATGCACGTATTGCATTGAATGATCCTAAAACTAAATTTGGACTTCCAGAAGTAACTTTAGGTCTACTGCCGGGTGGTGGGGGGATCGTGCGTATGGTACGCCTTTTAGGTCTACAAAATGCTTTTCCATTCTTAATGGAAGGTAAGCAGTTTGGTGTAGATAAAGCAAAATCTCTCGGCTTAATTCAAGATACTGCGGAAACAGCTGAAGAGTTGATGGACAAAGCGATTGCTTGGGTAAAAGCTAATCCAAAATCACAACAACCTTTTGATGTTAAAGGCTATAAAATTCCGGGTGGTGATCCTAAAACACCTGCGGTTGCACAAATGCTGGCGATTGCTCCAGCGATGCTCCGTGATAAAACCAAAGGTTGCTATCCTGCTCCTGAAGCGATCATGGCGGCTGCGGTTGAAGGTGCGCAAGTCGATGTGGATACGGCACTGACCATTGAATCTCGTTACTTTACTTATCTTGCGACAGGTCAAATTTCAAAAAATATGATCGGTACTTTTTGGCATGGATTAAATGCCATTAAAGCAGGTGCAAGCCGTCCTAAAGATGTTGCAAAATGGCAAGCAAGCAAAGTCGGTGTACTTGGTGCAGGCATGATGGGCGCAGGTATTGCTTATTCAACAGCAATTAAAGGCATTCCTGTTGTACTGAAAGATGTTTCTGTAGAAAATGCAGAAAAAGGCAAAGCCTATAGCCAAAAGTTACTGGATAAAAAAGTATCGCAAGGTCGTATGACGGCTGAAAAACGTGATCAGGTTTTAAGCTTGATTGCTGCAACAGCATCTGCGGAAGATTTAAAAGGCTGTGATTTAATTATCGAAGCGGTATTTGAAAATCAAGAACTCAAAGCGAAAGTCACTCAAGAAGCTGAAGCATTCCTTGTCGATGGTGGGGTGATGGCTTCAAACACTTCAACATTGCCGATTACTGGTTTGGCAAATGCATCGAAAGATCAAGCGAACTTTATTGGTCTGCATTTCTTTAGTCCAGTCGATAAAATGCAATTGGTCGAAATCATTAAAGGTAAAAACACTTCTGCTGAAACTTTGGCGAAGGCGTATGACTATGTACAGCAAATTGGTAAAATTCCGATTGTTGTCAATGACAGCCGTGGCTTTTTCACAAGTCGTGTATTTGGTACTTTTGTTCAGGAAGGTTTACGTTTACTGCATGAAGGTGTACACCCAGCTCGTATTGAAATGGCTGCACTCAAAGCGGGCATGCCAGTTGGCCCATTGGCCATTCAAGATGAAGTTGCGCTGACGCTTTCTGAACATGTTGCCAATGAAACACGTAAAGCACTTCAAGCTGAAGGTAAAGATTTACCTCGTTCAGGTGCAGATGATGTGATTCAAACCATGATTCATACTTTTGACCGTAAAGGTAAAGCAGCTGGTGCAGGTTTCTATGATTATCCAGAAGGGGGTAAAAAACATCTTTGGGACGGTTTGAACCATTGGAAGAAAGATGTAGATATTTCTGAGCAAGAAATGATTGACCGCTTCCTATTTGTACAATCGTTAGATACCTTACGTTGTTATGAAGAAAATGTCCTTGAGTCTGTCATTGATGCCAATATTGGTTCGATCTTTGGAATAGGTTTTGCGCCGTGGACAGGTGGAGCAATTCAGTTTTTAAATCAATATGGTTTAGACAAAGCTGTACAACGTGCTAATGAACTTGAAGCGAAATATGGTGAGCGTTTCAAAGCACCGCAATTGCTTAAAGATAAAGTGAGTAGTGGTAAAATTGATTAAATGAATTAATTTTATATGATCAAGCCACGGTATTTATAGCACTGCTGGCATTGTATGATTTAAAACAAAGACCTGAATTCATTGGATTCAGGTCTTTGTATTGAAAATTAAGAAACACCGATAATTTAAACTGATTTCTTGTGATGATGTGGGAATGTTTTATGCATTTTCCATCATGATAAAAATATAGATAGGTTTCTATATAAAATATTCAGTGAGATCAATCATACATAAACCATTTTACTTTTTTTATATTGGTAACTTTTTAATATTCTGATTAAAATGAACAAAAGCTAAGCAATATCAATGAGAAGATTGAGGTTAAATCGTTCTAAGTTTTCTACTTAGAACAGTTTATCTAAAACTTAAATAGTGATTGTTTTGGTCATAGATCATATTGCTAAATCTGTAAAAATAGTAATAATCAGATATTCGACTAAAGTCTTATAACGTCCCTGAGCTAAAGGATTGGGAAATATACAATGGATTTAATACAAAGTAATGGTCAACCTCGTTATGGACGTTTTAAGGATTTACCGACAACGATTGATGTAAATCAATATATGTACAAAACGCCTTATGGGAAGACCTTAACTGGATGGCGTAAACAATTAAAATATAAGAAATTTAAATTTTGTTCTATACAACATGAACAATATACGATTGGTATTGCGATTGCAGATATCGGTTGGGCAGGGCATGGTTTTATTTACATCTATGACCATGCAAGCAATGAAGTATTGGAATGGAATGCCAACACGATTTTAGGTCGAGGTACGGTTGTCGATGAGCAACCTTTATACAGTCAAAGCTATTTTACCAAATCGCCGTTTGAGTTTGAAATGCAACATGCCAATGGCGTGCGCTATATCCAAGTAACCCGTCATGGGGAAGAACAACTCAAAGCACGTATTTTTTGTGCAGGAACAGAACCTTTGAGTTTATGCAGTCCAAACGGAATCAATGGTTGGACCTATACGCAAAAGAAAACCACGTTGGCTGTAGAAGGTTTCTTTATTAATAAAAATAAAGAAATAATTGATTTTAATGAGAAAACATTGGCATCCTTAGATGATACATGTGGTTTCTTAAGACCTGAAACAGCATGGTTCTGGTTATCGACTAATTTTTGGGATAAAAATGCACAGCGGATCGGGGTAAATCTTGCATCAGGTGTGAATGAAAGCTTTGGTAATGAAAATTGCCTTTGGGTGAACGGTGTACTTTACCCACTTTCTGATGTGCTTTTTGAAAAATTGGATGAAAATGTTTGGTCAATTCGTTCCTTAAATCAAAAATTACAATTGGTCGTAGAAACAGGTTGGCGACGTTTTGAAAATTTAAATCTGCGTCTTGTTGGAAGCCAATTTAGCCAATGGCAGTCTAAAGTCAGTGGTACGATAGAAACTGAGTCAGGCGAAATTATCGAATTAGAACATGAGTATGCATTACTTGAACAGCATTATGCCAAATGGTAATGCTGTTGCTTAATTGGGCGACTTGGCAAGTAAACGGGTTAAATAAAAACCTTTTTAGCTGACATCTCTACAGAGATTATAAAGCAGCTTGCCAAAAAGCCTCACCTGCTAGTATAGGATCATTGGTTTTCGCAAGTTCATCTACAAAGGTTTGATATTGATGAATAATCGCATGCTGACTCGGATGGAAGTCTGCTGAATACCAATCTAAGTATTCAGGGCGTAAACGAGTCAGAATGCCTTTAGAACCCAAAAACCAAGCTAAGCCTTTGGTCGCCATTTTCATACGTTCTAAAGCACTAAAACCATCACATTTAAGTAGCCCGTTGGCACGTTGCATGGTAAAACCAAACATCAATATCGTCACTAATGCGAGTGCGCTATAGCGTAATGCATTTGAAGTATGCGCAACTTCACGCATCACGTCATAAGCCACATCACGATGCTCCATTTCTTCGATCGAATGCCAAGCAAATAATGCGCGAATAAATGGATGTGCATCTTGCATCGTTGCTTTTTCACTAAAAAAAGCATCTGCCATAAGTGCTGTTAAATGTTCACAAGCTGCTGTAATCGCAATATTGTATTGTTTAGGGTAGCGTTTCAGCGCATGCCCCAGTCTTTGATTGACATGTTGTGTAAACCTTTTCACGGGCATGCCTTGATCCATCAATATCTGATTCATTTTGTCATGGGCAATGCCATGTTGAGCTTCTTGTTTGATGAAATCAGCAACTTTTTGTTGTAAATCAGGATCTGTAATTTGTTCTCTATATAGACGTACACATTGGATAAAATAGCGCTCACCATCTGGAAAGGTGAGACTGAGTGCGTCAAACATACGCGTTTTGAATGGATCACCACCAAACCAGAAACGTGGAATTTGATCAAGTTTAAAATCTAAATGGCTTCGAACAACAGGTTCAACTTGATATTGGGTGAATGTATTCATTTTATTCTGCTTCACATATTCTAATTCGATTGCGATTATGACAAATATAAGGTCTAAGCATCACGTCATGTCACGCCAATTTTAAGTTTAAAGATGTCAATTTTGGTCAATCAATAAGCATTATTTTATTCGGTATAGTTTAAAATCTTAAATAGATTGAATGCATTACCATGCTGCTTGCCAAAAAGCTTCACCTGCCTGTATTGGATCATTGGTTTCAGCTAGCGTATCTATCCAAGTTTGATATTGACGAATTACAGGGTGTTGGCTTGGATGGAAATCTTTTTTAAACCAATCTAAATATTGGCGATGCATGGCTGTTAATTTACCATTTCTTCCAAAAAACCAAGGAATGCCTCGAACCGCCATTTTGGCACGCTGCAAGCCTGTATAACCATCATATTTCAACATCACATTGGCGCGATAGAAAGTAAATCCGAACATCAGTAAGGTGATATTGGCCAATGCAAATTTACGTAAGCTTTCGGGCACTTCACCAACATTGATCATTACATCATAAGCCACATCCCGATGTTCCATTTCTTCTATGGCATGCCATGCAAACAGCGCACGAACAAAAGGGTGAACTTCAGCTAAAGTTTCTTTTTTATTGTAGAAGGTTTCTGCCATCAATGCGGTTAAGTGTTCGGCAGCAGCGGTCATGGCGATATTGTATTGTTTAGAACGATGCTGTTTTAAGTATTTGAAACGTGAAGCTAAAAATTGAGTGAATTGATCTACAGGCATGCCTTGATGCTTCATTTCTTCATTCATTTTGTCATGGGCAATACCATGTTGTGCTTCTTGCTTAATAAAATCGCTGACACGTTGTTGTAGCTCAGGATCTGTAATTTTATCTCTTAAAGCACGCACACTTTCAATAAAATAACGTTCGCCGACAGGGAAAGTGAGACTAAGCGCATCAAACATTCGAGTGCGAAAAGGATCATTATTGAACCAAAATCGGGGTACCTCATTGAGCCTGAAATCTAAGTCGGTACGAACGACAGGATCAATTTGATGTTTTACTTGTAAGTTCATAGTTGCATTCCTCACAACGTTCTAACTTAAAATTCACATAGATTTGTGAATCAACTCATCCATGTTTACCTATAAAAGCATTGATTTATTTTAAAGCCCAGCTTGCCAAAATGCTTCGCCTGCTTGGATTGGATCATTGGTTTCAGCCATGGTATCGATCCAAACTTGATATTGTCGAATGATGGGGTGTTGGCTTGGGTGGAAATCTTTTTTAAACCAATCTAAATATTCATTTTTCATGGCAGTGAGCATTCCTTTTTTCCCAAAGAACCATGGAAGCCCCTTGTAAGCCATTTTTAGACGATCAAGACGACTGAAACCATCGTGTCCAAGCATGATATTGGCGCGATACAAAGTAAGGCTGAACATTGTCACGGTGATAAAAGCAAGAGAAAAATGGCGTAGGCTTTCTGGAACTTCGCCAACTTCACGCATGACATCAAAAGCCACATCTCGATGTTCCATCTCTTCAATCGCATGCCAAGCCAGTAATGCACGTACATAAGGATGTGCTTCGACCAAGGTTTCTTTTTTGCTATAGAACGTTTCAGCCATCAATGCAGTCAAGTGTTCAGCGGCTGCAGTCATGGCAATGTTGTATTGTGGTGAGCGTTGGCTCAGTTCGAACTTAAATAGTTTATTTAAAAAAGTGATAAATTGATCAACAGGCATGCCTTGCTCTTTCATGACTTTGTTCATTTTGTCATGCGCAATACCATGTTGTGCTTCTTGACGAATAAAGTCTGCAACACGTTGCTGTAGGTCTGGGTCAGTAATTTTGTCACGAAATAGTCGAACACTTTCGATAAAATAACGTTCGCCATCAGGAAAGGTTAGACTCAGTGCATCAAATACTCGAGTACGAAATGGATCACCACCGAACCAAAAACGTGGAACTTCATTCAGTTTAAAATCGAGTTTGCTTCGAACCACAGGTTCTACTTGATATTTCACTAATGCATTCATTTTATTTTACTTGCATCACCTTTGATATTTTCAGTATGTCGGGGTTTTACAACTTTGTTTTGACAGATGTTGACATTTTTTATACATTTTACGACATAATGAAAATTTTAAATGTCAAAACGAATGTCAAGACTGGCGATTAGGATCAGAGCATAAGCTTATGCAAGAATTACAAATACCGAATGGATATTTTCATCTTTGGCAGATGTATTTGTCTGAACGAGGCATTGATGTCTTGACGGCCGAATTTTTACAAGATGACCGAGTGCATCTGCAAACGATTTTGGCATTGCCTATAGATACTCAATCTTCTTATTTTTTCTTTCAGCAGATGATTGAAAAAACCAAGCACGCTTTAGATTGCCCACAAATTATTTTTGAAATGGCAGAATATGTTCGTCCTGAACATTTTGGTGTTTTGGGCTACATGGCGTCACGAAGCACGACAGTTGCTGAAGCACTACAAAATATTTTACGTTTCAGTCGTTTAGTGATTGATGGTGATCACATTCTTCCCATGCAAATGGAACTCAAAGGGCAACAAGTACATGTGATTTGGCCATTTCACCATGAAAAATATACGCTGATGAACGAACTCACCAATGCATTGATGATGCATTTAGCACGCAAAATAGTTCCTGCAAATCAATTCTTATTACAATGTGTCAATTTTGCTCATCCACCGCAAATGGCGGTTTACCATTATCAAAAATTTTATGGTTGTCATGTGACATTCAATAAACCTGAATATAGTTTTGTTTTAGGTTTAGAGGGGTTGAATGTCAAAATACAACAGGCTGATCCTTCTTTGATGCAGTTGTTGGTTAAGCAAGCAGAGGATGCAATTGCATCGAAACCGCGCCATGAAACATTACCACAGCATTTGCATTTTATTATTGCAGAATATTTAAGGTTAAAAGAACAAGCACCTAAAATTGAAGATATTTCACAAGAATTGAATATCTCTACCAGGACCTTACAGCGTCAGTTAAATGATTTTGATACATCTTTTAAAAAGATTGTAGAAATTGAGCGCATGAAACGATGTGAATTGTTATTGGGAAATAATCTTCAATTTACTGAAATTGCCATGCGTTTGGGTTATTCGGATCAATCTGCATTAGCAAGGGCTTATAAGGCATTTAGCGGACAAACCTTATTGCAAAAGAAAGTGCAGTTGAAAAATAAGCAATAAAAAGGTGAGTATATACACTCACCTTTTAAAACTTATCTCAAGTATATGATTTTAATGATAGTAATTAAGAAGAAACATGATTTGTTAATCTAGGGTATCTAAAGATAATCGCCAATACTGCAAAAATAGCCAACACCCAGCAATAATAAATCGAACCAATCAGTTCTATAGGCGATAATTTTGCAATCGAACAGGCCAAGAGTAATTGAGCGCCGTAAGGAATAATTCCTTGCACCACACATGAAAAAATATCCATCAATGCTGCAGCACGTTTTGGGTCTACGCCATATTCTTTGGCAACTTCCCGAGCCATATCTCCAGATAAAATAATCGCAACAGTATTATTGGCAACAAAGATGTTAGAAAATACAACCAAGAAACTGATTCCGATTTCGCCTGCACGTTGTTTCCCAACTTTAAATAAGCGTGTGATGCTATAAATACGTTGAATTAACCATTCTAATCCACCTTCTTTTTGCATGATTGCAGAAAGGCCACCCAACAGCATTGACAATAAAGCAACCTCGAACATACCTTCAAAACCTGTATAAATTGAATTATTCAGTTTTAAAAGATCAAAGTGAGGGGTTTCAATCAGCCCGATTAAGCTTGAAAATGCAACACCGATTGCAAGTACTGCCAATACATGTAAACGGCTAAATGCCAAAAAGAACACGGCAAGATAAGGCAGAATGAGCCAAAAATTATAATTTTTATATTCAATAGGTTGTGAGTCATGGTTGGTGAATATATAGATTAAAATGGTCACGATTGCTGCAGGAAGTGCAATCCACACATTCACTCGAAATTTATCTCTTAATTCCACATTTAAACTGCGTGTTGCCGCAATAGTGGTATCTGAAATCATGGATAAGTTATCACCAAACATTGCACCACTGACCACAGCACCTACTGCATACACGGCTTGAATGTCTGTGGCTTGTGAGAATCCAAAGGCGATTGGCGCACATGCGGCAATCGTCCCCATGGAGGTTCCCATTGCTGTTGCAATAAATGCCGAAATGATAAAAAGCATTGGGAGTACAAATTCAGGTGCAATGATAGATAAACCAAACTGAACCGTTGCATCAACACTGCCTATGGCATTGGATACACTCGCAAATGCGCCTGCAAGCATGAATACCATAAACATGAGAATGAGATTGGGGTGACTCGCTCCCTGTAGAAATTCCTCAATCGCCGTATTCAGTTTTCCGCGATAGAGTAAAATAGCTAAAATAATCGCTGGCAGCGCTGCAACAGGGGCTTTGATTTGATAAAATGCAAATTCAGTTCCAATGATAGAGTGATAAATACCACTGCCCAAAAAGATCGCTAAAAATACAATAAGTGGCAGTAGCACAAGCCCTCGAGCTTGCACTTTACGATGTGGGAGAGAGGTCATAACAAAAGAATAAAAGAGATAAGCCTGTATAGTATAAACAGCTTTTGCAATTTGATAAAAATTAAAATCAGATGATTTTGTATCTCATTATTGTGATATTTGAATGATTTAATTTAAGTTTATCCATTTATTCATAAATTTAAAAAAAGCAGAAAATAGGTAGCTTTGATCATTGTCCAAAATTTTAAAATAGCGCTAAATGTAGCGCATAGGTTGTTCGTTATTTTGTATTAATATGAGATAACATTGTGCTACTGCGTTATTCTATTCAATGTGTAATAAATAGCGTTACAATGTGATGTCTTGTATTTATACAAAACAAACTCCTCAAGTTTAACAATCCAAGGAATGTACAACCCTATGTCACGTTTAGCCACTCGATTTGCACAGCTTAAATCTCAACAGCGTAAAGCATTGGTTTCTTATGTTATGGCGGGTGATCCTCAACCACATGTAACAGTTCCTTTGTTACATCAAATGGTTGATGCGGGCGTAGATGTACTTGAGCTTGGATTGCCATTTTCAGATCCAATGGCAGATGGTCCAGTGATTGCATTGGCTGCTGAACGTGCTTTAGCAGCAGGTACCAATACCTTAGATGCTTTGAATATGGTCAAAGAATTTCGTCAGAAAGACAGCACAACACCTGTTGTTTTGATGGGTTATTTAAACCCTGTAGAAGTGATTGGTTATGAAAAATTCGTCGCTTATGCGAATGAATGTGGTGTCGATGGCTTGCTTTTGGTGGATTTACCGCCTGAAGAAGCTAAAAACCTAGATGAAGTGCTAAAGAAATATGATATGGATCAAATTTTCTTACTTGCACCAACATCTACAGATGAACGAATTCAACATGTCGTAAAACAAGCAAGTGGCTTTATTTACTATGTGTCACTGAAAGGTGTGACAGGCGCTGCAACTTTAGACACGACTGAAGTGGCAACACGTATTCAAAAAATTAAATCATTTACAGATATCCCTGTAGGTGTGGGTTTCGGTATTAGCGATGCAAGTTCTGCAAAAGCTGTAGGGCAAGTTGCAGATGCTGTGATTGTCGGAAGTGCGTTTGTAAAACCTTTTGCAAACTTAGCACCAGAACAAGCCGTGGAAGCAGCGGTGAATAAAGTCAAGGAGCTTCGAGCAGCGCTCGATGAGTTAGTATGAATCAAGAAGTGAAATCAGGGAAAATTCTCAGTCCTACTACCCCGTGGACAGATCGTTCGATTCCAGGCATTCATATGCCAGATCAGCAACAAACACTCAAAGCGACATTTACAGAACCGACCATTGAGTGCCCTGAGTGTCATGCTTTGGTAACTCGTACAGCAATGTCTTTCAATGCCTATGTTTGCCCATCATGCGATGAACATTTGAAAATGAAGGCACGAGATCGTTTAAATTGGTTCTTTGACAATGTTACAGCGGAACTTGGTCAAGAGTTTTCTGCTAAAGATCCATTACGTTTTGTAGACAGCAGACCGTATCCTGAGCGTATGAAAGAAGCGCAGGATAAAACAGGTGAAACTGAAGCCTTGGTTGTGATGCAAGGTCAGCTTAAAAATATCCCAATGGTTGCTTGTGCTTTTGAATTTGACTTTATGGGCGGTTCAATGGGTACAGTGGTTGGAGATCGTTTTGTGCAAGCTGCTGAGAAAGCTATTGCAACGAAACAACCTTTGATCTGTTTTGCTGCTTCAGGTGGCGCACGTATGCAAGAAGGCATGTTGTCTTTGATGCAAATGGCACGTACATCTGCGGCAATTCAAAAAATGAAAGATGCACATCTGCCTTATATCGTTGTTTTAACACATCCTGTTTACGGTGGTGTAACAGCATCATTGGCAATGTTAGGTGATGTACATATTGCAGAACCGAAAGCCATGATTGGTTTTGCGGGTAAACGTGTGATTGAACAAACTGTTCGTGAAAAATTAGAAGAGCCGTTCCAACGTGCAGAATTTTTGCTTGATCATGGTGTAATCGATCAAATTGTTCATCGTCATGCATTACGTGATACTGTATATCGAATAGTGGCGAAACTGATGAATTTGTCTTGAACAATACAGCACCTTTAAATACAGATGATTTACAAACATGGCTCGATTATTGGAGCCATGTTCACGTTACGGGAATCGATTTAGGCTTAGAACGGGTCATTCCTGTTGCGGAAGCACTTGGTGTAGTCAAACCAAATGCTAAAGTTTTGACTGTCGCAGGAACCAACGGTAAAGGTTCAACGACAACCACACTTGCTGCGATTTTGAATGCACAAGGTTTGAATGTCGGTTTGTACCAGTCACCTCATATTTATCGTTTTAATGAACGTGTCAAACTTGCAGGGCAAGAGGTCGATGATCAAACATTGATCGATGCTTTTGTAGAAGTTGATCAAGCACGTCGTGCATGTGATTTAACGTTATCTTTTTTTGAAGCCACAACTTTGGCTGCATTTGTTATTTTCAAACAAAAACAATGTGATGTATGGGTGCTTGAAGTTGGTTTAGGCGGTCGATTGGATGTGGTCAATGTGATTGACCCTGATGTTGCTGTGATCACCAATATTGGCTTAGATCATACCGACTGGTTGGGTGATAGCATTGAAAAGATTGCTTTTGAAAAAGCAGGAATTATTCGTCCCAATATTCCAGTGATTTTTGCAGGGCAACAAGACATACCACAAGCCATTCTAAATAAAGTAGAAGAAAGCCAAGCTCAACTTTATGCGGTGAATCGTGATTATTTTTATGCTTCTTCAAATGAAGATGAGCAATCGTGGGATTTTGCTAGTTCAGGTACAACCTTAAAATTTCCACAAGGTGCTTTGGCACTAGAAAATATTTCGGCTGCTGTGGCTGCGATTCTAGTAAGTGGTCTTCAAGTTTCACAACAGGCCATTGCACGTGGAATTCAAAATGCACAGTTACAAGGTCGTTTTGAAGTTAGAAAAATTAACGGAAAAACTGTCATTTTTGATGCGGGACACAATCCGCATGGTGTAGAATTTTTGTTAAAGCAATTGCGAAAATTCTTGGAATACAATAAACAGTACACAGAAGTTGTCTCAATTTTTTCAATGTTGTCTGACAAGGATATAAATTCTGTGGTCAAGTTATTGAAAAATACTGTGTTACAGTGGAAAATTGCGCCATTAACTGTGCCCCGTGCAGCATCTATGGAACAATTACAAGCTGCATTGCAGGGTGAAACAGTCGAACAATTTAATTGTGTACAAGCAGCATTTCAATCAGCGCTTGCAGATACAAAAAATAATCAGCTGATTTTGGTGTGCGGTTCGTTTCATACCTTAGAAGCGGTCTGGGAGTATTTAGAAGAATGTCAATGAATAACAAGCAACGCTGGATGGGTGGCGTTGTTTTACTAAGTGGTGGTGTTTTATTAGCGGCATTACTTCTAAAAGGCAAAGAAGAAATTCATCAAAAACAGGTTGAAACTCAGCCTGTCGAACAAGTTCAGCAAAATAAAAACGCATCTGCTGGCGAAGCTATTCAATTACAACCACTAACAGTTGATGTTGCAACTGAAAAACGTTTGCTTGAAGAGCAGAAGCGTTCACGTGAAAAAGCTGTTGCAGAACAAGAAGCCAAAGCTGCTGAATTCTTACGTATGCAACAACAAGCTGAGGCTGACGCAGCACGTAAAGCGGCAGAAGAATATGCTGCAATGAATGCAAGACGTGGAGCCGCAGCGCAAGAGGGAACAGATATTCCACCTGAGTTGGTGCAAGACGAAAAGACCAAAGCTCAGCAAAAAGCTGCTGATCAGAAGCAACTTGAACAGCAAAATGCACAATTAAAACAAAAAGCAGATGCTGAAAAGAAGTTAGCTGAGCAGAAGCGTCAAGCTACTGCGGATGCAGAGAAAAAAGCGGCAGAGGATAAGAAGCGTCAGTTAGATGCAGAGAAAAAAGCGGCGGATGAGAAAAAACGTAAGGTAGAAGAACAGCTTAAAATAGAAGAGCAACGTAAAGCTGAGGCAGAAAAGAAAGCTGCTGCTGATAAAAAAGCAGAGGCTGAACGCAAAGCTGAAGTAGAGAAAAAACGTAAAGCGCAAGAGGATGCCAAGAAAAAGGCAGAAGCTGAAAAAGCACGTGATCTATTGGAAAATGGTGATAAGCAATGGATGGTACAAGTGGCACTTGCTGCCAATGAAGCCAATGCAGATGCTGTAGCAGCCAAACTCCGTGCAAAAGGCTATAAGGTCACTAAAAGCCCAACATCTAAAGGTATTCGTATCATGGTTGGACCTGCCAAAGATCGCGAAACAGCCGATGCAGCCCGTAAGAAAATCAATACAGATGCAAGCTTGGGGATGAAATCGGCTTGGGTGATCGAATGGGTTCCTTTAGATCGACGTTAATCAATTAGAATAAATAGATACTTTAAGATGGATTCGTGAGTTGCTCACGAATCCATCTTACATTTTCAGGGGTAAATAATTTTTCAATATTTGCCCAAATTGGGTGAAAACCATAACCACCGTGCTTCATTTCATTCAAAGCATCATCAATTGACCAGTTTTCAAAAATAATTCGGTACATTGCAACACTTGCACCTGTGCGATCCGAACCATGATAGCAATGGATCAATACCTTTTGATTTTTTTGCTCTGCTGTTTGAATGGTTTGCATTACCTTGAGTAAATCATCTCGGTTAATGGCCCAAGTATTGATGGGCACATGTACCAATTTAAAAGATTGATTCGCCAATACCAACTTATCTTTATCACGGCTTCTTAAATTAACCACGATATCAATATGATTTTTTTCAAGTTCTGGGATGAGCTCAGCACTGGGTTGTTCACTGCGATATACTGTTTGGCTGATTTGATAGAAATTATGTTGTTTATTGACAAGTTTTCCCCATTGCTGAGGACGTTGATCTTCTGCAATTGTCGGTGTGGTCATACACCCAGTCAGTTGTAAACTGAGGACCAATAAAATTGAAAAACTTAAATGCTTAGACTTTATGATCATTTAAAATATCGCTCTAATTCAACGGGATCATGTGCACAGATAATTTCAATTTTAGGTTCATTCTGTGCTAGCTGTTGTAGTTGTGATAAGGTCTTTAATCGTAATGTATTATTTTCTGCGAGAAGATATTCAATTTTATCGAGCGTTCGTAATTTATTATTGGGATTGAGTTCGAGGTGATTGAAATAAGCATCGCCACAGAATAATAACCATCCATCTTGTTGTTTGATCGCGATACCACAATGCCCCACGGTATGTCCGACAAGTGGAATTAATAAAATTTCATCATTAAAAATATTAAAACCTTGAACTTTATGGAAATTAAACCATGCTTCGCCATTTTTAGGTTCAAGAAAATTCCAGTAACGATGATTTTTAAATTGCTTTGTTCTATAACGTAACTTATTCATTACCGAAAGTTTTTGTGCTGCATTAAACTCACTGGACAAGATGTGAACCGTTGCATTTGGGAAATCTGAAATGCCCCCTGCATGATCTAAGTCCAAATGGCTCACTAAAATGTGCTTAACGTCTGAGGGTTTAAAGCCTAATTGTTGAATCTGAGAAATAGCAGTGAGGCTAAAATTAGATTGTAGACCACTGATTTTGGTAAAAGCTTTCCCTAAACGGGTTTGCGGATGTAGGTAGTCTTGCATACCAAATCCAGTATCGATCAATACTAAACCTTGATCACTTTCAACAAGGAGGCAATGACAGACCATTTTTCCATATAAACCTTTTTGTCCATATAGCGGTGCACAAATGGGGCACATGGTTCCACAATGAAGATGATGTACGTTGTAAATCATAATTTAAGCATTTGTTTTTAGGATTGTTATTTCGTTTATAAACTGAAATGAAAGAAATACCAATGACCAAATGATAGTGTTATGTAATTTGTAAAAACTAAAATAGCTATAAAGTTTTATTGTGTGAGTGGAAATAAACCTTCATGCCATCCAATAAGAAGTATTGTCATCAAAACCCCAATAATAATACAAAGCTTTAATGTAGGTGGGAAAAGTTTCCACGGTAATCGAGTCGTTCCATAACGATGTAAGCTTTCTGCTTTAGAAATAGGAGTGAGGATAATTCCAATACCTAACATAAACATGAATGGTGAAACAAATGTAATTTGTACAACAGGTTGAGGTGATGTATTTATGATATGCCATAAAATGGCACCGCTAAGAGTTGTAATCAAACAACCAATGAGTCGAGTTATCATACGTTCTTTAGAGAATTGTTGCGCAATTGAAAATTCATCTACCAAAGGTAATGATTTTTCAGGGTTAGCAATAATTTGCTGAACATTTTTTAGTGCGAAATATACTTTTAGGCGATTCAGCGCATGCTTTAAGAAAAATAAGCTGAACACTAAACAAATTAAACCTATGAAAATAAATGTGATTTTAACTTTTCCAGCAAAAACAATGAAGAATAATGAACTTGCAAATATTAAAGTGATCAAGGATAAAACAGAAAATTGAATGAATTTGCTTAATGCTTGGAAGGTAATCATTCTTTTACGACTAGAAAAAGTCGGAGCATCAGCGCCTAAGGGTAAATCCCCTGAGACTTTATTAAAGACGGTATTTAGATCAAACTTCGTGGATTGTTGATTTATACCCTGATGAATGATCAATGTGAGTTGTTCTATTTCGGTTTTGATTTTTTGTTGATTATTCATTTTTAGTATTTGATTGAAAATTTCGGATTATTCTAATTTTTTTTGTGCATTCACTCAATACGAAGAAATGTTTAAAATTAATACAATATGAAGGAGGGACATAGTTAAATTCTGGTTTATATAGGGTGTGTTAGACTGATACACATTTCATCGATTCTCAACAGTAGAGATTATCCTCATAATGCTCAAATACATTTAGGCATCATTAATGACATATTCAATAATTCTTTGGCATTGATCCTGAATACATAAGTTTTGAGTTTCTAAATCTTCAAATAGTTCATTGATCATAAAAATTTCTAAAAAATATTCAAAAACTTGGTGATTTTTTACCATTGGCTTGGTGTCTTCTTTTGAGCCATCTAAAAGAATTACATCTGATTCTAAAGACCAAGGTTGCTCTACATACAGAACATCGGTTTCAGAATACTCTTGAATATTAAGTAATACAGTGAATAGGTTCATTCTTATCACCATAATGCGTTTGGTTAAAGATAGCTTATTTATTGAATTAAAATATTGAACTAATAATTTTTGCAATTTTATCTAAAAATAGTTGAGTAAGCGCTTATTCAAAAGCGCTTACATCACCAACACCTCGGCGGATAATTTCAGGGTTTTGACCAGATAAATCCACAATACTGGTAGTCGTTAAAGTACCTAAACCACTGTCAATAAATACATCGATACGTTTTTCGAGTTGTTGTTCAATATCATAAGGATCATCCATCGGCGCATCTTGACCAGGAAGAATCAAAGTACTGGTCAGCAAGGGTTCACCTAAAGCTCGAAGCAACATTTGACATACAGGATTGCTTGGGACACGTAAACCAATAGTTTTTTTCTTTGGATGCATCAAGCGACGAGGGACTTCACTGGTTGCGGGTAGAATGAACGTTGTGACGGCAGGGGTATTGGCTTTAAGTAAACGATACATTGCATTATCGACTTTTGCATAAGTTGCAATATCCGATAAATCTGCACAAATGATGGCGTACTGGTGCTTTGCACCTAAACCACGGATTTGAGCAATACGTTCCATGGCGTTTTTATTTCCAATTTGACAGCCAATGGCATAAGCCGCATCCGTCGGATAGACAATAACATCACCTGCACGAATACGTTCAACAGCTTGATCGATTAATCTGGTTTGTGGGTTGTCAGGATGTACTCTTAAATGCAGCATTATTTTTCTCCTGATTCAAATTCTCTATAGTCATATGGTATTGAAAATAGATGAAATAGAACACTATTATTTGTAATCAATATAAAAAATAATCTGTATCGAAAATATAAGTGGCTTGGGAATAGGCCTTCAATTGAATCAAATATTAAATGAAATAAGCATTTTCACCCAAATTTAGACCCATTTTAAATTTAGACTTTTTAAAAATACCTAAACAACATTCAAAAAAGCTGAAATAAGCGAACATAATTTCTTTCTTTAGAATGATGAAAATGATTAATCTAAATCTTTTCGATTAAATTCTGTACTGTGTAATGTTTTGCCACTTCTTGTCGATGCACAAATACATTCAATGAAATGTTTTGCATCACGCGGAAGAGGGATTTCACCACCTAAATATTTTTGAAGCTGAGCATACACATTGTCTTTAAAAGTGGTGCCATCACCACCTTCGCCGGTTAAATTATCCAAAGAAACACGAAATTTCCGACCAAAGGCTTTTGAAAATAACCATTCAATGGCTTGAGGTTTGATTTCCACTTGCTCAAATAAAGCTTGCTGTTCTGCTGTGCGACCATCGGGTGCATACCAATAACCCAAATCAGGCAATAAGCGGCGCTTTTCTCCAGCAATCGACCAATGACTGATTTCATGTAAGGCGCTATTGAAAAAACCATGCGCAAATTGAATACGTGCAGGCGCTTGATCTAGCGCAGGAAAATACTCAGGTTCAAACTCTCCGCGGACGAGTTCAACATTTAAGTGGGAAAACCATTGATTAAAGTGTAAGATAAGCCAGTCGACCTGTTGAGCTTCACTCTGCAAATCTACCCACTGTAAACGTTGCACTTGGGCTATATTTTCAGCAGAATTTGAAGGTAAATTTGCGTTGAACTGTGATGAAGTGGTGACTTCAGGTTGCGGCTGCAACTGATGCATAACTTGTATTACCCAAATGATCTGTCTAAATAAGTACAAAATTGTATCTTAATCTTTGACAGAGTACCGATGAATTTGTAGAATTGCCGCCTTAATTATGTCAGCAAATACCTTTCCGGCACAGATAGAGCCGTTTAAATGGGCTGAACAGGGCTTTAAATGGTCAGGAACACTGCCATTATCTCGCTTTGTTCGAATTTCCCGTGAAGCTGTTGGACCAATTGATGATCAATTGATCACCATAGACTGTAAGCTATCAATGGATGCGTATCATCGTATCGTATGGCTAGATGGTCGTGTAGAAACGAAAGTGCCAATGGAGTGCCAACGTTGTTTGGAACCTGTTGAAATACCATTAGTTTCTGACGTACATATAGCTTTAATGGACGATGAGTCACTGATAGAGCGCTTGGATGAGGATGCTGATTTCATCGTGCTAGGTGAAAGTGAAGCGACAACAAAAGGGGATTATGTAAGTAATACTCCTGCAACTGTTGATTTACTTGCACTTTTAGAAGATGAATTGTTATTGTTGATGCCTTTATCTCCTAAGCATGATGCTTGTGAGCATAAGCATCAACCTGCCGTTCAGGACATTGTCGAAGAAAAACGGGATAATCCGTTTGATGTTTTGGCAAGTTTGAAGGGTAAACTTAACTAAATTTTGTGTTATACTGTTAAGTTAAGACAACCGAATTTGTTCTGATCCATTTTTTCGATTTGTAAGGAGCCATCATGGCCGTTCAGCAAAACCGTAAAAGTCGCTCTCGCCGTGACATGCGCCGTTCACATGACGCTTTAACCGAGAATGCATTAACTGTAGACCAAACTACTGGTGAAACTCATCGCCGTCACCACGTGACTAAAGATGGTATTTACCGTGGTCGTCAATTATTCGCTAAAGCAGCAGATGCTGAATAATTGAGACAGTGTTAAGCGTGAGCTTAATGAAAAAAATGGGAGCGAAAGCTCCCTTTTTTTGTTTTTAGTATCTGTGCTTTTTTGTTGTATTTCGCAATTAAAATAATTTTTTTTTGCTGTAAAATTGCGGCATCGGAAACGATCAAGATTAAATAAGGGACTTTTATATGTCTGCTAGACGACTCGAACAAGCAGCTCCAGCGACCAAAACCGCTTTTTTGTTTCCTGGTCAAGGATCACAAAAAGTAGGCATGCTTGCTGAATTTGCTGAACAGTTTAGTGGTGTGCAAGAAACTTTTGCCGAAGCTTCAGACGCAATCGGTTTCGATTTATGGCACATCGCACAAAGTGGCGAAGGTTTAGATCAAACTGAAAATACTCAACCTGTTCTTCTGACTGCAAGTATTGCATTGTGGCGGATCTGGTTGGATTTAGGTGGTGTTGCACCAAAGTATCTTGCAGGGCATTCATTGGGTGAGTACAGCGCATTGGTCGCAGCGAATTCAATGACTTTGGCAGATGCGGTAAAATTGGTTCATTTACGTGGCAAGCTTATGCAATCTGCTGTACCGCAAGGTCAAGGTGGCATGGCAGCGATTCTTGGTTTGGATGATGCTAAGGTAATTGAGCTATGCAACCAAGCCAATGCTCAAGGTGGTGGCGCTGTTGAAGCTGCAAACTACAATGCGCAAGGGCAAGTTGTGATTGCTGGTGATAAAGCTTTGGTTGATGTTGTTATGGCATCTGCAAAAGAAAATGGCGGTAAAGCAATTGCATTACCAGTTTCTGTCCCATCGCATTGTTCATTGATGAAACCAGCGGCAGAGCAGTTTGCCGAAGCATTGGAACATACTGCCATTGAGTTGCCGAGTATTCCTGTAATACAAAATGTCAACGCAGAAATTGCAATGGATACAGTGCAATTACGCCAAGCATTGACAGCTCAGCTATATCAGTCAGTACAATGGACCAAGACAATGCAGTTCCTTCAAGATCAAGGAATTCAATATGTTGCAGAGTGTGGTCCTGGTAATGTATTGGCGAACTTAGCGAAACGTTTACCCAATATAGAAAAAGCATTCCCACTCGATACACAAAGTCGTATGGAAGATGCACTGAATGCTATTTTAGTAGCTGAAGGGAAAATTGCATGACACAAGAACGAAAAGTCGCATTAGTTACAGGTGCGAGTAGAGGGATTGGCGCTGCCATCGCTCAACAATTGATTCAAGACGGTTATTTTGTTGTTGGTACGGCAACTTCAGAGGCAGGTGCAGAAAAACTTTCTGTTGCTTTTGCTGAAAATGGTGCAGGTACTGTTCTCGATGTACGTGATGGTGCTGCAATTGATGCATTGGTATCAGATATTGAACAAAAATATGGTTCAGTAATGGTGTTGGTGAATAATGCAGGCATTACCAAAGACAATCTTTTATTGCGTATGTCAGAAGAAGATTGGGATGATATTTTAAATATTCATCTTAAAGCCGTATTCCGTTTGTCTAAACGCGTATTGAAAGGTATGACAAAAGCTCGCTTTGGTCGCATTATCAATATCAGTTCAGTGGTTGCACATTTTGCAAATCCGGGACAAGCGAATTATTCTGCTGCTAAAGCTGGAATTGAAGCATTTAGTCGTAGTCTTGCAAAAGAGATGGGAAGTCGTCAGATTACTGTTAACTCGATTGCACCGGGCTTTATTGCGACTGAAATGACAGAACAATTAAGCGAAGATATTCGTAAAAAAATGAGCGATCAAGTTGCATTAAACCGTTTTGGTGAAACGCAAGATATTGCAAATGCAGTGAGTTTCTTGGCTTCTGATAAAGCCAGTTACATCACAGGTACAGTAATACACGTAAATGGTGGTTTATACATGGCTTAATGCGATGTATAAACTTTGAAAAAACTAAATATTCAATTAAACTATCAGGCAATTAAAACGCCGCCACAAGCAATGAGGAGAATTCCTGTGAGCGATATCGAACAACGCATTAAACAAGCTGTTGCAGAACAATTAGGTATCAAGGCTGAAGAAATCAAAAACGAAGCATCTTTCATGGATGACTTAGGTGCTGATTCTTTAGACTTAGTAGAACTTGTAATGTCTTTCGAAAATGACTTCGACATCACTATCCCTGATGAAGATTCTAACGAAATCACGACTGTTCAATCAGCGATTGACTATGTAACTAAAAAACTTGGTTAATCAGTTGACTGTGTAACACTTGTGTTATGCGTAAAAGCCACCGTTCTGGTGGCTTTTTTACATCTTGTGAAAATGGATTTGTTTTTCAAATAAAATGTGAGTTACATAACGTTACGTTTATGTCACCAATGACAACGTTATTCAGTATGTTTTTTAGCTATAAGAATAATGTTTATAAATTTTTATAACACAATAGAAATCATTCACAGTAAAACAAGTTCACTATTCGTATGGAGTAACACATGGGTCTTTTTGATTTTATTAAAGGAATTGGGAAAAAGAATACAGCACCTGCTGAGCCACAAGCTGCACCTGCTACGCCTTCAGAGCCGTCTGCTCAAGAAATCGCAAATAAATTACTCGGTCATATTAAAGCACTAGGTTTACCTGTTACAGGGCTTTCAGTGAGCTACAATGGTGCAACTGATTTAGCAACCATTCAAGGTCAAGTACAGACACAGGCGGATAAAGAAAAAATCATTCTAGCGGTGGGTAATATTGATCATGTCGCTCAAGTCGATGATCAAATGACGGTGGTCACACCTGAACCTGAAAGTAAGTTTTATACGGTGAAATCTGGTGATAACTTGTCTAAAATTGCTAAAGAGGTTTATGGTGATGCGAATAAGTACCCTAAAATTTTCGAAGCAAATAAACCGATGTTAAAAGATCCTGACGAAATTTTCCCAGGACAGGTTTTACGTATTCCTGCGTAAAGATTACGTTGAAAAAAAAAGACACATCAGTGTCTTTTTTTATTTTTAAGATTTTCTTTTAAATGTATTTTAATTTTTTCGATAAACTCTCAAAATATAAGAAATTATTTGAAAAATTCATGGATAATTTTTATACTGATGTTTCAAATTCTCAAGAAAAATAAGGAAAAACATGAAAGGTCAAATACTTGATTATTCAGTACAAACCAATTCTGGTGTGATCACGGGTGATGATCAAAATAGATATCAATTCTCAGGGGTACAATGGCGTGAGCAACATGCGCCAAGTCGCGGTCAACGTGTTGATTTTGCAGTTGATGGAGCAGGTCAAGCGGCTGAAATTTATTTGATGAATCAATCTATTCAGTTACCGAATCAATTGGGTGAAAAGAATCGAATTGTTGCTGCTTTATTGGCATTTTTCTTAGGTGGTTTTGGTGCACATAAGTTTTATTTAGGTCAAATCGGCTGGGGCATTGTCTATTTGGTTTTCTGTTGGACGTTTATTCCTTCAATTGTTGCTTTCATTGAGTTTATTATTTATCTCTGTACATCTGATCAGGATTTTGCTCGTAAATATGGTTGAGATTAAGCAACTATTATTCATTTGAGAATCTATTCATTTAAAAATTAAGGGCTATATAAGCCCTTAATTTTATTTCAAGACCAATTAGCGTGCAGGTGATCCATATTCATTTTGTTCTTGCTTAGTGTCTGTCGCCCACCAAATAATAAGAACAATCACCCCGATGACGGTCAGTGAAAGGAGTTGCCACCAACCAGAGCGACCGACGTCATGTAAGCGACGTGCACCGACAGCAAGGCTTGGTAAAAATAATGCTAAATTTAACAAACCATTTAACAAAGGTTCTGTACCAATAATTCGATCTATGATTTGAACAATAATACCTAAACCTATAGATACTAAAATGAAAAACCAAAACTCTTTACGACGTGCACGTCCGTCAAAAGTCACATATTGTTTTATACATTTTACGAACCAATCAATTGGATTGTATTGTTCTTCATCTTTATTTGGATTAGAAATTTGGTCGAGTTGATGATTAATTGACTGAAATGTATTGCTGGTTTTAAGCTCAGTATAGATTTGCAACGCATTCCCCATACTGTCTACATCAAAATCCACTCGAATACCACGATTAGGTGGCACATCGGCTTTCCATTCTGCGCCAGTAAATGGATAGCGAATTTGATCATCTCCGCTAATGACCCCAGAATTGCTTTGTATGCTGTAATCTAAAATTGTACCTTTCATGTTTTTTTCTCAATGTTTGTTGTTGATAAAAGAGCATTTGTTATTGAAAATAATATTAACAGAGTTATATGTATTTTATGAAATATAGCAGAAACTATTTTGTAAAATAGTGGCTTAGCTTTAATATTTATTATAATTTTTATGTGATGTAGCATTGAAAACTCAAACAAAACAAAGCTTATTACAATACCTTTCGTGATGAACTCGATCCAAAAGTGATTGCAATAAGCCTTTTTAATTTTAAAATACGTTCCATCCTTTAATTGATGTTGGGTTGCGGTGTTAAGCGTAAATAGGGTTTAACCGCCGTGTAACCTTTTGGGAAGCGTTGTTTTAACTCTGTTTCGTCTTTGAGTGAAGGAACAATCACCACATCCTCGCCATCTTGCCAATTGGCAGGTGTTGCAACTTTATAGTTATCTGTGAGTTGTAGAGAATCAATGACCCGTAAAATTTCATGAAAATTACGACCTGTAGAAGCAGGATAAGTGATAATTAAGCGAACTTTTTTATTTGGATCAATAATCACCAAAGAACGTACAGTCAGTGTTTCACTGGCATTGGGATGAATAAAGTCATAAAGCGTTGAAACCTTACGGTCTTTATCTGCAATGATCGGGAAATTGACTTGGGTATTTTGTGTTTCATTAATATCGTTAATCCAACCTTGGTGTGATTCAACATCATCGACTGAAAGTGCAATGGCTTTTACCCCACGTTTTTCAAATTCATCTTTTAATTTTGCTGTATAGCCAAGTTCTGTCGTACACACAGGTGTGTAATCGGCAGGGTGTGAAAATAAAATCCCCCAGTGATCACCTAGATAATCATAGAATTGAATCGTTCCTTGGCTGGACGCTTGTTCAAAGTCTGGGGCGGTGTCGCCTAATCGTAAAGTCATGTTGAAAACCTCAATCTTTAGAAATGTGCTATGTTCTTTGCTCGTCATCAATACTATTGCCTAGATTTTTTATAATTAAAAATAGTGTTTTTAGATGTCTTTATGAGAAAAACGGATATTGTGAAAACATGATGATGAAAAAAAATCGTGTAATTGATCTGTTCTTCGCTGTAAATATCGATCAAATTTGCTACATTAATGCGCTTTAGCTCATATACGCTAGAACTGGTCGTCAGATTTTTTTTATTGGTTTTGTGCAAAACCCTTGTACTTCAAATTTCTAGCACCATAATATCGTTTGAGAAAAAATTATTTCACAAAGATTTAGAGAGTTTATATGTTGGCAAGTCTGATCGGAGGTATCTTCGGTACAAAAAATGAGCGCGAACTCAAACGGATGCGTAAAATTGTCGATAAGATCAATGCGCTCGAGCCGACGATATCAGCTTTAAGCGATGCGGACTTATCTGCAAAAACTGAAGAATTTAAACAACGATATAACAAAGGCGAAAGTCTAGATCAGTTGTTAGCAGAAGCTTTTGCGGTTTGTCGTGAAGCGGGTAAACGTGTCATGGGGATGCGTCACTACGATGTTCAGTTGATTGGTGGTATTACCTTACATGAAGGTAAAATTGCTGAAATGCGTACAGGTGAAGGTAAAACCCTGATGGGTACTTTGGCTGTATATCTGAATGCAATTAGTGGACAGGGCGTACACGTCATTACCGTAAACGATTATTTGGCACAACGTGATGCTGAGCTTAACCGTCCATTGTATGAGTTTTTAGGCTTAACAGTGGGTGTGATTTATTCAATGCAATCACCTGTTGAAAAAGCTGAAGCTTATCGTGCAGATATTACTTACGGTACAAACAACGAATTTGGTTTTGACTATTTGCGTGACAACATGGTTTTCTCTATGGCGGAGAAAAAGCAACGTGGTCTGACTTATGCCATTATCGATGAGGTCGATTCGATCTTAATCGATGAAGCACGTACACCGTTGATTATTTCTGGTCAAAGTGACGATTCTTCACAGCTTTATGTTGCCATTAACAGTATTCCTCCAAAATTAAAGCCTCAGAAAGAAGAAAAAGTTCCTGATGGTGGTCATTTCTGGATCGATGAAAAACAACGTTCTGTTGAAATAACAGAAACTGGTTTTGAAACAGTTGAAAATGAACTGATTGAAATGGGTTTATTGGCTGAAGGTGAAAGCTTATATTCTCCGTCAAACTTAAACCTAGTACATCACGTGACTGCTGCAATCCGTGCACGTTTTCTATATCAACGTAATGTTCACTATATTATTCATGAAAATGAAGTCGTGATTGTTGATGAAAATACGGGTCGTACCATGCCAGGTCGTCGTTGGTCAGAAGGTTTACATCAAGCTGTCGAAGCCAAAGAAGGTTTAGACGTTCAACCTGAAAACCAAACACTCGCAACAACAACATTCCAGAACTATTTCCGTTTATACAAAAAGCTTTCAGGTATGACAGGTACGGCTGATACAGAAGCTGCGGAAATGAAAGAAATTTATGGCTTAGATGTGGTGCTTATTCCAACCCATCGCCCAATGATTCGTAATGACCAAAATGATTTAATCTATTTAAATCGTAATGGTAAATACAATGCAATCATTGAAGAAATTCAAAAAATTCATGAAGCGGGTGTAGCGCCAATTTTGATTGGTACAGCAACCATTGAAGCATCTGAAATTTTGTCTGATAAGTTGAAAGAAGCTGGCATAGCGCATGAAGTTTTGAACGCAAAACAACATGAGCGTGAAGCAGATATTATTGCGCAAGCAGGTTCACCACGTGCAGTCACCATTGCAACGAATATGGCTGGTCGTGGTACCGACATTTTGCTGGGTGGTAACTGGAAAGCTAAGCTTGCCAAAATTGAAAATCACACTGCGCAAGATGAAGCTGATCTAAAAGCAGAGTGGGATCGTAACAATGAGATGGTGATCAGCTCAGGTGGTTTACATATCATCGGTTCAGAACGTCATGAATCACGCCGTATTGATAACCAGTTACGTGGTCGTTCAGGTCGTCAAGGTGACCCAGGTGTTTCGCGTTTCTTCTTATCTTTAGAAGATGATTTGATGCGTATTTTCGCAGGTGATCGTGTTGTAGGCATGATGCGTGCAATGGGTTTACAAGAAAATGAAGCCATTGAACATAAAATGGTGTCACGTTCGATTGAAAATGCACAACGTAAAGTTGAAGCACGTAACTTTGATATTCGTAAAAACTTATTGAAATACGATGATGTCAATAACGAACAGCGTAAAATCATTTATTCTCAACGTGATGAAGTTCTTCAAGAAAGCACACTTCAAGACTATATTGAAGAAATGCATCGTGAAGTTGTTAAGGGCTTAATTGAGAATTATATTCCACCTGAATCGATTCACGATCAATGGGATATCAATGGCTTAGAAGTTGCTTTACGTGAAGATTTAGGTATTGATCTTGCAGTAAGCCAATGGCTGGAAGACGACCGCCGTTTAGATGAAGAAGCTTTAGTTGAACGTATTTCTGATGAAGTGGTAGCACGTTATAGAAACCGTCGTGAACAAATGGGTGATGAGTCTGCTGCAACCTTAGAACGTCATTTCATGTTGGGTTCTTTAGATCGTCATTGGAAAGACCATTTGGCGGCGATGGATTACTTACGTCAAGGGATTCATTTACGTGGTTATGCACAGAAAAACCCTGAGCAAGAATACAAAAAAGAAGCGTTTAATCTTTTTGTCAGCATGCTTGGTGTGATCAAATCAGATGTGGTGATGGATATTTCTCGTGTTCATATTCCAACACCTGAAGAACTTGCAGAAATGGAAGCCCAACAACATGCTCAAGCAGAATCAATGCGTTTAAACTTCGCACATGATGAGCTAGATGGTTTAACGGGTGAGTTAAACAATGTTGTTGTCGATGCACAATTTACTGAAGAGCAAAAAATTGTTGCACCTGAAAGCCGTAATGCACCATGCCCATGTGGTTCAGGTCTGAAATATAAACAATGTCATGGCAAAATTTAATTTGACCTGATATGCGTCATTTGACAGAGAAAAGCAGAACAATTGTTCTGCTTTTTTTACAAGTTATTACGGTAAGTTAATTTTGATTGCAGGAATGTCAATTAAATGCTATTAACTTGCAGGATTGGAACGTTCTGTGGAAAGACAATGAAAAAATTATTACAACCTCTATTTTTTGCAACTTTAGCAATTCCAGTTTTGGCATTTGCAGATACAGCACCGCAAACAACGACTGTTGAAAAAGTGCAAGCTGCAACAGGTGTTACCACTGCACAAACTGTAGTAAAAAATGAAACAACGACTGTGATCAGTCCTCGTACTGGTATTCGCTATACATTGGGAAATACTGGCGGACGTCCAATTATTCTCAAAACTGCTGCAATTGCAGCTGTTACACCTGCAACCATTAACCGTGTTGTGGCTTCGAATCCTGCTTTATCTGCAAGCAGTCAAGAAAAAGTAAAACAAGCTTTATTGGCTGTAGATACAACAGCAACCAATGCAACTGCAGTTACATCAGCACCAGCTCAACAGCAATAAACACGTTGATATTCAAAATGCCTAAAGCCAGTACATTATTACTGGCTTTTTCAATTTTATATTTAAATCAAAAATAATTTCTGATAGTAAAAATAAATAAGCATTTTAATAGACTCGATTTTTATCAAAATTTCTAATAAGCTGTGTTTCTATTAAATTTCATATGGACATTTAAAAATGGCTGTTGGTGACGTGTCTATGCCACATATGCATGTGGTGCAAGGGGTAAAAATTGGCTCTGCTGAGGCGTATGTACGTTATCCTAATCGACGAGATTTAGTTATTTTTGAATTTGCACAAGGAAGTAATGTTGCAGGTGTATTCACCCAAAATGCTTTTTGTGCTGCGCCAGTACACGTTTCAAAATTACATTTAGAACAAGCCAATCCACGTTATTTAGTGATTAATACAGGTAATGCCAATGCGGGAACGGGTAAATTAGGCATGGAAAATGCGCAATTCACTTGTTTAAAACTTGCTGAACTTGCCCAAGTTGAACAATATGAAGTTTTACCTTTTTCCACAGGGGTGATTGGCGAGCAACTTCCGATTGAGCGTTTGGTACAAGGTTTGCAACCTGCATTAAATACTTTGGATGAAAATTCATGGGTTGATGCTGCTACAGGCATTATGACCACAGATACCACACCGAAAGGGGCATCTGAGCAGTTTGAGCTTGATGGTGTGACGTATACCATGACAGGTATTTCTAAAGGCGCAGGCATGATTCGTCCCAATATGGCGACGATGTTGAGCTTTGTCGCAACAGATGTACCGATTGCTCGTTCATTGGTTCAACAAATGCTTAAAATTAGCGTTGATCAATCCTTTAACCGCATCACAGTAGATGGTGATACCTCTACAAATGATTCATGTATTTTTGTTGCAACAGGTCTCGCTGGCGGTACTGAAATTAGCTCAGTTGAAGATCCTCGCTATGCTATCGTATTAGACGTTTTATCACGTGTAATGAAACGTTTAGCACAATTGATTATCCGTGATGGTGAAGGTGCAACCAAATTTATTACGGTTGCTGTAGAAGGCGGAAATGACACGCAAGAATGTTGCGATATTGCTTATAGTATTGCGCATTCTCCATTGGTAAAAACTGCGATTTTCGCATCAGATCCAAACTGGGGACGAATCCTTGCTGCAATTGGTTATGCAGGCGTTAAGGATTTAGATGTTGAGAAAATCCAAGTCTGGTTGGATGATGTGCAAATCTGTAAGGATGGTGGTGCTGCGGCAGACTATACCGAAGAAGCAGGGGCGCGTGTCATGTCACAAACTGAAATGACTATTCGTGTTGATTTAGGTCGTGGACAGGCAAAAGATACCGTCTATACTTGCGATCTATCATACGATTACGTCAAAATTAATGCGGATTATCGTTCTTAATTTTAAAATTTAAATAGAGCCTCATTCGTGAGGCTTTTTTATAACAAAACATTTTTCGTGGTGAATTTCTGTGCGGTAAGACGTACAATCTGTTCACAAATGTGTAAACGCTAGCATGATGCCAGCGACAAGGAAAGAGAAGACCTCTTATGAATGATGCGAATAATTTAATTGCCAACGAAGCAAAATCGATTGTGCAAGCGCATTTAGATCGTTTAGGTGAACCGAAGGACAACAGTTTAAGTCCTGAGCTAAAGCAACAAAAGTTTGAGCAAATTAAAGCAGAATTGCAAAAACGTAATGCAGTATTGGTTGCACATTACTATTGTGATCCTGAAGTGCAAGAGCTTGCTGAGGCAACAGGTGGTTGTGTTTCTGATTCATTAGAAATGGCACGTTTTGGACGTGATCATGAGGCGTCTACTTTAGTGGTTGCTGGGGTGAAATTTATGGGGGAAACGGCCAAAATTCTTTCTCCTGAAAAAACAATTCTCATGCCGACATTAGAAGCGACTTGCTCTTTAGATTTAGGCTGTCCTGTAGATGAATTCACAGCATTTTGCGATGCGCATCCTGACTATACTGTTGTGGTGTATGCAAATACCTCTGCGGCAGTGAAAGCACGTGCAGATTGGGTTGTAACATCAAGTTGTGCGGTTGAGATCATTGAGCATTTAGACAGTTTAGGTGAAAAGATTATTTGGGCGCCTGATCAGCATTTAGGACGTTATATCCAAAAGAAAACAGGTGCAGATATGCTGTTATGGGATGGATCATGCATTGTGCATGAAGAGTTCCGTGCTCGTGGCATTAGCAATATGAAAGCCTTATACCCGAATGCAGCGGTATTGGTACATCCTGAATCGCCAGAATCGGTGATTGATATTGCAGATGCGGTGGGAAGCACTTCACAACTGATTAAAGCAGCACAAACGCTTCCACAAGATACATTGATTGTGGCAACAGACCGTGGAATTTTCTATAAAATGCAACAAGCTGTGCCACATAAAACTTTGATTGAAGCACCAACAGCGGGCGAGGGTGCAACATGTCGTTCATGCGCACATTGCCCTTGGATGGCAATGAACGAGTTAGATGGCATTTTGGATGTATTGCGCAAAGGTGATCAAGAAATTTTTGTTGATTCAGCGCTTGCAGAGCGTGCAAAATTACCTTTAGATCGTATGTTGAACTTCAGTGCTCAGTTAAAACGTTAAAATTTGTATAAAAAATATCTGAAATGCTTGATTAATATACATTTGACGTGTTTTTTTTAATTTTTTTCAAGATAGGTGTTGACGTCTTCGGGCGTCACGCCTAGAATGCACACCGTACCGCACGATGTGTGATACAAAAAGCTGAGATGAACGGAGCATAGCACAGCCTGGTAGTGCACCTGGTTTGGGACCAGGGGGTCGTAGGTTCGAATCCTACTGCTCCGACCAATTCTTCAAGGCAAGGTAATCATGTGATATTTAGTATCATTGGTCATGCGCCTGTAGCTCAGTTGGATAGAGCATCCGCCTTCTAAGCGGATGGTCACAGGTTCGAATCCTGTCAGGCGCACCATTCAAGGTAGCTTGATATCATAGATCCTAAAATGCTGTTATGGTGGTTGTAGCTCAGTTGGTAGAGCCCCGGATTGTGATTCCGGTTGTCGAGGGTTCGAGCCCCTTCATCCACCCCAATCTCTTATGAGAACTCGGAGCATAGCACAGCCTGGTAGTGCACCTGGTTTGGGACCAGGGGGTCGTAGGTTCGAATCCTACTGCTCCGACCAATTTAAGCGAAAGTTTAAATATAAATTATCCGCTAACAAGCGGTTTTTTTATGCCTGAAATTTGGTTAATAAAATATTTGATCAAATAAAAGCTTAATTCCAATCATAATTCTTTGATTAAAATAATATGCAAAAAAAAGACCTCCGAAGAGATCTATTTAAAAATTGATGATTAATATGGTTTAAAACTAAGGAATAATAATGACTGTTACACGACGGTTTTCAGCACGATGTTCTTCAGTTTCATTATCATGGATCGGTTGAGTAGAACCTTTACCCATCACCATTAAATTTTGTGGATTAAACTTTTGTGCTAAAAAGATATTTGCGACACTTTGAGCACGTTCTTCAGAAAGCTTCAAATTGTATTCAGGATTACCAACATTATCGGTATGTCCAACAATTTTGAGTTTATCTAAATGATATTTATTTAATTGTGCCGCTAGACGAATAATTTCTGCCTGATGCTCAGGTTTAATTGAAGACTCATTAAAACCAAAGAGCAAGCGCTCAGGTAGGCCCAAACTCCAGCCCTCATCTGTAAGCACAAAACCTTGCTGTTTTAAAACACGAGCTTGCTTGTAACTAAGACCACCTAGATTCATACATCCAGAAAGTGCTAAACAAAGTACAGCAAGAATCGTAAGCTGTAAGTTTCTAAGTGACATATAAAATTCTCTACGTTTTAAATAAATTACGAGTGATAGATAAACCAGTGATGCTGTAACGATTTTGCTTTATACATGGCTTGGTCAGCTTGAGAAATCAGGTCTTCTGGGCTAGAAGCATGCTTGGCAAGTGCGATACCTAGACTAAAACTAAAAGAAATAGATTGGCCTTTATAAATCAGTGGTTCTTCACAAGATTTTATCAAATTTTCTGCAATTGAAATTAAATGCTCAATTTTAGAAACAGATTGTAAAATAATAGCAAATTCATCACCGGCAAGTCGTGCTACGAAATCATTTTGGCGAATATTGTTTTTGAGTCTATTCGACATCTCTTTTAGAACTTCATCCCCAACCAAATGTCCATACTGGTCATTAATCGTTTTGAAATTATTATTGTCGATAAATAATAGTGCGAGATTGCTCCGCTGATTTGAGTCTTCGAATAAGTTATATAAGACTTGAATAAAATAATTACGATTTGGGAGTTTTGTTAAATGATCGTGTTGAACTTGGTACGAAAGCTCATGATTTTCATTTTGAAGATGTGTATGCCAAGACTGTATTTCATCTAATAATTGGTTGAAAACGATGTTCAATTCTTGGAATTCTTGAATATCATTTAACGGAAATCTTAAATTATAAGCTTTTTGGCTTTTTAATAATTCTGCAATCTTAATCAATGGTGAAAAAGATTGCATAATATGGCGATAAGTCAGATTGATTGACCACCATAATGCGAAAATCATAAAAAGCATTCCAAAAGCAAGCCCTACGAAAATTTTGAAAATAAACATCAAAATTTCATTAGAACTTCCATAAAGCACCACATAACCAACATGTTGCCCTTGATGCTGTACATTCAGTTTAATCGCATCTTTGAGAAAAATACGATCAAAAAAGCTTTGAATAGAAGAATAATGCGCAATGGTTTTTAAGCTCTTTGCAATCTCGTGGCCTTGTTTATCATAAACTTGAATAGAACGGACAGAATGTTGAAGTGTAAATTCATCAATAATTTGAGAAATTGCATATTTATCTGAAAATACTAAAGCAGGCTGAATCCGTTCAGAAACAGTTCTGCTGATTAACAGCAAGTTTTGTTTCGCATAAGATTCAACGGTGAATATTGAAATACTTACAAATGTTGATGTGCAAATCAGCAAAGTAATCGCAAAGATTGTAAATTGAGATTTACGGAATAAAGCTTGTAAGGAGGTCGATTTAAAGAAACTATTGATCATTAATTTAATCCGAACTCTTTGCAAGTAATAAAACACGTGGATCAATATGTATTTTAGACTGCGCCAAACTATCTAAATTCACTTTAAAAATGGTATTCCCTGATTTATTGTTTAATAAACAAAAAGCACTGCCGATATCGCATTCAGTATTGCTTGTACTAAAAGATAAAATTGAAGGATTTAAAGACTTATTAATCAAAGTTTGCTCGGTTTGAGCAACGGTGTTGGAAAAAAACACCACATCACACTTGCGTGACTTTAATTCATTTGCTTGTATTGCATATACAGTCACTGGGGATTTAGTGCTTTTGATATAATTTCCAAATTGAGTTGCATAATCAGCATTATCAACAACGCATAATTGAGGGTTGGGAGTATTCCATTTTGCATAACTTAATATAGATAAAGTCATCATAAAAAAATTATGTGTCGAATTGGCATGGGAATAGTTGCAAAAAGATAGCAAGATTCCTAAACATAATGTTTTTCTATTTATTAAGTAAGCCATATTCGAATTAATTTTTAGTGATAAAAACCGTCAAGGACAGTTTAAAGAAAAAAAACAAATATAAATAGCTCAAAATTTAGTTAAATTCGCAGAATTTGAAATAAATTTGAATAATATTTATACAAACGCACTAAAAAATT
>NZ_AFIE01000012.1 GCF_000214135.1 Acinetobacter sp. P8-3-8
TAATTGATAGCAGTACCAACAAGATTAGTGGTTTGGCAGCAGGTTCATTGGCAGCAGGTTCAACCGATGCAATCAATGGAGGACAGCTACATAAAGGACTTGATTCTGTTAAAGACATTCTTGGTGGTAATGCAACCAATAATTCAAGTGACCCAACGTTGCGTAATATCACAATGAGCAACATTGGTGGAACAGGCAAAGATAACATCAATGATGCGATCCAGTCTGTACTAAGCAATGGTGTTCAATACGACAAGAATGCTGATGGTAGTACCAACTACAACAGTATTACAGCAGGTAACGGCAACGGTACAGCAGCGAGTAGCACTAAAGATGCAACGACAGGCAAGATCACCACAACAGGTGGTACAAGCTTGAATAATGTTGCAAGTGCAGGTGATTACACCAATGTTGCAAATGCTTCTAAAGCTGTAAATGCAGGTGATTTGAACAATGCGGTTACAGATGCGACGAATGCAGCCACTACAAAAGGCTTTGCATTACAAGCAGCGGATGGTAGCAAAGTACAGAAAAACCTAGGTGAAGCTGTAGAAGTTGTTGGCGCAGACAGCAACATCACGACGAAAGTTGTGGGTGGTAAGGTTGCAATTGAGTTGAACAAAAACTTGAACAACTTAACTGGTATCACTGTAAATAACGGTACAGATGGAACGACTGGCTCAACAGTCATTGGTAAAGATGGCATTTCGGTTAAAGACAATGCAGGTAAGACCATTGCTGGTGTAGACAATACAGCTCTTACTGTTAAAGACAGTAGTGGTAATGCTGAAACCAGTATTAACAAAGCAATCAACACTTTAAATACAGCGCAAAGTACATTAGACAACTACGCTGTGAAGTATGATGACAAGTCAGGCGTACCAAACAAAGACAGCGTAACTTTTGCAGGAACAACATCAAGCAGTACGAAAGACGCGACAACAGGCAAGATCACCACAACAGGTGGTACAAGCTTGAATAATGTTGCAAGTGCAGGTGATTACACCAATGTTGCAAATGCATCTAAAGCGGTAAATGCGGGTGACTTGAACAATGCAGTTGTCGATGCGACTGGAAACATTGTCAATAAAGGTTTTGCCTTAACTGCTCAAGATGGACAAACCGTACAGAAGAAATTGGGTGAGTCTGTTGAAGTTGTTGGTGATGACAAAAACATCTCAACTGAAGTGAAGAATGGCAAGATTGCAGTCAAACTAGCTGATAACTTGAATGTTAATTCGTTGACTACAGGCAATACTGTTATTAACAACAGCGGTGTAACGGTTGGTTCAAATGTGACACTAGGTAATACTGGATTGATCATTACCAATGGTCCAAGTGTAACGACAGCAGGCATTAGTGCGGGTAATAAACAAATTACCAATGTTGCGAATGGTGTTAATTCAACAGATGCAGTGAATAAAGGGCAGTTGGATACAGCGATCACTGATGTTCAAAACAAAGTTGATCAAGTTGCGAATAATGCCGTTCAATATGACAATGCAAGCAAAGATTCAGTAACATTATCGAATAACAACGGTAATGGAACAAAACTGAATAATGTTGCTGATGGTTCTATTGCACAGGGTTCTAAAGATGCAGTGAATGGCGGTCAGTTGTGGAATGTTCAACAACAGATTACCAATATTAACAATGGTACTTCTGGTCTTGTTCAACAGGCTGATAAGAATGCACCAATTACTGTTGGTAAAGACACTGGCGGTACGACTGTAGATATGACGGGTACCGAAGGTGCGCGTGTTGTGACTGGTGTTAAAGATGGCGCTGTCAATGCAACTTCTAAAGATGCAGTGAATGGTAGTCAATTGAATAAGACCAACCAGACAGTTGTTGACTATCTTGGTGGTGGTGCTGGTTATGACAATATCACAGGTAGCTTCACGACTGCTCCAAGCTATAATGTTGGTGGTAACACTTATAACAATGTAGGCGGTGCAATTGATGCATTAAATCAAGCGGATCAAACATTAAACAATAAAATTGATAATGTGAATAATAAGCTTGATAACGCATTCCGTGTAACCAACAACCGCATAGACGATGTTGAGAAAAAAGCCAATGCAGGTATTGCAGCTGCATTAGCAATGGAATCGGCACCGTATGTTCCTGGTAAATATACCTATGCGGCTGGTGCGGCATACCATGGTGGTGAGAACGCTGTAGGTGTGACGTTACGTAAAACTGCTGATAACGGTCGTTGGTCTATCACTGGTGGTGTGGCAGCAGCATCTGAAGGTGATCCAAGCGTACGTATTGGTATCAGTGGCGTAATTGACTAATTCACTAGACAAGGAAGGTTTTCGAACCTTCCTTTTTCTTCCCTAATTTTAGAGAGATAAAAAATGAAAGCATTCAACAAAACAATTCTGTTAAGTGTAATCAGTGGTCTAGTGATGTCTTTAAGTCATGCTGCTGAAATAGAAACACAAACAGCTCAAGACATTCATTTTCCAGAACTGAAAGACAGTTATTTAAAACAAGTACCACGTTATGAATATGACAATGTTGCACGATTAGATAAAGGTTTGAGCAAAGATCAAATTCGCCATATTTTGGGCAATCCACAATTCTCTGAAGGCTTATTTGCTGTCAGAACATGGAATTATGTATTAGACATTAGAGAGCCTGATTCAACTCAATATAAACGTTGCCAATTACGTATTGATTTTGATAAACATTATTTATCTGAAAATCTGTATTGGAAAGGTGAAGCTTGCCAAGGTTTAATGGCATGGGGCGTAAATAATCAATCTGATACAGAACAAAGTGTGATTTCTCCTGCAAATCAGACAGCAACGGTTTTATTTTATTTTGATCGTTCTGATAAAAATGGCGTAAAAAACCCAGAAGTCGTGCGTCAAATTGCTGACGAAATTAAGCAGTCAAATGGGAAAACGGTACAAGTTTATGGTTATACTGATCGCTTAGGCTCATTCAAATATAATCAAAATTTATCTCAAGCAAGAACCAATACCGTGACTCAACTTTTAGTTCAGCAAGGTGTAAATGTTGAGCAAATTCAGTTTGAAGCGAAAAATAAAACCGATGCTTATCAACAATGTTCTGGGGTAAATAGAAAAATTCAATTAATAGAATGCCTAGCACCGAATCGTCGCGTTAATATTTCATGGTAAAAGTGATAGAGTTAAACAGGGAATTGGGTAACAGCATGAAAAAAAGACTCGTTGTATTAAGTTTATTGATGAGCATTGTGGGCGTTGCAAAAGCAGAGACAGCATCTGTAATGCAGATTTTACAAAAAACTCCGCAATGGGGCTTGGTGCAAACTGGAACGGCATGTATAGAAACTTATCGTTTTCTACCTTCTGGTGAAGTATTAATTAGTAGTAATCAAGAACGAGTTTCTGGAACGTATAGTTTTATATCGAAAGAAAATAGTTTTGAATTACCAGCTGTTGTGATTGGTTTCCAAACGGATAATCAACAACCTGATTGCACTGGAAGCCGTGAGAATCAAGCAGGGTCGTCAACCACCAACTTTTTAAAGAAAGAATCGGATCAAAAAATCTATTTTTGTATAGATTCACTTGGAAAGAACTGCCCAGTTTATCTTCGTCCAGAACATTAATTTAAATACTTTGAGAAATACGAAATGAAGAAAATAGTATTTGCTGCACTTGGTTTAGGATTGGCTATGCAAGCGCAAGCTTTTGATAAATCACAAGTCAATTTAGCCAACGATTTTTGGGGAATTTGGTCGATTTACAATGCTAAGACGCAATGTACAGAAACCTATCAATTCACCAAGCCTCAACAATTCACCTATACTACGAAACAGAAAAGAATGACGGGTGAGTTTTCTGTACTTAGAAGTAATGATGCCAAAGCTTTAGATATTTTGGCGATGAAAGTGCAAACCGACAATAAAAAAGCAGGCTGTGGCGGACAACCTGTGGATTATACCAATGCTGATATTCGTTTGAGTTTAAGATGGATGTCTGCAAAAACAGCTGAATTATGTACAGACCGCGAAGGCAAACAATGTACAGGTTTGTATTTAATCAAACAGAAGTAATGAATATTTGAATAGATAGGCTTCCTCGGAAGCCTTTTTTATTCGTGAGTTTTGTTTGAATTACTTATATTTATAAAATTTAATTATGCTTTTTTTAAAAATTATTCATATAAGTTTTGTATTGTATTCTCAAATATCGGTTTATATTAGTTTTTAGAATACCCGATTGACAAAATAATCGTTGAAATCATCACAAATCACGATTGTATAAAAACGATCCTGCGTTTGATCATCTGTTACACAACATCTTATAGTATGATGTAGATATATTTCGACTGATTATCAGTTTTATTCCGCCAAAATGAATTATTGAATTCATTTCAGCTCAAATAATGTTGGAAGTAAAAATGCCTGACTATCGCTCAAAAACATCGACACATGGAAGAAATATGGCTGGCGCACGTGGCTTATGGCGTGCGACAGGAATGAAAGATGACGATTTTGGTAAACCGATTATTGCAGTGGTCAACTCATTCACACAATTTGTACCTGGCCATGTACATTTAAAAGACTTAGGTCAGCTCGTGGCACGTCAAATTGAAGCGTCAGGCGGTGTAGCGAAAGAGTTTAATACCATTGCCGTCGATGATGGTATCGCAATGGGGCATGATGGCATGCTCTATTCATTGCCTTCTCGTGATTTAATTGCAGACTCAGTTGAATATATGGTAAATGCACATTGTGCCGATGCAATGGTATGTATTTCTAACTGTGACAAAATCACACCGGGAATGTT
The DNA here is from genome assembly GCF_000214135.1 of Acinetobacter sp. P8-3-8. GTDB lineage: Bacteria > Pseudomonadota > Gammaproteobacteria > Pseudomonadales > Moraxellaceae > Acinetobacter. The sequence continues at coordinate 4,794 of NZ_AFIE01000012.1, forward strand.
GATGGCCTCTATGCGCCTAAACATTCCAGTGGTTTTCGTGTCAGGCGGACCAATGGAAGCGGGTAAAGTGAAAATCCGTGGTAATGAACATGCCATTGACCTTGTTGATGCCATGATTGTGGCTGCTGATGACAGCTTTACCGATGAAGAAGTTGCAGAATACGAACGTTCAGCATGCCCAACCTGTGGTTCATGCTCAGGGATGTTTACCGCAAACTCAATGAACTGTTTAACGGAAGCTTTAGGGCTTTCATTACCGGGCAATGGTTCAACTTTAGCAACGCATGCAAACCGTAAAAAATTATTTGAAAAAGCGGGTCAGTTGATTGTTGAGATTACCAAACGTCACTACGAACAAAATGATTACAGTTTGTTGCCACGTAACATTGCGACGAAAGCATCGTATGAAAATGCCATGACTTTAGACATCGCGATGGGTGGTTCGACCAATACAGTTCTTCACTTATTGGCGGCTGCGAACGAAGCAGAAGTTGATTTCACCATGGATGATATTGACCGTTTATCGCGTAAAGTGCCTGTATTGTGTAAAGTTGCTCCTGCGAAACAAGATGTACATATGGAAGATGTACATCGTGCAGGCGGTATCATGTCGATTTTAGGTGAATTAGACCGTGCAGGTTTACTCGATACTTCTGTGCCTACCGTACATGAGAAAACCTTAAAAGATGCTTTAGATAAGTGGGATATTATCCGTACAGAAGATGAAGACGTATATAACTTCTTTAAATCTGCACCAGGTGGTGTGCCAACACAAACAGCATTCTCTCAAGATCGTTATTATTCACGTTTAGATGGTGACCGTGAAAATGGTGTGATTCGTAATGCAGAACATGCATTCTCTAAAGATGGTGGTTTGGCTGTCCTTTACGGCAACATCGCACTTGAAGGCTGTATTGTTAAAACTGCAGGCGTTGATGATTCAATCTTGAAATTCAATGGTACAGCTCGTGTATTTGAAAGCCAAGATGCTGCTGTGGAATCTATCCTAGCAGGTAAAATTGTTGCTGGCGATGTGGTGGTGATTCGTTACGAAGGTCCACGTGGTGGTCCGGGTATGCAAGAAATGCTTTATCCAACCAGCTATTTAAAATCGAAAGGTTTAGGCAAAGATTGTGCATTATTAACAGATGGTCGTTTCTCTGGTGGTTCTTCAGGTCTTTCAATTGGTCACGTTTCTCCTGAAGCAGCTGAAGGCGGCGCGATTGCATTGGTTGAAGATGGTGACCGTATCGAAATTGATATTCCAAACCGTACCATTCACTTGGCAGTTGATGATGCGACAATGGCGCACCGTCATACAAAACAAGAAGCAAAAGGTTGGCATCCAGCGGAAGAGCGTCCACGTAAAGTGTCTAAAGCTTTAAAAGCGTATGCGATGCATACCACAAGTGCTTCAAAAGGCGCTGTGCGAGAGCTCTAAATCTCGAATCGCAAAAACTTAAAAAATCCAAAAAGCACTCACAAGTTGAGTGCTTTTTTATGGTGATTGACCTAAATGTGTTCATTCATTTGAGAATTAAGACATTGATCATTTTGAGATGAATTGCTATAAAATTTGATGGATTTATTCAGATTGATTTTTTTCAGCATCCAAGGTGAATGGATGATATGCTTGAATGAGTTTCAATCAAATCCTATTTATTTTTAAGCGCTTATTTCGAGGCCCTACACATGTCATTGCTACGCCGTTGGTTTGATCCAATCCGATCGAGTTGGTTTTATCAAAAACCAACCCGTCAAGAGGTGTTATCCACGGAGCATGGGCTGAGTATTTATTTGCGTTTAGACGATGTTTATAGCTATCTTGCAGTACAACAGTTGCCACAACTTGAAGAGATACTTCGGGATGATTTAAAACCATTAAAAGTCATTATTTCGAATACTTCAGCAGAACCCCCCAATGGTATGACTGTAGAGGAATGGCGCACTTATAGTTTAAATGATGCCAAGATTCTCGCGACGCAACATCGTTTTAGTTATGACAATGAAAAACCTGAACAACCGACTCAAGAAGCATTACAACAAGCGGAAATTATTCTAAGAAATACGCCATTAACAGGTCAGAATTTTCTCTATTTACTTGAAGATGTGTTCCATATGTTATGGCAACAACAGTATGGAAAATTACGCACTTTATTCGTTATGGCGAGTAAGCATCAAAAACCACAAAATTTTCCAGAACGTATTTTTAACGATACACCTGTTTTAGAAAGCTACTTTGAATTCGGTGGACGTAAATATCATGCTGTAGATGATTTATTACGTTTAACACGCCGTTTAAAACAACAAAAGGTACTGGTAGATAATCCAATCTTCTTGATTAATCATATCGAATGGCGTGAACATTTGATGAGTGATGCAGAGGAATTGTCAGAAATTCAAGCCATGCATCCTGAATTGGACTTATATATTGCTTTAGAAGATCCTATTAGTTGGCTATTGCTGGCTTATATCAAAGAAGAACTGGCAAATTATTATAATATTCAGTTGAATGTATTCCCTTTAAGTTATCACGGCCGTGACTTTTTTGATTGGAGTTTGGCGACTCGTTTATCCAAACGGACTGAAGTGAAATTCACGCCATTTTGTAGACCAACAAAAGACAGTATTCTGAATATGGCGCAACTTTATTACAGTGTGCCAGAAGAACAACGTGTAGATGCGATGTATGAGATTTTACAAGCTGTTTGGACACGGGGTCAGGATTTGTCTTTTCAAGCACATTTTCAAAAATTACAGCGTGATTTAAATATCGAAAAATTAATTGATCTCGATATTGAAGCGCTATTAAAAAGCAATGATCTTCAATGTGATGAGAAGCATCAACCTGATTTCCCAGTGTTAGAATTAAGAATCGAAGGCAAGCGTTATGTATTTAATAGCTTATATCGTGTTTGGATGATTGAAAGTATTTTTAGTAATGTGTTAGAACAGAAGTATAAAGCTGAGAATGAGCTGGAACGTGCTCAACAAGACTTAGAAGAACAGAACATAGAAGAATCAAATGATGAAAAAAGAGAAGTGTGAATCTTTAGAACAAGTCCGTGAACAGATTGATCAGTTAGATCAACAATTGATTGATATCATCGCAACGCGTCAATTTTATGTCGATCAAGCTGTGCGTTTTAAACGAACTACAGAAGATGCTCAATCTCCTGAGCGTGTGCAACAAGTGATTGATAACGTACGCCAAAAAGCGTTTGAAGTTGGTACAGATCCCGATTTGGTTGAAACCATTTACAGAGCAATGATTCAGCATTTTATACAACGAGAATTAAAAGAAATCAGACCATGATTTGATTTTTTTAGAAAATGAATTGATGCTTTTTTAGAATAAATAGCTCAATTATTCTTTTCTAAAATGTTGTGGTGTATCGCCTAAATGTTTTTTAAACATGGCGCTAAATGCACTCGAACTTCGATAACCCAATGCTTCAGCAATACGAGCAATAGACTCACCACGCGCTAATTTTCCAAGTGCTAAAGCAAGGTGCATTTGTTGGATCCAAGCACGATAAGTCAGTCCTGTGTCTTTCTGAAACAGTCGGATTAAAGTTCGGTTACTGGTGCCAATTTGATCTGCCCATGTATTTAAATCTTTTATATTCTTTGGGTTTTCCAGTAATTCTTCACAAATGGAAATTAAACGAGGGTCATGTGGCCATGGAATTACAATGGGAAATGTTGAAGCCTGTTTAATTTCGTTAAAAATCAAAAGATGCAAAGATTTTTCTACTTCATCATCAAACGAAGCACCGTGTTCACGAACTTCATCAAATTGATTTAACCGCAGTACCAATTCACGTAAAAGATTGGTCATTCTAAGCAAAAAACATTGTTCTCCAATCGGTTGAGATGCTTTTTCTTCGATCAATACGGTGCTTAAACGAATATTACTCAATGAAACAATGCTGTGTTTGATAAAAGCAGGAATCCATAACGCACATTGTGGTGGTACAACCCAAACATGATGTGTGGTATGTACACGAATTGAGCCTTCAGAAGCGTATAAAAGTTGAGCCCGTGTGTGATGATGTAAAGCAATCACACTACGATAGGGATGCTTTCCTCCCATGGCAATGACCAGCTTTTGAGATGTTTCTTCAGCGTTTTCGTCGAACTTTTCCATGGAGTATTGATTTATTTAAGTTGAATATTTGAGCCAATTTTGTCACTTATGCGATGATTATTGGAACTTAGGTGAATAGATGACAAATTAAAATAGCATACTCAAAAGGCAAATGGAGAGCGAAATCTGATGCAATCGCCGACTCAAACACAGCAAGACATCGGACAGGGTCAAAATAAAACACAAGGCATGGTTGCCTCAATTATTTGTGCGGTGGCTGTTGCACATCTATTAAATGATCTCATCCAAGCAACATTACCTGCAATTTATCCAGTGCTTAAACATAATTTTGCGCTGAATTTTGCTCAAGTCGGTCTGATTTCTTTGGTCTATCAAATTACGGCTTCGTTACTACAGCCGTGGATTGGATTGTATACAGATAAACATCCGAAACCATATTTATTACCGCTTGGGATGATTGTGACTTTGCTGGGGATTGGGCTTTTAGCGATTGCACCGAGTTTTTATGTTTTATTGATTGCTGCTGCAATGATTGGCGTTGGATCATCGACGTTTCATCCTGAAGCTTCACGAGTAGCACGTATGGCTTCTGGTGGACGTTTTGGAACAGCTCAATCTGCTTTTCAGGTGGGTGGAAATTCAGGTTCAGCGATTGGCCCATTATTGGCAGCGTTGATAATTGTACCCAATGGACAAATTGCCTCAGCATGGTTCATGTTGTTTGCTTTTATTGCCGTTTGTGTGTTGTTTAAAGTCAGTCAGTGGACGATTCATCATGCACATAAAATGGTGAGTAGTGGGGCAGCTTCTACAGCATATAAACTGCATGGAAAAACCTTATTACGTGCATTGATTGTGATTTCAGTGTTGATTTTGGCAAAGTTCACCTATATCGCAAATTTAAGTAATTATTATACTTTTTATCTCATTCATAAATTTCATGTGCCTTTGCAACATGCACAATTGTATTTATTTGCCTTCTTGGCTGCGGTGGCAGTAGGTACATTTGTCGGTGGGCCAATTGGAGATCGTATTGGTCGTAAAGCGGTTATTTGGATTTCATTCATAGGCATGGTGCCGTTTGCATTGATGATGCCCCATGCCAATTTGTTCTGGACAGTGATCCTTGCAATGTTAGCAGGTATGATTTTATCTTCAGCTTTTGCTGCCATGGTGGTTTATGCGCAAGAGGCTGTACCGGGACGTGTGGGCATGGTCGCGGGAATGATGTTCGGGATGATGTTTGGTATCAGTGGAATTGCTGCAGCAGCACTCGGTGCTTTAGCAGATCGGAATGGGATTGAATGGGTATTTAAGCTGTGTTCTTTTATTCCGCTCTTGGGTTTTGCAACGATATTTTTACCCAAAACGAATGGCAAAAACTGATTAATCTTGATCGAAATAATAAAACCCTGATATTTCTCAGGGTTTTATTATTGGTATGCAATTAAAAATCATATTCACTCATCAAAGCTTAATCTTCCTATATCTTTCAGAACAAGATATTCAACATTCGATATGAAGCGAACCAATTCACTGAACGATGAATCATATAAGCCTCAATTTTTGATTGAGGCTCTATTCTAAAATGAATGATTTTAAGATGGTCATTGATGTTTTAGCATTCGCTTAGAAAATGAGGAATGCACAATGATTGGTTTTGTCGTCGGTGTTTTTGCGATCGCTGGGATGATTAAAGGAACCATTGGCTTAGGTTTACCTGCTGTTTCTATGGGTTTATTGAGTTTGGTGATTAGCCCATTTCAAGCAGCCACTTTATTGATTATTCCTTCCATGGTGACCAATATTTGGCAACTTTTTGCTGAAGGTCATGTTTGGCAATTGGTATGCCGTTTCTATCCGTTGTTACTCGGTATTATTATCGGTTCAATTTGGAGTATTTTTCCGACTTTAGGCCACGCAAACACTAGTTTCCATAGTGAAGCACTATTGGGCGGAATGCTGGCGTTGTATGGGCTATATGGTCTATTTTCAAAAAATATGCCAGATCTTGCACCCTATGAAAAATGGTTATCTCCAATCGTGGGATATTTGGGAGGTGCTTTGACTGTTGCTACAGGTGTGGTGGTGATTCCAGTCGTTCCGTATTTGCAATCCTTACATTTAAAAAGAGATGATTTGGTGCAATCACTCGGTTTGGCTTTTACCGTTTCTACAATTTGTTTAGCTGTATTTCTACATTTAAATCCTGTTGAAAATACACCGATTGATTATAAGTTGTCGTTGATTGCTTTAATTCCTGCATTGGTCGGCATGTGGGCAGGTACCAAGATTCGTTATCGCATTCCAGAACAAAAATTCAGAAAAGTGTTCTTTTGTGGCTTGGTGATTTTTGGTGTGTATTCGGTATTACATCAGTTCGGGGTGGTTTGAGTTTGGCTTTAAGTTTTAAAGTCCTCATCTAAAATCAATGTTGATTTCTGTGATAGTAAAAATTGAGCAAAGTGTTGGTACGCTGTTGGTAATTCATCAAAATTTTGTGCAGCCAAAAGCAGTTGGCGTTTTGCCCATTCACCGACCAAGTCTATTTGATGAAATGTATACAAATGTTTTAAGCGTTGTGCCGCTCGTTTGGGCATGATTGCAATGCCTACGCCGTTGGCAACAACCTGAGCGATTGCGGCAAAATTAGGAAGCCTTAAACGATATTGAATGGCGCAGTTGAGTAGTTTTGCTTGAGTTTCTATCGATTGCTGTAAGGAGTGATATTGCATCAGTCCAACAAAAGGATAATTTAAACTGTCGATGAGCTGTAATTCACTATGTACATTTAATGCATGATCCGCAGGGCAAATCAGAACCAATGGATCATCAAAAAACTCTAAAGTTTGTAGTTGTTGTGAATTAAAGAAACTTGAAATTAATCCTAATTTTGCCGAACCTTTTTCAATGGCTTGAATAATATCATTGCTTTCAGCTTCTTTTAAATCTATGTGTACATGTGGATTTTCAACTAAATATTGTGGCAATAGTGCGGGTAAATATTCACTTTGTGCAGAAGAATTACACCATAAAGTCATTTGTGCTGTGAGACCTTCAGCATAGGGCAACATGGCTTGTTCAAGTTGTTTTCGTTGTTGAATTAACAGTGAAGCTTGTTCAGCAAAAGTTTGACCTGCAATGGTCAGCTTAACGCCAGAAGCATGGCGTGTAAAAAGACTGACAGTGTATTGTTGTTCGAGTTTTTTGATGCGTTCACTGGCGGCTTGTAACGAAATAGATGAGCGCTCTGCACCTTTGGTGAGACTTCCAGTGTCCACGATATGGAGAAAGAGTTGTAGATCAAAGAAGTCAAGGCGCATGATTTTAAGAAGTATAGTGATTTCGTGAGATTATAGCTGAGTTACTGGTTAAGTCATTATTTTCACTATCGTATCCAAATTGGGGTTTCATTTTTAAGAATATACCAATCTGTCAATGTAACATTGTTTAAAAGAAGATCGTTAAGATGAGTTTTGTGTTATTCTGTATCTCATTCGAGATACAGAATAAGGAGTTATATGATGACTTCACAAACGTCTATGTTACATGTACGAATTGATGATGAAACCAAGTTGCAAGCACAGCAGGCCTTAAAAGCGATGGGAATGTCTGTTTCCGATGCTGTACGCATTTTTTTGACGCGTGTGGTTGCTGAACAAGCCATTCCATTTGATATACGTGTACCAAATACTGTAACTGTTTCAGCAATGAATGAAGCCGATGATCTTATTCAGGCGAAAAAAGCACGTTTTGAGACAGTAGAAGGCTTGTTTAATGACCTCGAAAAAAACAGCTAAAGATAAGCGTGCTGTTTTGGCTCGATCATCAGATTATACAAAAGAGTTTTTAGCAGATTGGCAACGGCTTTCTCGTAATGGTCGTTATGATATGAAAAAACTCAAGACAGTGATGATGTTACTCATTGCAAATGATGAGCCTTTAGGGGGTGAGTGGAAAGACCATGCTTTGACGGGCAATTGGACGAATTATCGTGAGTTACATGTTGGCGGAGATTTCTTATTGATTTATCGTAACCTGAGCTTGGGATAAGATATGCTCCCAACTATATGATACGCGGAAATGTCAGTCGCATTGTTCGAGGCAGGTTACATCTGTAATATACTGTTTTTGCAATATATTAGGTACGTGATAGTATCTGTCGAGTTGGCGACTGACAAATGGTTTTGCCTACTTTTCCCGAAAGCCTTGCGAGGTAGTACCTCTCAGGTCGAACCGAAGGTTAATCCTTGCATTAGACTTTAAACGGTGAGACTCCGCTGTGCTTAATCTATCTTTTCAATAGCTTACATCAGAATTTATCCCGAACTGACGTTATCGTATTGAAGCTTTATCTAAATTCGATATGATTGTTTTTGTCCGTGTAGGCACACATAGCGAATTATTTTAAAAACTGATTGATAAAAAAAATTGATAAAAAATTTCCCAACAAAAAAGCTCCCGTAGGAGCTTCTTTTAAACTGATGAATCTACATCAATTTTATGCCTTGCTGACCCGCAGGCGTCACTTTGAAAATTTCAACTTCAAAAGTAATATTTTTACCTGCTAATGGATGGTTAAAATCGACTTCAGTGATGTCATCACCCACCGTTTTTACCACACCAAATAAGCTTTGTTTGGCTTTGTCTTCAAACTCGATCATGTGACCTTCAATAGGACGTTGTTCAAACTTCACAGTATCAAATTTTTGTACATTTTCAGGGTTCCACGGGCCGAAAGCATCTTCAGGAGGAAGGCTAACAGTACGACGGTCACCTGCACGAAGACCAAATAAAGCCTTCTCAAAGCCCGGTAATAAACTACCATCACCCATGACTAAGCTCACAGGTTCTTCACGGCTACGGGTAGTATCAATCTCTACACCATTCTCAATAGCAACAGAAAAGTGTAAGTCTACTTTTGATCCATCTGCGATACGGGTTTCGTCATTTGGATTAATTATTTCATCAGTCATTTTGCGCTTCCGCACGTTGAATACGCTGCTTTTCTAAAAAGAAGGTATCAATTAACAATAAAATTGTACCGAGAGTGATAGCACTATCGGCAATGTTGAATGCAGGAAAGTGGTGATTTTGGTAAAACACATGAATAAAATCAACAACGTAGCCTAAGCTAATACGATCGATTAAATTACCAATCGCTCCACCCAAGATCAATGCAATGGCCATCGGCAAAATCACGGTACTTTTTGGCATACGCAATAGCCAAAAAATAAAGATGATTGAGACAATTCCAGCCAGCCCAGTAAACAAATAATGTTGCCAACCGCCCGCATCGGACAAAAAGCTAAAAGCTGCGCCGTAATTATGCAATAAAGTCCAATTTAAAAAGGGCAGTACAGGTACAGGTTCTGCATAAGTCAGATGTGTACTTGCAATATTCTTTGTCCACTGGTCAATAATGATGGCAAGGACGGAAAGTCCAAGCCACATTAAATTATGAGGATAAAACGGGAATAAGCCCTTTTTACTTTGCGGATTAGGCATATTTTCTCTCTTCGCCTTGACCTGTAGGAAGGTTGATAATACAACGAGAACAAAGACCTGGATGTTCATAATGTGTATTTACATCAGGTAGAACATGCCAACAACGCGCACATTTCTCACCATCTGCCGCAGACACTTTGACACGTAGACCGTCAAGATCTGTTGCTTCACCTTGAGTTTCATCCAATGCATTTACAATCACTTGAGATGTGATTAATACGAAACGAAGCTCATCACCTAACTGGTCTAATACAGCTTTAAGTTCAGCATCTGCCCAAAGTTCTACTTTTGCAGAAAGATTTGAACCGATCAATTTCGCATTACGTGCTGCTTCAATTTGCTTATTCACCGCAGACTTAACTGCGATCAACGTTTGCCAATCTGCTTCAGAAATTAAGTTCGCTGTAGATGCAACTGGAATGTCATACCATTCCGCAGTGAATACATATTTCTCAGACTGTTCTGGAATCAATGGCCAAGCTTCTTGTGCAGTAAAGCTCAAGATAGGTGCCATCCAGCGAACAAAAGCTTGTACCAAATGATACAGCGCAGTTTGTGCCGAATGACGTGCTTTAGAATCTGCTTTAGTTGTGTATTGACGGTCTTTAATGATGTCTAAATAGAAACCACCCAAGTCATTGATACAGAAGTTAGTCAAAGCATTGGTCACGATATGGAAATTCATATCTTCATAAGCTTGTTGAATGGTTTTTTGCACATCAGCAGCACGTTGTAAAATATATTGATCAATCGCGATCAATTGATCTACAGGCAATGCATCTGTTGATGGCTTGAAACCATTTAAGTTCGCCAACAAGAAACGTAAAGTATTACGAATACGACGATAACCATCAGATGCACGGCTAAAGATTTCTTTACCCGCCGTCATTTCATAACGGTAGTCAGCCGAAGCAATCCAGAAACGTAGACCATCCGCACCCATATCTTTAATGATGTCTTGAGGTGTGATGATATTTCCGATCGATTTTGACATCTTACGGCCTTTCTCATCCACGACGAAACCATGAGTGAGCAAGCCTTTATAAGGCGCACGTTTGTTAATCGCAACCGATGTTAATAATGAAGATTGGAACCAACCACGATGTTGATCTGAACCTTCTAAATATAAATCAGCAGGATCAGTCAAATCTTCACGTTCACGCAATACCGCATAATGTGTTGTACCTGAGTCAAACCACACATCCAAAGTATCACGTACCGCATTGTACTGTTCAGCATCAGCCCCGATAAATTCACTTGCATCACGGTTATACCAACCGTCGATACCTTCTTGTTCGATCAGTTTAGCAACTTCTTCGATCAGTTCAGGTGTGCGAGGGTGCAACTCATGCGTATCTTTATGCACGAAGAATGGAATTGGTACACCCCAAGTACGTTGGCGTGAGATACACCAGTCTGGACGACCATCAATCATCGATTGGATACGGTTTTTACCCCAATCAGGAACAAAATCGATATCATTTTCAATGGCATTTAATGCATCTTGGCGTAAACCTTTGGCATCCATGCTGATAAACCATTGTGGTGTCGCACGGAAAATAATCGGTGTTTTATGACGCCAGCAATGTGGATAGCTATGCGTAATCGCAACATGCGCCCAAAGTTTACCCGCAGTGCATAAAGCTTCAATAATTTGCGGATTGGCTTTATAGATATGCTCGCCTGCAAAAATCGGAGCTGTAGGTAAATACACACCATTACCGCCGACTGGATTATCAACCGTTAAATTGTATTGTAAACCGACTTTATAATCGTCTACACCATGACCAGGTGCTGTATGTACTGCACCTGTACCACTGGTTGCAATGACATGTTCACCTAAAATCACAGGCACTTGGCGATCTGTAATGAGCGGATGTTGTAACTGTAAGTTTTCAAGTTTAGCACCGACAAAATCAGCTAAAACTTTTGGATTTTCAAGTTTATAACGCTCACATGCAGAACTAACTAAATCTTTGGCTAAGATTAAGTTATGTGTACCACGATCAGATTGGATTTCGACCAATTGATATTCAATTTCAGCATGAAGTGCAACAGCTTGGTTGGCTGGTAGCGTCCAAGGCGTCGTTGTCCAAATGACAACGTCTGTTGGATTACTAACGGTTACACCAACTTTTGCAGATAAATCAGCAAGATCAACGACACCAAAGCCAACATCGATGGCATCTGATTTCTTATCTTGATAATCAACTTCAGCTTCAGCAAGTGCAGAACCACAGTCTAAACACCAATTCACTGGTTTAAGACCTGGCTCGATATGTCCTGCTTTGGCAATTTCGCCCAATGCACGAACAATGTCTGCTTCTTGTTTGAAGTTCATGGTCAGATAAGGATTGTCCCAATCCCCAAACACGCCCATACGCACGAAATCTTTTTTCTGTAATTCGATTTGTGTATTGGCATATTCACGACAAGCTTTACGGAAAGTCGATGCATCCACTTTAACGCCAACTTTACCGACTTTTTCTTCAACTTTAAGTTCGATAGGAAGACCGTGACAGTCCCAACCCGGAACATAAGGCGCGTCAAAGCCATCCATCACACGACTTTTGATAATGATGTCTTTGAGGACTTTATTCACCGCATGACCTAAGTGGATTTGACCATTGGCATATGGAGGGCCGTCATGGAGCACATATTTTTTCTTGCCAATACGCGATGCACGAATCTGCTGATAAATATTGTCGGCATACCACTCTTCTAACCATTTCGCTTCACGTACTGCAAGATTTGCTTTCATTGCAAATTCAGTACCTGGGAGGTTTAGTGTGGCTTTATAATCCACAGCATTTTCAGGAGTTTGCTTATCGCTCATGCAAGTTGTCATCCAATATTATCAGCACGATTGCTGACACGTTTTACAATAAAAAATTTGATTAAAAAGGAAACTTGGGGGTGTTTTTGCGAAATTCAAGTAATCGCTCAACATCATCGTCAATTCCTGCTTGAAGTGCTTCAAGCGATGGGTAATTTAATTCGCCGTGTAAATAGTCGAGGAAAGTCACCCGCATTAACAGACCATACAGATTAGCAGAAACATTTGGAAAATGTACTTCTAATCGCCACTCTGGGTGTTCTTGCTGAATTGCAGGACGTGTTCCGACATGACCTGCACCAAATAAAGCATGCTCTTGATAACCAAGGACGCCCGTTTTATGTGGATTTTCTGCTTTCACTTTCGCAGTTAAAGCAGTTGTTTCACAAATGACTTCAACGCCATAAATTCCGCTTAAACATGGTCTATGACGTCCAACTCGAACATTAATGGTTGGAAAATTCAGTGTACGACCAATTTGATCACCATATTGCACACGACCAATCATGCTATATGGACGACCGAGTAATTTTGCTGCAAGTGATAAGTCGACTGCTTGAAGAACTTGACGAATTCGAGTTGAACTGACACGTTCACCATCAAATTCAATGGTATTGAGATTGGTGACGTGAAAGCCGTATTGTTTTAAAAATTCACTATTGCCTTGGCGATCTTTACCAAAATGGAAGTCATCGCCAAGCACTAAATTTTGTGCATTGAGTTTATTTTTGAGAATGTCGGCAAAATTTTCTGCGCTTAAACTACGGAATTGATTATCAAACTTAGCAATCGCAATATAGTCGACACCTAACTCAGTTAAATATTCTACTTTTTCTCTGAGTGAACTGATACGAGGCGGCGCTTCATAGCCTTTAAAAAATTCTAAAGGTTGTGGCTCAAAGATCATCACCAAGGTTTTTAAATGTTGTGTTTGGGCAATCTGTTTGAGTTGTGAAACCATGGCTTGATGTCCCAAATGGACACCATCAAAATTGCCAATCGTCACTGCGGTTTTGGGCAATTGAAAATTCGGTGCTAGAGCATTTAGACGTAACAGCTGCATGATTTCAAAATAAGCTTAAAATTTGAAAGGATATATATTGCCATATTCTCACAGTTTCGTCTTTGTTGTTGTGTTTTTATCCAGAAAATTTTATAAAGAATAAACTTTATATCAGTTTTAATGATTCATTTTATAATTATAAATCAATTTTATTTATTAAAAGGCGCTCTTATAATCAATTTATCTGCTGAAATGAGGATAAAGCGATGAAAAAGCCATTTTACCAACTTGAGCAACCTAAAGATGTGATCCGACAGTTCACGCCCAATTGGTTTACTGTGACTATGGGAACAGGTGTCGTTGCATTGATTTTACCTGAATTTCCATTTGCTCAAGCATTTTTATGGCAATTGGCAACGTTGCTTTCGCAATTCAACACCTTATTATTTACGACATTTATCATACTCTATATTTTGCGTTGGTTGATTTATCCTCAAGAAGCAAAGCAGATTTTTTCCCATCCAAGCATGGCATTGTTTTTAGGTGCTATTCCAATGGGTTTAGCGACTGTCATTAATGGCTTTTTAAAATTTGGACTGACTATTTATGGTGATTTAGCCATTCATATCGCACATATGCTTTGGTTTGCCGATGCAATTTTAGCTGTAGGAATAGGTATTCTAGTCCCATTTTGTATGTTCAGTAAGCAAGATCATCAATTACATAGTATGACTGCAATGTGGCTATTGCCCATCGTGGCTTGTGAGGTAGCTGCTGCTTCTGGTGGTTTATTGCTAGCGCATTTAGATGCTGGACAACATGCTGTTGGGATTTTATTTGCAAGTTACATGCTTTGGGGAATGTCTGTTTTGCCTGCATTTGCCGTTTTAACGATTCTTATGTTGCGTTTAGCGTTACATCAATTACCTAGTAAAGAATTGGCGATTACAGGCTGGTTAGCTTTAGGGCCTATTGGTACAGGTGCTTTAGCACTTCTCATTTTAGGCGCTCAAGCACCACAAGTTTTGGCAGGGATTCAGTTAGAAGGTTTAGGTCAGCTTTTCCAAAATGCAGGTATCTTGGCAAGTTTTATTTTACTCGGTTTCGGTGTTTGGTGGTTTGCCATCGCTGTACTAACTACACTTAAACATGCGGTTACAGGCTTACCTTTTAATCTGGGTTGGTGGGGTTTGACGTTCCCATTGGGTGTATTTACTTTAGCTGTTTTGAATTTAGGTCATCAAATTTATATCAATTTTATTGTTGATGTTGGTTTGGCATTTGCTACCATTCTAATGATGCTTTGGGTGATGGTAATGACTAAAACCGTCAAAGGCATGTACCAAGGTCATTTGTTCTTTTCTCCTTGTTTAAAGACGTTATTGGAGCGTGAGCAACAAAGTTAAAAGTTGAAAAGTGATGAATAACCCAATCGAATATGATTGGGTTTTTTATTGTTAATTTATTGATATTTTATGAAATATTGTGCAATTTCAGTCACAATACTTTGGATAAGTTGTTTTTCAATTTGTACGCTCAGGCGTACATCAATTTAGGTCTTTTACGGCTAGAACAAAGTTGCCGATTTTCCTATGATAGAAACATAGAGAACAGGATGTTCCAGATAAAAATAACAAGATATAGCAATGGAGTGAAGGTACGACAGGAGTTATACCTCAGGTACGAATACGAAAAAGCCCGACAGGATGTCGGGCTTTTTTTATTCGGCGATTATTTCATTCTGAAGCAATTGATATTCATATCAAAATGTTAAAAAAAAGCAGCCTTTCGGCTGCTCTAAAGTGATCTTTGCTTTTTATTATGATTTATCTTTTAAGCTAAAGAACCAGTTGAGAATTAGTGCTACAAATGTTGCGGTACCAATACCACCTAAGTTGAAATCACCAAATTGTAAAGCAAAATCACCTGTTCCTAAAATGATCGTTACTGCCGCAACCATCAAGTTTTTGTTTTTAGAAAAATCGACTTTATTTTCAATCCAGATTTTCGCACCTGCAATGGTAATCAAACCGAATACCACAATAGAAGCACCCGTTAAAATTGCCGTTGGAATGGTATGAATGATTGCACCAAATTTAGGTGAAAAACCTAAAAAGATTGCGAAAACACCTGCAACAACGAAAACAATCGTAGAGTAAACACGTGTTACCGCCATGACACCAATGTTTTCACCATAAGTGGTCATTCCCGGAGCACCAACACCACCTGAAAGTGTTGTTGCAATACCATCTGCAACAAACGCTTTACCAATCTGCGGGTCTAAGTTTTCACCTGTCATTGCGCTGACAGCTTTGATATGACCTAAATTTTCAGCCACTAAAATCAATGCAATCGGGGCAATAATCAACATTGCGTTAACATCAAACACAGGAGAGTGAAAGGTTGGAAGACCGAACCAAGCCGCTTCTTGGATGGGTGCAAAATTAATTGGGGTACCATTTCCCATCACATTCGAAACAATAAAATAGACCAGATAAGCCAGTAACAAGCCAACCAATAAAAGTAAGCGTTGTAATAAACCTTTGGTGAAGACTGCGATTGAACCCATGCACAGTACAGTGACCAAAGCCATCCACATATTAAAGTTATTACCAGCAACGCCTTTAACAGTAACAGGGGCGAGGTTTAAACCAATGATCATGACCACAGCACCTGTCACGACAGGTGGCATAAGCTTTTCGATCCATTTGGTGCCTGTCGCCATCACAATAAAACCAAAAATTGTGTATAGCACACCACACGCCATGATGCCGCCAGCAGCATGCGCAATGTTAAGGTTTGGGGCGCCTGTACCAGATGCAGCATAGCCCGTTGCAGCAATCACCACACCAATAAATGCGAAACTTGAGCCTAAATAACTAGGAACACGACCACCTGTGACGATAAAGAACAAGATGGTACAAATCCCTGACATTAAAATAGCAAGGTTTGGATCGAAGCCCATTAAAAATGGCGCTAAAACAGTTGCACCAAACATGGCAAAAGCATGCTGAATGCCTAGAACGATGCTTTGCGCAGGCGGTAGATATTCATTGGTTCCGACAGGTCGTGAATCGATGCTACCTGTGTATGGACGCCATTTAGGAAACCAGTTGGACATAAAATAAGCACATAAAAAACAAATTGCGCACATGATACTCTTTATTGTTTTAAGTTTTAAACACTTTGGTAAAACTAAAGGTTTGCATTTATTAAGAATAACGTTTGTTTTATACCGTTTGGTCAAATAATGAAATTGTGTAAGTTTGTAAAATCAAAGTATTAAAAAATGTAAATCGAGGAATTGTTCATAATTAAATATTTTGCAATTGATTAATTTTTTTTATTCATTATTAATGAGGAAAATAAAATTATTGACAGGGTCGACATTTTTTAAAAAATGGAGGAAATACTGCCATATTCCTCCACCATTAAAAAACAACAATTTAACCCGTATTACGTAAGCCTGCGGCAATACCTGCAATACTGACCATTAATGCATGATCCACAGGTGTATGCTCTGCTTGACGTTCTGCCAAATAAGCACGACGACGCTTCATCAATTCAGCTTGTAATAAGTGCAAAGGTAATAAATACGGTTTACGTACTTTCATCGCTTGATCAAGCACCTCATTTGAACTTAAAAGTTTAGATTCACCTTTCATTGCCAATAAGGTTTGTACAGCATCATGTAAGCGTTGACGTAATTCAGCACCTAAAACTTTTAAATCCTCATCATTGGTCAGGTGCGATTCATAGTAAAGTGCGATATTCGAATCGGCTTTAGACAATACCATTTCCAACATATCAATCAAGGTTTGGAAATACGGCCATTCTGTTAGCATTTCATCTAAAACGGCTTTTTGACCTTGATCGATCACTTGGTTAATCGCAGCACCTGTGCCTAACCATGCTGGCAGCATCAAACGAATTTGTGTCCAAGCAAAAACCCAAGGAATAGCACGTAGAGATTCAATACCACCACTGACTTTACGCTTTGCAGGACGTGAACCTAGTGGCAACATTTGTAACTCAAGCTCAGGCGTCACTGTACGTAAGTATTTCACAAAATGAGGATTTTCACGCACCGTTTGGCGATACACTTTGACAGATAAATCAGTCATGGTATGCATCAAATCTCGCCATTCTTGTTTCGGGGTAGGCGGTGGTAATAAGGTCGCTTCAAGTGTTGCAGCAGTATAAATTTCCAAGTTCTGCAAAGCGATTTCTTCTAAACCAAACTTAAAGCGGATCATTTCGCCTTGTTCTGTTACACGAATTGCACCTGAAATAGAACCCGGTGGTTGTGAGAACAAAGCTTGCTGTGTAGGCGCACCACCACGACTGATTGAACCACCACGACCGTGGAATAGGGTCAATTGCACGCCGTGTTGTTTGGCAATTGCAGTCAATTCTTCTTGCGCACGATATTGTGCCCAATTGGCAGACATGAATCCTGCATCTTTGGCAGAGTCAGAATAACCAATCATGACTTCGTGTTTACCTTGAATATGCTGTTTATACCAATGCATATTGAATAAGGTCTGCATGGTATTGGCAGCACCATCCAAGTCTTTTAAGGTCTCAAACAAAGGGACTACACGTAGCGGATGTTCAATACCTGCTTCTTTTTGCAATAACAATACAGCTAAAATGTCACTTGGATATTCCGCCATCGAAATAATATAAGCGCCCAAGCTTTCTTTTGGCTGTTCTGCCAGAGTACGCATCGTTGCAAAAACTTCTTGAACATCAGGATGTTCAATCAAACTACCTACAGGCTCATTTAAGTGTTTTGGTAATAACGGACGTTTGCTTTGTAACTCTTGCAATAAGAAGTTTTGACGGGCTTGTTCTGTCCACGTTTCAAAATTCCCCAGTCCTAAATATTCTGTAATTGCTGAAATCGCTTGGCGATGACGACCTGATTCTTGTCGAATATCCAGTTTCAATAATTCGATACCAAAGCAATTCACACGATAAATAAAGTCGAGTAATTTGCCATTGGCAATTTCAGGAAGATTACAAGCCATCAATGAGCGATAGCAAAGGAGAAGTGGTTGTAATAATTCATCTTTATGACGAATAATTAAACTACGATCTACCTCAGAATGTAAGCCACGTAATTTATCAGTCAACCATTGACGAGTTGCTTTTAAGCGTTCACGGGTTGCACGTAGATATTCACGATAAGGCTCAGGATGTTGATAGCCTAAAGCTTGCACCAATTCATTCGAACAGGCTTCGATCGAAAGCTCCCAACGCAGATCTTCGATGTCATGGACATACAAATCTGTTGCTTTCCAACGAGATAACCAAAGCACTTCTTGGGTAATGCTGTGCGTCACATTTGGATTACCATCACGGTCACCACCCATCCAAGAGGCAAAGCGGATTGGTGAAATATCTAATGGTAAGGTTTTATCGCAATTGTCTTGTACCAAATCATCCAATTCACGAATGAACTTCGGTACGGCATTCCACAAAGTTTGCTCAATGGTGGTAAAGCCCCATTTAGCTTCATCAATCGGTGTTGGACGATGTTGGCGAATTTCATCGGTTTGCCATGCAGAACAGATCAGTTGTTTTAAATCTGTTAGTACGTCAGCACGTTGTTTAGGGGTGAGTTTTTGTTGATCAAAAGTCGAAAGACAATTGTTAATACCATCATATTTTTGAATTAAAGTACGACGACTCACTTCCGTTGGATGTGCTGTGAGTACCAATTCAATTTTGAGTTCACAAATTTGCTTATATAAGGTTTCTGCTGAAATATTTTGATCTTTAAATTTTGAAAATAAATGATCAAGTACATTTGGAGATGGGGCATTTTCATCAAATTCGCTTTGGCGACGACTGCGTACCACATGATATTGCTCAGCAATATTGGCGAAGTTTAAGAAATGTGAAAATGCACGAGTAAGCGGCAGAATCTCGTCATCTTTTAAATTTAAAAAAAGTTGTTCAAGTTGTTTTTCTGCTTCAACTTGACCATCTCTTGCGCCTTTACCTAAAGCACGAATCTGTTCAATTTGATTAAACAAATCTTGTCCTGCATGTTCCTTTAAGGTTTCACCTAAAAGATTTCCGAGTAAGCGCACGTCCTCACGCAGCGGAGCATCAATTTGTTGAACCATTTTGTCACTCTCCCATTCTTGTTATTTCGACTATAACGTGATTCCTTCACAATCCAAGAGGCTTCCTACAAAAGTATGTAAATGACTGTGCAAGAAGAATACATGACTTGATTTTGATCGAGGTATATCGAGTATGCCTGAAACAAGAAAGCGCTATTATTTAGTTTTTTAATACTGTGGCTGAGCTTTATATTTCATCATAAATAGTTCAATACTTTCCAAAATAATCTGCTGCTTCTCTTGCGCTGTAGGGGGCTGGCGAATACCCAATAGCACTTCGTGGTGCCGAATACCCAGCAATAGCGATAAAATCAAATTAATTTGTTTTTCAATATCATCAGGTTGAATGAATTTAAACTGTGTTGCTTGTTCAAAAAAGTCTTGCCATACATCACACATGCGCTGATGTGACACATTATAAAACTGCATGGCTAAAGGGTTTTGTTCGGCTGCGAGTTCCAATAATAAATGTTCAAGCTTAATTGCTTCAGGCAAATTAATGATATGCAATGCCAATTCACACACTTGATAAAAATGTGTCTGAAAATCGCTATTTGCATTCAGCCTAATAAGGCTAGCATTGATCGTTTTTTCACAGGTTGCTTCTATGGCACAACTAAATAACGTTTCTTTGTCTTGAAAATGGTTATATACCGTGAGTTTAGTCACGCCTGCTTCTTTGGCGATTTGGTTCATACTCGAACCATGATAACCCAGTTTAAGAAACAACTTTTTAGCTGCTTCTAAAATATGTTTACGCTTTTCTAAGTCCTTTGGACGCCCAACAGTTGTTTGCACGATTATTTCCAAAAAAAGAAAAATAAGTCATTTACACAATAGATCGTTCTCAATTAGTGTACCATGCAGTATATTAATTAAAAATTAACCAAATTAATATCCCAACGCTATTTTGCCTGAAAAAGTGCATTTGAATAAGAGCTTTGCGTATGAGTATTTCAAAATCAGCTGTGATCAGCTTGCTTATTGTGTCGAGTGTGACGCTTTGGGGGTGCAGTAAGCCAGCACCTGAAACAGAACAAATTCCTTTTGTTATGGTAACTCAACCTGCGACTTCACTTGAAGATCAAAAAAGTTATGCAGGAGATGTACAAGCTCGGCAGCAAACTGCACTTGCATTTCGTGTGGGTGGGCAAATTACTGACCGTTATGTCGATGTCGGTGATCGAGTCAAAGTTGGGCAAGTTTTAGCAAAATTAGATGTTAAAGATGCCCAGTTACAGCTGAACTCTGCCAAGGCTCAACTTGAAAGTGCTCAATCTGCTGCCAAAGTTGCCGCAGATGAATTAAAACGTTTTCAGCAATTATTGCCAATCAATGCAGTCAGTCGTTCGCAATACGATGCAGTTAAAAATCAATATGATTCGGCAAATGCAGCATTGAAACAAGCTCAGTCCAACTATGACGTATCCTCAAATCAAACAGGATATAACCAGTTAGTTGCCAATAAGAATGGTGTAATTACCCAGCGTAATATTGAAGTTGGACAAGTGATTTCAGCAGGACAAGCAGCGTATCAACTCGCAATTGATGGTGACAGAGAAGTGGTGATTGGTGTGCCTGAACAAGCGATTGCTGACATTAAAGTAGGGCAAAGTGCATGGATTACCTTGTGGTCTAAACCACAAGATAAATTTGCTGCTTATGTCAGAGAGATTTCACCTGCGGCAGATCAGTCGCGTACGTTTAGTGTCAAAGTAGCGTTAAAAGAAGGGCAGTCTGTGATTCAACTTGGACAGAGTGCACGGGTTTTCTTTAATCAAAATATTCAAAATGTATTGAGCATTCCTTTATCCAGTGTTTCTGCGACCAATAAACAAGCTTATATTTGGGTGGTCAATTCTGATCAACGTATTCATAAAGTTGCTGTAACTTTGGGGGCGTATGGTCGTGATAGTGTGCCTATCCTCAGTGGTTTACAGGCAGGGCAGTGGGTGGTTGTTGGTGGTGTACATTTGCTTCGAGAAAAACAAAAAATTAATCCGATTGACCATGAAAATCGTGCTGTAAAAATTTCTGCTAGCCCTGTTAAAGCAGGAGGTTAAATATGAACTTTAACCTTTCAGAATGGGCATTAAGAAATAAGGGCTTGGTACTTTATTTTATGATTCTAATGGGAATCGTAGGGATGTATTCCTATTCAAAATTATCCCAAAGTGAAGACCCGCCGTTTACCTTTAAAGTCATGGTGGTACAGACTTATTGGCCGGGTGCGACAGCACAAGAAGTTTCACTTCAAGTCACTGATAAAATTGAAAAAGAGTTGATGAGCACAGGCCAATACGAAAAGATCATGGCCTACTCACGTCCGGGTGAGTCGATGGTCATGTTCATGGCAAAGGACTCATTAAAATCGAGCCAGCTTCCTGATGTTTGGTATCAGGTACGTAAAAAAGTTGGAGATATCAAACAACAGTTTCCTTCAGGTGTACAAGGGCCATTTTTTAATGATGAGTTTGGCGATACCTTCGGGAATATTTATGTATTAACAGGCAATGATTTTGATTATGCCACACTCAAAGAATATGCAGACCGCTTACAGTTACAGCTACAACGCGTTAAAGATGTAAGCAAAGTTAATTTAGTCGGTTTACAAGATCAAAAGATTTGGATTGAGCTTTCCAATACTAAAGCGGTACAAATGGGTGTCCCTGTGACAGCCATTCAAGAAGCACTTGCGAAACAGAACAGTATTACCAGTGCGGGTTTCTTTGAAACAGGTACAGATCGTATACAAGTTCGGGTCAGTGGCGCTTTACAGAATGTAGATGACCTGAAAAAAATGCCTTTATTGGTTGGTAATAAAACCATTCAATTGGGTGATGTAGCTGAGGTCTATCGTGGTTTTAGTGATCCTGCACAACCACGTATGCGTTTTATGGGTGAAAATGGGATTGGCCTTGCGGTATCGATGCGTAAAGGCGGCGATATTATTGCACTTGGGAAAAACCTAGAAACAGAATTCCAGACATTACAAAAAACATTACCTCTAGGTATGGAGCTGAAAAAAGTTTCGGATCAGCCCGTTGCTGTACAGCGCAGTATTCACGAATTTGTGAAGGTGCTTGCTGAAGCTGTGATTATCGTACTTTTAGTCAGCTTCTTTTCTTTAGGTTTCCGTACCGGCTTAGTGGTGGCTTTTTCTATTCCACTGGTTTTAGCCATGACCTTTGCAGGGATGAGCTTATTTGATGTTGGCCTACATAAAATTTCATTAGGTGCTTTGATTCTGGCTTTGGGTTTATTGGTTGATGACGCCATTATCGCCGTGGAAATGATGGCGATAAAAATGGAACAAGGTTATAGCCGAATGCAAGCAGCAGGCTTTGCATGGAAAACCACAGCATTTCCAATGCTCACAGGGACATTAATTACCGCAGCAGGCTTTTTACCCATTGCAACAGCAGCGTCAAGTACAGGGGAATATACGCGTTCGATTTTCCAAGTGGTGACTATTGCGCTGATTGTGTCGTGGGTTGCAGCGGTTGTTTTTGTACCGTATTTAGGCGACAAGTTACTGCCTGATTTTACCAATACCGTACATAAAGCGCCTTGGTATATTCGTCTATGGGCAAGATTACGTAAACAACCAAAACCACAAGCTGTCATCCATCATGAGGGTGAGCACTTCGATCCTTATCAAAGCAAGATGTACCAAAGCTTTAGAAAAATGGTGAATTGGTGTGTGACATATCGTAAAACGGTCATCGCAATCACCGTGGGAATATTTGTGCTGTCAGTGGCAATGTTTAAATTGGTTCCACAGCAATTTTTCCCACCTTCGAATCGTGCTGAAATTCTGGTGGATTTAAAATTAGAAGAAGGGGCTTCTTTGACTGCAACTGAAAATGCAGTGAAAAAAGTTGAAAAATTCCTGTCCCAACAGAAAGGGATTGATAATTATGTGGCCTATGTGGGTACAGGTTCGCCACGTTTCTATTTACCTTTAGATCAACAAATGCCGCAAGCCAGTTTTGCACAATTTGTGGTTTTGGCTTCTTCTTTGGATGATCGTGATGAAATTCGTAAATCCTTAGATACGCAAATTCGTCAATTATTACCGCAAGTGAGAACACGGGTATCGTTATTAGAAAATGGCCCACCTGTGGGTTATCCATTACAGTATCGTGTATCTGGTGAAGATGTAGTGATTGTACGTCAAGAGGCGCAACAGCTTGCAAAATTACTCAGTGAAAACCCAAATACCACCAATGTACATTTAGATTGGGGTGAGCAAAGTAAGATTATTTCACTGAATATTGATCAAGATCGTGCACGTCAAATGGGAGTGACTTCGGAGGATCTAGCAAACTTCTTAAACAGTTCGCTGACAGGTGTAATCATTAACCAATACCGTGAAAAGCGTGAGTTGATTGATATTCGTATCCGAGGTGATCAAGCTGAGCGTGTTGATGTGGCTTCTTTGTCTAGTTTGGCTGTACCCACCAGTCAAGGAACGACTGTACCACTCGCTCAAATTGCTCAAATTGATTATAAATTTGAAGATGGCTTAATTTGGCATCGTAACCGTTTACCGACCATTACGGTACGTGCGGATATTCGAACGAAGTTGCAACCCGCAACTGTGGTCAATGAAATGGCTGATAAAGTTGCTCAGCTTCGTACAACATTACCGAGTGGTTATTTAATCGAAGTGGGTGGAACGGTTGAAGAATCTGCAAAAGGCCAAACCTCGGTCAATGCGGGAATGCCATTGTTCCTAGCCGTTGTATTTACTTTATTAATGATTCAGTTAAAAAGTATTTCACGCTCATTTATCGTATTTTTGACAGCACCATTGGGTTTAATCGGGGTGGTTTTATTCTTATTACTATTCAATAAGCCTTTTGGTTTTGTAGCAATGCTAGGAACAATTGCTCTGTCTGGAATGATTATGCGTAATTCATTAATCCTCATCGATCAGATCGAACAAGATATCAACGCTGGGCATAATCAATGGGATGCAATTTTGGATGCGACGGTTCGTCGGGCACGTCCAATTATCCTAACTGCACTGGCTGCTGTGTTAGCCATGATCCCACTGTCACGGAGTATTTTCTTTGGTCCGATGGCAGTGGCAATTATGGGTGGATTAATTATTGCGACACTTTTAACCTTATTTTTCTTACCAGCATTGTATGCAACATGGTTTAAGGTGAAAAAAAGCGTGCATAATCCATAAAATTTTGTGAATATTAGGTGCGAAATATTAAAAACTTTAATATAGTAGCACTTGATCTTTATAGAAAATAACACAGGAAATTCCATTGCATTAGAAGTAAAGGAATGTGCAATGGATTTGAGGTTAGAAGCACCCATGGGGCAAGACAATTCAGAAAAGCAACGTCGTTCTATCACGACCTCTTATATATTCATGTTTCTTGCATTATTTACGGTGATTACGGCTGTCTTCGCTTATTGGTTAGCCCGAAAAGTAACAATGGCTGGTGATGTAGAAGTATGGATGCATGCACAAGCGTTATGGGTCATGCGTAATGCTGTCATTTTTCTCATTCTTGCAATTTTTGCAGCGCTTTGGTTTATCCCACTGATCTTTTTTTATTGGGACAGCTTTATTTGGGTGAAAGCTTGCACAGTTGCAGGTGTCGTATTCAGCGCAATTGCATGGCTATTTTTATTGAATGCGTGGCTTAAAGGTTTTACTAAATATTTACAGAAAAAAGCAGTATTTTAAAAAAATCTAAAATTCAAACTTGTAAAAATAATTAATGCCCCCAATTTAGTTTGCATAGAAATATTATCAAATTTTTGTGGAGCATCGCCAAACATGGCTAAACGTGATTATTATGAGGTTTTAGGTGTTGCTAAGACCGCTAGTGATGATGAAATTAAAAAAGCCTACCGTAAGTTGGCGATGAAATATCATCCAGATCGTAACCCTGACAATCCAGAAGCTGAAGAAAAATTTAAAGAAGCTTCGGAAGCGTATGAAATCCTTTCTGATGGCGAAAAACGTAGCATGTACGACCGTATGGGGCACAATGCCTTTGAAGGTGGTATGGGTGGCGGTGGCTTCGGTGGTGGATTCAGCGCTGAAGATATTTTTAGCCAGTTTGGTGATATTTTCGGTGGTGCTTTTGGTGGCGGTGGTCGTGGTCAACAACGTGCACGCCGTGGCTCAGACCTTCGTTATGTGATGGAATTGAGCCTTGAAGAAGCGGTTAAAGGCGTTAAAAAAACCATTACTTTTACTGCACCTGCTCCATGTGATGTGTGTGATGGTAAAGGTTCAAAAAATCCAAATGATGTAGAAACATGTAAGACTTGTCATGGTGCAGGTCAAGTGCGTATGCAACAAGGTTTCTTCTCTGTTCAACAAACCTGTAGCACATGTCGTGGACAAGGTAAAATTATTAAAAACCCATGTACTAAGTGTCATGGTTCTGGTGTAACTGACCGTCAACAAACCCTTGAAGTGACCATTCCAGCAGGTGTGGACAATGGCGATCGTGTTCGTTTAACAGGTAAAGGCGAAGCGATCCGTGATGGTCAATCAGGTGATCTATACGTGGAAGTGGTTGTTCGTGAACACGAAATTTTCCAACGTGATGGCGCTGACTTATATATGGATGTCCCTGTAAGTATCGCAGATGCGGCTTTGGGTAAAGAGCTTGAAATTCCGACTTTAGATGGTCGTGTAAGCTTGAAAGTACCTGAAGGTACGCAAACAGGTAAAATGTTCCGTCTACGTGGTAAAGGTGTGAAGCCAGTTCGTAGCAGTATGCAGGGTGACTTGCTTTGCCGTATTGTGGTTGAAACGCCAGTGCATTTAACTGCACGTCAACGTGAATTATTGAAAGAACTTCAAGTCACGATGGATGGCGATGACAGTAAATCATCACCTAAGAAAAAATCATTCTTCGATCGTTTATTCGACTAAGTTATTGATTGTATAAAAGTGAAGGGAGATATGTTTTTCATATCTCCCTTTTTTATTGGGTTTTGTTATTTGCTTTCAGCATTATTTGCATCACTGAAATCGGTATTGTCTGGAGCAGCATCAATTTCGTCATCATCTTGTGGTGTGGGTTGTTGTACGGTCGTTTCTGTATTTGTTGAGGGGTTTACTTCCGTGTCTTCTGCCCATGAATGAGTGAAGTGAATTGCTAGAATAAAACCCAAAACAATTTTAATTAGACGCATTTAATATCAACCTACAAAAATTAAAGAAAGAATGTAATGATCAAAGTATGTATTGCCCCATATTACATTGAAAAGCTTAGATGAATTTGTGTAGGCAATGTTTAACTTTTGATGGATCAAAAGTTACAAAAATCCTTTGTTGGGCGAGAGGTACGTCCTGTACCTCCGCCCAACGGCGACATCCATGTCGCCTAACGCGATAGCAACATTGAATTATATTTGCTTGATAAAAAAAGTAGAAAGCAATTTCATTATATTCAGTTAATTTCAAAAATTGGTGTAGTTTCTTATTTGATATTATTTTTTGAATAAGTATAAGGTTTTAATATCTAGGATTCATTTTGATTTTAAATTTATAAAAAAATTAAAGAGATAGGTTAAATATCTCTTTAATTTGTACATAAGCTATCGATTATTCCAAAATGGGTGCATCAATATCTTCAATTTTCACTTCAACCTGAGGTTCAGTTGTAGCATTTGAATCTGTTTGAACTGTTGCTTTTTCTTCAGTTGTCGTTGCTGTGGTTGCAGGCGCTGAATCAGCCCAAGCATGTGTTAAGGTCATTGCTACGCCCATTACCAATGCGAAAGCTATTTT
The DNA here is from genome assembly GCF_000214135.1 of Acinetobacter sp. P8-3-8. Taxonomy (GTDB): domain Bacteria; phylum Pseudomonadota; class Gammaproteobacteria; order Pseudomonadales; family Moraxellaceae; genus Acinetobacter. The sequence goes on from NZ_AFIE01000012.1 coordinate 32,169, forward strand.
ATTCGAATGCATATTGATCTCCTTATAATCACTGTTATTTTCATTCGTGGCAGTAGTCTGCGGAGTATTTTTTGCACTTTGATGAAAAAGTTCATAGATTGTGATGAATGTTTCAAAGTTTTACCGATGTAGTTTAAAGCTTTAATCTATTTCACCATTTAGATCGGCATTCTTAAATCATAAGTTATCGTTTTCATTAGAATAAAAAAAGATCATGGTATTTTTTAGAGATGAAACTTAGTCTTAGAACTGAGTTTTGTTATAGTAGTGAAAATTCTCAAATTCAGTTTTAGGAAAATCTTATGTCAGTCGCTCCTCGTATTGGTATTGTCGGTGCTGGTGGTCGTATGGGCCGTACATTGATCCAAGCGGTACAACAAGCAGGTTATCAACTTGCAGCAGCAGTTGAGCGTCCAGAAAGCTCACTCATTGGTGCTGATGCGGGTGAACTTGCGGGGATAGGTGCTGTTGGTGTCAAGATTGTTGGACATTTGGAAGACGTTTTAAAAGATGTGGATGTGGTGATTGATTTTACTGCGCCTGTAGCAACTGAAAATAATTTAAAGCTATGTAGTGCTGCTGGTGTGGCAATGGTGATTGGTACCACAGGTTTTTCAGATGAGCAAAAAGAATTATTAAATCAATCTGCAACAAAAACACCTGTAGTGTATGCCGCAAACTATTCCGTGGGTGTTAATGTGTCGATCAAGCTTTTAGAACTGGCTGCAAAAGTATTTGGTGATACAGTTGATATCGAGATTATCGAGGCGCACCATCGTCATAAAGTAGATGCGCCGTCAGGCACAGCGTTGATGATGGGTGAGGCAATTGCTGATACTTTAGGCCGTGACTTAAAGAAAGTTGCTGTTTATGGTCGTGAAGGACATACAGGCCCGCGTGAACGTGAAACCATTGGTTTTGAAACGATTCGTGGTGGTGATATCGTTGGTGAGCATACCGTGATGTTTATTGGTGAAGGCGAACGTGTTGAAATCACTCACAAGGCAACCAGTCGTATGAATTTTGCTTCAGGCGCAGTTCGTGCAGCAGCATGGGTTGTGGGCAAAGATGCTAAAAAGTACGATATGAAAGATGTTTTAGGCTTAAATGACATTTAAGTATAAAACGTGTTGCGATAAGATTAAAACAATGACTCAATTTTTTGAAAATTACAAATGAAAAAAATAATGATGTTACTTACTTGTGTGGTTAGTGCTGTTAGCCTAACTGCACAAGCTGCTTTACCAAATGATGCCAAATTAAGTCTTAATAAAAATAATATTAAGGTTTGGACATATAAGGACACCAACAGCCCCGTTTTGTCATACAAGGCTGAAACGGTATTTGATGTTCCGATTGAAAAAGCTGTTGCTTTGATTTTGGATGTGAATTACACGCCAAAATGGGTACCTAATGTTGCCAAGGCTGAAATCCTATCTCGTGATGATAAGAAAGGGGAGTTCACGATTTATATGGTTTTAGATTTTCCATTCCCTTTAAAAGACCGAGATATGGTGGTGAAAGGGAAAATGTCGAAAGATAAAAATGGAACGATTAGTATTAAAAATACTGCAATTCAGCAGGGCAAACCTTTAAATGCAAATTATATTCGTTTAACAGATTATTTTGGTGATTGGACTTTTCAAAAACTAAGTACAAATCAAGTCAAAGTCACGACCACAGGACATGCCAATCCAGAAGGTTCAATTCCTGCCAGCGTCACCAATTTATTGGTTGAACAGCAACCCTATCAAATGTTCCAAAGAATGAAAGTAGAACTGGCCAAAAAGACTAAAATGCCAACTTTGCCAGATATTTTAAAATAATCAAAAAAGCCTATCTTCTTAAAAAGAAGATGGGCTTTTGTACTATGATTTTTATACTTGCTGTTGCTGTGCGAGATCAACAGATTTGTTTGCTGGCTGAGTATTCATATTCGTCGTCATTTTCATTTGGATAAACACTAAAACTAGACCTAAAGCAGTGAGTATTGCACCTGTGACTGAAACAGCAGCATAGCTCATTCCCATACTCAATACAGCACCACCTGCGGCTGCACCTACCGCATTACCTAAGTTAAATGCACCAATATTGACAGAAGATGCAAGCCCAGGTGCTTCATGTGCCACAGACATCACACGCATTTGTAAAGGTGGAACAACGGCAAAGGCTGCTGCACCCCAAACCACCAAGGCTAAAGCTGCGCCGATTTGAGTTTTTGCTAAGATTGGGAATAACAACATCATCACCATGAGTAGCACTAAGAAACTGGTCAATGTTTTGGTGAGTGATAAGTCTGCAAATTTTCCACCTAAATGGTTACCAATAGAGAAACCAATACCAATCAGAACCAACATCAGCGTGATAAAGGTTGGGCTTGCATGGGTAATGTTTTGCAAACTTGGCGCAATATAGGTGTAAAGCGTAAACATCGCACCTGCACTCATGACGGTGGTCAGCAAGGCTAAAACCACAGGCATGCGCGTCAATACCTTTAACTCTGCTTTTACATTTGGACGCTCGGCAACAGTACCTTGAGGTAGTGCTTTCCAAAGGAAGAGCATGGTTATTACGCCTAAAACAGCAATCGCAGCAAAAGACATACGCCAACCGATGTTTTGTCCAACCCAAGTGGCTAAAGGTACGCCTCCAATATTGGCAATGGTTAAGCCCATAAACATCATCGCTACAGCACTGGCTTGTTTATCTTTGGGTACGACACTGGTCGCAACAATTGAGCCGATCCCAAAGAACACGCCATGATTGAGACTGGTGAGCACCCGAGCGCCCATTAGCCCCCAATAATTCGGTGCAATCGCTGCAAGGATATTACCGATTGTAAAGATACTCATTGCAAGAATCAGTGCTTTACGTCGTGGAAAATGTCCAAACCATAGAGTCATAATTGGTGCGCCAATCATGACCCCTAGTGCATAGGCAGTGATGAGCATGCCTGCGGTAGGTATGGAAATGTTTAGATTTTCAGCGATTTGTGGCAAGAAACCCATAGGTGAAAATTCTGTGGTTCCTATTGCAAATGCACCGACGGCTAAAGCAAATAAAGGAAAGTTAATTTTCATTTTTGATTAGTCCCATACTGGTGCTAAGTTTTCAGGATCAACTTCACGACCATTTTTGTCCAATTGCGCAATCATCTGCATTTCTTCAGCAGACAACTGAATATCTTGAGCTTTGAGATTCGCGATTAAATTTTCACGTTTTGTTGAAGATGGAATCACAGAGAAACCTTTTTGCAATGCCCATGCCAAAGCAATTTGCGCTGTACTGGCTTGGTGATGCTGTGCAATTTCAAACAAAATAGGATCATGTAGCACTTTGCCATATGCCAAAGTCATATATGACGTGATATCAATCTGTTGCGATTGTAAAAAATCCACAAGCTTTGGGTTTTGCAAATAGGGACTTAATTCAATTTGATTGGTTGCAATATTGTCTAAACCGACCGCTGCAATCGCTTGCTGGGTTAAATCAATATTGAAATTCGAAATACCGATATGTTCAGTTAAACCCTGCTGTTTTGCTTCAAGTAGGTTGTGCATCATTTCAGCAACAGAAATTCCAAGTTGTGGCGCTGGCCAATGAATCAACGTTAGATCCACTGCATCTGTACCTAGCTTTTGTAAGCTGTCTTTTAAACTTGGAATCAATTTGTCTGCTTTGTAGTGGTCTGTCCAAATTTTTGTGGTGATAAATAAGTCTTGGCGAGCAACTTTACTTTCAGCAATTGCTTGTCCAACTTCTGCTTCATTACCATAAATTTGTGCGGTATCCACAGCACGATAACCAACATCTAAAGCATTTTTGACTGAATCAATAACAGTCTGACCTGTTAAACGGAATGTGCCTACACCGAATTGCGGGATAATTTTAGACATGCGTTTTACTTCATTTTTGAGATTGGGTGTATTTTGCAGGGTTTATTGTTGATTAAAAATATTGAAATATGCAAAATATTATTGAGTATTCGTCAATAATCAAAGAGTGATTCACCTAGATGAAATCAACATTAGAAGAATTACAAGCTTTTATTAGTATCGTAGATAGTGGCTCGATTGTCGCTGCTGCGGAGCATTTGGAACAAACCACATCTGGGGTGAGTCGTGCATTGCAACGTCTTGAAACCAAACTCAATGTGACTTTACTGGAACGAACTACACGCAAGTTAAAATTGACGCAAGAAGGGCAATTATTTTTAGAAAAAGCCCGAAAAATTGTCAATGATCTGAATGAAGCAGAAGATGCTTTGCTTAAATCAGACAGTGATACATCTGGGTTAATTCGGGTGGATACAGCGACACCTTTTGTTTTACATGTCATTGCGCCGTTGATGAGTGAGTTTGTCGAGCTCTATCCGAATATTGAAATTGAGCTGAATAGTAATGATCAAATTATTGATTTATTAGAACATAAAACAGATGTTGCGATTCGATTCGGAGAATTAAACGATTCAAGCTTACATGCGCGATTACTGTGTAAAAGCCGTTTATATATCGTGGCAAGCCCTGAATATTTAGAGAAAAATGGTTATCCGCAAACACCTCAAGATATTCTTAATCATTCACAAATTGGTTTTAGTAAGGTGGCGCATTTAAATACGTGGCCCGTCTATGTAAATGGTGCAAAGCTGACAGTACGGCCGAAAATTAAAGCGTCAAATGGTGAAACTGTACGTAAAATGGCTTTAGATGGGTTGGGTATAACGTGTCTATCTGCATTCTTAGTACACAAGGACATTAAACAAAAACGTTTAATCGCCTTGTTTGAAGATCAAATCGAAATTTATGAACAGCGCATCCATGCGGTTTATTATCAGCAAGAGCATTTGCCGAAACGTGTCCGTTTATTTATTGAGTTTTTAGCTCAAAAGCTGTCAAAGTATCGATAGTCTTTTGTGATGGTAAGTCTAAACTCAACAAAGTTTGCTTGCTATTTTGCTGAGGGTTCACCAATTTAATTTCATAGTGTTGTGCTGAGTTTTGCTGACATTCAAATTGTAAATTTTGTTGTGTGGGAATATTAATTTTCATGGTTGTGTCACGACTTGCACGATAACGATATGCTCTCACTGAAGCGGTTTGGTGCAAAGTGGGTTGTAAGTGATCAAGTTGGTATTCCCCTAAACGCTGTGTTTTTAAAAAGCCTTCAATCAATGATTTACAGATAAAGTGTTGTTGTTGCGCTGCCTGATTCACTTGTTGTGGTTGGCAAGCACTTAAACCTAAAACAACGCTTAGTATGATGATTGTTCTCATTTATTTTCTCCTTTCAAAGCAACACTATTTAAAATATCGGCTGTGCAAGAAGCATAAATCTGTTAAGTTTGTGGATACAGATACAACAAATACTAAAAAGTAGACACAGATATGGCTTTTCAATATCAAACACTTGCACAGCAGATCGCACAAAAGATTTATTGTGGTGAATTGGTCGTGGGGCAACGCCTCAGCTCATTGCGCCAATTTGCACAACAACAGAAGATTAGTTTGAATACAGCCAAAAGTTGTTATGAATTGCTTGAGGCACAAGGGCTGATTTATGTCAAAGAGAAATCAGGCTATTTCGTACAATCACAGCAGAAAGTGCAACACATTGCCGTACCTGATCATCCAGACTTTAAGTCTAGACCACGTGAAGTCTCCAATTTAGAGCTACAAATTCAAATTCATGAAGCAGCAATCAATAATCGATTGATTCATTTGGGTTCAATTCAATTGTCACCCAACTTAGTTCCTGTAGAAGCTTTACGCCGTTCAATTCAACGTGCGTTAAAACATTGTAAGCCTGAAGATTTTTTATATAGCGATCGACAAGGTCATCCACAATTACGAGAAGCGCTTTCAGCACATTGGGCAGAAGATGGTTTTTATATTGCCAAAGAGGATATTTATATCAGCAATGGCTGTATGCCTGCTTTATCTGTAGCGATTCAGAATTTTACTCAAGTGGGGGATAGCATTATCATCCCTACCCCAAACTATAATGGTCAGTTGCAACTTTTGGCATTGCTCAAACGGAAAATTATTGAAATTCCTGCCAATACAGAGGGTTTCGATATCGATCGTTTAGAACAAGTGATGCGGGATTCAGGCGCAAAAGCGTGTTTATTGACGGCAAACTTTCAGAATCCTTTGGGTTTTTGTTTAAGTAATGCGGATAAGGAAAAGATTGCCCAATTGGCAGCCAAATATCAGTGCTATGTGATTGAAGATGATATTTATGCAGAGTGTAGTTTTAATGCTAAACGTCCATTACCGATTAAATACTGGGATCAAACGGGCTATGTGATTTATTGTGGTTCGATTTCTAAATCGTTATCCACATCTTATCGAGTCGGATGGTTTTGTATTCCGCAACGATTACAGCATTTACATGCCACGTTGCTAACACAGAATGTGTCAGTGAATACGCCGTTGCAATTGGGACTTGCTGATTTGATTTTTAGCCGTGCTTATCGTCAGCATCTAAACGAATTATGTCCGAAGTTGATGGCACAGGTGGAACAATATCGCCAATTTATATATCAAGCCTTTCAAGGGGTAGACATTCGTCTGAATCAACCGCAGGGCAGTTATGCCTTGTGGTTACAGTTACCTCAGCAAATTGATAGTTTGGCGATGTATTATTATGCACAACAGCACAGCATCAATATCGTACCTGGGTTAATTTTTGGTGAGGATAAACGTTATAACAATTGTATTCGTTTGAATGCAGGGCATGAATTGTCTCAAGAGATTCGAGAAGCGATTTTATTATTGGCAGATTGGGTAAAAGATCAGCTTCATTTTGCGGATGCTGATGCTAAAAACGCTCTTAGGTCTGATCTGACACAAGAGCGTTTATTTGAAGCAAGTTAATTAATCTTGAGCGTCAATACTTTGACCGTTCATATCCAAGCTGTCATCACCCATCAGGTAAAGATAGGCAGGCATGATGGCTTCTGGTGTACGTAAGGTTTTTGGATCTTCATCGGGATACGCTTTTGCACGCATTGCCGTGCGTGTACCGCCCGGATTAATACAATTAAAGCGGATATTCGGATAGGTCTTTTCTTTGGCAAAGATTTGACTCACCGCTTCAATGGCAATTTTAGATACAGAATAAGCACCCCATAGCGCACGTGCTTCACGTCCAACGCCAGAGCTTGCAAAGACGACAGATGCATTTTCAGATTTTTGCAATAATGGAAGTAGCTCTTGGGTCAAGATAAAGGGCGCACGTAAATTTACCGCCATCACATCATCCCAAACATCATCTGGATAATGTGCTAATTCAACGCGTTCACCAAGAATGCCTGCATTGTGCAAAATACCATCCAAATGCCCAAATTGTTGTTCTAAGGTTTCGTACAACAATTCGTAGTCGTGAGGTGATGCAGTTGAGAGTTGTAACGGTAGAATAGCAGGCTGTGGCGCACCAAGGGCTTCAATTTCATCATAAATGACTTCAAGCTTATTCAAGGTACGACCATGTAAAACCACAGTTGCACCATGTAATGCATAACTGAGCGCTGCGGCACGCCCAATTCCGTCTCCCGCACCTGTAATCAGGATGATCTTGCCTTTTAATAAGTCTGGGCGAGGTTGATATTCTGAATATTTCATGGGAGACCTCCTATCATTGTTATTGAGTTATTTATACAAATTGCTTATTAAATTAAGCTGTAATTCGTCTGATATCCACCAATTTATTGATGACTTGATGTAATTCAGTGACGTTATTTACAATACAGTCAGCTTGCCATGCATCTAGATTATCTTTGTGTTCTAAAGGTAAATAGCCATAAGCTGCAAGTATGGTGTACATACTGGCATTACGCCCTGCATCAATATCACGTGGGTGATCACCTACATAAATAATCTGTTTTGGATCAATCTTCAAGTAGTTTGCAGCAAGATACATCGGCTCTGGATCGGGTTTGGTATGTGTCACATCTTCAGGACAAACCAATACAGCACAGCGTTCAGTTAAGTTTAATGCTTCGAGCAAAGATTCACTGAGTCCACGGGGTTTATTGGTGACAATCCCCCAAGGAATGTTGTTATTTTCTAAGTCTTCTAATAACGGATACATACCTTGAAATAGATCTGTATCCACAGCAATATCAGCACCGTACAAATCTAAGAAACGCTGACGATGCGCAATGAAAATAGGATCATCCACAGCCAATTCAGGATAAACCAGTTTTACCATGGCACGAGCGCCTTCTGACACTTGTGTACGAATCAAATCTGCATCCACCACGGCACGACCTTCTTCACGACACATTGCCTGAATGATACGAATAAAGTCTGCTGCGGTATCAATCAATGTTCCATCTAAATCAAACAGTACAGCTTGCATTACACACCTTCATTTACGGTATAGACCATATAGTTCACATCTACATTTGGAGCAAGCCAATAGTGTTTGGTTAATGGATTGTAATGTAAGCCAGTCATATCTTTCAGCTTTAAACCTGAGTTGCGAATATCATGTGCAAGTTCAGATGGTTTAATGAATTTATGATAATCATGTGTACCTTTTTTCAATAAGCGCAATACATATTCAGCACCCACAATGGCGAATAAATACGATTTAGGATTACGGTTAATGGTTGAAAAGAACACATGACCATTGGGTTTGACTAGTTTTTGACAGGCTTGAATGATCGATGCAGGATCTGGAACGTGTTCTAACATTTCCATACAGGTCACAATGTCGTATTGTCCTGCTTGTTCTTCTGCAAGTTGTTCAACAGGAACTTGACGATATTCAATATTGTGTACATTTTCTTGTTCTGCATGTAGGCGTGCGACATTGAGCGGCGCTGCTCCCATGTCAATACCCAAAACATCTGCACCACGACGTGCCATGCTTTCTGATAAGATTCCGCCACCGCAACCTACGTCTAGAATTTTTTTACCAGCTAAACCACCTGAATGTTCATCAATCCAGTTTAAGCGTAGTGGGTTAATTTGATGTAGAGGTCTGAACTCAGAGTGTTGATCCCACCATAAAGCAGCGAGTGCTTCAAATTTAGCAATTTCTTGTGGATCAACATTAAGTTGCGACATGACAGTCACCTCTGAGTAAATTGTTTTAATCAAAAATTAATTCAAGCTATGCTAGTGTAACGTTAATTCTGAAAAAAGCGATGAATCGTGTAAAAAACTTCACAGAAGGAAAACGATTTTCCCATATTTGTTTTATAGTTAGTGCATAAGCTATACAAAACGACTTCGAGGACAATAAAGTCAATGAAAAAATTTATTCTTGGTGGCATGACTGCAATGGTTATGGCATTTTCTGCAAATACTATGGCTGCAGATTTTGTTGCAGGTAAAGATTATACTGTTGTACAAAACCCAGGCAAAGTAAGCGTTCCAGGTAAGATTGAAGTACGTGAATTCTTTTGGTACGGATGTCCGCACTGCTTTAAATTAGAACCGCATATGCAAGCATGGCTGAAAAAGATTCCAAAAGATGTGAATTTTATTCGTACACCTGCGGCAATGAATCCACTTTGGGAACAAGGTGCGCGTGCATATTATGTATCGGAAGCACTAGGTGTGCGTAAACGTACGCATTTACCATTATTCCATGCCAATGGAACAGGTCAGCAGATCCTAGATAAAGATGCTTTTGCTAAATTCTATACACGTTATGGTGTACCTGAAGCGAAATTTAACAGCATGTACAGTTCATTTGCGATTACTGCAAAAGTTGCTGAGTCAAATCAATTGGCTGCGCAATACCAACTTTCAGGTGTCCCTGCTGTGGTTGTAAATGGTAAGTATGTTGTACAAGGTGAAGATGGTAAAGTGACTCAAGTTGTTGATTACTTGATTAACAAAGAACGTAAAGGCAAATAAGCTCAATTTTCGATTTAAGAAAAACCCGCAATTTAAGATCGCGGGTTTTTTTATTACTTATTGAATTGATATTTTTAGATCAAGAAAACTTGCATATAGATGTAGCGGCAGTTATTTATTATCAATTTTGCCTTCATCTTTTTGAGTATCCCAATTCTCAATCCCTTTAAAAATCAGACGAATTTGAGTGACAGCTTGTTTTTGCAGAACCATTTTTTGTAGTTCAAGTTCAATACCTGAATAAAGCCGTTCTAAACTGATCCATGACATTGCCCAAGTAAACGATAAATTAATCAAGATATTGGTAATGACTTTGAGATTATTTTCATCATGAAAATTTTGCACAATTTCAAATTTTTTTAAATCATTGGCAAGATCATCATTTAAAAAAGCAATTTCACGCGCAATCGCTCTACGTACAGCTTCTGAGCCACCCCAACGCTCAGAGATCATAAAAATCCATTGTTGCGGATTATTATCAACAGCCTCAAAAAATAATTGCATGCTGGTTTTCGTTTTTGTTTCAGGGTGTGCAAAACCTTTACCCAATTGATGTAAAACATTTTTTAAATATAAGGCAACTTGATCGACCAGTTCTTTGCCGAGCTCATCCATGTCTTGGAAATGTCGATAAAAAGCAGTTGGTACAAGTCCAACTTCTCGTGCTACTTCACGCAAGCTAATGCTCGAAAATGAACGACCTGATGTGCTTAAAGCTAAAGCAGCATCGAGTAAAGCCTGACGGCTTTGCTGTTTACGTTCATCGCGTATCGACATTCTGTTATCCAAAAATTCTTGTTGTGACGAGTTTATCAAAAAAATAAACAAATTAAACGACGAATGTCAGTGTACAGGTGTTGACTGAATTCAAAAAATGATTATAGTGTACACATGTTCACTAAAAGAACATTTGTTCACTCAATAAATAGCAAGCACAAAGAGGAACGCAACATGAGTAACTATATGCAATATCAGCCAGCCACGAATCAGCAGCATGGATATCGACCAGAATTAATTCGTGAAGATTTTGTCGACTTTATCGCTGAAAAGATTAATCCTGTTTGGGCTTGGAAAAAAGTGAAAGCAACTGTTGTGAAGACACGTGCTTTAAGTCCTGATTTTTATCAAATTCAGTTACGCCCAAATCGTAATTTTAAACATCAGCAATTCAAAGCAGGGCAAAGTATTCTTGTTACTGTAGAAATTGCAGGTGTACGCCAACAACGTAGTTATTCTGTGGTGAAATTTTTAGCCAATGGCAACGTTATTATTGCTGTTAAACAACAAGGTAAAGTATCTAAGGTATTGAGTCAGTTAGCTTTTGGAAAAGTTGTTGAACTTTCTCAGCCACAAGGTGATTTTGTCCTTAATCAAGATACTACACCTATTTTATTGATTGCATCAGGTAGTGGTATTACGGCTATTTATTCGCTGTTACTTGAGGCTTTAAAAGAGCCAAACCGTTCTATTGATTTGATTTATTTTAGCCGTGATGACGCATTTCATGCAGATTTAGAGAAACTTGCTCAACAGCACGATCAGTTTCATTATCATGCGATTAATACAACACAAAACAAACAGCATTTGACTGTGGAATTATTAGAAAGTCTCGTTGCTGATTTTCAAACACGTCAAAGTTATGCATGTGGCGCATCCGCAATGATGCAAAGTTTGAATCAAATTTTTCAAGATTTAAAGATTACACAACAACTTAAGCAAGAATATTTCCAGATCACAGTGGATGAAAGTTTAGCTGCTCAGCCTGTAGTGTTTTTACGTTCACAGCAAGCGTTCGAGGCCAAATCTAACCTTTTGGAAAGCGCGGAACAGGCAGGATTGAAGCCTACACATGGTTGCCGTATGGGGATTTGTAATACGTGTACGTGTACCAAAGTCAGTGGTTCGACCAAAAACGTACTGACAGGCGAAATTGATCATGCTTCCAATACACAGATTAAGTTATGTATTAGCCAAGCGATCAGTCCTGTGACGATTAATTTGTGATTTCAAATATTTAGCTTTAGCCACAATAGTCACATTCAACAAATTTAAAAATTTCCAAGCTTTAACGATCAAAGCTTAGGGAACGTATATCCAAAATTTAAGACACAGTTTAGAAAAAATGAATAGTGTAGGAGAAAAAGCAATGAATATGTCGGTGAATTTTCCAAACAGTAAGTCAAAACATTTAAGCCCAGAACAAACAGCAGAATTTGGTCGCCGTGTCGATGAAATCCGTCGTGAAGTCATGGAGAGCTTAGGTGAACAAGATGCCAAATACATTTATAAAATTCGTAATTTTGTACGTTATAGCGAAATTGTTTCACGTGGAGCGTTAATGTTTGGTGGTTGGATTCCACCTGTTTGGGTATTTGGTACAGCATTATTGGGTATTTCCAAAATTGTGGAAAATATGGAATTGGGTCATAACGTAATGCATGGTCAGTTTGACTGGTTGAATGATCCAAGTCTAAACGGTGCAAATTATGATTGGGATACCATGTCTACTGGGGATGATTGGAAATATACACATAATTATATCCATCATACCTATACCAATATTATCGGAAAAGACCATGATGTCGGTTATGGTTTATTACGAGTAAGCGAATCTCAAAAATGGGAACCTCGTTTTCTTTTGAATATTCCTTTAGCGATTCAATTAATGGTGTTTTTTGAATGGTATGTCGGCGTTCAAAACTTACATTTGGAAGATGCTTTAGTCTATAAAACCAAGACTTGGAAACAAGTGTGGGCTGATGCGACTAAATTCCGTAAAAAAGCACGCCGTCAGATTTTAAAAGATTATGTGTTTTTTCCAGTGATTGCAGGGCCGAATGCGTTGCCTGTTTTAGCAGGAAATGCGGTTGCCAATGTTATTCGTAGTTTGTGGTCATCTGCGGTGATTTTTAATGGTCACTTTACTGAAGATGCTGAAACTTTTGAAGCAGATAATACTGAGAATGAAACACGTGCTGAATGGTATTTACGTCAGATTCGTGGTTCGAGTAATTTCACAGGTACAGATTGGTTGCACATTTTGAGTGGAAATTTAAGCCATCAAATTGAGCATCATTTATTCCCTGATATGCCTGCCAATCGTTATTCTGAAGTTGCACCTAAAATCAAAGCTTTATGTGATGAATATGGTATCAATTATAATGAAGCGAACTTTTTCCAACAGTTTTGGAGTGTATGGGTACGTTTGGCGAAGTGTTCTTTACCTAATAATTTGACGTCTACGATTACGCATTCTTTGCAAAAGGTGAAGGGGATTTTTGCTTAAAGAGTGTTGAGTTGGTTGTTGCATTAGACCAATTTAGATTGTGAAATATAATCAGAAATTAAGGAGCCCAATTTATGCAAATTGGGTTCCTTAATATTCACAACATATTGATTTTGAATTTTTAATAAAAACATATGTTAAATGGACGGCTGATTCCAAATTTCATCTAATCTTTTTAAATCATTATAGGCTTGTTCAAACTCAATATAATTAAATGTTAGTATTGGTGCAGAAATAGGGTTTTCCCATATAACAGATGTTACAACATCATGTGTATTTCCACATGCTAATCCAAATCGAGTCCATTGCACGTTAGAATCAGTAACAACTTGTTCAACCATGATAACGCTACATATAAGATCTAAATCATCAGAGCAGATTAAAAGAGGTACAACAGTAGAAACTGCACCATATTCAGAAGATTTTGGTTCAAGGAGTTTCCAAGCATTACTTAGCGAATGGTTATTCTCAAAATTATATAACCACCCCTGTGCTGGGACTAAATTGTCAGTTCTATCAATAATATTCGTATTTCCATTTATCCATAAGTTTAGTGGAACACCGTCAATTAGAAGTATAGGAAATGGTTTTGAGTTTCCATTTGCATCCTGAATACAAGCATTGATTGGATGTTCTCTCAAAAAAATAGCTGAAATGGAGTTCATATATTTATTAACTACTTTGATTACTTAAAATTTACGTAATTGGAGGGGACTAAACATAAAGCTTTAAATTAGGCTTGGATATGTGTCTAAAATTCGAATGAGTGTTGCGGCTGGTCCAGTTGGGTAGCGTCTACCTTGTTCCCAATTCTGAAGTGTACGAGGGCTAATATGCAAACGTGCAGCGAATTCAGTTTGACTCAAACCTGTTTTTTCACGTACTTCTTTAATATCAGGCAACTCAAGTTTTGTTACCTGACTTGCTTGAATATCTTCACGTTTAATTGCACCAGCTTCTTTAATTGAAGAAACTAGGTCATCAAATAAATTATTGTCCATGAAGCTGTTCCTTCACTAATTGGCGCAGAATTGCGGTTTCTTTATCTGTAAGATTGTCTTTAATCGACTTAGGGTAAGCTACTAAGAAAAAGATTTGTTCATCAGCTGAAATCCAATAATAGATTACACGGATACCACCACTTTTTCCTTTATGACCTTGAGCACAGCGTATTTTGCGTATTCCACCACTATTTTTAATAACAACACCTTTATCAGGTTTTATCACAAGATCGTGTTGTAACTGACGATATTCCTCATCAGTGACAAGTTCTTTGATTTGTTTAGTAAAAATACTAGTTTCAATAAATAGCATAATTTAAAATACGCCATTGGCGTATAAAAGAGTATAACAATCTGATCATAAAATAGCGAGAGCCTTAGATGTTATGATGCGTATCTCATAAGTTTGGTTGATCTATAAATTTATGGATTAAAGCTACGTTCTTTAAATGAGAAAGAAATCTTCATCCCTGATTATCCATAACCACAAGATTAGAAATTTTTAAAAATTTTGCCCCACACGTTGAAGTATCATCCGCAACGATGACGCTTTTACCATTTACAGTAATAAAACCTCGGTTAGAGGCAATCGCTTTGGACTGGATTTGGCATTTAGGGCAATAGTGCGTCATCCCATCGAGATGCACTGCTTTACCTTCAACGATATAAGAAGAATCACCTAAAAGGATGATCCCACCATGATCTGTTTTACAGCCGACAGTAATAAATGCTTTCATTGTTATTGTTTACTTTTAATTAATAATCTTTGTATTAAAACATAATAAACTATCGAAGCACAAACGTTACAACCTTATTCATTTATTCTTGATAATAAGTCACTGAAAATGTGGTGGTAACAGTGATGTGTGAGGTGCTTTATTCTCATCAGATCGCGTTGAGTCAGTAAAACTGCTGAATACACTCAGCCTCTATTCTAAAAACACCATCTTGTAACAAAACCAAATCGATTGCTTCTGCTATACTAATGCGCAATATTTTTAAATCCCATAAGGACAAACTATGCGTATCGACCAACGTGCATTAGATCAATTACGTGATGTTAAAATTACCCGTAACTACACACGTTATGCGGAAGGTTCAGTATTGGTTGAATTTGGTCATACAAAAGTGCTGTGTACTGCAAGTATTGACAATTCAGTACCACGTTTCCTCAAAGGTCAGGGACAAGGTTGGGTAACTGCTGAATACGGTATGTTGCCACGATCTACACATACACGTAGTGACCGTGAAGCAGCACGTGGTAAACAATCTGGTCGTACACAAGAAATCCAACGTTTAATTGGTCGTAGCCTACGTGCAATGGTGGATTTAAAAAAATTAGGTGAAAACACCATTACCATCGACTGTGACGTGATCCAAGCAGATGGCGGTACACGTACTGCGGCGATTACAGGTGCAGCAGTTGCATTAATCGATGCAATGAATGTACTGCTAGAGAAAAAGAAAATTAAACATGATCCATTAAAAGGTTTAGTTGCTGCGATTTCAGTCGGAATTTTTGAAGACGAAGTATTACTTGATTTGTGCTATGAAGAAGATTCTAACTGCCAAACTGATTTGAATGTTGTGATGACACAAGCAGGTGAATTTATTGAAATTCAAGGAACTGCGGAAGAAAAACCATTTACACGTGCGCAATCAAATGCAATGCTTGAAATGGCGGAAAAAGGTATTCAAGAATTAGTGAAAAAACAAAAGGAAGCACTTGGTTGGTAATACAAAAGCCAATTTAAGCTGTGATCAAACGCACTCTCGAGTGCGTTTTTTATTTGGAAAATAATGGTGAATCGGAAAGGGAAGTGGGTAAATACGGTTGAATTATTCGATGGACTTTTTCTTATTTTCTTCTATTTACAAACGTATGTCATAGGCGAGGGTTAGGAAATTAACATCATAATGATAACAGCACTTGCATGATGTCACCCATTTAAGTTTCGGGTCATGTAATGTGCATACGAGATACAAAACTCGCCAAAAGCCCTAGTCATTTTAATACAACATCTTCAAACCATGTGATAGTAGGTCAATTAAGCTATTTGAAATTTCAAAACAAGCTTGGGTATAAACATGCAAATATTAATTTTTCTTTTTGCCATGATCACTTTTGTATTAATGGCCAGTGATCCACGTTTAGATCGACTGGATCAACGAGATGTAACCGCGCAAAATGACCAAAAGATAGAACATGTTCAATATGATTCAGTAAAAGATGACTCCGAAAAATCGACTTGAACTGTATTATGAGTTAGCTCTCAGCTTTAGCTTGTAATAATTGATAAGTAAAATTCTTCCCATTTAACACATCCATATTCATGTCTTTATATTGTTTAAGAATTTCAGCTGAGTTGGAATCACAAGACTTCTGCGGTTCAATACCCGTTTGATGAACTGTTTTATAGCAAGAATTTACTTTATCAATAAAATGATAATAAGGTGAAAGCGGTACATGGGCTGCTTCTAAAACTTTAGGCGCTAAGAAGTGTGCAGCAACAAATGACCCTTGAAATTGTTTTTTATCAATCGGGAAGTTTGCCCAAACAGCTAAAGGTGTTTCAAAGAAACGCACATCTTTTTTCTCAGTTTTTTCTTGCTCAGACTTGAAGAAACCATATTCATCATAAACTTTTTGCAAGTTTGGTAAATGGTCTCCGAAGAAAATCACAATGGTTGGGCGATCGAGTTGTTTTACATTTTCAATTAAGGTTTTGAATTTATCATCGGCACGTTGCATACCTGTTAAATAGGTATTGAGCGCACGTTTACTATTCTCACTGACACCCTTTTTATTGATTTTAAAGTGATCTTTACCAAAACGATCATCACTGTACATCGGATGGTTTTCAACACTAATCGCATAAATAAACTGAGGTTTATCGGTATTTTTGAGCTGATTTTCAATGCTGTTATAAATTAAATCATCGGTCGCCCAACCTGCAGCATTGATGTATTTCGCACGATCAGCCATGTTGATCATATTTTCAATTGAGGTAAAACGGTTAAAACCTAAGTTGTTATAAACAGCGCTACGGTTATAAAAATATTTTCCGTTATTGTGCATCGCTGTCGTTTCATAGCCTAAGCTATTTAAATACATGGGTAATGAATAGGTTGGACGCTTTAATTTAGACACATAAGCCAACTCATTATGATTTAAATAAGTATTTAAACTGGTCAAAACTTCAAATTCAACATTGGCTGTACCACCACCAAAACTTGGCGATAGCAATGTGGAAACCTGATTTTTATTGATAGTTGGTGTGATATTTCGTGGAATGCTTTTATCAAGTTGCGTTGCATCCCAATGTGATTCACTCATCACAAAGACAATATTGGGTAATGGTTGTGGTTCAACAGTTTCTTTACTGGCAATCGTGGTCTGTTCTGTAATCGGAGTATTATTTTCAGTTGGCTGATAGAATGTAGCGACTTCTTGCTCAGGAATCACTTCAGTTTGAAAAATTTGATTATTCAAACTGTCCACAGATTTTGAAAAGAAAAAGGTCGAAAAACCCAAATATTTAATGGTTAAATGATCACCAATCCAATCACCACGGGTATTGGGTAAATATTGTGTATATTGACAAATTGAACCTTTTTTAGCGTTGGCACAAGACTCGCTAAAGTTATTTGTAAAATTAGCCGTAATAAAAAATCCAAGAATCGCCACTGACAAAATACTGTTAGCAAGCAATAAAGATTTCGTACCTAATTTTTCTTTTTTATAAATAAAGGCAAAGAGCGCAATAAAAACTGCAATACTGGCAAATACAGTGATCTTTAAAAAAATTGGGGAAGCAATAAAGGTTTCTTTAAACAGTAAAAAATCACTTGGAACCAAACTTGCGGAAAGATATTGTTCTTTTTTGATATTGATAAAGGTCAGTAAGAAAATAATGAACTGACTCAATAATATAGTGGCAAATGTCTTTCTTAAAATTAAATAAAATAAGCTGATAAAAGCATAATTCAATAAAATTGAAAAACCATATTTAAATAAACGCGGCTTTAAATAGATGTCACGTAATTGAAAGAAACGCGTGATATCTTCTTGGTATAAGAAAAAAGCAAATACAGATAAAAAAGCGACAAGTAAAAACAGCACTTGTTGTTTCAAAGTCTTCATTGGCTTAATTTCAGGGGTGATTTGGAATGGACAATGATTATAGGCTGATTAGTGCGGTTTTTCTATGTATGTGTTGCTTATTTTGTAAGCAATATTGATTAAAAATTTCAAAAAATGTAAAACTTGAAAATCAGAACATTCAATTATACAAAGCAATAAAACATAAGCTATTCAAAATATAAATCAATCCCTCAAAGAATCACTTGATTCCTTGAGGGATATTTTTTAATGGCTTACACGTTGAATTGCTTCATCATAGCTTGGGCTAGGTTTATATTGATTTGCCAATTGATAATGCTGTTTTGCTTGGACATAGTCTTGATTATTCTCATAAATTTTGCCGATATTATAATGAGAATAGGCTTTGGTATTGTTATTACTTGCAAGGGCAATCGCTTTTTGGTTTGCCCAAAGCGCCTCAGATGAGCGATTCAATTTTTGATAAGCGACCGCAAGATTACTGTAGGTTTGTCCTACATTTGGATTGTAATCGATAGACTGTTGATAAAGCATAGCTGCTTGTTCAAACAGATTGGCTTTATATGCTTTATCTGCTTTTAAATTTAATGCCTTAGCACGATTTTGTGCATCCGCTGAAACAGGAACAATATTTACACGGGTACTTTGGTTTTGATAATTGGAGACGCTTGAACCAATTTGACTTGCACCGACGGTTGTTCCTGAAATACGGTTAATATCTTGGATTTCGCCCTCGGGACTGATTCGAAATACAGTCCATAAATTTCCTGTCTTAGTTGTGGGTACATAATAAGATCGAATCAGTGATTCACCTGCATAGACCATCACTTTGGCTTGGCTATTGGATAAGCTATTGGTATTTGGTCGTTCACGATTCGAATAGTCATGCACAGAATAGACGTAGTATTGTCCATCCAGTTTCTTATCAATGGTGACGGTTTCAGGGCCATAAGAATCAACATCATCGACATCTAAATTGGCAGCTAAACCTTGTTTATTGTCCCAATAAATATGCTGATTTTTATAACTTAAATGTGAGTCTAGGTCTAAAGGATTTTTGCTCCAATTCAGTACGATACGCATACTGTCTAAGTCTTTAAGTACAGGACTTAGCGCATAGGTCATACCATCACATGGGCATTTTGCAACGAGGGTTGAATAGCCGGATTTTTTGATGATTAATAAATTATCCGCACCATCAGCACTATTCCCATCAACAGTGGTACGACCATTTGCATTGGTGGTATTCGATGCAGATCGTTCACCATTTTTTTGTAGAATGACTTCTGCATTGGCAATATTTTGGTCTTTCACCGTTGCACTAAGTACATGCACATCGATATTCTCTGCATAACTCATGCTTGGAATAAGTAGACCCAATATTGATGAATATAAAAGTTGTTTTTTCATGTTGTGTCTCTTTTTATCTGTTGAAGATATTTTGATGATTCTATAAAGATTTTTGAACAAAATGAGCGAATTGTATAATTATTCATCGTTATGTTTTGTAAGAACAATAAAAAAGCAGTGATGATTCACTGCTTTTAAATACGATGATCTATCTGAACTTAGGCATTGAAACGCATAGATAAATCAACTGCTTTTACATCTTTGGTGAGTACACCCATTGAGATATAGTCCACACCTGTTTTTGCTACTTCAGCTAAATTATCAAGGGTAATATTGCCTGAAGCTTCTAGTTTGCAACGACCTGCAACGTGTTTAACCGCATCGATCATTTGTTGTTGGCTGAAATTATCCAACATCACAATATCTGCTTTTGCTTCAATCGCTTGGTTCAGTTCATCCCAAGTTTCGACTTCAACTTCAACAGGTTTACCCGGTGCAATTTGATGTGCTTTGGCAATCGCTTGTGCAATCCCACCCGCTGCCATGATGTGGTTTTCTTTAATTAAAAAGGCATCGAATAAACCTAAACGATGGTTTTGACCGCCACCCACAGCGACAGCATATTTTTGTGCAATACGTAAACCCGGTAAAGTTTTGCGGGTATCGAGTAGTTTAGTTGTTGTACCTTCAAGGTATTTCACATACTCAGCAGTTTTAGTCGCCACAGCCGATAAAGTTTGTACAAAATTTAATGCAGGACGTTCAACCGTGAGCAAACTACGTGCAGAACCAGCGAGTTTATAAATGGTTTCATTGGCTTTGACTAAATCGCCATCATTTTTTAACCATGTAATTTGTACCGATGGATCATAGGCTTGAATCAGTGCGTTCACCCACGGTTGACCAGCAAGGATCATATCTTCACGAGTGATAATGGTCGCAGTGGCTTGTTCATCTTCAGGTGTAAGTAGGGCGGTAATGTCCCCGTCACCGATATCTTCTTGAAGTGCCTGTTGGATATTCATTTGAATCGATTGTTCAAGCAACGCTTTCGAAATGCTCATGGAAATCCCTTTCGGTCCATTTTAAAATTTGTGCGATATATTAGCATTGTCATTGCAAGTTTGAAGAAGTTTTTATTTTATACAGATCGGAGTACACTAAAATATCAACGCTATTGAATGAAAATATTCACATTAACATTGAATAGATACATCGAAAATAGAACTGTCCTTTAGGAATGACACATGCAATCAGCACCACTATTTCAGGTTGAAAATGGTCAACTTGTTGGCGCAAAACAAGTTCCATCTCCAAATTTTAATCAACGACCTGAAAATACTGAGATACAACTGATTGTTATTCATAATATTAGCTTACCGCCTTCGCAGTTTGGAGGTGGTTATATTGAACAATTCTTTCAAAATCAATTGGATTGGTCTAAACATCCTTATTTTCAAACCATTCAAGGGATGCAGGTTTCTGCGCATTTATTGATTTTAAGAACAGGTGAAGTTTTACAGTTCGTTAATTTTAATGATCGTGCATGGCATGCAGGGCGTTCGAGTTATTTAGGTAAAGTTGAATGTAATGATTATTCAATTGGTATCGAGTTGGAAGGCAGTGATTATACTGATTTTGAAAGCATTCAATATCAAACATTGGTCGATGTCGTCGCAAGTTTACAAAAAGCCTATCCTAAAACAGATTCGCATTTAGCAGGGCATTCTGATATTGCACCGGGACGTAAAACCGATCCTGGGCCACATTTTCAATGGCAATATTTTAGAGAATGTCTTGCTGAGAAGAAGTCCAAAGCAAAATAAAAATTTGTTTATGATTTAACAACCCAATTTTAAGAATATTTAATTACAATAGCGACTTTATTTTAACTAGGTGAATACGATGGCGCTGTGGCGATCCACCTTTATTGTTAGTGCAATGACCATGTTGTCACGAGTCTTGGGTTTGGTCCGAGATATGGTGTTGCTCAATGTATTTGGTGCAGGTAAGGATTTCGATACATTTGTTGTCGCATTTCGTATTCCCAATTTCTTTAGACGGCTGTTTGCTGAAGGGGCTTTTTCTCAGGCCTTTATTCCAGTTTTAACAGAATATAAAACCACCAAGTTACATGCAGAAGTACAGATTTTAATTAGTCGGGTCTTTGGTTGTCTGTTAATGGTGATGTCTTTACTGACACTTGTCAGCATGATCATTGCACCTGTGATTTTGTATGTTTATGCACCTGGGTTTCATGATGATCCCGCAAAGTTCGATCTTGCAGTAGATATGTTTCGCTTAACGATTCCTTATCTGATGTTTATGTCGTTAACAGCATTTGCCAGCAGTATCTTAAATAGTTATGGTTCGTTTGCATCGCCTGCATTTTCACCTGTTCTGTTAAATATTGCCATGATTGCAGGGGCATGGTGGCTTTCACCACATCTTGCTCAACCGATTATGGCATTGGGATGGGCAGTTATTGTGGCAGGGGTTCTACAACTGGCGATTCAAATTCCAGAATTGTGGAAGAGAAAATTACTGATTCCACCTAAAGTTGATTTTAAGCATGAAGGCGTAGATCGTATTCTTAAACTGATGCTACCAGCGCTTTTTGGTGTATCCGTAACTCAGATCAATTTATTGCTGAATACCATTTGGGCATCATTCATGCAAGATGGTTCTGTGTCATGGTTATATAGTGCAGAGCGTATGACTGAACTACCATTGGGATTGATTGGTGTTGCAATTGGTACAGTGATTCTACCGTCATTGTCAATGAGTAAGGCTGAACAAGATCAGGCTAAATTTAGAAAAATGCTGGATTGGGCGGCACGTGTGATTGTATTGGTTGGTGTGCCAGCAAGTATCGCATTGTTTATGCTGTCTACACCGATTATTCAAGCACTTTTTCAACATGGTGCATTTGATGCACGTGATACAGAGATGACGGCATTGGCACTGCAATGTATGAGTGGGGGCGTGCTTGCATTCATGCTGATTAAAGTCTTTGCACCTGGTTTTTATGCGATGCAAGATACCAAGACACCTGTACGAGTTGGCTTAATGGCTGTTGCTGCCAATGCCATTCTCAATGTGGTGTTTATTGGATTCTTTAAACTGATCGATTGGCAGGCTCAGCATATGGCTTTGGCAATTGCATCATCAGGCTCGGCATTGGTCAATGCAGGGATGCTTTATTTCTATTTACATAAGCGTGATATTTTCAAATTTGGACCACATTGGAAGAAATTATTTATCCAATTTGTGATTGCCAATCTGGCCATGATCGCAGCACTTTGGTATGCCATGACTTGGTATGATGGTACGGTTTCACAATGGATTCGTATTGTTGAAGTCGTTGGGCTGTGTGTTGTGGGTATTTTCGCTTATGCGGTTGCTTTGTTTGCTTCAGGATTTAGACCTAGACAGTTAAAACATTAAAAAATTCCAGTTTCAATGTAAAAAACATCGCCCAATGGCGATGTTTTTTTATGGTGCTTCATTTACTTTATGGGAGAACTTTTAACAGTTCAACATCAAAAATCAATGTGCTGTTTGGTGCAATAGCATCACCTGCGCCAATTTCACCATAAGCCAACTTTGCAGGAATAAAGAAGCGGTATTTAGCACCTTCTTTCATGAGCTGTAGACCTTCAGTCCACCCTTGAATGACTTGGCTTACTTGGAACTCAACAGGTTCATTACGTGCAATTGAGCTGTCAAAAACTGTACCGTCAATTAAACGCCCTTCGTAATTCACGGATACCTTAGATTTAGCAGAAGGTGATTTACCTGTACCTTGCTGAAGAACCGTGTATTGCAAGCCACTCGGGCGAGTGATAACACCTGATTTTTTAGCATTTTCAGCAAGAAAAACTGCGCCCAATTGAGCATTTTCATCTGCGGACTTTTTAAACTCCAGCATTTGCTTGGCTTCACTTTGCTGTTTATATTGCGCCAAAGCTTTTGCCATTTCTTCATCTGTTAATGTGGCTTTTTGCCCAGAAAAACCTTCTTTAATGCCTTGTATAAATGCATTTAAATTGATGTCTTTTAAGGTTTCAGCATTGGTACGCCCCATAACATAACCATAGCTATAACCAAGCTGATCTTGTTGAGAGCTTTTATTGTTAATCGGTGCTGCAAAACTAGCAACACTGAGCATACTAATACAAATGGTAACGAGGCTTTTTTTCATAATTTATATCCAAAAAAGGAGAGCGTAGCTCTCCTTTTTTAACAATTATTTCACTTTAAGAAGTTCAACATCGAAAATTAATGTGCTATTTGGTGGAATTGTTCCAGGAACACCTTGTTCACCATAAGCTAATTTTGCAGGAATATAGAAAGTCGCTTTACCACCTTCTTTCATGAGTTGTAAGCCTTCAGTCCAACCGGGAATCACTTGGTTTACAGGGAATTCGACAGGCTGTCCACGATCATATGAGCTATCAAAGACTTTACCATCGAGCAACTGTCCTTTGTAGTGCACAGTAACTTGTGAATTTGCTGTAGGTTGCTTACCTGTACCTTCTTGAGTGATTTTATATTGAAGACCAGATGCTGTAGTAATCACACCAGCTTTCTTCGCATTTTCAGCCAAGAAAGAATCATTTGAAGATGCTGCTTCTTTGGCTTGCTCTAGATGCTTCGTTTGCATTTCTTTTTGGAATTCAACATAAGCTGCTTGTAATTCTGCATCTGTATAAATACGTTCTTTTTTAGCGTGACCGTCACGAACACCTTTGATGAATGTATTTACATCGACTTCAGGTGGAGTTTGACTCGCAACTTCATAACCGAGTGCATAACTGATTTTTTCGACAGGTTTTGCATCTTTTGACATTGAACTACTGTTTACATCGGCTGGATGTTGAGAAGCATAATAAACAGGTACAAGCGCAGCACCACCTAAAATTACAGCAACTGCGATGGGTAAGGCTTTACTCATAAAAATTCCCAAATTTTAATCTTTTAAGAGGCTAATTTGACCATTAGCATAAACCAAACAAGCATATAACGTCTTCATCATAAACGATATAGTTATCTGATGTTGACAACTAAAAATATACAGAGATCTACATATAAAAAAGCCAGATTAAAATCTGGCTTTCTCTTTCACAGCAATTAATCATCTTTAGATGAGGTATATGCATAAGCATAGTTATAACCGTAGTTACCACCTGCCGTTGCTTGAATGTCATTGAGAATAATACCGTTAACTTTGGTACCTGCTTGTTCAAAACGACTAACAGTGAGTTCTAATTCCTTCATCTGTGTTTTAGCATAACGTGCAACAACAAGATTTACACCAACAAACTGAGAAATAATGATGCCATCGGTTACTGCTAAGATTGGCGGTGTATCTAAAATAATATGGTCATATTGTTGCGAAAGCTGCTCAAGTAATTCACTAAAACGTTGAGAACTTAACATTTCAGAAGCATTGCCTTGGTTTTTACCACGTGCAAAGAAGTCTAGGTTTGCAACAGTATCTGATTTCACAATACATTGTTCCAAACTACTTTGGTTACTCAAATATTCTGTTAAACCTGGTGAAGCTTCACGATCAAAATATTTATGTAAATAACCACGACGTAAATCAGCATCAATCAATAATACCTTTTTGTTGCTTTGTGCAAAAATAGCAGCAAGGTTGGTCGAAATAAATGATTTACCAATTTCAGGTGCAGGGCCTGAAACCGCAATAATATTGTTTTTCGCATTTGCGAGAGCAAAATGAATGGTGGTACGAATACTACGCAAACTTTCAATGGCAATATCTTCACTGTTCTTAACAGCAAGAATAGGGATTGATTTTTTCTTTTTCAGTAATTGAACACGACTTTCCTGAATTGGCGAACGCGGTACAGTTGCATATACAGGGAGGTCCAATTCATTTTCAATACGGCTGGAATCTTTAATGCCTGAAGCAAGCATATTACGAAGCAATGCAATCATGATGCCAATAAAACCACCGATAAAGATTGAAAGAATTAACACAATCAATTTCTTTGGTTTAATTGGTTCAACTGGTTCAACTGCAGTATCGATAATGCGGACATTACCAATTTCACCCGCTTTGACAATTTTGAGTTGTTGGTAGCTATTTAACAACGAAGTATAAAGTTCGGTATTGACCTTCACATCACGATACAGTTGTAAATATAAACGCTGTGTTTCAGGTAGACGTTTAATTGCTTGATTAAGCTCAGTTGACTTTTTATCAATCGCAGCAAGTTGTGCATTGATTTCAGTCATAAGTGGATGATCAGGTGTATATTTTGCAGAGTATTCAGCTTGTTTTTGCTTTAACTCAATACGCATTTTTTCCAATTCAACATTTTGCTTTAACATGAGCTCAGATTCTTGAGTCACATCAACCGTGTTGTACTGCTCACGGAATTTATTAAACTTAATTTCAGATTCTTCGAGCTGCTTCTTTAATTCAGGCAATTGTTGATCAAGGAAATTTAATGTTTGTTTAGATTCTAAAGTCTTACGTTCAATATTTTGTGCATGATATACAGCTAAAATATGATTAAGAACTTGAGTAATATGTTCTTTATCTGTGCCACTGTAATTTAAGCCAATAACTCCTGTCATTTTTCCTTTTTCAACAACAGAGTAAGTCTCTTGAAGTACTTTTATTGCGGAAGGAAGTGATAACTTGGTAATCGTAAAATCTTGTTGGAATGGGCTTCGGCTTTCAATGTTGACAGACCAAAGACCTTTATTATCTTGAGTTTGATTAAGCTGATTTAAGCGACCTTTAAAAACAACTTGATCTTTATAGCTTAGACTGTATTGATTCTTATCTAAAAAGCTTAAAATTAAATCTTTATCATTGTAATATGAAGGAATTTCAAATTTTTTGATTGAAAACTCAGCATTTTTTTTCTGAAAACTTACGCTACTGCTCGTGTATAGCAGCTTAGTTTTGTCTTGTGAAATTAAGCGATGAAGCAAATTATCTTGATTATCTTCAATTTGGATGTTTAAGTTTAAATTCTTAATGACTTCGCCAAGTACGAGTCTTGAATTTAAAATTTCAATTTCGGCATCTGCTGGAGATTTTGCCCCTAAACCACCAGAAATATCTTTTAATTCACCCATTAAAGCGGCAGAAGCTGCACTTTTCCCATCTTCAACTTGCACCATGGCATCGGTTGAATAGACTGGAGAGGAGATACGTAAATACAATAAAGCACAAATCAAACTTAAAATGACACACAGAGCAATCACTTTCCATTGTGCAATTAAAGAGAAGAATAACTCTTTTAGATCAATAGTATCATCATTAGTTTTTGAATTTTGGTTCATAAGTTAACAACTAATTAAAATTTAAAGATGTGATTGCCAGTCAGCAACATAAGTTTGGATATTTTTACATGTTTCATCAAAAAAAGCTTGATCATGTTTATAAGGATCTGGAACATTTAAGTTTTGCCAATGTCCTAACATAAACACTTTACCTTTAGCAAAAGGCCATTTTTGTTCAATATGCTGTGATTGGTTTTTACTCATCACTAAAATCAGATCGGCTTTTTTAATCAACTCAGCATTGATCTGTCGTGCAATATGACTACGCATGTCGATATTTAAAGCATCCATACATGCAACGGCTTTATCATCCGCCGAATGTCCGACCATCGCTGAAAGACCAGCAGACTCAATACTGAGATGAGGGAACTGATCTTTAAGAAAAAACTCCGCCATTGGACTTCGGCAAATATTTCCTACACAGACCACCAATATATTCTTGATCTGCATGTTATTTACCTAGCTGATCAAATGAATAAAGCGCGCTTGAGAATGGAACAATCTGATTCATGATACGTTGCCAACGGGTTAAACCTGTTGCATCAATATAAACAATGTCATTCTTTTTCATTGCAAACTGATTCGCCAGTGCTAAGTTACCCAAACTACTTAAATTTAAATGATAAATCGTTGATTGTTTAGTACTTAAATCAGTACGCATCACATAAATTCGTGCAGCACTTGCAGAATATGGGCTAATGCCTTCACTTTCACCCAGTACATCACTGAGAGTCATGCCTTGATCACGTAAAGCAAGTGCTTGGCTTTTATTAGACTCACCCATCACGTAAAGTTTTTGATCTTGTTTTGTATTGACATAAATCGTGTCATTTGGCTGGATGAGTAGGTTATGTAAAGATAAACCTTGTTTTTCCAGTTGAATGGTATTCAAATTAAATGTTTGACCATTACGAATCAGTTGAATATTGGTCGTATCGCCTGTTTTCGTATCAATACCACCCGCTTGACCTAGGGCTGTATAAATACTAATTGGCTGGTCATTTAGAGTATATTGTCCACTTCGTACAACTTGTCCATTCACAAAGTAGCGACGTCCTTCATAGGACAACACGCGTACCACGACATCTGGATGTTTTAAGTATTTCGCAAATTGGTTATGTAAGAAACGGTTGGTTTCTGCAAGGGTTTTGCCAGCAATAGGAACTGAACCGACTAATGGAAGTTGTACATTACCATTCGGATCAATTGGATACCCAATCGCTTTAACATTGTTTACATCCTGAATAGGAGGCGTAATTTCAGGATAAGCCCAAAGCTGGATCGAAAGGATATCCCCTGGACTTAAACGATAAATATTTTGTTGGTTACGAAATAGCGAAATTACATGATTTGAGTTTTCTTGATTTGTGAGGTTCAGATTTGGAATATTATTCTGATTGAGTTGGACGACAGAAAGCTCAGCGCCCTGATCTGTTTTATATTGACCTTGCTCAGGTAAATCATAGGTTTGAAGTCCAGAGGTGATTGCACAACCAGAAAATGAAACAGAAATTGCTAAAATCGTAAAAAGTGATGTGCCTGCATACTTCACATTCAAAACCCTTATTTTATATTGCGTTGCTACTTAGAATTCAATCTTGAAACTGAATTGTATGCTAAAAAAAAGCAGTTGGGTATCTTATTGTTGAGAGAGTATTGTATTAAAAACGAAAAAGTAAGGTCTTTATTGTTATTCTTAATCACTTTGTAAAGTTATCAAACTAAGATAAAAATTAGAAAATCAGATTGTATATACATAACATTACCAAGATAAACGATTCGTATCGCTAAAAATTGGTTTATCATATGAATTATTGTGCATTCTGAGTATAATGCTTCAGGGTTAAAATAGGGCGAGTTTCTTGTGAAAATATAGTTTTATATTAACCTATTGATCAGTTTGGGAAGCTTTGAAACATATATTTTATTAAAAAATGATTCATAGGATACTATATGAGAGTTTTGGTTACTGGTGGTGCAGGCTTTATTGGATCAGCAGTTGTAAGACATATTATAAAAAATACTCAAGATGAAGTATTGAATATTGATAAATTAACATATGCAGGTAATTTAGAGTCTTTGATTGAAGTTGATCAAAATCCAAGATACCAGTTTGAACAAATTGATATTTGTGATTCAGAGGCGTTAACTAAAGCATTTAATCAATTTAAACCAAATTTGGTGATGCATCTTGCAGCCGAGTCGCATGTGGATCGATCAATTGATGGTCCAGCAGAATTCATCTCTACTAATATCGTTGGTACATATACCTTATTAGAAGTTGCTCGAAAATATTGGATAAATTTAACAGAACAAGAACAATCTACTTTTAAGTTTCATCATATTTCAACAGATGAAGTTTATGGCGATTTGGAAGGTACAACGGATTTATTTACTGAAACGACGTCTTATGCACCGAGTTCACCTTATTCAGCAAGTAAAGCAAGTTCAGATCATTTGGTTAGAGCTTGGCAAAGAACATATGGGTTACCGACAATCGTGACCAACTGCTCGAATAATTATGGTCCTTATCATTTTCCTGAAAAATTAATTCCTTTAGTGATTTTGAATGCACTTGATGGCAAACCCTTACCAATCTACGGGAAGGGTGACCAAATCCGAGATTGGTTATTTGTCGAAGATCACGCACGTGCCTTATATAAAGTAGTCACTGAGGGTGAGGTAAGTGAAACCTACAATATAGGTGGTCATAATGAAAAACAAAATATTGAAGTCGTTAAAACGATTTGTAAAATTTTAGATGAATTAAGACCTCAAGATAATCAACAATCTTATGAAACTTTGATTACTTTTGTTAAAGACCGTCCTGGGCATGATCTACGTTATGCGATAGATGCAAGTAAAATAGGTCGGGAACTTGGGTGGGAACCAGAAGAAACGTTTGAAACTGGGATTCGTAAAACTGTTGAATGGTATTTATATAACCAAGAATGGGTGACCAATATTCAAAGTGGTGAATACCAAAATTGGATTCAGCAACAATATCAAGCTAAAAAAGCCTAATTTTGAGTAAATCGATGAAGATTCTTTTATTGGGTAAAAATGGGCAGGTTGGTTGGGAATTGCAACGTGCTTTGCAGCCCTTAGGTTCAATAGTTAGCCTTGATCGCTCGATAGATGTTAGTGGTTTGTGTGGAGATATCACAAACTTTGAGGCAATATCTCATGCGATTGAGCAAACTCAACCTAGTGTTATCGTTAACGCTACAGCCTATACAGCAGTAGATAAGGCTGAAAGTGAAATTGAACAAGCGGATTTGATTAATCACTTGGCTGTAAAACACCTTGCAGAAATTTGCGCACAAAAAAATATTTTGTTCATCCACTATTCTACAGACTATGTTTTTGATGGGGCAGGTAGTGTTGCCTGGTCTGAAGAAGATATTTGTAATCCCGTAAATTTATATGGGAAATCGAAACATGATGGCGAAATTGCCTTAGAGCAAAGCGGGTGTAAATTCTTTAATTTTAGAACCAGTTGGGTTTATGGTTTACATGGAAATAACTTTATAAAAACCATGCTAAAACTGGCAATGATTAAAGAAGAATTGGGAATTATTGACGATCAAATTGGTGCCCCGACTGGAGCACCGTTAATTGCGGATGTAACGGCACAAGTCATTCGTTTTTGGGATTTGAATACAGTTTCTAAAGAAAATTTATATGGGCATTATCATCTAGCAGCTGCTGGGGAGTGCTCATGGTATGATTATGCACAATTTATTTTTTCTCAAGCACGTGGTCATGGGAGGGATTTTGTTTTGAATAAGGTTAGCCCAATAGAAACATCTGCTTACCCAACACCAGCAAAAAGACCGTTAAATTCACGGTTAAATACACTAAAGTTACAACAAAATTTTAAGTTGCATCTTCCGAATTGGGAGCTTGGTGTGGCACAAGTTATTAAGGAACTTTATCAATGAGTTTGAAAAAAAGAAAAGGTATAATTTTGGCGGGTGGTTCTGGCACACGTCTTTACCCAATTACAATGGGAACATCAAAACAACTACTTCCAATTTATGATAAACCAATGATTTATTATCCTTTGTCAGTTTTAATGCTTGCAGGGATTAATGAAATTCTCATTATTTCTACACCTGAAGATTTACCTAACTTTGAAAAACTCTTAGGTACGGGTGAAGAGTTAGGTATTAAACTTTCTTATAAAGTGCAACCATCACCAGATGGTTTGGCTCAAGCTTTTATTTTGGGTGAAGACTTTGTTGGTGATGACAATGCTTGTTTGATTTTGGGAGATAATATCTTTTATGGTCAGCATTTTAGTGAGCAACTGAAACGTGCTTCAGAAAAAGAAAGTGGTGCGACTGTATTTGGTTATTATGTAAATGATCCTGAGCGCTTTGGCGTGGTTGATTTTGATGTAACTGGTAAAGCACTAAGTATCGAAGAAAAACCGGAACAGCCTAAATCAAATTATGCAGTCACAGGGCTTTATTTTTATGATAATAAAGTTGTTGATATTGCAAAAAATATTAAACCATCACACCGTGGTGAATTAGAAATCACAGATGTTAATAATGTGTTTTTGCAACAGGGAGAACTTAATGTCGAGTTACTTGGTCGTGGTTTTGCTTGGCTAGATACAGGTACGCATGACTCATTGCTTGAGGCAAGTCAATTTGTACAGATCGTTGAACATCGTCAAGGTCTGAAAATTGCGTGTTTAGAAGAAATTGCATTTAATAATGGTTGGATTGATTCGAATCAACTATTGAATCGCGCAAATTTCTTTAAGAAAACAGGTTATGGTCAATATTTATTAAAATTGCATGCTGAACATCAAAAAACTAAAGTTTTATGAGATTGGAATAATTTTATAGATGACACTGATGTAAATAAATGCAGTATTGCTTTGTATAGAGAATAAAGAATGAATGTTATTGAAACGAAGATCAAAGGTCTTTTGATACTTGAGCCAAAAGTTTTTGGTGATGATCGTGGCTGGTTTATGGAAAGTTTTAATCAAAAAGCTTTTGAGCAAGTGTTAAGAGAACGCGGTTTAGATATTCCGCAATTTGTTCAAGATAATCATTCTTATTCGCAAAAAGGTGTTCTACGTGGATTACATTACCAGTTATCTCCATTCGCTCAAGGGAAATTAGTTCGAGTTGTTCAAGGGCGAGCTTGGGATGTGGCTGTGGATATTCGCCAAACTTCACCTACATTTGGGCAATGGGTTGGGGTGGAGCTTACAGGTGAAAATCATAAGCAATTTTGGATTCCTGAAGGATTTGCTCATGGATTTGTCTCTTTAGAAGATAATACTCAATTTTTATATAAAACAACTAATTATTATAATAAAGAAAGTGAAGGTGCAATTATATGGAATGACTCAGCAATTGCAATCGAATGGCCATTGAGTAATATTGATGAAGTTTTAGTAAGTGATAAAGATGCAATTGCTTTAGAACTACAGAGTGCTATGTTGTTTAAGTAAGTGATATGTGATTGTGTTGGGTAAATTTGGATAAGTGAGTGATTTTACATAATCAAAATGATATGAGTTATATACCTTGACCACACCATTATTGAATAAATTTTTAGACACTGAAGAGAAAAAAAAGTTTATAGCTAACTTTTTCTCTCTAGCAACACTCCAGGGTCTTAACTATATTTTGCCATTATTAACATTGCCTTATCTTGTAAGAATATTGGGTACGGAGAAGTTTGGAATATTGGCATTTGCTACGGCTATTGTTAGTTACTTTATAGTTTTAACAGATTATGGTTTTAATTTTACTGCTACTAGAGAAGTTTCTTTAAATCGTGAGAATAGTGAGAAACTAGATGAAATCTTTAGCTCGGTAATGATAATAAAATTCGCACTTTTTGTTATTTCATTATTTATACTGACATTTTTAATTGTTTTTTTTGATAAGTTTAGTGTAGATCCATGGTTGTATTATTTAACTTTTGGAACGGTGCTTGGACAAATTTTATTTCCTGTATGGTTTTTTCAGGGGGTAGAGCAAATGAGATATATTACAATTATAAATATTATATCTAAATTTTTTTTTACAATTGCTATTTTTCTCGTTGTTAAGCATAGTTCAGATTATTTGTTAGTTCCATTTTTGACATCATTAGGTGCGATCTTTGCTGGAATTTATTCGTTAATTTTGATTCGGAAAAATTTTAAGATAAGGTTTAAATTTCAGAAATTAAATGTAATTTTAAGTTACCTAAAAGGTGGTTCTAATTTATTTTGTACATCAGTTTTAAGTAATCTATTAGTTTCCTCTGGAACGGTGATTTTATCTTTTGTATCAACAAATACAGTTGTAGGATACTATTCCGCTGCTGAAAAGTTATTTAGAGCGATTGTTGGTTTATTTACACCGATCACACAAGCACTCTATCCAATAAGTTGTAGGAAAGTAAACCAAGAAGGTGGTGCTAAATCATATATTAAAAAATTGGCTATCATAATTGGTGGAGCAGGTCTACTTGTTGGAGTAACAATTGCTATATTTTCTGAAAAAATTGTTACGCTAGTCTATGGCGTAACGTTTCAATCATATAGTTATATTTTAGCTATTATGATGATTTGGCTGTTCTTTGGTGTAATAAATAATATTATTGGCATACAATATTTATCAGCTTCAAGAAAAGACAAGTTTTATACTTCTTCCTTTATTGTTGCTGCTTTGGTAACAGTGCTCTTAAATTTAGTGTTAATCCCTCATTTATTGATCAATGGAGTGCTTATTTCAATGATTACGGGTGAAATACTTCTATCTATTTGCATGTTGGCACTAATTTTTAGGTTTAAATTATGAAAAAAGTACTTATTGTTTTTGGTACACGTCCAGAAGCAATTAAAATGGCCCCGTTAGTTAAAGAATTTAAAAAAGATTCGAGAAATTTTGAAACACGTGTTTGTGTAACAGCGCAACATAGACAAATGCTGGATCAAGTCTTAGAAATATTTGATATCGTTCCAGAGTACGATTTAAATATTATGAAAGCTGGTCAAGATTTATATGATATTACTGCTAATGTTTTAGTCGGTATAAGAGATGTATTAGCAGATTATAAGCCTGATATCGTATTTGTACATGGGGATACATCCACAACTTTTTCAGCAAGTTTAGCTGCTTTTTATTCTAAAATTAAAGTTGGTCATATTGAAGCAGGCTTAAGAACTTATGATATTTATTCCCCTTGGCCTGAAGAAGGGAATCGCCAACTGACAAGTGTATTGGCAAATTATCATTTTGCCCCGACTCCGCAGAGCGGAAAAAACCTCTTAAAAGAAGGTAGAGACCAAAAGGATATTTACATTACGGGGAATACAGTTATTGATTCTTTAATGTATGTTTTACAAAGAATTGAAAATCAGCCAGAACTAAAAAAGAAAATAAAATCTAGAATTTGTAGTCAGTATCAATTAGATCAGACGAGAAAAATAATTTTAGTTACTGGGCATAGACGGGAGAATTTTGGTCAAGGGTTTATCAATATTTGTGAAGGACTAAAGGAAATAGCTCAAAAGAATCCTAAGATTGACATTGTCTACCCTGTGCATTTAAATCCTAATGTACAACAACCAGTAAATGATATTCTTTCTAGTATTAAGAATATATATTTGATTGATCCGCTTCAGTATGAAGAATTTATTTATTTGATGAATCAATCTTATTTCATTATTACAGATAGTGGTGGTATACAGGAAGAGGCTCCCTCTTTAGGAAAACCTGTTCTTGTAATGAGAAATACGACTGAAAGACCAGAAGCTATAACAGCAGGAACAGTTAAGTTAGTAGGGTGTGATAAAGAAACTTTAGTCACAGAAGCTGAAAAGTTAATTCATGATAAAAATGAATATGAAATCATGTCACGTGCCCATAACCCTTACGGGGATGGGAAAGCATGTGAACGAATTGTTCAACTGATTCGGGAGTTATAATGAAAATCGCATATTGTATCCGTAAAAACTGGAAAGTTGCACATGGTGGTGACGTTGTTCAGATGATCAATACTAAGGCAGAAATTGAAAAAGTATATAATGTTGAAATCAGAATTATAGATAATATTAAGGATTTAAATTTATTTTCTCCAGATATTGCTCATATATTTAATATGCAAACTCTTGAGGAGAGTAATGAATATGTTCAAGAGGCTAAACTGTTAGGTGCTAAAGTGGTCCTCTCTACGATTTATTGGGAAATGAGCCATGCACGATTTATTGATAATTTCGCAAGACTAGGTTTTTTTTGTAATAGTGAAAATTATAAAAGGATGTATAAAATTTACAGAAATTCAGAAGCTTATATGGCATCAATGTTTGGAAAACCCAAATCTGTAACCAAAAACTATAAAGATAAAGTAAGAAGTTTTCTTCAGGAGTTTGATTGGTATTTACCAAATTCTGAAGAAGAAATGCTAATTATAAATGACACTTTTGGTACAAATTATAAAAACTATTCAGTAATTCATAATAGCGTTGATTTTAACAAATTTCCTTATTTTTCCAATAAGGAAAGAAAAGGTTTTATATCAGCAGCACGAATAGAGCCTGTAAAAAATCAACTTCAACTTGTTGATATTTGTAGAGCATCCAATTGGGATTTAACATTAGTGGGTGGCGTAACACCGAATAATTTGAGGTATTTAGAAGCTGTTAAGAAACTTGCTATTGGTTCGGATAGAATAAAGATTAGTGCCCAAAATTTTGATCAAAATGAGCTTGGACATCTATTTAATACTCATAAAGTTCATATACTAGCATCTTTTAGGGAGTCTCCAGGGCTTAGTTCTTTAGAGGCATTAGGTAGTGGGATGAATGTGGTGGTATGTGATAGCGATTATTGTCCAACAGATACATATTTTAAAGACTTAATTGATCAACATGTGTTTGTTTGTGACCCATATAGTAAAAAATCAATTCATAAAGCTATGAAGGCTGCTTATGAGTTAGATACACCTAGAACAAATGTATTACTAAAATTTAATTGGGCAAATACTGGTTATGAAACTTTTAAAGTTTACGAACAATTAGTTGAAAATGATTTTCTAAATTAAACTAATTAAAGATTTAATGAGTTCAGAAACTTGCTAGAATTGAATGCGCATAAATGAATTTTTGAAATTGGATTTATTATATAGTCATTTTAATTTTAAATATTAACTGAGATGATATTTGCTAAGGTTTAGATGAAATGCACATTAATGGAAGGAATGTTGTATACAGTTTTTTATTTTTTATTGTTTTTTTTATTATTACTAGACAAGTTCCATTTTCAGACTATTCTTTAATTTCGAATATTGCAGTACTGATTTTAGTATTTGGAATGGTTGCTTATAATCGATTAAATCTTGTTAATATATCTTTGGTTTCTTTATGGTTGTGTATCTTAGTTCAATATTCATTATTTAAGGGAAATGAGTTTTCTTTAATTTTACACTTTATGCTAGCTATTTTATTGTTAATAACTAGTAATTTTGTTGAAAATATTCCAAAAACGATTTTAAAAATATTTTTTATTCTAATTTCTATACAATCATTTTTTTTAATTGTTATGGAAATTGTACTAAATGTTTTTTATACACAAAGTTCTTATTTACTTTTGAGAGAATATTTTTTAGATAGAGGGTGGGGGGATTTATATACTTACAATGGGTACTTTTATAGGGTGCAAGTGAAAGGCAATGCACTAATACCAATCGCATTTTACTTAACATTTATTAAAGAAGTAAAAGAATATATTAAATATATTAAAGTTCATAGGATACTTGCTTTCATAGGTATATGCATTGCAGGTAATTTTGCTTTTTGGATTTCAACTGCTTTGTTTGTAGTCGGCTATTCACTATTTTTTGGAAAGAATAAAGCAATAAAATCAATTATTATTTTTGGTGCAATTATTTTAATGTCTAGTTATTTAATTAACTATATATTAGAGGTGCTTTTAAGGAAAGGAGACTCTTTGGGTACAAGAAGTGATCAGTATAATATATTAATAAATGGGTTAACCAATAATATTGCTAATTTTATTTTTGGCAATGGATTAGGTAGCACATTGTTAGTTAGAACTTCATTTCGTGACTACACGGGAGATATTTACTTTGAGTTGCAAAGTGTATATTATATATTTCAATTAGGTATTTTAAATGCTATTATTTTTTTTAGTCTGATGTGCTATTTTGCTTTAAAAAAGATTTATTATAAAGATTTGCTATTTATTTATGCGGTGTATGTATCATATGCTATAAGTAATCCATACTTTTTGGATACTAGTCATATTGTCTTAATTATAGTTCTAAGGTTGATTTATGAATATAGAAAAGAAAATAGGTTGTATAATAGTCCTATATAACCCAAATGTACCTATGTTATTTAAAATATTAAATGAGATAGTTAATCAGGTCTCAATGGTCTATATTATAGATAATTCTACGATAGATAATCAGTTAGATTTTTTGAGCTATAGTAATGTGGTTTTTGAAAAATTAGGTAATAATATAGGTATTGCTTCAGCTCAAAATATAGGAATAAACTTCTTTAAAGATTATGAGTATATCTTATTCTTAGATCAAGATAGTATTCCACCAAAAAATTTAGTTCCTACTTTATTGGAGAATTATCTATTTTTGCTGGATAAAAATATTGATGTTGGAGCAGTAGGCCCCCGCCCTTTTAACCGTGGTGAAAATAAAAAATACGAAGGCAGTATTAAAAAAGGGAAACAGCTATATCACAATATTACAGAAGTAAGCGAATTAATCAGTTCATCTTCACTAATAGCAGTAGAAAATTTCAATATGGTTGGGCTGTTGGAGGATGGTTTATTTATTGATGCAGTTGATCATGAATGGTGTTGGCGTGCTAAAGCAATTGGTAATTATAGATTTTTTATTATAGAGGATGTACTATTAAGTCATCAACTTGGAGAGGGGGATAAGAAATTTTTAGGTATAAATGTTTATATTCCCGCTCCCATTAGAACTTATTATCAATTTAGAAATTATATAAAGCTGTTGAATAGAAATTATGTGCCTTTCTATTGGAAATTTTCTAATGGAGTTAAATATATTTTTAAATATTTTTACTATTCAACCTTTGTTAGTGACGGGAATAAGTATATGAAATACATGAATAAAGGTATCTGGGATGGGTTTAAAAATAAAAAAGGATCTATTTAAATAATGAGCTTAGTTATTTTTGATGTATGCTGGACAATGTATAAATCGAATACTACATTTGATTTTATAAAGTTTGTA
This sequence comes from Acinetobacter sp. P8-3-8, assembly GCF_000214135.1. Taxonomy (GTDB): domain Bacteria; phylum Pseudomonadota; class Gammaproteobacteria; order Pseudomonadales; family Moraxellaceae; genus Acinetobacter. The sequence continues at coordinate 70,395 of NZ_AFIE01000012.1, forward strand.
TATAAAACAGAAAATATTAAAAGTTTTATTTTGATTTTATTAAACTCTCAAATTGTTAAAATAATTCTTTTATTGTTAGGAAAGATACTTGGTCGCGACATTTATAGAGAATTGTTTGTTGGGTTATTACAAGATTTTACTCGGCGAGACATTGAAATTTTATCGGAGAAATTTTATAAAGATTTTCTATTAAAAAAGAAGATAGACTATACTTTTGATATATTTGAAAAAATAAACACTGATGAAATATTGCTTTGTTCGGCTAGTTTGGATGTGGTTGTTGCTCATATAGCAAATGAGCTAAATGTTGATTTTTTTGCTTCTGAATTAGAATTCAAAAATGGAGTGTGTACTGGAAAAATCTGTAAAGATTTATTGGGTGTGAAAGATCAAATTTTAGAAAAACAAAAAAATAGAGCTTGTTGTTACAGATAATTTATCAGATCTGTCGCTTAGTAAAAAAAATCCTCAAAATCTGTCATATTGTCTACACCGAAAAATGTTAATTTTTGGAAAAGAAATGGCTTAATTGTTAATTATATTTTAGAGGATTAGTTTAGATGGGTTTTTTATACCTTCCCTTTGTTTATACTTTTCATACTCGATTATTGTCTTTAAGTGCTAAAATCGCTTGGGTTACTACGTATGTTATACCTGTCCTTATAACTTGTTTTTATTTTAATTTTGACTTTTTCTTATCATTTTTATTAATTTCTTCGATTTATTCTGCATATGAAATAGGTTATATTTTTAATGATTGTGAATTGATAAAAAAAGAAGAAAATCCTACGGTAAGATTAAACGAAGAAGAATTAAGTTATTATGAGGGAAAAAAGAAAAGTAATTTTTCTTTTTAGATCTTTTATTTTGATTGTCCTATTTCTTTTAACTTTTGTTTTTTATAGAGATTTTTCGCTATACATATTTTTCTCGTGTTTTTTAATTTTATTTACATATGCTATCTATAACAGCATTCGTAATAATTTTAATTTGCTATTATATTCGTTTCTAGTTTATTGTCGTTATTTTATTGTATTTGTTTTTATTGGAAAAAGTTTAAGTTTGGCGTTTTTTTTGTACTTAATTTACCCTTTTTGTGTAACTCTAGAGTTTTCCACAAAAAAGCGTTTTATTACTAGTAGTTTTATGAAATTTACAAATTTTGATAAATTTAGGTTATTCTACTATGCTGTAATATTGTGTTTAGCTATTTTTTTATATTTATTTTCTAGTTTTGCATATACAGATTTATTTTTGTATTTGTCTTTTTACTTTTGCCTTTATCGACTATTATCGTATTTTTTGTTATCTAAGCTGGTTCGAAGTAAATAGTAATGAAAACATTAGAATTTTCAGTGTTAATGTCTTTGTATGTAAAAGAAAGACCAGAGTTTTTTGATAGTGCATTAAAAAGTATCTACACAGATCAGACTATTAAACCAAGTGAAATAATTCTTGTATTAGATGGTCCAATAAGTGTTGATCTTACATTACGTGTTCAGAATTGGAAAAATGAAATCGGTGATTCTTTAAAAGTAGTCTCATTACTCGAGAATGTCGGGTTAGGCAAAGCTCTAAACGAAGGTTTAAAGAACTGTTCAAATGAATGGGTATTTCGGATGGATACCGATGATATTTGTTTGTCGGATCGATTTGAAAAGCAAATTCAATATATTCAGAATAATCCAGAAGTGGTTTTGTTTAGCTCGCAAATACTAGAATTTAATCAAAATATTTCAGACGCATCTGCACTTAAATCAGTGCCAACGGAATATGAGAGTATAAAAGTTTTTGCACAAAAAAGAAGCCCTTTTAACCATATGACGGTTGCGTATAAAAAATCAATAATTGAGAGTCTTGGAGGTTATCAACACCATTTATTCATGGAAGATTATAATTTATGGTTGCGAGTAATAGCTGCTGGACATAAAGTTGGTAATCACGCCGATGTACTTCTTTATGCACGTGTTGGAAATGGTATGCATGCTCGTCGCAAGGGTATAGAATACATAAAAAGTGAAAAACAATTACTAAAATTAAAGAAAGAACTTAAGTTGCAAAATCCAATTCGTGCTAATATGTTATTTCTTATGAGATCAGCATTTAGACTGATGCCGAGCTCCTTGTTAGGAATAATATATAATACTTTTCTACGGAAAAAAATTGAAAAATAGAGTGGTAATCTAAATAATGAAACGTTTGATAGATATCGTAATTTCATTGATAGCACTGATCCTTTTATCCCCTATCTTTATGATCGTCGCTCTAAAAGTACGCAAAAATTTAGGTTCTCCAATTTTTTTCTATCAAAAACGTCCTGGTAAAGATGGTAAGCTTTTTAAAATGATGAAATTTCGTTCAATGAAAAATGCATATGACGAAAATGGTAATCCATTACCAGATGATCAAAGAATTACGCCTTTTGGGCAAAAATTGCGATCTACCAGTTTGGATGAAATGCCACAACTGATCAATGTTCTAAAAGGGGACATGAGTGTGGTAGGTCCTCGGCCTCAACTTCCTGAATTTGTAGAACATTACACACCTCATCAAATGCGTAGACATGAAGTCAAGCCAGGCATGACGGGTTTGGCTCAGGTCAGTGGTCGTAATAATTTATCTTGGGAAGAAAAATTCGATTTAGATGTAGAATATGTTGAAAAACAATCTACAGTCTTTGATTTTAAAATTATGTTTAAAACTGTAGAAGTTATGCTGAAAAAAGAAGGTATTGATTCACCTGATCAAGCTGTTGGTGCAAGTCGCTTTTCAGGATCAGAAACGACAGATACCGAGTCTACAAATCGTTAATAATATAGTGTTGTTGAAGTAAATCATGATCAAGAAAGCCATTCTCCCTGTTGCTGGTTTAGGTACACGCTTTTTACCTGCAAGTAAATCCATTCCCAAAGAAATGGTCACTGTTGTTGATCGTCCTGCAATTGAATACGTCATCAAAGAAGCGGTTGCAGCAGGCATTGAAGAAATTATTTTAGTTACACATTCTTCAAAAGCATCGATAGAAAATTATTTTGATCGTAATTTTGAGCTCGAAACGACTCTTGAAAATAAGAAAAAATTTGATTTACTTAAAGAAATTACTGAGATTTTACCTAAGCATGTCAGTGTGATTAGCGTACGTCAACCACAGCCTTTAGGTTTAGGGCATGCTGTTCTATGTGCTAAAGCGGTTGTTAGTGATGAAGACTTTGCTGTACTTTTACCTGATGTATTGGTGAAAGAGAATCACGCAGAAAATGATTTAGCGCGAATGATTCAGCGTTTTGATACATCTAAAGCAGCGCAAATTATGGTCGAAGCAGTACCTGATCATTTGGTAGATCAATATGGTATTGTCGATGTTGCTCACTCACCTAAAGAAGGTGAAAGTATTGTGATGCAAGGTATTGTTGAAAAACCAGCTGTAGATAAAGCACCTTCTAATTTATCCGTTGTTGGTCGTTATGTCCTTCCTGCCAAAATCATGCAATTGTTAGAACAAACGCCTAAAGGTGCAGGTAATGAAATTCAATTGACCGACGCAATTGCAGCATTACAAAAATTAGAAAATGTTGAAGCTTACCGTATGAAAGGAAAGACTTTCGACTGCGGTAGTAAAATTGGGTATTTAAAAGCAGTTTTACATTATGGTGTAGAACACCCTAAATTAGGTGAAGAATTCAAACAACTCATTAAAGAGTTGAATCTATAAAGTATTGGATTATATATGAATATTTGTGTTTTTGGCACAACCCTTCAAGCTGGCGTAATTGCTGGCTTGTTTGCTGAATATGGGCATCAAGTCTATTGGTGTCCTCAAATTGCGACTGAAAATCAAGCTTCAGTGCATTATCAAGATGAAAATTTAAATCAATTGATTCATAAACAAATTAAAAATCATTCATTGCAACTGGTGAATTTGCAAGAGATCAATTTACAAAGTGATGTATTTCTTTTTAGCTTTAATCCAACAGAATTTGATCAAGCAATTGTCTTAGCAGAAGAGTTAAAAAGACGACCAATAATTCATCCTAAGCTGATGATTAATGGTTCAACGTTTGGTTTGGAAGGGACTGAAAAGCTCAAGCAAATTTTAGTCACTGATCATTGGGCATATTTACCTGATACCATTCAGGAGGGTAATGCGATCCAAAGCTTTATGGATCTAAAACAGATTATTGTCGGTACTGAGCAAGAAGAAACGCAACAACATATCAAAGAGCTACTTCGTCCATTTTTTCAATCAAAACAACAATTTTTGTTTATGCCTTTTTTGGATGCTGAATTTACCAAACTGAGTATTTCTGGCATGTTGGCAACACGAATTAGCTATATGAATGATATGGCGCAAGTTGCTGAAAAGTTAAATATTGATATTCAAAATGTGAAACAAGGTTTAGCTGCGGATAGTCGTATTGGTGCAACCTATCTTTCACCAGGTGTAGGTTTTGGTGGTGAGAATTTCTCGCACGATATTTTAACACTTACGGGTACTGTGGCAGGTTCAGGTATTAAAAGCCAATTGCTTGATCAAGTTTGGAATATTAACGAACAACAAAAAGAAATTTTGTTTAGAAAATTTTGGAATTACTACCAAGGGCAATTAACGGATAAAATCGTTGCGATTTGGGGGGCTTCTTTTAAAGAAAATACCTCGAGTGTTGATAATTCGCCAATTCATACCATGCTTGCAGCACTTTGGGCTCAAGGGGTTACGGTAAAGTTACATGATCCACAAGCTTTAGGCAGAATTGCAGAACTTTATGGTGATCGCTCAGATTTAATTTTATGCGATGATCCATACCAAGCAACAGAGCATGCACATGCTTTATGTATATTGACGGCTTGGAAGCAATATTGGAGCCCAGATTACTCACAACTTTTACAGAAAATGGCCCATCCTTTGATTCTCGATGGTCGTAATATTTTGGATCCTGATTTTGTCAAAGCACAAGGTTTTGCTTATCAAGGAGTTGGTCGAGTATGATAAATTCTATGTTAAATATTGATCAAAATCAGCAAAATTTAAAACAATTGCAAAACCAAGCTGTGACACAACAGCAAGTACGCTTAACAGATTTATTTGAGCAAGATCCACAGCGTTTTGAAAAATTCTCAGTGTCTTTTAATCAATTAAGTTTTGATTATAGTAAGCATCGAATAAATCAAGAAACTCGTGCTGATTTATTTAAATTTGCTGATTCAAAATCGTTAAAAGAATGGATTAAACGATTATTTACTGAAGAATCAATTAACTATACTGAAGGCCGAGCGGCGATGCATTGGGCTTTGCGCTTACCTAAACATGACCAAGAATATCCTGAATTAGCTGAGTTAGTACATCAACAATTAGATCGTATGTATCAACTTGTTGAAAAAATACATGCAGGACAATGTCGTGGTGCTACAGGTGAAGTCATTCAGGATGTTGTTAATATCGGTGTAGGTGGTTCTGATCTTGGCCCATTAATGGTGAGTCATGCTTTATCTGATTATAAAGTCAATACTGCCAAGCCGTTAAAAGTTCATTTTGTTTCAACGATGGACGGCAGTCAGCTTTCTGATTTACTACACCAACTTCGTCCTGAAACTACTTTATTTATTATTTCTTCAAAGTCATTTGGTACGATTGATACACTTTCGAATGCTCAAACTGTCCGTCAATGGTTAGAAAAAGCTTTAGGGACTCAAAAAAGTGTTGTTCAACATCATTTTGTGGGTGTTTCGACTAAACCTGAAAAAATGACTGAGTGGGGAATTGCCAAGGACAATCAGTTCTTACTTTGGGATTGGGTGGGTGGTCGATATTCACTTTGGTCATGCATTGGTCTCCCGATTGCTTTACAGATTGGCGTCGAAGGATTTAAGCAACTACTCGCAGGTGCTTATGCAATTGATCAACATTTTCAAAAAGCACCATTTGAACAGAATATTCCAGTATTAATGGGTTTGCTGGGTGTCTGGAATAATAATTTTCTGAATATTCAGACGCATGCTGTATTGCCCTATGATGGGCGATTAAAATATTTTGCGTCATATTTACAACAACTTGAAATGGAGTCGAATGGTAAATCGATCCAACGCAATAATGAGAAAGTGGATCTAAATACTTGCCCAATCGTATGGGGAGAGGTTGGTCCAAATGCACAACATGCTTTTTATCAGTTACTACATCAAGGAACACATGCAGTCAGTTGTGATTTTATTGCACCTGTACAACGTTATAATGCCAATCAATTTACTTATGCAGAAAGTGCTGAATCATTGATTGAGCAGCATCATTTGGCATTATCCAATTGTTTGGCACAATCACGATTATTGGCTTTTGGTAACAAAGCATTAAATGCGGATGAATTGTCACAATTACCACTGTATAAACAGTATGAGGGGAATCAACCGAGTTCAACTTTGTTGTTACAAGAGTTGAGCCCTTATAGTTTAGGCATGTTGATAGCACTTTATGAACATAAAGTATTTGTGCAATCTGTGATTTGGAATATTAATCCATTTGATCAATGGGGCGTTGAAAAAGGCAAAGAAATTGCCAATCAATTGCTTCCGATCCTGAGTGGTAAAGAAAAAGACCTTTCTCAACTTGATGGTTCTACACAAGGCTTGATCAAAATCTTACTTGGAAAAGAATAGAAACACTGGAAAAATTATGGCGAATATTTTAGTGACAGGTGGTGCGGGCTATATTGGTTCGCATACTTGTGTTGAGTTACTCGAAGCTGGACATGAAGTAATTGTTTTAGATAATCTTTCAAATAGTTCAGAAGAATCATTAAAACGTGTTCAAGAACTGACTGGAAAGACCCTTAAATTTATTCAAGGTGATATTCGCAATCAAAATGATTTGGATCAAGCTTTTTCTTCAAACCAAATTGATGCGGTGATTCATTTTGCTGGATTAAAAGCAGTAGGTGAAAGCCAGCAAATACCACTGACTTATTTTGATAATAACATTGCTGGATCAATACAGTTGGTTCAAGCAATGCAACGTGCCAATGTCTTTAATTTGGTATTTAGTTCTTCAGCGACAGTTTATGGAGAACAAAACTCATCTCCATATCAAGAAGATATGACATTGGGTATGCCTAATAATAATTATGGTTATACTAAGTTTATTACCGAACAGCTTTTAGAAAAGTTATCAATTGCGAATGAGCGGTGGTCAATTGCACTCTTACGTTATTTTAACCCAGTTGGTGCTCACAAAAGCGGTCGTATTGGCGAAGATCCATTAGGTATTCCAAATAATCTAATGCCGTATTTAACGCAAGTTGCTGTCGGACAAAGAGAGAAACTTTCTATTTTTGGTCATGATTATCCAACCCAAGATGGTACGTGCGAAAGAGATTTTATCCACGTTGTGGATTTGGCAAAAGCACATGTTTTAGCTGTTGAAAACAGATTGAAAGATAGAGGGTGTCGTGCATGGAATATAGGAACTGGAAATCCTATTTCAGTATTACAAATTAAAGATACCTTTGAGAAAGTGAATGGTATTCAGGTTAATTCTGAATTTGTAAATCGGAGAGATGGTGATTTAGCGAGTTTCTATGCTGATGCCTCAAGAGCGAATAAAGAGTTGAAGTGGACACCAAAATATAAATTAGAAGATATGTTGGTCGACAGTTGGAACTGGCAAAAACAGAATCCAACAGGTTATAAGGCGTAGTTTTCCACGATATTTTCTTCAATAAAATAGGCGCATAAAGCGCCTATTTTAATATTCTAAGATTTAAAATTGAGAAATTAACCCTGAATCAATCGAGTTAATTCATCCACATAATCTTGCATAGGTTTAGGATTCTTATCCGCACGACTTTCAATATTCAAACGCAATAATGGCTCGGTATTTGAAGCACGTACATTTAAACGCCAAGCACCGAAATCTAAACTTACTCCATCCGTTTTATCAATAGCAGGATTTTGATCCGCAAAATAATCAAAGATTTTTTGAATGGTAGTTTGAGTATCAGTCACTTTAAAGTTGATTTCACCACTACAAGGAAAGCGCTCAATCATGTCTTCAACTAAACTTGATAACGATTGTTGAGTTTCAGATAATACAGAAACTGCCAATAACCACGGAATCATGCCACTATCACAATAGGCAAAGTCACGGAAATAATGATGAGCACTCATTTCTCCGCCATACACCGCATTATTTTCACGCATGACATCTTTAATAAACGCATGACCAGATTTCGATTGAACAGCGATCCCGTTATATTGTTCAACAATATCTAAAGTATTCCAAACTAAGCGGGGGTCATGAACAATCTTTTCTCCCGTTTGTTTGAGTAAAAAGGCTTGCGCAAGTAAGCCAACAATATAATAACCTTCAATAAATTGCCCTTTTTCATCAAATAAGAAGCAACGATCGAAGTCACCATCCCAAGCAATTCCCATATCTGCTTGATGCTCTAAAACAGCATTACGCGTACTGTCACGATTTTCAATTAAAATCGGGTTAGGGATACCATTTGGGAAGTGACCATCTGCATCATTATGAATTTTTATAAATTCAATAGGAATATTGAGTTGTTTGAATTTTTCTTCAATTGCATCAACAACATGACCAGCAGCCCCATTTCCTGCATTCATCACCAATTTAAGTGGACGGATTTTAGTTGGATCAATATAAGTCATTAAATGATCAATAAATTCTGGAAGAATATTATATTTTTCAGTGGTTCCTTTTTGATGAACCTCTGTGAATTGTCCTGATTCAGCCAATGCCTGAATGTCTTTTAAACCCGTATCCGCACTGATTGGTCGAGCATTTTCACGCACCAATTTCATGCCATTATAATCCATTGGGTTATGACTGGCTGTGACCTCAATACCGCCTTGAACATCAAGATGGAATGCACCAAAGTAAACCTCTTCAGTTCCAGTCATTCCTAAATCAAGTACATTGACGCCTGCATCATTTAGACCACGAATTGTTGCTTGTTTTAAGTCTTCACTGGTTAAGCGTACATCACAACCGATAACAACGGTTTTAGGTTGGTAAATTTGCCCATAAGCACGACCAATTTTATATGCAATGTCGTCATTCAGTTCAGTGCCAAGTTTCCCACGAATGTCATAGGCTTTAAAACAGCTAAGTGATGCCATAGTTGCTCATTTTTTGTGATTTAAAGAGCTGGGATTATACATGATGAATGATTACAGAATTTACATTATTTGTTCAGGTTTCATTTCACTGATGTGGGAAGTACTCATAAAGATATTTTTGAAATATTAATAAACAAATAATTAAAAAAAATAATCAATAGTCCCCAAAAAAAAGCAACGATAAATGAATAACTTGTCTATAAGAAAATTAAATTGATTCCCATTTACCCATAAAAACGATAGTTGAATAGTGTTACAACATTTGTTTTGTGACACAAGTCACATTATTATATGCAAGATTATCTCTTTAATTCATATTTTATAAAAATGAGGCTACATAATGACAAGAATCGTAATCGTTGCTAAAAATGGCGGAGATTTATTACAAGACACTCAAGCAAGTGAAGTTGTATTGAGTCAGCCATCCGTTGTGCAAATCGGTGTAACGAAAGATGCGGTAGCGTCTATTACAAGAGAAGGCAATAATGTTGTTGTTGTTCTAAAGAACGGTGAAAAAATTGTCATCGATAACTTTTTCAACGATGCGAATAATGCCGACAATTCATTAGTGTTCCCTGAACAAGATAAAGGCTTCGCTTTAGTCGAGTTTGACTCTGCAAATGGCGCTGTTAATTACCTTGGTTTGGATAATCTTGAACCATTACTTTATTCAAATGACACGGCTGGGTTGATTGCTTGGTTATTTCCGGTTGTAACCGCTGGCGGAATTTTATGGTGGGCGCATCGTGATCATGATAGCCATAAAGATCAAAGCTCACCTACTGCGAAGGCAACATTAACCAGTATTACGGATGATACAGGTGCAAGTTCTACAGATTTAATTACAAATGATAAAACCCTGATTTTTAATGGAAAGATTACTCAGCCTTTGGCTGCTGACGAAACTGTTCAGGTTAGTTTGGATGGCGGGAAAACATGGCTAGATGCGGTTGTTGATCGAAATAATGGGTCATGGAGTTATGACAACACGAATAATCCTTTGGCTGATGGTGTCTATACAGTTCAAATCCGTACGATTGATGAAGCTGGAAATATTGGTCCAATCACAGAACAAAAGATTACTATCGACACTGCTGTACCAATTCAGCCTGAAGGTGTTGGCGCTACGGACAATGTCGGACCAAATGTAGGCGAAATTCCATCAGGTGGTACGACAGATGACACTACACCGACGATTACAGGTAAAGGTGAACCGGGTGCGACCGTTGAAGTGATTGATAATGGTCAACCACTAGGTACAACAACAGTGGACTCAGCAGGCAACTGGACATTTACACCAGATACCCCATTGACAGATGGGCCGCATGAAATTACGACAACTCAAACCGATCCTGCAGGAAATACGAGTGAGCCTAGCGATGCGCTTGTATTGAATGTAGATACAACGCC
>NZ_AFIE01000011.1 GCF_000214135.1 Acinetobacter sp. P8-3-8
AGATTAATCATATTTAGGTTAACAACTCGCCAAAGCTCTTTCCAATATTCGCTCAACATCGACAGTTTTTGAATCAACCATGCCGACGACACGCCCATGAAATTCACTATAACGACTTTGAATAAAAGCATCAGCAACAAAATCAGGCGCATATTGTTTAAGTAAAATCGCTTGAGCAATAATCACTAAACGACTAACTAATCCCCGTGCCATGAATTGCAATTCATCTGCTTGCAAACTGCTGAATAATTTAAATAAAGCTTGTAGTTCATTTTGTAAAATTACATCTTGGCTTGCCACTTCGGCAAAGGATTTAAACAATATTTCAATCGACTCACGATCACGTTGAATTGCACGTAATACATCTAAACACATGACATTGCCAGAACCTTCCCAAATGGTATTCACAGGTGCTTCTTTGAAAATACGTGCCATGATGCCTGTATCGACATACCCATTACCACCAAAGACTTCCATCATTTCACCAGTCAATTCAACAGCTCGTTTACACACCCAAAACTTAGCCGCAGGTGTCATGATGCGTTTCCACGCCAAGGACAATTCATCATCGTTTTCATAACAATGTGCCAGATGGAAACTAAGTTGCATTGCAGCCTCAGTTTCTAAAGCTAGATCAGTTAAAACTGCTTGCATCAAAGGTTGTTCAGCTAAATGCTTTCCAAAAGCTTTACGTTGACGAGTATAGGCAATACATTGCACCAAAGCTTGACGTAGCATAGCACTTGAGCCAACAGAACATGTCAAACGTGTGTAGTTTGCCATCTCGATAATGGTTGGAATGCCTCGCCCTGCCTCACCAATCATGATGCCCCAAGCATTTTTGAATTCTACTTCCGAACTAGAGTTACTGCGATTACCAACTTTATCTTTTAAGCGTTGAACTTGAACTGTGTTCTTGGTGCCATCGTCCAACCAACGTGGAACAAAGAAACATGCCAAACCATCTTGTTCAGTTTTAGCAACGACTAAATGTGCATCACACATGGGCGCAGAGAAGAACCATTTATGCCCTGTGAGTAAATAAGACTGTCCACGTCCTGACTCAGCGATAGGAATAGCAAAGGTTTCATTGGCACGTACATCTGAACCACCCTGCTTTTCTGTCATGCCCATACCCATCCAAATGGATTTTTTTTGGCTAATTGGAACATCACGTTCATCATATTCATTGGAAAGCAATTTCTCTCCAATTTTCGCCCATAGCTCAGTTTCGTTCTGAATAAGTGGAATACTGCCCATTGTCATGGAATTTGGGCATAAATTCCCCGCTTCCACTTGTCCACTCAGGAAAAAACGTGCTGCCCAATCGACCCATTTTGAAGATGAGTTTGGATGATTAAATGGGTAGGCATGGGTATCAAATTGACGGTTTAAGCCCATCCATTTATGCCATGCAGGATGAAATTCTAGAAAATCCTGACGGCGACCACGTGCATCAAAGCTATGTAATTCAGGAGTATGTCTATTGGCAAGATCTGCATATTGATAATATTCAGTAGAACCAACAATTTGTGCAAACTCAGTCAGTCGCTGTTGATCCTGACTTCCATAACGTTGCAAAATTTCTTGCAAGACTTGATCTGTACTGAATAAATTATAATTCTGCAACTCATCAAATTGATTACTCACTTCATGGGTTTGCCAGTTTTGTGCCGTATTCATCCTGAATCTTCACCTTGTTGTTTTATCTCATTGCATTCAGTATAAGAGAAATGTCTTGTGAATGTGTTCGGCTTTCTTCGGTAAAGGGTTTTATGAAAAATATTGAGATTCAAGTACGTCGTAAGCCACGCCAATCAAGAGCTAGAATCACGCAAGAAGCATTGATGGAAAGTTTTGTTCGGCTTTTGGCTGAGCGTTCCGCCAATGAAATCACCATTCGTGAAATTACTGACCTTGCTGGTGTAGGTTTAGGTACATTTTATGAGTACTTCTCTAAGAAGGAAGATTTGATTGCTTTAACCATTCATCAGCATGTCAAAAATAATGCGGAAAGCTTAAAAAGTTATGCACAAAGTCAATATGAGTTATCCACAAATTTAGAGTTTTCCGAATATTTACAGCAAGTGATTCATTTTCAATTACAGGAAATTCAAGCTCAACAGTTTTTATGGGCTCAGTCTTTTTTATTAGAACGTCAAGTTTCGAGCATTGAAAGTTATCAAAAAAGTTATGCCATGATGGTTCAGATGTGGCAAAGCATTCTTAAGCCTTTTATTCAGAAGAATGAGCAACTGCAACAAATGAGTTTAAATGTGCAAAGGCTTTGCTATGGCTTTGTATCTCAGACGTTGTTGATGCAACCTGAGTTTAGCGATTGGCAGGTTTTGGAGGAGGATATTATTCAAACCATGAAGCATTTAATATGTATTAAAGAATAATAATTCAATTATAAATGATGTCATTATTTCATCATCCTCTATTACTATTAATATTCTGGATAGCAGACATAAGACGACCCAACACACTCAAAACCCATTTGACGATAAAGTTCGACTGCGGGGGTATTATCAATATCGACAATCAACTGAGCAGTACGCCCAGTTGCGACGATTCGATCTACAGCAAATTCAATGACACGTTCAGCAAAACCTTGTCGACGATAATCAGGAAATGTATAAGTCCCACCGATCGATACGAGCCGACTGGTTTCAATCCCGAATCGAACGATAGAAACAATCTGACCATCGGCTTCATACACAGCAACCTTTTCCTGTGCAATAAGCCCTTCCCAATCCGATGTCTCTTCAACTGAACGCTCCTCATTATATTGAAGTTGATATTCAACAAGACGAGTAATGTCTGATGGTCTTGCCATACGCCCACTCGCTTTCGGGAAACGGCGTGTACAAACCATGATCCATTGATTATAATCTCTCACCAAGAGCGCTTGCTCCACCGCAGCACTACGTAATAAATCACGCCCAATTGAGGTGGTGACAATTCGACGTGGCTCAAAGCCTAAAATTGCTGTACAGAGCAATCTTGCCATAGAAGTCTCTGCTGGTAGCCAAAAACACGTTCCTCCTGCAAATACGACTGCAACACCTAACAATACATCTGGTGTCTTTGAGTCATATAAGCGTAAGAGGTGCGATTGAACATCAACGGTTTGCATTTGTTCGAAAAATACCGTAATACCAAGAGAATGATAAAACTGCGAGTCAAGCCACTGAGAAATAAGCTGGTATTCATTCTGAGAAGTTAGAGAGCCCGCAACTACGATTTCAATCTTTGGTTCAATCTTATTTTTCATTTTCCTCCCTCACTTTTATTCACTCCTATTGCTATAGCTCAAATTTCATAATCTGATTTTTTTATCAAAATAATCACTGAATCAAAAAACCGCCCTCAGGCGGTTTTTTGTATCTAAGCGATTACTTTACATCAAAACGATCTGCATTCATCACTTTCGTCCATGCAGCAATAAAGTCATGCACAAACTTCTCTTTATTATCGTCTTGAGCATAAACTTCTGCATAAGAACGAAGTACCGAGTTAGAACCGAATACCAAGTCCACACGAGTTGCCGTCCATTTCACATTGCCAGTTGCACGATCGACAATGTTGTAAGAATTCTTGCCCGTAGGTTTCCATGTATTTGCCATATCGGTCAAATTGACAAAGAAATCATTACTTAGCACGCCAACACGGTCTGTAAATACACCATGCTTAGAATCGGCATAATTGGTACCCAATACACGCATACCACCAACTAAAACCACCATTTCTGGTGCAGTTAAGCCCATCAATTGAGTACGATCGAGTAACATTTCTTCAGGTTGAACAGCATAATCTGCTTTTACAAAGTTACGGTAACCATCTGCTTTAGGTTCAAGATCTTCAAATGAATACACATCTGTTTGCTCTTGCGTTGCATCACCACGTCCGGCTGTAAATGGTACTTTTACATTAACACCCGCAGCTTGTGCAGCTTTTTCAACTGCGGCTGTACCACCCAATACAATCAAATCTGCAATGCTGACTTTTTTCACTAAGCCCGCTTGGATTTCTTCGAGTTTTGCTAAAACTTTCGCTAAACGTTCTGGCTCATTACCCTGCCAATCTTTTTGAGGCGCAAGGCGAATACGAGCACCGTTTGCTCCACCACGATAGTCAGAACCACGATATGTTCGTGCACTGTCCCACGCTGTATTAATCAGCTCGGCAGAGGTCAAACCACTGTTCAATAATTTAACCTTCAAATTACTCACTTCCACATCAGAAAGTGTGTAATCCACTGCTGGAATTGGATCTTGCCAAATTAAATCTTCTTTAGGCACATCAGCACCCAAATAACGTGTTTTCGGCCCCATATCGCGATGGGTTAATTTAAACCATGCGCGAGCAAAGACTTTTGCCAATTCATCTGGGTTTTGATAGAAATGTTCGGCAATTTTACGATATTCAGGATCGATTTTCAGCGCCATATCGGCATCTGTCATCATTGGATTACGGCGTACATTTGGATCGTGTGCATCAACAGGTTTATCTTCCTCTTTGATATTCACAGGTTCCCATTGATGTGCACCTGCTGGACTCTTGGTCAATGCCCAATCATAAGTTAATAATAAATGTAGGAATTCATTGTCCCATTGGGTTGGATGTGTCGTCCACGCACCTTCAATCCCACTGACCATGGTATTGCCTGCATTTCCAGTACCTTCTGGGTTATGCCAACCAAGCCCTTGGAACTCAACATCTGCACCTTCAACATCTTTACCTAACAGATCTGCTTTACCATTCCCATGTGCCTTACCAACAGTATGACCACCGACAGTTAATGCAACCGTTTCTTCATCGTCCATTCCCATACGGTCAAAGGTCACACGCATATCTTGTGCTGTTTTTAATGGGTCAGGATTGCCATCAACCCCTTCAGGATTGACATAGATCAAACCCATTTGTACCGCAGCCAAAGGATTTTCTAGAGATTTACGATCTTGATCATTCTCATAACGGTTTTTGGTCGCATCTAACCATTTATGTTCTGAGCCCCAATAAATATCTTTTTCAGGATGCCAAACGTCTAAACGCCCACCAGCAAATCCAAAAGTTTTTAAGCCAGCAACATCATATGCAACTGTACCTGCCAAAACGATTAAATCACCCCATGAAATTTTATTACCATACTTTCTTTTAATCGGCCAAAGTAAACGGCGGCCTTTGTCTGTATTGACGTTATCAGGCCAACTATTCAATGGAGCAAAGCGTTGGTTCCCTGTATTTGCGCCACCACGGCCATCTTGTTTACGGTACGATCCTGCTAAATGCCATGCTGTTCGTACGAACATTCCGATATAACTGCCATAATCGGATGGCCACCAATCTTGGCTACTATTAATGAGTTCACGTAGGTCTTGCTTAATGGCTTCCAAGTCCAAAGATTTGAATGCTTTTGCATAATCAAAATGAGGATCCATTGGATTGGTTTTTTTATCGTGCTGTGAAAGGATGTCGAGGTTTAATGCGTTTGGCCACCAATCATTTGAGCTGGCAACATTGGTATTCGAGCCCTCTGGGTGGAATGGGCATTTACCTGATGCTTGCGAATTATTATCCATGTTTATTCTCCAAACTTGATCAAAGTTCAATTCACTTTTTAACCGCTTAATACTCAGCTTACTTATTCAACATAGCCTGTTTTCAGCATAAGCTAAAGCGAATTTAACGAATAAAAACAATCGATTTATTCAATTCAAGATCTTCAATTCTAAAGAATTTCAGTGATATTAAACGGGTACGCTTTTCTATTCTTCATTCACTTTTCATATTGCGACAGTGCATGACTTTAATCATGTTTTTCAGTGCTGATAATTGCTGACAATAATGTTATAGGCGGGATCATCTGTTTATTTTGCAAACATATTTTTTGATGTATAGTGAATGTAAAGATGCTTCGAGTCTGTATGTCGATGTCTAAAAATATCCAAGAAATCATTCAACAACATGACATTGTATTATTCGATGAAATTTGTGTGCTTTGTAATGGTTGGGCTAAGTTTTTAATCCAACATGACTCACAGGCACGATTTAAATTGGCTTCCGTTCAATCCCCATTGGGGCAAGAAATTTTAAAATATTATGCAATGCCCACTGACCACTTTGACACAATGTTAGTGATTAAAAATACTCAAGTTTACTCAGAATCAACTGCATTTTTAAAAGTCATTGAAGAACTCGGCTTGCCTTTTTCTTGTTTGAAAATAGGTTATTTGATTCCAAAATTTATTCGAGATTTTTTGTACCGTAGAATCGCTTTAAATCGTTATTGTTTATTTGGTACAACAGATCAATGCCTACTTCCATCTCACGAAAATAAAAAGCATTTTTTGGATAGTGCAGTTTATGAATACACCTAAAACCGTAGATCATGCCTTACTCACTATTCATGTCACACTGGCTGTGTTATGGATTTACCAAGGCTTAGTGCCTAAAATCATCTATCACACCGTTGAGGAACAGCAATTCTGGCAATATTTGGGTATAGATGAATTATCGATGCTATTTTTAATTAAAATTTCAGGTTACATCGAAATTATGTTTGGTCTGTTATTTCTAATTTTTCGACGATCCAAAATTCTACATGTCTTCAATATTTTAGGGCTAATTGCTTTAACTATCGTTGTGGCTGTGATTTATCCACTTTATTTCACATCTTCCTTTAACCCTTTTGTAATGAATCTTGCCATGATCGGACTGTCAATTGTTGCAATTCAACTGTTGCAAAAAAAAGCATAACGCTTGAATTCAGATAATTTTATATTTCCAAATCAATAAGGTTTGAGATAAATACCATCAGTTTGCCTCTTTGGTATTTATCTCATCCATTGATCTAAAGTTACACCACCAATTTACGGCCTTCTTTGATGCAATAAAACGGATTGACCATTTTCGAAGAATGCTTCATCGCTTTTTGTAGGTCATGTTCAGGTTGTTCACGCGCTTCATCGGTCAGTTGATAGGTTCGATAATGTATCGCCAATGAACGCTTCGCCTGCAAATCTAAATGTGCTTGAAAGGCATCTTGTGGATTCATATGCATATATTTCATCAGTGCACGTGGCTCATAAGCACCGATGGGTAATAAGGCAATGCGTGGCGCACCTAGACGTTTTTGAATCTCTTTGAAATGTGATGCATAGCCTGTATCTCCTGCAAAGAAGAAATGACCATGTTGTGAAACCACTGAAAAGCCACCCCACAATGCCACATTTTGATCACGTAAACCACGACCAGAACCATGCTGTGCAGGTGTGTAAATAATTTTGAGATCTTTGAATAGTGCGGACTGCCACCAGTCCATTTCAATCACATGGAATTCTTTTGGCAAGTAATGTGAATTTCCGAGACCTGTATAAATAGGCATCGCAAACTTATTGTGTAACCAACGCAGTGAGGCCAAATCCATATGATCATAATGATTATGACTCAGTAAAACAGCATGAATTTGTGGTAATTGCTCTAAGGCAATTCCTGCTGGAATCACACGTTTCGGGCCACGTCCATCTTTCGGGCTGACATAATCCGCCCACACTGGATCAGTTAAAAAATTGTACGGCCCAATCTGAACCAAAACAGTCGCATGGCTAACAAACCACACTTGCCAATCATTTAAATCTGCATCAGGGCGATTTTGTGGTAATACACGTTTTGTCGCATAGAATTCTGCTGATTCCTTTTGACTATCAACATTCCACGTAGATGATTTACGAGTCCCTAACCATTTTAATAAATCCCAACGGCTACGCCCTTCTGGTCTAGGCGTTTCATTATAGAAGCGTTCACCATTGTGATGATTAGAACCAATCACCTTAAAAAATGGCTTAGACCAAGTATGTGACATACAGTTTTCAGTCACTAAACGATAATGTAATTGTTTAATATTCTCTGGTAGAACTTCTTTATCTGATATTGTCTTATCTTCAATACCAACATTTTCCGTTTGCTTCGACATGGTTACTCTAAACGCCCTTTCATTCTTTCGAGCCAAACTAACTTGGTTTGTGGTTTGATAAATAATGCCACGATTTCGGGATGAATGCTCCTAATTTTGGTTTCAATCCGATTGACGCAGGTTTCTATTTCATCTGAAGTAAGATTATCTTTAAATTCTAAACTTAAAGAAGCAATCACTTGATGTGCACCCATTTGTTCAGTCAACACACCATTGGCAGAGTAAACTGCTGGGTCATCTTGAGCAATTTTTAAAATATTATGTCGCAATTGAGGATCTGCCGTTTCACCCAATAACAATCCTTTGGTTTCTCTTGCTAAAAGCAGGGCTGAAATCGCTAAAACCACACCAATGAGAATAGAAGCAACGCCATCTAACACAGGCATATTCAATTGATGTGCACAGAAAATACCAACCAAAGCAATCAATAAGCCGATCAACGCTGCTGAATCTTCAAATAATACCGTGAATGTGGTTGGATCCTTACTGCGTCGAAATGCTTCAAAATAGCCCATACTGCCTTTCATTTTCTTAAATGATTTCAATGCAACAAACCATGATGTTCCTTCACAGAGAATGGCGAACCCAAGCACAGCATAATTCACCAAAGGTGATTTCATTTCCTCAGGTTGCTGAATATGTTGAATACCTTGATAAATAGATACGACAGAACCTAATGCAAAGACCAATAAAGCAACGATAAATGCCCAAAAATAGAGCTCACGACCATAGCCAAATGGATGTTTATGATTGGCTGGTTGTTGTGATTTTTTCAAACCATATAGCAATAAAATTTCATTGAGCGTATCAACGACCGAATGTACAGCTTCACTTAACATCGCTGAGCTATTTGTTATATAGGCTGCAATGAATTTTACACAGGCAATGGCTAGGTTACCCAAAAGTGCTGCATAAACGACAATTTTGTTGGAATCTGACATTTATTGTCCTGTTTTTTCTCATCAAATATATAGATTTGATTTTTATACCGATCTTCATTCATATTAACCAAATAAGCTGTGATTTTTCTTTATTTTTTGTTGCTTTTCACGATTGAATGAATTTGATATGGAACCTGTTCTAAGCAATATTTTACATACTCATTCAAAATCTCACTCCCAGTTATTAAAGATTTGGGAGGCTTCTGTACGTGCAACACACGCCTTTTTAAATGAACAACATATTGCACAAATCAAAGCATTAATCATCCAACATCATTATTTTGACCATGTACAACTGTTTCATGTGGAACGAAATGCACAGATTGTTGGATTTATGGGGCTTGCCTATAACAAGATAGAAATGCTGTTTATTGATCCTGATTTTTTTAATCAAGGCATTGGTTCACTATTGATTCAGCATGCACTGTCTTTGGATGCATACGAAGTTGATGTCAATGAACAAAATCCAAATGCTTTAAGTTTTTATAAAAAACATGGTTTTGAACAAGTTGCCCGCTCTGAATTTGATGCTGAAGGTAATCCCTTCCCAATTTTACATTTAAAATGTAAAAAACAAGCAATGCCTTTTTCAAATGACGATCAAGTGCAGCAGAATTTTCAGCCATGCCATTAATGTTCACGTTATTGGGTAAATTATTCATAAACTCAATTGTATAAATTGACTTAACAACTCAGTTCATCTAACGCATAGAAAATGCTTTGTGATTAATATTTTTTATAGATTACTCAGATCGACTTTTTCATATAAAAATAACTATACCTAAAAATTAATCATTTATTTTTAAAATATTACATCAGCTTCACCGTGTTATTGTTTATAGATTATACTTATGTGAATTCACAGTAAGACATTTTTTGGATTACTCTTTGGAAAGGTTATATGGAATTACGACACCTTAGATACTTCATTGCTGTTGCTGAAGAACTTAATTTTAGTAGGGCTGCATTGAAACTTTATACGGCTCAACCCTCGCTGAGTCAGCAAATCAAGGACCTTGAAGAAGATGTTGGCGTCAGACTTTTAAACCGTACAAAACGTAAAGTAGAGCTGACCGAAGAAGGTGCAGTATTCCTTGAGCAAGCTCGCTTAACTTTGGCTCAAGCGGAGAAAGCTGTAGCAATGGCGAGGCAAGTCTCTCAAGCCAAACAGCAATTATTACGTATCGGATTTGTGCCTGTAGCTGAAATCAAAGTTTTTCCTTATGTATTGCCTAACTTACGTGTTCAAAACCCAGAGCTTAAAATTGAATTGCAAAGCTTAAATAATCTTGAACAAATGCGAGCAATGAAAAAAGGCGAACTGGATATTTCTTTTACCCGTCACAATTTTCACAATGATGAAATCGAAAGCAAATTTGTTTTAAGAGATCCACTCAACTTCATCTTATCCAAAGACCATCCTTTGGCAAAATATGAGCGGATTCCAGTGAAAGCTTTAAATGGAATTGACTTTATTCTTCCTGTAGAAGAGCAATCGGGTACTTTGCATGACCTTATTTTAGACTTTGCCAAAGCACAAGGTATCGAATTCAACATTGTGCAAAAAGTCGATAATATTCTGTTTAATATCAACTCTATTGGTATGGGGTTAAGTTGTACCATTCTACCTGCATACATTGCACCATTAACCCTAAACAATACGGTGATTCGCCCTTTAGATATTGATCTGCCTTATCTTGATTTGTATGTCAGCTACCGTAAAAATTTAACATCGAGTGCTGTACAGAAATTTATTGAGCAATTAGACAAAGTCTTCTATTTAGATATGAATCGTACCGATATTTATGATATTTAAATGCTATATTGGCTTCTCTCAGCATCATTCATTTTTACAATAATGCCCGAAGTTGAGAAAATATATTCAATAATGAATCAACAAAAAAACCGTTCATGGATAGACCTACAATGTTAAAAAATAAAAGCTAAAGGACAGCTCTTTTTAGCGACTATTTATTAAGTTATTACGTTTAATTCGTGAACTGATCTCGTTGTTGGTAAATAAAAATTCTAACAGGTGAGGATTTTATGTCTAAATACAGCACGATTCATCAGATCCGATCTAGCCTGCAATCTCGTCCTTATTTCTTTATTGCTTTTCTTCTTACTGCTATTTTCTATATTGTGATTGATTTCTTCACCGATTGGACATGGTCAACACAGTTACTACTGGGTTGGAATATCTCAATTTTTATTTACCTAATCTTGACTATGCGAGTGCTATGGACAATTGATCGTGCTCATATTTTAAAACATGCTCAACAGCAAGATGCGAGTAAGTGGATTATTCTATTACTCGTGGTGATGTCTTTAATCATGTGTTTTATTGCGATTATTGTCGAACTCAGTCACTTACCCAATATCACGATGGTCAAATACGGTCATTTAGCACTTTCAATTTTAACCATTATTTTTGCATGGTTATTTATGCATACCGTATTTGCAATTCACTATGCACATGACTTTTACTTGGCTGTGGCAAAGCGAGATGATGGTGGTTTAGACTTTCCCAAAACAGCAGAACCAACCTATCCTGAGTTTATTTATTTTAGTTATGTGATTGGAACTTCTGCACAAACGGCAGATGTATCCATTACCTCTCGTTCTATGCGTGTTTTAAATATTTTACATATTCTTTTAGCGTACGGTTTTAATACAACAATTCTCGCAATCTGTATCAATGTCGCAGCCAGTTTTATTATGACTTAACGTTTAACAATAATTAAATTATCTTGAATATCAGCATAATACCAACGTACTATAATTAACGTCAGTTCGGGATAGATTTTGATGTAAGTTATTGAAAAGATAGATCAGGCACAGCGGAGTCTTACCATTTAAAAGTCAAATGCAAGGATTAACCTTCGGTTCGACCTACTTTTCTTTCGGGAAAAGTAGGCAAAACCATTTGTCAGTCGCCAACTCGACAGATACTATCAAGTACCTAATATATCGCAAAAACAGTATATTACAGATGTAGCCCTACCTCGAACAATGCGACTGACGTTTCCGCGTATCATATAGTTGGGAACATATCTTATCTCGAACTCAAGTTAATAAATAAAACGAAAGATAAGTCACTTAGACCAGCAACTTATCTTCAGTTTTAGATGCTAATGCAAACGTTAAAAATGCAAACTTTAATTATGATGCAAAAATTGCCTGATGTTTTTGCAAACTTTCACGTTGTTGTAATGCAGCGACATAACGCTCAATAGCTGGATGTGATTGAAGTTTACCCATTTTCAATTGCCATAAAATCATCGCCCCGACACTGATATCTGCACCTGTAAACTGTTCACCACATAAATAAGGTGAAGCTTGTTCTAAACCTTGAATCAAAGCGTTATACACATCGGCATAGTCACCATAACCCACATGCATTTTTTGCTCTGCTGTCACTTTGACATTTAGATATTCATTATCTGATGAAGCAGCCAAAGGCCCTGCACCAAAGAACAACCAACGGTAATATAAACCACGTTTAGGATCGTCGAGTGCAGGGGCTAAACCCTTTTCAAAAAACTTATCCGCTAAATAAGCGCATATTGCATCAAGTTCATAAATCACCACTTCGTCATCAACTAAAACTGGGACTTTGCCAAAAGGATTTAATTTTAAAAATTCTGGTGACTTCATTTCCGTGCCATAAGCCACTTCTTTGTGTTCAATTTCAATCCCAAGATCTAAAAGCAACCAATCTACGACGACACCACGAGATTGCGTATTTGTATATAATATTAAAGCCATTGTTTTACCCTCTGTTGTTTTGTTCTCAATCGAGTGTAGGGGGATGCTGTGTCAGCTTTTGTCAGTAGTGTATTCTTTTTCTAACGTTGTTACCGCTTTCACGTTTTCTTTTTGACACCATTGCTCATAAAGATGACGTTTGAATTGCGGATAATGTTGCTCTGTTAATTCTAATTTCTGGATTCGATCCAAGCGAAAATTACGAAAATCTTCACGCAATTCACACCATGCAGCCACCAACATTTTGTCATTAAAATAGCCCAATGCAAATGGCCATAATTGTCGTGCGGAAACCTGCTGCTGTTCATCTATATAATCAATTTTCAACTTAACTTGCATACGAATGGCAAGACGAACTTGCTGCACAATCGACTGATCCACAGCGACCCAAGAATGAATTGATCTCAAATAGGTATTATTTAAAAAGGCTTGTTTTTGCTGTGGCAACACCGCTTTAAGTTTGGACAATACGGAATGGGAAGCGTGTTGTAAGGCATCATCTGGTATTGACTTCGCCCACTGCAATGCCAAATAAACAGCTTCAACTTCAGTTTCATTCAGACTCATTGGCGGCAAGAGAAAGTTCTCTTTCAGTTGAAATCCGAGTCCTGCACTCCCCTCAATATTCACACCTTGCTCACGTAAACTCTCAATATCTCGATAAACACTCCGCACACTTATTTCTAAATGCTCAGCTAAATGTTGTGCCGTAATCGGATAACGTTGTTCACGTAAAAGTTGTAATAAATTGAGTAGGCGAATAGAACGGCTCATAGGCTATATTCTTATTATGTTGCGACGATTCGATTGAATTAAATTTTCATTGAGACGTATATCCGTATACGCCTTGTAAAGGTTTAAGCCACCTCAGTTTTATTGACCTGAGCATTTAAAAACTGGTGCAAAGCATTTACATCATGGGCAATACTTAATGGATTAAAACGTTGCAACACATCAACACTGTGCACACCATAACTCACGCCGACACGTGGCATGGCAATATTTTGCGCCATTTCTAAATCATAAGATGTATCACCAACCATAATCGCACGTTCAGCCTTTACACCTGTAAAATCTAATATTTCTGCAAGCATGAGTGGATCAGGTTTCGATTTAGTTTCACTGGCCGCTCGGGTAATTTCAAATAAATCACGGCTATTGGTTTGACCCAATACACGATCTAAACCTCGACGACTTTTCCCTGTTGCCACAGCAAGCTTAATGTTTTGATTTTTTAAACCATACAACATATCTGCAATGCCTGAAAACCACTGATCACCTTTTGAATGTTCAACATAGTGATCGCCATAGCATTTTAGAATATCCTTATGTAATTCAGGAACATTTGGAAATAAAACCTGGGCGACTTCTGGTAGCCCTAATCCAATAATACTTTTTGCAGCTTCAGGTGTTAACGGTTGCTGGAACTGTTCTGCAGCAAACAATAAACTCGCTACGATTTGTCCCACAGAGTCAAATAATGTTCCATCCCAATCAAAGACAATCAGTTCTACAGGCTTTTGCATATTTCACCCTTAGTTCAATCATGCTTAAACATCTTATTCAAAGCTAAATCTGATACGCGGAAACGTCATCCGCAATTGTTCGAGACAGGGCTAAATCAAATAAATAATGTTTTTGCGAAATATCAATCAAAAAACAGTAGTGAACGAGTTCTGCGGATGACAATGGTTTTGCCTACTTTTGCCGAAACAAAAGTAGGTCGAACCGAAGGTTATTTCCAATCATTAAAGCTCAATTGAAAAGACTCCGTCGTGCTAGTTCATTACATTTTAAAACACAAATTAATCCTTCTTCTGCGCCCTTAACTGCGCCACCAAACTCTGCATATCCTCAGGTAAAGGTGCTTCAATCGTCTGATAACCAGGAATATCTAAACGCATTGCATGTAAACATAAACGACGTGGATTTGGTCCTCTATATTCAGTTTCATGCCCATATTTATCATCACCTACAAGCGGATGACCGATACTTAACCCATGCACACGAATTTGATGCGTACGACCTGAAAGCGGTGATGCATAAACCAAAGTTGCATGCATAAAACGCTCGGCGACTTTCCATTGTGTCTTAGATTCTTTACCATCTTTTGACACACGAACACGTCGTTCACCATTGGCCAATTCATAACGCAATAAAGGTTGATCAATAAGTTGGTCATCCAAACTGACTTGCCCTTTCACAATAGCAGCATAGGTTTTACGGATTTTATGTTCACGCAATAAATCTTGTAGCGTTTTTAAAACACTACGTTTTTTACTGATCATCACCAAACCAGAAGTATCACGGTCAATACGATGAATCAGTTCTAGATATTTTTTACCTGTAGCAGCACGCAAACCTTCGATTAGACCATAAGCCACACCGCTACCACCATGTACTGCGATTCCAGAAGGTTTATTGACCACCATTAAGCCTTCATCTTCATAGACCACACGACTCAGTAAGCTTTGAGCAACCTTATCGGATACTGGCGCACTTTCATCCTTTTGCTCAAAACGAATCGGTGCAACACGAATTTGGTCACCAATCGCCAGTTTGGTTTCAGCCTTAATGCGCTTTTTATTGACCCGAACTTGACCTTCACGAATCAAACGATAAATACGACTTTTAGGTACGCCTTTTAAACGCGTAAATAAGAAGTTATCGATACGTTGGCCTTCTTGGTGCTCGTCGACTTCAAACCAAGTTACACTTTGCCATTGTTGCGTAGAATTCATACAGTTACGTGATCCAATAAAAAACGAAAATTTGATTAAAAACTGATCATTTGGACTATGCTTTTCATACAAAATAAGCGTATAGCCCATAGGCAGATGATGCAAGGTTTGCTATAGTCAGCGCACGGATACCGCCGTAAGTGAAATTTACTGTGAGCTTTTCAAAAACTTGGAAAGCAAAATACATCGTAAAAGTTCACCACCAGCTCGGAAAGGTCCCAAAAGAATATGCCGACGCCGAAGGCTTTATTATATCGGCAAAAAGACAAACTGTTGCGTTTAATTGTACTTAAAGTACAGAAATCGGTTTGTTTAAAAATATATGTCGCCAACCTAGACGTTGGTTTTTAAACATAAACTGATACACGCCAAACAAGTCGCTTTAGAGTATTATTCAGGACATAAGTGTTTGAGGCATTGGAACTGCATAGTTTGTAAAGATACGATGATCATTCCGTATCAAGACGCTCTTACCCATGAGTAGAGTTGATCTTCGAGCAATATGACAGTGAAAGACGAACAAAATAAGTCATCCAATGCACCACTTTCAGTGCCAGTGAAAAGCTCAAAACTTTAATTGTGCAAAGATTAAAGAAGTATTGCAACATCAATAGGTATCGAATCCAAACCTTTTGAAAAACAGGTTGGTAAATGCTCAAAACATGTAGATGTATCCATGCTTTGAAGATTGATCCAAACTTTATAGATGTCGCTTCACTTAAATAGATAGCGAGTTGTTGGTGTGAATCACTACTAGGTGTTACACCCATGAAACGTATGTTGATCAATGCAACACATGCCGAAGAAGTTCGCGTTGCACTCATCACTGGTCACCGCCTTTACGATTTTGACTTAGAAAATCGTACTCGTGAGCAAAAGAAAGCCAATATCTACAAAGGTCACGTTACCCGTGTTGAACCTTCGTTAGAAGCAGTATTTGTAGAATATGGAGCAGGTCGTCAAGGTTTCTTGTCGATGCGAGAAATTGCCAATACTTATTATAAAGCTGACCCTCGTCAAACTTCGAATATCCGTGAGTTAATCACAGAAGGGACTGAACTTTTAGTTCAAGTTGAAAAAGAAGAGCGTGGGAATAAAGGCGCTGCCCTTTCAACTTATATTTCTTTAGCAGGTCGTTATTTAGTCCTCATGCCAAACAACCCTAAGGGTGGTGGTATTAGTCGTCAAATTTCTGGCTCAGTTCGTGAAGAATTGAAAGAAATGTTGGCTTCATTAAATACGCCACGCGGTATGAGCGTTATTGTACGTACTGCGGGTATCGGTCGCTCTCAAGAAGAATTACAACTTGATTTACAGCATTTGTTAGATCTTTGGGCACAAATCCAAAGCACTGCAAGTTCTGGTCCATCACCAATGCTAGTTCATCAAGAAGCGGGTGTCGTGACTCGTGCAATCCGTGATTATTTACGTGATGACGTGACTGAAATTCTCATCGATTCTGAACAAGCTTATAACGAAGCTTATAACTTCGTAAAAGCAGTGATGCCGAATCAAGTAGATAAGCTTAAAACCTATACTTTAAATGAACCACTTTTTGCTCATTTTGGTATCGAAAGCCAAATTCAAACTGCTTATGAGCGTGAAGTAAAACTTCCTTCTGGTGGCTCTATTGTCATTGACCAAACTGAAGCTTTGGTTTCAATTGATATTAACTCTGCAAAATCTACCCGTGGTCACGATGTAGAAGAAACTGCACTAAGCACCAACTTAGAAGCTGCAGAAGAGATTTCACGTCAACTTCGTTTACGTGATATTGGCGGTTTAGTCGTGATCGACTTCATCGACATGACCAAAGAACGCAATCAACGTATGGTTGAAGCAAAACTTCGTGAATCAACTCAAAGTGACCGTGCACGTATCCAGTTTGGACAATTGTCTCGCTTTGGTTTAATGGAAATGAGCCGTCAACGCTTACGTCCATCTTTAGAAGAAGCAACAGGTTATGTCTGCCCTCGCTGTCATGGCACAGGTATGGTTCGTGACTTACGCTCTTTATCACTTTCAATCATGCGTAAAGTGGAAGAAATTGCTCTTCGCGAACGTCATGGTGAAGTTCAAGTCGAAGTTCCTGTAGAAATCGCAGCATTCTTATTGAATGAAAAGCGTCACAGCCTTGTTTACTTGGAACAAACTTCAAATGTACGTGTGACTGTATTGCCACATCCACATTTAGAAACACCACATTACGAAATTTCGTATAACCCAGAAGGTTTTGCACCGACAAGCTATGAACGTACCGAAGCGACACGTTCAAGTGAAAAAGAATTGGGTTATGAATCTTCTGAATGGCATTTGGAAGAAGAACCAACGCAACACGCAGGCACTCCTGCTCAAAACAACAAGCCACAAAGAAAACAACAAAACCAACAACAGCAAGCTAAACCAGCTAATGTTCAAGCTCAAGTTGCGCAAGCATCATCAAGCCCATGTGCTTGGTTAGAAAACTTGTTTGTACAAAAGCAAGCAGCGACAGTTGATCAATCACGTTCTGCAAACAATGCA
Organism: Acinetobacter sp. P8-3-8; assembly: GCF_000214135.1. GTDB lineage: Bacteria > Pseudomonadota > Gammaproteobacteria > Pseudomonadales > Moraxellaceae > Acinetobacter. The sequence goes on from NZ_AFIE01000011.1 coordinate 17,952, forward strand.
GCTGCAGCGATTGAACAAATGATCAATGGTGGTGCAGTCAGCCGTGGTCAATTTGGCCAAGTAAATACTGCTCAAGCGATTGAAGCGCGCGTTGTTCCTGAAACCAATGCTTACCTTTCACAAAACCCTGTTCAAAAACAAGAACAGCGTGAATATGAAAAGTCAGCAGAGAAAGAAGAAAAAACACAACGTAATAATAACAACAATAAAAAGCGCAATAAGCACAAAGAGCCACGTGAGCAATCAACTGAACAAAATCAGATGATTGAAGAAGTTGTTCAAGTATCACATCAAGAGCAACGCCAAGAACAGCGTCAGGAACAACGTGATCAACGCCGTCAACAAAAACAGCGTCAGCAACATGATCAACAACCTGAAGTAAATGCAGAGCAATCTGTTCCTCGTCGTGATCGTCACAACAATCAACGACCAAACCGCCCAAATCGCCATCGCGATCACAGCGTGTTTAATGATGAACAACAACCTGCAAATACAAACGCAGCATCTGAGCTCAGCAAAGCGCCATCAGAAAAACAACTTAAAGTTGAAGTGATTGATGCGCCACAACCTGCGCCATTAACAACAGCATTGGTTGTAAATGTTGATCAAGCACAAAGTGAAATTTTAGCGCTGAATCAACAACAGCCTAAAGCACCTGTGAAAACGAAAAAGCCTGCACCAGTAGAAGCTAAAACGGATAAACCAGTTGAAGCAACTACACCAGCTGTTGTTGAAGCGAAAAATGAAGCTGTTGTCGCTGAAACAACTGTAGATGCTCAAGAGCCAGTTCGACGTGCGAGCAATGATCCGCGTCAAAAACGCCGTGATCAACGCAATGTCGCTCAAGCGAAAACAGCACCGAAAATCACACCATCACAAGTACCGACTTTAAATCAGTACACAGTAGGAACATTAATCCGTGCTGTTTATGGTGATGATTGTGCAGTGCTGATCGAGCAATTCGGTTTAATTCCAACATTTAACCGTGCATTGCTTAAATTCACCGAAGAATATGCTGCAACGTTAATTGTTGCTGCAAACCCTGAAGTGCAAGAGAAGAAGCCTGTAACACGTGATGTTGCAATCACTAAAGCTGCTCATGAAGCACAACCAGCAGAAATGCTAGATTTGACACCGCCTAAAGCTGTGAATGATCTACGGGTTGCCAATGATCCGCGTGAACGTCGTCGTTTAGCCAAACAAGCAGCGGTTCAAGCAAAGCAAGAACATCAGGCTGAACTTGAGAATCATCAAGCTCAAGCACAACCTGTTGTTGAAGTGACGAATGAAAGTGAAGCAGAAGGATCAGTTGAAAGTACTGTAACTGAAGCACCAACTGAAACTGTTATCCTAGATACAGCAACTCAAACAACTGCGGAAGTACGTGAAGCAGCTGTTGAAACTGTTGAGGTTAAAGAAACAGTAGCAGTCGTTGAGGCTCAACCTGAAGTAGAGGTTCAATCTGAAGCGTCTAGTTCAAATCAAAGTGAAGAAACTCAACAGTCTTTAGCTTTGGACACAGCGTCAAAGGAAAAAGCAAGCAATAAAGACGAGTCAGAAGTTTCAACTGATGAAAAACCTGCTCGTCCTCGTCGCCCACGTGGACGTCCGCCAAAGAAAACGACGCCACCAACGGCAGAATAACTGGCTATTATTTGCATAAAATATAGCGAGAAAAGAAAACCTAGTCATTTCGATGGCTAGGTTTTTTTGTTATTTTAGAAGAATTATAAATACATTTGTCAGATTAGGTTGATTGCACTAGACCAAAACCATTAAAAAGACATATGTAAATTGGATTACTTTATTTCCATATTTTGTTTGAGCTCAAAATATGAAATAAACATATTAAGTTTATGATGCTCTAAAAATTGTATCGGATTACGAAAAATAAATAGGATTGATATGAGTCAAACAACACAGACCGATCTCATCGGATTTGCAGATGTAGCAGAACGCTTACCACAGTTAATAAGCAAACTTCCCAATATACTGACAGGTCTTAAACAAGCGTATATCAGAACGCCAAAAACACCAACAGGCCTAGGTTTAGCTTTTGAACGTGCTGTAAAACACAATCCGTATGGAGACGCGCTGTTATTTGAAAACCAACGTTATAGTTATCAAGAACTCAACAATTGGGCAAACCAAATTGCTCATTTCTATTTATCAAAAGGAATCAAGAAAGGCGATGTGATCACCGTAATGATCGAAAATCGCCCAGAATTGATTGCTTCTGTTGTTGCACTAGCAAAAATTGGTGTGACTACCGCATTGGTCAATACTTCACAAACGGGCAAAGTGCTAACGCATAGCATTAACTTGGTAAATCCTGTCGCAATTATCGCTGGTGAAGAATGCCGTGCAGCAATTGATGAAATTCGCCAAGACTTAAACATTGCCCCAGATCGTTTCCATTGGTTTGCAGACCAAGATACATTTAAACAACCAGGTACTGCACCTCAAGGCTTTATTAACCTTGCTGAACAAATTGATCAATTCCCTAAATTTAATCCATCAACGACCCACAGCGTAAAAGGGAAAGATGGTTTATTTTATATTTATACGTCTGGAACAACAGGTTTACCTAAAGCCGTAATCTTCACCAACAGCCGTTGGACGCTCGCTTATGGAACGTATGGTCATATTTTAAACTTAGGCGAAGATGATGTAATGTATTGCACCCTACCGCTTTACCATGCAACAGGCATGGTGGTTTGCTGGTGTGGTGTCATCGCTGGTGGTTCAGCACTTGCGATTCGTCGTAAATTCTCTACATCCTCTTTCTGGTCTGATGTTAAAAAATTCGATGCATCTGCCATTGGTTATGTCGGCGAATTATGCCGTTATTTGATTGATGCCCCGCCATCTGAGTTAGACCGTTCTCACCGTGTCACCAAAATGATTGGAAATGGTATGCGCCCAAATATTTGGGGCAAATTCAAACAACGTTTTGGTGTAAAAGAAATTTTAGAACTCTATGCATCAAGTGAAGGCAATGTAGGCTTCAGCAATATTTTCAACTTTGACAATACTGTTGGTTTCTCTCCAACACCGTATGCGATTATTCAATTTGATAAAGATAAAAATGAAGCAATCCGTGATCAAAAAGGCAATTGTTGCAAAGTTAAAAAAGGTGAAGTCGGCCTACTGATTGGAAAAATTACCAGTCGCTCCCCTTTCGATGGCTATACAGATCCTGAAAAAAATAAATCCGTGATTATGAAAGATGTCTTCCAAAAAGGAGATTCTTATTTTATCACGGGTGATTTGGTACGAGATATTGGTTTTCGCCACGCACAATTTATAGATCGTTTAGGTGATACTTTCCGCTGGAAAGGTGAAAATGTATCGACCACGGAAGTTGAAAACATTGTTAGTGAATACCCTAAAATCACCGAGGCCGTGGTTTATGGCGTTGAGATCCCAAATACCAATGGTCGTGCGGGTATGGCGGCAATCACACTACATGAGGGTGAATGCCTAAACAATGAGGACTTAGCGCAAATGGTGGTTGAGTTTAGAAAACACCTCCCTGCTTATGCTGTACCCGTTTTTTTACGTGTACAACAAACTGTTGAAACTACGGGAACCTTTAAATATCAGAAGAATAAACTGAAAGAACAAGCGTTCGATCCGAAAAAAACATCTGATCGTTTATTGGTTTTACTGCCTAGCAAAACAGCTTATTGTGATGTAAATGCAGAGATTATTGCTAATATCGAAGCATATCAATATCGTTTCTAAGTCAAATTCAAGCCATTTCTCCTGTGAAATGGCTAAATTTGTGTTATTTATAACCGAACGTTGCAAACTTTATTAATTTTTGCTTGCGCTCTATCAATAACTTGCTAAAATACGCTCCATCAAAACAAAGTAGTGTTAAAATTCATTTTGCACTGCATATTTAAGTGAAAACTTAAATATATGTGGGTCGTTAGCTCAGCTGGTAGAGCAGCGGACTTTTAATCCGTTGGTCCCGCGTTCGAATCGCGGACGACCCACCACTTATTTTGATTCCTTGATGGGTCGTTAGCTCAGCTGGTAGAGCAGCGGACTTTTAATCCGTTGGTCCCGCGTTCGAATCGCGGACGACCCACCATCTCTTTGTAAAATCTAATTTTACATACCTGCTCAGGTCGAATGTTTTAAGAAAATCCCTTTTCTAAAAACTTCAACGAATATTTTTTCGTTATACCTCGCTCAGGGTCGTTAGCTCAGCTGGTAGAGCAGCGGACTTTTAATCCGTTGGTCCCGCGTTCGAATCGCGGACGACCCACCATTCATTGTTATTCTCAAATTCTGATTGTCAAAGTTTCTTTCTAAATAATCTAACTTTCTGTGTTATCTAATTAAGACTATAATACCGATTATAGAAAGCACATCTGTAAACGTTCTAAAGAAGACCAAACATCTGTTTTAGATGATTCACCATTCTCAAAATTTTGCTACTTCTCATACATGTTTAAATGATTTTTGAATGTCTGTTGCGGGTTGTTAGCTCAGTTGGGAGAGCAGTAGACTCTTAATCTATTGGTCGTGGGTTCGAACCCCACACAACCCACCACATCGTTCAAATCGCTTTACGTATTGATATACAAGCATTAAAACAAACTTCATATCGCCCATCATCAACACTTATTGAATATCAAAAAAAGTCGGAGTATCCACTCCGACTTCTAACTTTGATGAGAACGTTATTTAAATTTCGATTTGACTACCAATCTCAACAACCCTGTTTGAAGGAATCTGATAAAAATCACTAATTGGACTGGTATTTTTATGCATTGTCGAAAATACCTGCTCTTTCCATTTTGCTAAAAGTGTTTGCTGCTTAGAAACAACTCGTTCACGTGAAACAAAGAAACTGATTTCCATCAAATTAAATTCAAAACCGTATGCATTGAAAATTGTTTCCAGTACAGCTGGAATATTTGGCTGTTCTTTAAAACCATATTTCAAGTGAATACGATAGAAATTTTTATCGAGTATTTCTACATCATATCTTGCTTCACTCGGCACATAAGGGATGTCTTGAACATCAACAGTAACCAATATGTTCCGTTCATGCAGAATTTTATTGTGTTTTAAATTATGTAGTAGTGCATGAGGCACCACATTTGGTGATCCTGTCAGGAATACCGCCGTTCCTACGACTCTATTTACCTCATCACCCAAATACTGAATAAACATCTCTAACTGTAAAGTGTCACTCTGTAATTTAGCTTGTAATGTTGTCTTACCATTCTTCCAAATGACCATCAAAGTAAAGACCACTGTCGCAACTAATACAGGCATCCATCCGCCAATAAAGAATTTAAGTAGGTTTGAGCTTAAAAGCACTAAATCAATTAAAATGAATGGGACAATAAACAACACCAGCTTCCATGTCTTCCATTTCCAATAACTATAGGCCAAGAACCCAACCAAGAGCGTGTCGCAGAACATGGTGACCGTTACCGCTAATCCATATGCACCAGCCAAATGACTACTGGTTTTAAACAGTAAAACCACCACAATAATAGAAATGAATAATAACCAATTTAATAACGGAATATAAATCTGTCCGACTTCTGACTCAGAAGTATGCAATACAGTTAACCGTGGTAAATATCCCAATTGAATCGCTTGCTTTGCCATTGAAAACACACCACTGATCAGCGCTTGTGATGCAATAACAGCGGCAGCAGTAGCCAGTACAATCATTGGATAAAGCAACAATGACGGAACCAGTAAATAAAATGGGTTAGAAATCGCCGAAGGATCTCTAAGAAGTAAAGCCCCCTGTCCTGCATAATTCAAAACCAAACAAGGAAGAACAATCAGAAACCAACCTAGGCGAATTGGTAATACACCAAAATGCCCCATATCGGCATAAAGTGCTTCGCCACCTGTGACAGTAAGGACAACCGCGCCCATCACAAAGAACGAAATCATTGGATTGGTGAGAATAAACGAAATTCCCCAATGCGGGCTCAAAAAGGCCAAAATTGAAGGACTTTGAATAATACTCAGCACTCCTAAACCGCCTATGGTTAGAAACCATACTAACGTAATCGGGCCAAAAAATTTCCCCATGATGGCTGAGCCATGTCTTTGTACCAAGAACAAGGCTGTTAAAATACCAATGCTAATCGGTAAAATAAATTTTGATAATGTCGGTGTAGCAACAGATAAACCTTCAACAGCAGACAATACTGACATTGCTGGAGTAATGATTCCATCCCCGAAAAATAAAGATGCACCAATAAAGCCTAAAGCAGTAATGATTAGTTTTGTTCTTCTGGATAATCCGTTTTGACGAAGGTTCAAAGCCAATAATGCCATGATCCCCCCTTCACCATTATTGTCCGCCCGCATGATCACCAAGACGTATTTCAATGAAACGATGAGCGTAATCGTCCAAAAAATTAATGAGAGAATCCCTAAAATATTGATTTCGTTAATCGGCATACCATGTGTTGCATGAAAACTTTCTTTGAGTGCATAGAGTGGACTCGTTCCAATATCACCAAAAACTACACCCAACGCAGCCAGTGTCAATATTGAAGTACTTGCCTTTTCAGGCGTCTGATTTTGCATACAGTAAAATCACGTGAGTAAAATTGGATTGATACTAGCACTAGAAACCAATGATTTATCGAAGCCAATAAAAAACCATAATTTATTCATTTTTAATTGTTTTTTATAATTCTTAGATTTTCAGATGAAGTGAAATAGTTTAAATGTTCTTATATTATGTTCAATAACAAGGATATAAAATACTCATCCAATTAGTCGTGAACTAAAATACGATCTAAGCTCACGACTCTATCTAATAGTATCTCTAACCTGAGTTCGAGATAAAATATGTTCCCAACTATCTGATACGCGGAAACGTCAGTCGCATTGTTTGAGGCAGGACTACATCTGAAATATACTGTTTTTGCAAGATATTAGATACATGATGGTATCTGTCGAGTTGGCGACTGACAAATGGTTTTGCCTACTTTTCCCGAAAGCCTTGCGAGGTAATACCTCTCAGGTCGAACCGAAGGTTAATCCTTGCATTTGACTTTTAACCGGTAAGACTCCGCTGTGCCTGATCTATCTTTTCAATAACTTACATCAAAGTTTATCCCGAACTGACGTTATCTCTAATGTCATGTTTAATTTTTAATCATGCAATCTATACGATTTAATTGTTCAACTTTGTAAGAACATAGGCTTTTTCTGGTGCAGGATTATTTTGATTGAAATAAAGTCGATTGCTTTCGCTACTATTTAAAATTCTATCTAAATCCATGACTAAATTACCATCAACATTCACTTTATAGAAAAATTGTATGCCTTCTATACGATTGATCACAATCTGATGATTCACATCATCATAAACCCATGTATTTTTTTGATATGAGCGATTTGGCTTTATTTCATTATTCTCATAAGTCATTTTTCCCATATACACAATATTGCGATGTGCTGTTCCATCGGGCAGTAGATTGATAATAAATTCAGCATTGCCTTTTTCACAATTGACGAAACGATCTGCACAACTAATTTGGGTATGATAACGCCCTACGAATGACTCTGCTTTTGCAGATAACGGTGTCTGCTGATCTACACCTTTAAGTTCTGAAGCAGCGGGTAATGTGGCTTGCCCTGCAACTTCGGTCAGTCTTTTTGCTGAATTTGCACGTTGTGATGGGCTTTCTGATTCAACTTTACTTAATGAATTTTGACTATCCGCAGTATGTTCTTGATCTATAGAGTCTTGTGAATCGCAAGCAACTAACCCTAGACAAATACTCATGCTCAGTATTCGAAAAAATCCTACTTTATTTAAATTTAAGTACATGAATCCAAAACCACATTATGCTGAGTAAATACATATCAAATTTTGATTGTGAATATCAGTATAGTATTGTGTTGTTTCGATTCACGGAATGATCTCAAACTATTTTTTACAAAAGTATAAAAAAGTACAGTACAGATAAATCGACCCATATTTTATGCAAGATGCTGAATCTACAAAAGTTTACACAATATTTACAAATAATCTGCGGATTACCCTTTAATAAATTCACACTATCACCATTTAATAGTTATATGACAAATTCATGTTGTATCTTTTTAAATGCTAAAGGAGACTTTGATGGCCAATTCTGGTTTATATCGTTCTAGCCGACATAACATGATCGCCGGTGTAATGGGCGGTATTGCTGAACGTTTTGGTTGGAATGTCACATTGCTACGTATCATCTTTGTTTTGGTATCGTGTTTAAGTGCCGCTTTCCCTGGGATTATTGTGTATTTGGTACTTTGGTTACTTATCCCAAAACAAGAGCTTAGACTAGACAGCCCACAGGGCTATCAGCATCAAGTTCGTACGATTGTTGATGAAAGATCAAGATAATTGATTTAATACCAATTTAGATTTTCTTTTTCCGCTACGCCAGTTCCCCCAAACTGACGTAGCTTTTTTTATGCTTTTTTGTCTGATAATAAAAGCCCAATCAAACCATTAATTTGGATGTGTAACACGATTAAGTTGCTGTTGCATCACAGCTATCATATCTGCTCGACTGATAATCCCAACCAGCTTTTGATTTTCCACCACAGGAATGTAGTTGAAGGAACGCTCCACGAAATAAGGCACTAAATCTTGTATCGGTTGAGTCGGTTGTACCGTCACCACCTTACGATCCATAATTTGCTTCACTAAATGTTCCCATGGAGCTCTCGGATCCGCGGTACGTTTAAACCATTCCACCACTTCATAAAGTGCCAATGTACCCACCAATTGATGCTCTTTATTGATCACGGGGAGGCTCATCAAATTCACATGTTTAAATTTTTCCAATGCATTCTGAATATCTTCTTGTTCTTGTAGGCAAATCACGTCCTTGGTCATAATATCTTGGCAAAGATATTGACTCACAGCTCGAGCATTGGCTTTTTCTTGCGCCTCTAAAATAATTTTCTGTAAGTCATATTCACTAATATCGAGTAGTTCTGTTTGATGCTCTAAAACTTCCTGAATATCTTGCGGTTGAATCGTGACTTTTTGCGTAGGCGTTGGATCTTTAGAACGTGTATTCAATTGAGCAACTTGTGGATATTGTTTGCCCAATAAACGGTTGAAAATAATTGCAATCACTAAAAGTAATACTGAGTTTAAAAGCACTGGATAAAAAATGAAGTAATAACCCAGTTGATGAACAGATTCTCCACCTAATACTGCTGTAATTGCGACTGCCCCACTCGGTGGATGCAATGAATCTGTGGTCATCATGAGAAAAATGGCCAATGCAACCGCAACACTAAACGCTTCGGTTAGATTGGGAATATACATACCACAGGTCACACCAATGATTCCTGCAATGGTATTGCCAACCACCATATTCCATGGTTGTGCCAATGGACTAGCGGGTACTGCAAATAACAGTACAGATGAAGCACCCATTGGTGCAATGTACCATGCGTTGAAATCGCCAAGCACATACCAACTGATCAGCGATGATATTGCCAAACCAATTAAGGCCCCAATACCACAGACTAAGCGATCTTTTAGCGGTAAAACTTTAAAATTAGGCTTTAAGGTATTTAACCATTCAAGTTGCGTATGGAACACGACAATCCTTCGCTTTTGCACTTTTGAAGTGCGCAATTATACGATGTTGTGCTTATAAGATGCATTTATTATCTATCTTAGTTTGATGAGTATTTGTGCTGAGCTAGATAAGTATTTTAAATTAATTTATTTTTCAATTACCTGCATACTCTTGTAGCTGTTCCACTCTTTTTCCATATTCGGTCATCGGGCAAAACCCATACATTGGTGACCCAATATAGGCACCAGCATTGCTACATTCTTGGTCAACATAACTTTTCCAAAGCTGTTGTGATTTCATGATGTCTTTATAGCGTTCAGGCTGTTGGTATTTTGCACTTTGCTGTTTAATTTGATCTAACAATTTTACGATTTGCTTTTCATAGATAACCTTGGTTTGGTTACTACATGACTCCACAACAGCATTATTGATACCTCCCAACTCCCACTTTTCAATGGTCTGATCTACGCATCGACTATAGGCATCATCTGAGGTATTTTGATCACCTGCATAGGCAAATGTGGAATAAATAACTGTAGATAAAATAATGGTTATCATGCATGCTTTATTCATCTTCAAATCCTTTCGTTGTTTTGGATCATGAGTCAATATAATAACAAAACCATTTTAAAAGCCTTATTTTTTGCACCCATCCTGATTCAGCTTTTACTCGCTATTCTATTTATTTTTATAAATCATGAATTTAATTTACAGTCTTTACTTACCGTAGGTGGTATTAGCCTGCTGATTTATATGGTTTATTGTGTTCTGACTGTTCCAATTGCTTATGTTTTTTCAATGTGGTTAGCACGGAAAAACTGGCTCAACTTTTTTACGATTGTGATGGGTTCAGTGCTGATGTGGCTCATAGTCACGATCATCGGTTATTTGGTTTTTATTGGCTCGCTTCCCACTTCAATATTGGAATGGGTTTCAACATGGTATTTTTATGTGATTGCGGTGTTGGTCGGTTGTTGTTATTGGTCGGGTTTAAAATTATTTTCACGTCCTATTCAGGCTAAACAATAAAGACCAGCCAATAAAAACAAGTAATAAAATAAAAACCTACGAAAATTCATAGGTTTTTAAATCATCATTTAACTCAACAAAGTTATTTTACCTGCTTGGGTTACCTACCCAAGTAAATGCATTTGGGACATCCGTCAATTGAATACTTTGTACAATTTTTGGCGTTTTCAAATCTATTTCAAGAATTTTCTTTGCTTTTGTATCATTGATAAAAATGCTTTCAGAGGCTGCATTGACCACCAAACGGCTTTTGGCTAACTCAGTAGCGACTGGATTTTCAATAACATTCAGCTTCCCAACCACACTCCAATGTGTTGTATCGATGATATGCAATGTTCCTACGCTATCTAAAATAACAAAATATTTTCCAACCGCATTCATCACATGCTGTAAACGCTTAACTGGGGTGACTCCATCACTTTGTGTTGCGCCTTTAGCCCAGTCAAAATTCATTGCATTTAAATTTTTAGGGTCAATGATAAACATATCCCCTGTGCCTGTCGCAAATCCAACCAATTGATTTAACTTTTCATGTCCAACGATAGTTGTAATACGTTGATCAATTGGAATTTTTTTATCGGTAAATGTATTGCCCTTTTGCTCAACCACCAATACGCCATCTAGACATCCAAAAGCCGTATAATTTGCAATCGATCCTGCACCATGCAACTTATCACATGGATTAAGCAAAGTTTGTTCTTCATGAAAATGGTCTCCATGCAATTCATAGCTTTTGACCATACTTAAAAGATTAGAATCTTTGGGTAAATATGTACTTAAAACATAATTCCCACGAGGCTCTGCAACACCATGATGTTTTACAGGCAGTTGCTGAGTAGCAATTGACTGTTTCTCAATGGCAAGATCATTGAAATAGTCAAATTTAGACGTTTCTGTATCGTTACCATCATAAAAAATTGCAGCTTGCCCATTAAAACTACGGAAATGTGTAGGTTTAGCGCCTTTAAACTGATAGGTCAGTAAATTAGGCGTATTGATCTGCAATTGATTATCTTTAAGGAAAATACCACTATCTGCAAACTGAACAACACCTTCATTACGGCTTAATAAGACAGCAAAACGCGATTGTGGACTACTGTATATCGTAGCAGGTGCGGTGGTAAGTGCGATTGTATTGATATTCTTTTTATCATTTAAATCATATATGGAAAGTAATGGCCTTTCAGTATCAGCATTTGCAATCACCAAACGTCCTTGATGGTCTGTTTTAGGAACGGATGGCTGAGTGACGGAACGCTGAGTATCTGAATCATCATCCCCACACCCTGCTAGTAAAACGCTGCTAAACAGTAACCCCATCAGCATTTTTTGAGAAATCATCATTTTAATTCTCCTATAGAATGATCATTTTTATAATTGAAATGTTATAACATAACATCAACAAAAAACAAAATGGTATTCCTGAGCCGCCATTAAGATCGAGTTAGTTGATAAATCATCGTTACAAAGTTATAGAAAACAATAAAAGATATTCTCATAACTCCTTTGCCACTCACTCGCAAAATCCTTATACTTAGAACCAATTTTTTCTTATATTTATAATGGATGCTGCATGAGTCGCGCCATATCGCATATTGATACATTCCAAGGCTTAATTCTTGCCTTACAAAACTACTGGGCTGAACAAGGTTGTGTCATTTTACAACCTTACGATATGGAAATGGGTGCAGGGACATTCCACACTGCAACATTCTTACGCGCACTTGGGCCTGAAACTTGGAACGCAGCATACGTTCAACCATCACGTCGTCCTAAAGACGGTCGTTATGGCGAAAACCCAAACCGTTTGCAACACTATTACCAATTCCAAGTGGTACTGAAACCAAACCCAGACAATATCCAACAGCTTTACCTAGACTCGTTAAAAGCCATTGGTATTGATACCCTTACTCACGATATTCGTTTCGTAGAAGACAACTGGGAATCTCCAACGCTCGGTGCATGGGGCTTAGGTTGGGAAGTTTGGTTAAACGGTATGGAAGTGACTCAATTTACCTACTTCCAACAAGTCGGTGGTGTTGAATGTTACCCAGTAACAGGTGAAATCACTTACGGTCTTGAACGTTTGGCCATGTACCTACAAGGTGTCGATTCTGTTTACGATCTTGTTTGGACCAAAGGTCAGTTTGGTACTGTGACTTATGGCGATGTATTCCATCAAAACGAAGTTGAGCAATCAACGTATAACTTTGAATATGCCAACGTTGAAAAAATGTTTGAATTATTCGATTTCTATGAAGCTGAAGCAACGCGCTTAATGGAGGCTGAACTTCCACTGCCGGCCTATGAACAAGTCATTAAAGCATCTCATTGCTTTAACTTACTCGATGCACGTGGTGCAATTTCTGTGACTGAACGTCAACGTTATATTTTACGTGTACGTACTTTGGCGCGTTCAATTGCGCAAAGTTATGTGGCTGCTCGTGCCAAGCTTGGTTTCCCAATGGCAGAACCACATTTACGTGATGAAGTTTTAGCTCAATTGAAAGCTCAGGTTGAAGCAGAAGCGGCTCAAGCAGAAAAATCAGCGGAGAACAAATAATGTCTAAACATACAGTTTTATTTGAACTTGGCTGTGAAGAGCTTCCTCCAAAAAGCTTAAAAACTTTACGCGACGCATTGCAAGCTGAAACAGAAAAAGGCTTAAAAGATGCAGGCTTAGCTTTTGATTCTATCGAAGCTTATGCAGCGCCTCGTCGTTTGGCATTGAAAATTATCAATGTAGATGGTGCTCAAGCAGATACTCAAAAACGTTTTGACGGCCCTGCTGTACAAGCTGCTTATGATCCAGAAGGTAAACCAACCAAAGCACTTGAAGGCTTTATGCGTGGTCAAGGCATTACTGCGGATCAAGTTTCAACTTTCCAAGCGGGTAAAGTTGAAAAAGTTTGCTACCTAAAAGATGTGAAAGGTCAAAGTCTTGATGTTTTACTACCACAAATTTTACAAACTGCTTTAGATAATCTTCCTATTGCAAAACGTATGCGTTCTGCGGCAAGCCGTACTGAATTTGTACGTCCTGTAAAATGGGTTGTGTTGTTAAAAGACAATGATGTTGTTGATGCTACCATTCAGGATCATAAAGCAAGTAATGTGACTTATGGTCACCGTTTCCATGCACCTGAAGCGATTACTTTAGCCAATGCGGATGCTTATTTAGATGCGCTTCGCACTGCAAAAGTTGTAGCGAATTTTGAAGAACGCCAAGCAATCATTGACCAACAAGTTAAAGCACTTGCTGATGAAGTGAATGCGATTGCGATTGTTCCAAGCGACCTTCGTGATGAAGTAACCGCATTGGTTGAATGGCCTGTTGCGCTTCGTGCCAGCTTTGAAGAACGTTTCCTTGCTGTGCCTCAAGAAGCGTTAATCACGACGATGCAAGACAATCAGAAGTATTTCTGTTTAGTGAATAGCGATAACAAATTACAGCCTTATTTCATTACCGTTTCAAATATTGAGTCTAAAGATCCGACTCAAATTATTGAAGGCAATGAGAAAGTTGTACGCCCTCGTTTGTCTGATGCTGAATTCTTTTTCTTACAAGACCAAAAGCAACCGCTTGCATCTCGTAAAGAAAAACTCGCCAATATGGTTTTCCAAGCACAGTTAGGTACGCTTTGGAATAAATCTGAACGTATTGCCAAATTAGCTGTGGCTTTATCTGCTATCACAGGTGCAAACCCTGCGGATGCTGAAAAAGCAGCACTTCTTGCAAAGTGTGATTTAACTTCTGAATTGGTTGGCGAATTCCCAGAACTTCAAGGTATTGCGGGCACTTACTATGCACGTATTGAAGGCGAGAATGATGAAGTTGCGGAAGCTTTAGGTGAGCAATATTTACCTAAGTTTGCGGGTGATGTTTTACCAAAAACTAAAACTGGTACTACGATTGCCCTTGCGGATCGTTTAGACACGCTGACTGGTATTTTCGGTATTGGTCAAGCGCCGACAGGTTCGAAAGACCCGTTTGCTTTACGTCGTTCTGCGATTGGTATTTTGCGTTTAGTCACTGAAAATAATCTTGATGTTTCGATTGAAGAATTGATCAAGCTTGCTTTGGCTGCTTATGGTGATGTATTAAAAGACCACGACAAGACTTTGGCAGATGCGGTTGCGTTCCTTGAAGGTCGTTACCGTGCGAAATATGAAGACCAAGGCGTTGCTGTTGATGTGATTCAAGCGGTTCAAGCGCTTTCGCCAAAATCACCTCTTGATTTTGATAAGCGTGTAACTGCGGTGAATCATTTCCGTAGTTTGCCTGAAGCTGCTGCTTTGGCTGCTGCGAATAAACGTGTTGCGAATATCTTGGCGAAAGAAGCTGCGCCTACAGGTGAGATTGTTGAGTCTAAGTTAGTTGAAGATGCTGAAAAAACACTTTATGCAGAGATTCAAAATGTTCTACCTGTAGTTCAACCACTTTTGGCTGCGAAAGACTACACAGAAGCACTTTCTAAGTTAGCTGCGTTGCGTGCACCAATTGATGCTTTCTTTGAAGGTGTAATGGTCATGGCGGAAGATGCTGAATTGAAAGCGAACCGTTTACGTTTACTGGCTCAGTTGCGTGATTTGTTTACCAGTGTTGCGGATATTTCGGTGTTGCAGCATTAAGCAAATATTTGAAATAAAATGAGAACCCTGCTTAAATAAGTGGGGTTTTTAATGCTACTTATTTAAGCCTTAGATTAATTATGCTAATTATCTTAGCAACTAAGAAAAGGTTATTGTAAGACTTCTTTTTTCCTTTATTAAGCAGAATAAGAATGAGTAATTTCAACTTTTTGCAAACTTTACTTTTATTAATTCCATATATTTCTACTTTTTTATTTTTTAAATATGTATTTAATAATGATGCTTTCTTTATCAGAAAGAAAAGTTACTTTAAGATAGATTTTTTAATTTCTATTTGTTTCTTAACATCTTTTCTATTTATTCTTTGGAATTCTTATTTTTATACTTATCTCTTTTTAGGTTTGAAAATTTCAAAGGAAACTATCTTCTTCAATGATAAATTTATCACTTTCCTTGGTGTTGTTTTAGCTGTAATTGGCTGGCTTTATACCGTAAGAAGCCAACTTCATAGCAATATGAAAAACCACTCTATTCAAACCATTATGAATGCGCGCTTATCTGAATGTTATAATGAAAAATTTGATAGTATTTATGGAATTTTAGCGAATGATGAAACTTTAACATTGGATAAATATAATTCACTATCTCCTAAAGAAAAATCAGTCGTACACTATATTTTGAATTACTATGAATCAGTTGCTATTAGTATCCGATATAGCGAATTTGAAGAAGAAATAGTGAAAAGTATGATGCGATCTCAAGTAATCAGAACACATAAAACCTTCAAAGAAGTCTTGGATGATTTAAGAAATAAGTCTTCGTCATATTATGAACATTTTCACTTATTACATAATCGTTGGAGTGATCTAAGTTAGTTTATTAATTTTCTTTATTTATAGTACCCCCTATTTATTATCCAACATCAATATAATTACCAATCTAGAACCAAATCAATTTAAATTTTTATCTAAGTACATATAAACTGAAGCTATTAAATTCATCTCAAGATCAAAAATCAATGAATCCAAAAATTGTATTATCCTCTTTACTAATCACATTCACCCTCACCGCTTGCTCAACCACACCGACCAATCCCAACGCCCCCGTGGTTTTAGAACAGCATAAAAACATCTCTGCTGAACCTACAACAAAACACAACTTAGCTCGTCTGATTAAACAAAAAGACAACTGCCTTATTGAGTTCACAGGTAACTTTGAAACAGGCAAAGCCACTGAATACTGGATCTTTAACGGAGACCAATTGATTTCAGCATTTTCCAATGTAAAAGCTGATGTCGAAAATACTCAAACTGTTTTTGATGTGCAAAGCCCTGAAAAAACCAAGAATTTCAATTCATTGAAAAATAATTTTAAGACATCAAATTTAGAAAAATGTAATTAAAATAGCAAGAATCACTTAAACATGATCTCATCATGATTAAGTGATTCTTGTGGACTCTGACTATTCACGTACCACCTATCTATTCAAGAATTTCTAAACAACACTGACTACAGTTGTAACTTTAAAAAAGAATAAAATGGATTGAAAACCTATAAATCAATGATTTAAAAATGCTTGCTGTGTAAACTCCATTCACAATTCTTTCATTTTTGTTAAAACTCTGTAGATAAGCTGTTGATGTTTTATCTCAAAACCTGTTTTCCACAACATTTCCGATTAATATGACGCTGACTTAAACTAGATGTGATTCAAGCACAGGATAAAAGCAATTATGAAAATGCTTAAAACAACAGTTATCGCAACAGCACTTATTGCGAGTTCTCCTCTTTTTGCAAACACAGCCGTAAATGGTAGTGTAAATGCATCTGCTGAAGTAAACACCAATACCCAAGGTGGTCTGATACATAACATTGGTCAAGGGATTCAAAATACTGCCGATAAAGTCGGTAGTGGTATTGAAAAAGGCGTTGATAAAACCCGTGATGTATCTAAAGACGCTTGGGATGGCACAAAAAATGTGGCAGGCAAAGTCGGTAATGGCATTGAAAAAGGTGCCGATAAAACTGTTGATGTGTCTAAAGATGCATGGGATGGCACTAAAAATGTGGCAGGCAAAGTCGGTAATGGCATTGAAAAAGGTGCCGATAAAACCGTTGATGTGTCTAAAGATGCATGGGATGGCACTAAAAATGTGGCAGGCAAAGTAGGCAATGGCATTGAAAAAGGTGTCGATAAAACTGTTGATGTGTCTAAAGATGCATGGGACGGCACTAAAAATGTTGCTGATAAAGCAGGTCATGGCATTGAAAAAGGTGTCGATAAAAGTAAAGCTGCAACTAAAGGCGCTTGGAAAAACACCAAGGAACTAAGCTCTAAAGCAGCTAAAAATACCAAAACAGCAACAAGCAAAACTTGGCAAAAAACCAAAGATGTTGTTAAGCCAAAATCTACAAATGTAAATGTGAATTCACAAGCTCAAGTGAAAACACCTGTTGCTAGTGCCAAAGTTGGTGTGTCAACTGAAGCAAAAGCTGGAACAAAATAAGGTTTTAATTTCAGGTTTAGTCAAAGCTCACTTCGGTGAGCTTTTTTACAACAAGCGTTTTTAATATTTCCAATGTATAGATATGTATTTTTCTGTACTCATTTTTCTAATAATCCATCTATTGGATCAATAACACAGTAGCATAGTCACAATATTATTTTAGTTGATGGCTCAACAGCAGTCAGCATAGAGAGATGAAAGAGTTAATGAAAATAATCAAAGGTTTATGCGTCAGTACTGCTGTTCTAATGTCATCATCATTATTTGCTCAAACAGAAAATACCAATCAGACACCACCCTATGGTGATAACCCGAACATTTTTAAAGTATTGGCATATAAAACAGGTTCAGCAATTCAAAATACGGCTGAAAAAGTTGGCAATGCCACTGAAAAAGGGATTCAAAAGATAAAGCCTAAAATTGATGAAACTGTTGAAAATACAAAAACCTATACTACAGAACAAGCAACGATTGCCCGTGACAATACTCGTGAAGGCATTGATAAAACAGTTAAAAAAGTAGAACAGACCAAAGATAGAATACTGGGTAAAACCGACTCAAACGTACCGATTGAACAAGGCAGCTTAAGTCAATCTTCTACACCGCCAAGCAGTACCATGAATCATGTAGCACCTGTTTCAACACCAAGTGCCGCCACTGAAACACATGTCATGGCTCCGCCAGCACAACAGGTAGCGCCACAAAACGTGCAAAATACAGTTCAAGAAGAACCTGAAATTAAGAAGCAGTCTTTACCTATTGAAAATAATTCAATTCCTACCGATTCAAATGTAAATAAACCATCCGATGATGAAGCAGGCATTCCTCGTTAATTAAATTGATTCGCACTTATCATTTCTGCTTTATATAACTTCGAAATATAACCTTAAAGGCTCTTTCTACAAAACAATAGGGAGAGCCTTTAAGATAAGATTTACCCATTCACTTGACGAATCGGCTGTCCTTGCTTAAATGCTTCAGCATTCTCAAACAACTGATTCACCATACGCTGACGTGCTTGCACACTGCCCCATGCGCTATGTGGGGTAATAATTAAGTTAGGAATATCTTCAGCCAACAACACATTGCCTTCTTTTGGTGGTTCTATTGAAAGCACATCGGTTGCTGCACCTGCAATTTTGCCTTGTCTTAATGCATCTGCAAGCGCCTGTTCATTGACAATACCGCCACGTGCGCAATTGATTAAAAATGCAGAGTTTTTCATTAGGTCAAATTGTGGAGCGCTGATTAAATCTTTAGTTTCATCGGTTAATGGGCAATGTAAAGTTAAGAAATCTACTTGAGGCAACAATTCAGCAAAAGGGACTCGCTTTTCATCACTGCTACGGTTTGGTAAAGCTCCGACCAGTACATTCATACCAAACGCTTCGGCAAGTTTAGCAACAGCTTTGCCAAGTTCACCATAACCAATGACACCTAGTGTTTTTCCTGATAATTCAATAATTGGAAAATCCAGTAAGCAGAAAATTGGCGAGTTGTTCCATTGCCCTTGTTTCACCGCTTGGTCGTATTTTAATAACGAGGTTGCTAATGCCAACATCAGTGCAATCGTATGCTGTGCGACTGCTGAAGTGCCATAACCTTGGCAATTACACACAACCACACCTTGAGATTTGGCTTGGACTAAATCGACATTATTGGTCCCTGTTGCTGAAATTAAGATCAACTTTAATTGGTGGCACTGCTCAATGGTATTTGCATCAAGCATCACTTTATTGCTGATGATCACATCAACATCTTGAACACGCTCTAAAACTTGTTCAGGTGTAGTCGATGGATAAAGAATGAGTTCGTCAAAAGCTGTTTTTAACTGGGAAAAATCCAAATCATTTTTATCTAAAGATTCATAATCTAAAAAAACAGCTTTCATCGATATACTCACTTATCCATTTGCAACATTTACAATATGTAGGGTTGATTTCAGTTTACTACTTTTCATTTATAGTAAAACTACCGTAAATATTACACTTGTGAAATAGGATATGAGTTATTTTTTAATGCGCCCAAGTAAGCGATCGCCATCCGATACGCCTCTTGCATGATCTCTTCCGAAATATAATTATCATTATAATAACCATGTTTCATGTAGGTAAAAATCAGTTCCATGAGAATGGTTAATACATCAGGATTTTGTGGAACGTAACTCTCTACTTTGATGATTTCCAAAGCTTTACGTACTCCGTCACTCAACTGTTGCAGTTCAACTTGGTATTCCAAATATGCTTGTCGAGTAAATGGCCCGCTGAGAATGATCAGACTGGCGACTTCTGATTCATTAAAAAAATTGGCTGTAGTACGAATCAAACTTGCTGTTAATAGTTTCCCATTTTCTTCAATTGATGTTTTGGGGCTTTCAGTTAATACACGTACTGCGGCTTGTCCCAATTGTTTAAGCAAAACATTTAAATGTATCAAAGCAATATGTCGTAAAAGATCGTATTTACTTGGAAAAAATTGGTAAATACTGGTACGAGGAACACCAGATGCATTGGCAATCTCAGGAATAGAAATTTTTTCAATTCCAATGGTTAAAAGCAACTCTTGTGTCGTCGCAATTACCTTTTCCATACGCTTCTGAGTACGTTCTTGTTTTGGTTGATTTATTACTTTCTTCGTCATTTTTTTTTGCATTTGGAAATCCTAAGAATGCTGACAAGCTTTATAAAATGATATCCTTATCACTATTATCATAACTGATATTGACTCAGCACAAAGAACTATTCGACTTTTCATGTAAAATAAAATCAAAATATAGCCCGTTTCAATTCCAAAACTTGGCTTTTAAATCTATATTATCTACTTTTACGACTTTCTATAAGAGCATGCAAAAAATAAAAAAAAGCATATTTCTGATCAGTTTAATACTATTCAATGCACAAACTTTTGCACAAGAAAAAACATTACAATCATTTGAAAATATTGAAAAATACCCAACACATGAAGGGAATAGTTTTACACTCATCCAACTTGATCAAGGCTGCCGTATCGATGCACATTTCTATTTATCTAATGAAAATCATTTATATCATTACTTTTTCAAAAATAACAATCAACAACTCAGTAAAACAGCACTTCAAACCTTTAAATATCATTATAAAAAAGGTGAAGAAGGTTCATTCATGCATGTCACTGATGTTTATCTGGACTCAAATACTGTTTTGAAATTAGATGATCCGCAAGTTCAACAAGACTTTAAAAACTATAAAGATTTATTCTCAAAAAATGTTTTAAATCTTTTAAATCAATGTAAATAACGATCTAAATAAACCAGACTTGCGAATAGAAATTCTTGGAAATAAACAATGCTTAGTAATAAACAATATTTGAGCTAGAACCCACAGAGTCCTGCCACTTTAAGAAATTTTAAAGTGACAAAACTCATTTAAACTTTCATCATCAAAACTGACCTGCCCTTGCACATCACAACTCATATATAAGTCTTTATATGAAAGCACATAGAAATCAGCACATTTTCGTATCACGATAGGATTCATATCCAAAGACAAAGCATCATCTTGCTTAAACAGTTTCGTCACACGGCGATCATTCATACAAATCAAATAGGTTTGCTTTTTGATCTCAACTTGCGCCAAACCACTATTTTCAACATGCAATGGAATAATATATTTTCCATTGACATCAATCACTTGTTGATCATAACTTTCTAGCTTTTGTGTAATCACATTAAAAACTAGAATATTTCCATAGTAATCTGTGAGTTGATTCTTATCTTCAAATGCAAGATTGACCTGAATACCTAGTTTTTGTAAATCTTGTTCATCGACACGTTTATTGGTCAATAAAATACGGGTAATGGTTTGCTTTAAACTTGCATCAAAAAAAGCACTATCGAGTTGAATATCAATTCCTTTTAGGATTTTTCCTAGCGCTTCATTATGTGTTCCAAGTAACCGTGCAATGACACTACGATAATAGAATTTACTGTTTTTCTTCACCTCACGAATTTGCTTATAAAAATAAGTTTGATCATAAGGACGTTCAATAAAATCATGCAATAAGGCAGAATTTGCGAGAACAGCAATCGCATCATGTCCTGTATAAGGTAAATGCAAGGTATGTAATTGAGGAATCAATGGTTTGATTTTTAAATAATGCTCTTTGTCATTTTCAAAATAAGGGTCATAAACAATAATATATTCACAATCTGCAACGATATCGTGTGCTTGAATCCGCATGTCTGCATTCAACTCAGCATCATAAAAATCGGTATAACGCTTATCTTCAACTTCAGCAGGATCAATCGAGTATTGCGGTACCATCGCTACAACACGATTCATTCGCAAAGATCTGGCGTATTTAATGGCTGCATAGCCCCCCATTGAACCACCATAGCCCACAATATTTTTATATTGATTTAAAATGGGTTGGAGCTGTTCCAATAATGCAGACATGCTTGATGCAGGAAACCATGACTTTTGCTTCGGCATAATGCCAACGACAGCATAATCATATTTCATCAATGATTTTTCAGCATTGATGGAAAGCCCTTTGGCACGTGTGATCAAATCACCAAATGAGAGAACTAAAGTATCTGAATCGCCTTGTAAATAGATCGCTCTAATATGATCATCTTCAAAAATTATTTGCTTATCCATTCTCACACCGAGCTTAGGCTCTCTGATTTTGGCTGAAATTAAATAAATAGACTGCTTGCCTATTCATTGCATCAAGTGTCATATTTTATAGAATCTGATCAGATAAAAAAGCGCAAAATATGACACATTCCTTACATCCTGCTGCTCAAAAAGGTTTCAGTTCTGCTGCTGAGTTATATCAACAAGTACGTCCCAATTACCCACAAGACGTAGTCACATGGCTAAAACAAGACTTAGAACTGAATGCGAATTCCAGCGTGATTGACTTAGGCGCAGGCACTGGAAAATTCCTACCTTACCTCAAACAAATCACACCACATATTATTGCGATTGAACCAGTCACAGAAATGTTGGAACAGTTGAAAATAGTACATCCTGATGTACAAATACTACAAGCCAAGAGTGATCAAATTCCACTAAATTCTGCAAGTGTTGACGCCGTTTTATGCGCCCAATCTTTTCATTGGTTTGCCAATATTGAAACCTTAAATGAAATCCATCAAATCCTCAAACCGAATGGGCATTTAGGATTGATTTGGAATCAGCGAAATGAACATGTAGATTGGGTTAAGGCATTGACCAATGTGCTCTCCCCCATTGAAGGAGACACCCCTCGCTACCACAGTGGACAATGGAAACAGGTCTTTGAAAACCAATTTTTATTCCAACTGGAAAGCACTCAAGTTTTCTCACAAGTCCAAACGGGTACAGTGGAAAATGTGGTCAGTAAACGATTATTGTCGACTAGTTTCATTGCTGCCATGCCTGAACAAGAACAGCTAAAATTAAAACAACAATTTGAACAGATTGTTTTTGAATATACGGGAAAACAAGCTCAAGATGAAATCGACTTCCCTTATGAAACTTATGTATATAACTTTAAAAAGTTAGAACAATAACAGACCCGAAGGAAACAATAGTGTGAATATGACCCAGAAAATTTTCCGCCCAATATTCATCTCAGGGCTGTTCTGTACGATTCTTTTTACGACAGCATGTACATCTAAAAATGATACTCAAGAGAATCCTGTTTCAGAATCTGAACATGAGGTTATGGATCAACTTAAAACGAGACCAATCCAAAACTTTCCAAATACAGCAGATGATGCTCACGATATTGCCGTACTCGAAAAATATCAGCAGACATTTACTGAAAATAATAATGCGTTGGAGGCTGATTTAAAGAAACGTAGTGTTGACGGTAATTTAACAGCAGAAATTGACCATCAACTAAAACGAGATGGTATTGAGTCTGCATTAAACATGCTCAAAGAACTGGATTTAAAAACAGAACAAGGACGCTATATTCAAGGTTTGTATTATCAATACTGGGAAAATCAAGCCAAAGTCTATGATGCTAAAAAACAGTCTACCGATGCCGAGCTTAAAAATCCTGCTGATGCGGTAAAAGGCATGGGAGATATGCTGACTGCGGATGATCAACTAGAACATTGGAAAGGGACACAGCCAAAAAGCTAATTTCGATCAATATGATTAACTTGTATATATAAAACTGCTTTTTCCACCTATTGATATACATGGTATTGCTACCGTGTAGGCGGCATGGATGCCGCCGTTGGTCAAGGGCGATAGGATATCCCCTTTGACCAACAAAGGATTTTTGTTACTTTTCATCCTGAGCAAAAACAAAGCATTGCCTTGTTTGCAGCGCAAGGTAAAGCATCACCTATGCAAATTAATTTAAATTTTCAATATTATCTAAGGTAATGTCCATTTTTTAGTTATATATTAACTTTAAATGAATACCATTACGTTTAATTAAATCAGTATTAAAATAAGACTCTTTTAAAATTCACTCAAAAATTATTCAAGACACACGTATACGACATTGCCATTTTTGATCAGGTTCTTTAGATGATTCCCACGCACGGACATGAACCAATTCAATATAATCCTGCCCTGGTTGTTCAGCAGTGAAACGGAACGTTTTAGTACCAGCAGCACCAACGACTTTTTCATCGGCACTGCTCGGTAAATACGTTTCTTCTGTTTTAAAAATTTTTAAAGGTTGCAGTAATTTCCACTGATAACCTGTGCTTGGATTTTCAGGCGCATTAAATACCAGTACCTCACCAACTTTCATATTTTTTAAAGTGGCGCACTTTTGCTCTGCTGTGTATTCATGTGTTTTAACAACGGTTGAAGAAGGCGCATGACAAGCTGACATTCCTAAACTCAAAAAAACGAAACCAAAACACACTAAACCTTTCATTTATCCACTCTTTTAACAGTATTTGCTTATCATTTCAGCACACACCATATCACCTTCTTGCTAGAGGCTCAAATCTGAATTTAGATGTTTTGCTTTTCAATCCATTGAATCGAATCTACTCGAATGAGCTTGCATGCACCATCCCCTACACCATTCCAATCGAGTGCAGATTTCCAAACCAAATTTTTATCATTCACCTGAACCAAATCACCTTTTAAACGTACCAAATCACCACGTTTCACTTTTTTAATGGCTTTGGCGATATCAGGATTGGCAGGGATAATGTGCATATTACTGACCAACTGAGTGGCATATTGAGCAGGAATTGGTGGTTTAGCCATACTCCAATTTAGATAACGATCATACTGATTAATCGAAATTTGACGTGCAATGTCAGGAGCTGTGAATAAACCACGAGTCACTGCATAATCAATAGGAGAAAACTTAGCCTGCTCATCATGGCTATATTCTTTAGACCCTAAAATGCGAAAATCACCATGAAATGGTTCTAAAACTGAAATTTTTTGCGACTGATCGACAGGTGCTAAACCATTGGCAATATTAAATTCTGGAGATAGATTAATCGATTGAGAAGCATTGACCTGAAATGCACTCAGAAGCAACGCTGCTGCATAAATAATTTTTTTGGTCATCACATGCCCTCTCTGTCATTGCCCTAAATATAAGCCTTCCAACATTTCCAATTCAAAATATCTTCAATTTTTAGATAAAATGACGATGCTGAAAAAGAGAAAGGCTTATGTTTAATATTAACGCCAATGTTCAAAATAAAAATTGAGTTTCAGTAACAAAATACAGAAATTCCGTCATATTTTTGTCTTATATTCAGTACACGCTTTCGCTAGAATCGAAGTAATCGCAATGTAATAGCCAAAGATATGATTTATAAATTTTATCAACAACGCATTTTTCCACACTTACTCAATCAGGTCATGCAGACACCCAGTTTAATGCAAGGGCGTTCAGAGTTACTTCGCAAAGTTCGTGGTGATGTGCTTGAAATCGGTTTTGGTACAGGACTGAATTTGCCTTTTTACCAAGAAATTGATCAAATTTATGCACTTGAACCCAATCGAGATATTTATCAATTGGCGCAGAAGCGTGTTTTAGATGCTCCTTTTCACGTACAACATATTCAAGCCAGTGCTGAAAAACTTCCTTTCGCAGACAATTCTGTTGATAGCATCGTCAGCACTTGGACGCTTTGTAGCATTGTTGAATTGGACCAAGCCTTACTAGAGATACATCGTGTATTAAAGCCAAATGGGACATTTCATTTAATTGAACATGTTCAATATCAAGACAATAAAGTCTTGAAAAAATTACAAGATGCACTCACCCCTGTGCAAAAAGTGCTTGCCGATGGTTGCCATCTCAATCGAAATATTGAACTTGAGCTATTGAATGCAAATTTTAAATTTTTAGAAAAATATTATTTTGATGCAGATGATCTTCCAAGAATAGGCCGACGGATGTTTATGGCAAGAGCACAAAAGGTTGAGTTTTAGAGATTTTATAATCGTTCCCGCTCTCTGCCTTACATCATAGATAACTGAATCATTGAAATTTTTAAATGGGTAATTGTCACGCGGTAATAGTCTAAATTTTTTAATTTGTTTCAAAATCATTAATTGATACGCGTAAACGTCATCCGCTATTGTTTGAGACAGAGCTACATTTGAATGAGAATGTTTTTGCGATAAATCTGATTAATAAGAGGATATTAAACGAGTTCAGCGGTGAGGGGCAAAGCTCCGCAAGGTGGTTTTCTTGCGAAGTTCCACTTCTCATTTTCCCGAAAGAAAAGTAGGTCGAGCCTGAGCTCGGTTAAAGCACTGCTTTAACCGTAACGCAAGACGCAGTGGGCTTAACCCTAAATATAAACTTTAAATGTAAGACTCTGCTAAGCGATTTATCATGTTAGACTTTTAGATTGTGTATATCGTTTCAAATACGGAACACCTGTAAGTAATCTTTAAGTTAATTTTTTATGATAATTTTTCGGATGCCCCTACCAAAACCCTAATCCTCAAAATCAATGCGAATGGTTTCAAAACGCACTCGCCCTTCACGAATCGCCTGAGCAATCGCTTGCTGACCTTTGGTTAAACGTGCCCCACCACTTTTGATATCAATCAACACCACTTCAATATCTTCTGCTAAACCATCACCATCACGGAAATCGGTATAACCATCAAATACAACATAATCAATAGGATCGCCTAAAAATTTAGCATCACTGGGTAAATAGCGAAATTCAGGCATAATCGGTGCCATTTGTTCCGCCATCTTGCCTTTTAAAACGGCGCGGCTGGTATTCACACTACGCTTTTGCGCACTTGCCAAAGCCTGTTGATGCTCTAATTCTAATTCAGAAATATATTGCTCATATTCTGCTTTAATTTTGCCATTACGCGTACTCGACAAAACAATCGTGGTTAAAACGATGCCAATACATGCACCAATTAACATTGCCATCCAAATGGACATGCTTTACTTCCAAAAACAACACACTGCACAATGTAAACAACTACAAGTCTTTTGTCATGTATAACCTATGCATAACAAATTAATGCTAAGCTAAGGCAAACAATCACTTGCCTAAAAATTGTCAACTCATGAAAACGATCCTCATTGCAAATTTAAAAGGTGGCTGCGGTAAAACAATTACAGCAATAACATTAGCTTCTGCGCTTGCACAGAAAGGTTATAAAGTTGCTCTAGCCGATGCGGATACACAAAAATCAGCAATGCAATGGGTAAAACAGCGTCCTGAAGATGCTGCTCGAATTCAAAGTTTAGATTGGCGACATGAAAAATCGATTGGTGATGCACCTAAAAGCTTAGATTATTTGGTGATCGACGCACCTGGTGCTTTGACAGGTGAGCATGCAGAACAGTTAATCAGTGAATGTCACGCTGTTGTAACGCCACTCCAACCTTCATTTTTTGATATTGATAGTACCAAACGTTTTCTTAAACATATTCAAGATATTAAAAAGATTCGCAAAGGCAAGGTTGCCGTGCATTTGGTGGCAAACCGTATGAAACCGAACAGTGCCAGTGCAAAGGATATTCAGCAATTTTTTGATAAAATTGAGCAAAAGCCTGTGGCATGGATTTCAGAGCGTAGTGCTTATGGTCAATTGGCAATGCAAGGCTTAACTGTTTTTGATAAAACGCAAAAGAATTTCTTAGTTATTCAACAGCAATGGCAACCACTTTTAGACGCACTGATTGATGATCCAAGCGATTGGTTTTAAAACTGTTTTAATAAAAGATAATGTGGATGTGGTGTAAAATTTGCCACATTCAATTTTTCAGTTAATATTGGGTGATTAACTCAGCATTTTATTCAGAGTAATTAGTGCAAGATTTTTCTTCGAACATACAACGTATCTTGTTGTTTGGTTTATTATTTATCCTAATATTTTTAGGTTATGATATTCTCAAATACTTTATTGTACCTGTGCTATGGGCGTCCATTATCGCCTATATGACTTGGCCAATGTATAAACGCGTCTTAAGAATATTCGGAACACATCGCCCTACACTCAGTGCCTCAATCATGATTGCACTGGTGATATTGGTGGTTGGCGTTCCATTAACTTTTGCAATTTTTATCTTGCAACATGAAGGCCGCAACCTGTTCTTCGATTTACAGCGTCAGCTATCCTCAGGTCATTTAACAGTTCCAGATTTTATTCGTGAATTACCCATTATTGGGAAAGAAATTAGCCGTACTGTTCGTGAAATTAATGCAGATCCAACCAGTCTTTCTCAAAACATCGGGATGTGGATTCAAGGGCATTTAAATTACGGCAAACTGGTTTTGAATGAAATTACTAAAAATATCATTAAATTGTGTTTTGCAGTCATGTCATTATTTTTCTTTTACCGTGACGGACAAACCATTTTAGGACAAGTCAGCAAAGCCTTAGAAATGTTGATTGGCCCTCGTATTCACCATTATCTTGACACAATTTCTGAAACCACTCGTGCAGTTGTTTACGGAGTGGGTTTGACTGCTGTGGCACAAGCGATTCTTGCAGGAATCAGTTATTTTGTTGCGGGTGTACCCAATCCAATGGTACTGACCCTCATTACCTTCCTGATGGCATTAATCCCTTTTGGCCCGCCTGTCGCTTATGGTGCGATTTCGCTCTGGTTATTCTCACAAGGTCAAACTGTGGAAGCGATTGGCGTCATGGCTTGGGGCGTTTGTATTGTCAGTACAGCGGATAATGTGATTCGACCATTGGTCATTTCAGGTGCAACTAAAATTCCTTTCTTATTGATTATGTTCGGTGTTTTAGGTGGCTTGGCTAGTTTTGGTTTAGTGGGGCTATTTATCGGTCCAGTAATTTTGGCGATTCTATTAGCCATCTGGCGTGAATGGTTACATGAAACCTTCGATCCTGAACCCTTGCCTAAAACGTCATTGGCATACGATCTTGATGATGAATCTAAAGAACTTTAGCATTTAAAATCTTAAACTTATCAATTCACAGTGAATTGATAAGTTTTTATAAAAATAAAATGAAAAATTACTTAACTTGGTTAATAAACTTATACAATCAAATCTTTAAAGCGCATTGTTTCGTGTCCTAAGTTTTGTTGCAATAGAAGCAATAATTTCAAAATGATTAGGATGCTGTACATGACATCTAAACTCCTTAAAACATCACTTTTTTGTTCTTTGTTTGCTTTAATTTCAGTGGGTTGTGCAACGAACCCAAACGACACAGAACCATCTAAGTCACCACAACAAGTGGTCGACATTCATAGCGTATCAGCTCAAGGCATTGGCAATAAAATTGGCACAATTAGCTTTCAAGATACAGCAAAAGGTTTAAGTATCACTTCAAAGTTATCAACATTACCTTCTGGTTTTCATGGTTTTCATATCCATGAGAAAGGCTCATGCGATCCTGCCGAAAAAGATGGGAAAATGGGCGCAGCATTGGCAGCAGGAAGCCATTTCAATCCAAATCATACTGGACATGGCACACCGAATGAAGGACATTTGGGTGACTTACCTGTGCTGAATGTTGATTCGAATGGCAATGCCAATACCACCGTAATTGCACCCCGTCTTAAATTGGCAGATGTTCAAGGGCTTGCGATTATGATTCATGCAGGTGGTGACAATTATTCAGATCATCCTAAACCACTTGGCGGTGGCGGTGATCGTATTGCTTGTGGTGTGATTCGATAATTGAGAAGTTGTGTAGACATATCTACGCAGCTTCTCAGATGATGAAAACAATAATCAAAACCGAGTTAATCAAAGCAATATATGATTCAATCATTTCATCCATGTGGATAAGCCAAGACTTATCCACATGGGTATTTAAACTACGGCGATCAGCGCACTTATCTTAAAGCTGATCAAGCTATAATAAACTGCTTTTTTACCTAGAGAATCTCTGTGAATAGTTTTAAAGACCTGTTGCTGAGTTTCAAATCCAATTCCATACTGATCTATTGCTTACAAATTTTTATTGTTCTTACAGGAACAACGCTTGGGCTTTATTTTCTTGGTTATGATCATTTAATTGTCCCGATCACGTTAGGTGCAATTGCCACAGCACTGACAGATTTTGATGATCGGCTGACCATTCGTTTACGCAATCTTGGCTTCGTTTGCATACTCTTTTTCAGTGTCAGCAGTATTCTTGAATTTCTCGCGCCTTATAAACTCTTCTTTTTAATCTACTTATCGCTTTCTAGCGCCGCTTTTATTTTAATGGGTGCGCTTGGACAACGTTATGCCACCATTTCATTTGGCACAGTCTTATTGTCCATTTACACCATGTTTGGTTTGGGTGAATACAATGAGTGGTATCAACAACCCAGCTATTTCGTCATGGGCACGCTGTGGTATGGTTTTACTTCAATCCTTTTCTACCTACTTAAACCTACCCAAGCCGTTCAAGAAAATTTGTCGCAAAGTTTTAATGCTTTAGCACAATTATTGATGACCAAGGCTCGGCTTTTTGACCCTGACAATACTGATAATGTTGAACGACTTTTATATGATTTATCTCTACAAAATAGCGCAGTCGTACAAACTTTAAATACAGCAAAAGCATCTTTACTCACACGTTTAAAAGCATCTCGTGCCAATAAAAATACCATTTACTGGCTTAATTTATATTTCTTGGCGCAAGATATTCACGAACAAGTTACTTCAAACTATCTACATTATGAGAATATTCATAAGAATTTTAGCCGTACTGATTTAATTTATCGCATTCAAAAAAATGTGCGCTTACAAGCAATTAATTGTCAAAAACTCTCTGAAAACATTTTAAAACATCAGGTTTTTCAAACTCATTCAGAAAATTCGGCAGTCTTAGAAAATTTAGAACTTTCAATGAAGGCTTGGATTCAACAGAATCCGCATAATATAGAAGTGAAGAATTTGTTGTTGGTTTTAAAGAATTTAAAGAACGTACAAGAACAATTTATTAACCTCAGTATTGAACAAGACAGCTATCAACAAAGTTATAGTCAACACCACGATAACCTAAATTTGTTGGATGATGATATTCAGGACATCCAAGATTTATGGCTTAAAATTAAACAGCATTTAACACCGAAGTCTGCACTATTTCGACATGCTGTACGCATCGCTTTTGTTTTTGCTGTGGGATATTGCATTTCATTATTGCCCTTTGCTAAAAATGGCTATTGGATATTGCTCACCAGTTTATTTGTCTGCCAAATCAGTTATTTTGCGACCAAAAGCCGTTTAAAACTACGAACCTTAGGGACGATTTTAGGGGTTATTTTAGGCATTCCCCTTCTCTATTTTGTACCCAGTGTAGAAGGTCAATTGGTACTGACCATTATTTGTGGGGTCTATTTCTTCTATCTACGCTCAAAAAAATATGCCATGGCAACACTGATGGCAACCTTAATGGTTTTATTGATCTTTAATTTAAAAGGTGCAGGCTATGCCATTATTTTACCAAGAATTATCGATACCATCTTAGGCTGTTTAATTGCATTCTTTGCGGTCAGTTTTATTTGGCCAGATTGGAACTTCCGTAATATTTCCAATAACATTCTCAAAAGTACTCAAGCGACTTTAGATTATTTCGATGCAATTGTTGAGCAATATCAACAGGGTAAAAACAACAGTATTGATTATCGCAAAGCACGTCGCTCAGCGCACAATGCTCAAATCGAATTATCCACGATGATCTCAAGTTTAAGCACTGAACCGAATCCCAAACAGGATTTAATTCATCATGCATTCCGCTATTTGGTCTATAGTCATAGTCAACTGAGTTATGTTTCAGCTCTAGGTAGCCACCGTGAACAGGTGCATGATCAACAGATTTTGGATTTAATGCTGTGGTGTAAACAAACATTGAATGATGTTTTACTCAATCAAATACCTTTAGATGAAGCATCAATTCAAAAAAAATTATTGGAAATTAGTCAATTGAGTGAGCAGGAAAATTTGTCTGAAGACCTTTTATTGGCTTTAAAACAAATCAGTTTGTTATTAGAAACCTTACCTGAGTTGTTAAAACTTAAAACCACATTGCTTGAACTCGAAATTAAATAATGTGCGATGAAAAGTGCTCAGCGCTTATTTTGGAGAATATTTTATTTTTCCAAAATAAGTGCTTAGAAAAATCGAATTTACAGACACTGAATAATTTTATCCAACTTTTCAGTGAATTCCGTTACACTCGCAACGCATTCACATTTTGACTCAGTGACCATGAATATCAAATCTTTACGTATTGTGGGTTTTCTTGAAGGGCTTTCTTTCCTTCTTCTCCTCTTTGTTGCTATGCCAATGAAATATATTTGGGGTAATCCTATTTTAGTCAAATATGTCGGCATGGGACATGGTGTGCTTTTCATTGCATTTCTTGCAGTTTTATTTGTCGTCTGTGAAAAGCAAAAGTGGTCTATCAAAATGTTTATTCTGGGATTAATTGCTTCTATTTTACCGTTTGGGCCATTTGTTTTTGATCATAAATTAAAGCAATTTGAGCGTAGCTAAGCTTCTATTAACATCGTTCATTTTTTGTTTTTAGTTCACCAATATTGTTTTATCAGTTTATGCAGAATTATCGCAAACAAGGGAGATAGTATTCTCCCTTGTTTTTAGAACAACTAAGTTCTTCTATAAAGAAAGACTTAAAACTCTCCTCGTTCAGCTCGACCACGCATAATTTCCTGCAATATTCTTCGTGGGAACGTGAACCATAAAATAATCAACGTTAAGCATGACAAAGCATAAGCCCATAGATGAAAATGCTCATACAACACACGAACCAATTCAATTACAAAGAAAAAAGTAAACATCATCAATACTGAAACAGCCGCAGCAACCGTACCTTTAGACACTTCAGAAGACATCAGTGCAAAACGATACAGTACAGAGAAACTAATTCCCTCACCAAAGCTGACTAAAGTCATGCCGAGAATGACGCAGTACAGGAAATATTGTTGCCAAATCACACCTAAAAATACGATGAGCGTACCGATCAACATCAATGGCAAACCAACCAATACCGTTTTCCCCAAGGCATAACGATCAATCACTTTGATGAGCACAATATTACCAACAATCAATCCCCCTAAAACTGGAAATTGCGCCAAACCATATTGCACACTACTTAACCCCAACTCTTCTACGAGCATTACTGGTGACAAAGCAATCCACAACATTAACGGCATGGCGAGCATGGGTAAACCGAGCGTTAGCCCGATAAAGGTCTTATTTTTAAAGACTTGTTTATAGTCATCCCAGATATAACTTAAAGGTTGTTTGGGAATACTCACTTTACGATCTGGCATTTTGGCTTTTAACCCAAACCAACTGAGAAAGGCCAGAAATGCAATGCCAATAAAGCCCCAATGCCATGACACATGGTCGATGAGGAATGCGCCGAATACAGGCCCTAATAAGGGTGCGAGTAAGGAAATATTTGCCATCAATGCCATGACTTTAATGGCATCACGTTCTTCAAAAGTTTCTTGAATCGCAGCATAACCCACAGCAGCAATCACCGATAAACCAAAGCCTTGAAGGAATCTTAAAGCCAAGAAGCTTTCAATGGTATGCGTGAATAGAATCAGTAAACAAGTGATGACAAAGAATGCGACACCTGCCAATAAGACTTTTTTACGCCCAAGTCGGTCTGACAATGGCCCCATGAGCCATGCAACACAGGCTCCTCCTAATAAATAGAAGGACATTGAAGATGGTGCCCAAACACTGCTCACACCAAATTCTTTGGTAATCGCAAGCATGGCGGGTTGTACCAAGTCATTGCCGATATAGACTGAAAATTCGAACAGTACCAAAGCTAATGGAAACATTAGCGTGGCACGACTCAATGTCGTGGTCTGTTCTTTTTGCATTAAATTTTGCATTGTTTTCTACATATAATTGTTGGCTTGTTTGGCTGAACACTATTTTTTGGGAGATAAGCGACAGCCCAATGACAAGCACTGAGAATTTAAATAATAAGTTGTGGAATTTGCTTTGAAATAAAGCGGTTAAACACCGTATTCACGAGGTGTCTAAATCAATGGATAAAAAAGCAAAAGATAAAACAATAATTGTGAGATTTTAAGTTCAGCAAAATACACCCATCTTGCTGATTGGCGAGATTTTAGCAAAATTTAGGTGTGAAGACGAGTAAGGATTTGCAAAGATCATAATATAACCTGAGTCCGGAATAAGATATGTTTTCAGCTATATGAGACGCGGAAACGTCAGTCGCATTGTTCGAGGCAGGACTACATCTGTAATATACTGTTTTTGCAATATATTAGGTACTTGATAGTATCTGTCGAGTTCGCGACTGACAAATGGTTTTGCCTACTTTTCCCGAAAGAAAAGTAGGTCGAACCGAAGGTTAATCCTTACATTTGACTTTAAACGGTAAGACTCTGCTGTGCCGGATCTATCTTTTCAATAACTTACATCAAAGTTTATCCCGAACTGACGTTAATATAAGCAAAATTGAATAACAAGAACGATTCTATTTAATCAGATCCCACAGGCTGAATAAATTTTCCAGCCTTTAAATCCTCATAAGCTTGCAAAATTTCAGGATAAGTATTCATTACAAAGAAGCCTTTGGCATTGATCGGTTCATTCAGTGGCGCAGCGCTCATAAATAAAAAATGACTCTC
This sequence comes from Acinetobacter sp. P8-3-8, assembly GCF_000214135.1. Classification (GTDB taxonomy): domain Bacteria; phylum Pseudomonadota; class Gammaproteobacteria; order Pseudomonadales; family Moraxellaceae; genus Acinetobacter. Next base: position 52,741 of record NZ_AFIE01000011.1, read on the forward strand.
CCGAAGTGCTGTGATTTCGACTTGTTCACCGTGGCTGGACATTACAGCAAGCGCTTGGTCATCAAGTTGGTCATCTTCGGGACTAAACTGTAAACGTCCAGTGCGTAAGAAAATTAAGGTGCTGTCACCTTGTTTAGCAGGTAATACTACGCTTTGCCCTGCTTTTAAATGAATATCTAACAAGACTATAGGGCTGTGTGTTTTGGCTGGCCCTGTCTGCCTTGCATATTCGCCTGCAATGACTCGCACTGTATTAATTTCATGTTGTTCATTTTTTAGCTGAACCGTTGGAATAGAAGCTCGACTTAAACTTTGATAACGAGCAGGTTTCAATTTATCTTTGCCAGGTAAATTGACCCACAGTTGCACAATTTCAAAAGCACCGCCTTGTTTTGAAAATGCTTCACTAAACAACTCTTTATGCATCACACCTGATGCAGCGGTCATCCATTGCACATCGCCTTCGGCAATGATGCCACCTCCGCCAGTAGAATCACGGTGTTCCAATTCACCTTTAAACATGATGGTGACGGTTTCAAAACCTCGATGCGGATGCTCTGTCACGCCTTTGCGTAAATGTGTAGGTTTTAAAATTCCCGGTCCGAGATGGTCGAGTAATAAGAATGGTGAAACGGTATTTCCCAACTCATGATGTGAAAAAATGGTTTTGACTGGATGAAAATCCCCAACAGAAAACAATGTGTCATTGCGATGGATAAAAGCGAGGGTTTTCATACTGTATTTTTTCTCTTAGTCAGAAAAATATTAACCATAAAAATGTTGTTTTAGGCTAAAACTATATTCGGTTAAATAACGCTGTAACTTTTCAATATCATTGGTCGGTTCAATCGCACGTAAATTTAAAGCTTCAATTTTATCATTCAACAATTTTAGAATTTGCGCTTGTTCAATTTCAGGTAATTGTGCTTTTTCTTTCTGTTGTTTCTTAATTTCTAAATAATCTTCTGCCCAATGTCGTAATGGATCATTGGCATTAATTTGCTCAAACAGTTGCGTAATCAATAGTTCAGGCATGATTTGCTGTGTTGCCAATTCTGCTGACATCAAACCACGAATCGAATAGAACACTTTTTTATAGGTAAAATTATCAGCGGTTTGCATCACATCCATACCGCCTTTAGCAAGTGATAAGTAATGATAATACAATGCTTTATAATCTATTCGTTCCAGTAAACCATCTCTAAAACTTTCCCATTCAGGAAATTCATTAAAATAGACGATATGTGCTCGTACCCATTCCAAAACAGTAGGATTGCTTTTCGCAAGTAATCCAAACATTTTATTCAGGTCAAAGGAGACAAAGTCAAAATCACCATCCATGATTTCGATTAAATCACGGTGTTTTCGATAGTCATAATATTGTGCTTTTGAAGGTAGATGAAAACCACGTACATCATAGTCACTGTCTGGACTTGCCATCCCCCATAAACGACTGCCACTTTCGATATAAAACAGTGGATAGTCATCTCTATCTTTAAATAAGTTTTGAATTTCTTGTTGAATGTTCATGGCGTTCTAATGCTAATTCTAAAAGTTGAGTAATCAATTCAGAATAACTTATTCCTGTATTTTCCCAAAGCTTTGGATACATGCTGTTATTGGTAAAACCGGGCAAAGTATTTACTTCATTTAATAGAATCTCGCCTTTTTCAGTTAAGAAAAAGTCTACACGTGCAAGACCTAAACAACCTAAAACTTTGAATGCCTTGATTGAAATATCTCGCAGCTTTTTACTTTCTTCCTCTGAAATTAATGCAGGAATAACTACCTCAGAAGATTGATTATCAATATATTTTGCTTCGTAAGAATAAAAACTTGATTTAACAACCACTTCACCACAAACACTGGCTTTAGGATAATAATTTCCTAGAACGCCACACTCTATTTCACGTCCTTTAATAAATTTCTCGATCAAGACTTTGTTATCATATTCAAAAGCATAATCTAATGCTTTTAAATACTCTTGTTCATTTTCAACTTTGCTCACACCTACAGAAGAACCTTGATTTGCAGGTTTAACAAATACTGGGAGTCCTAAAGCATTTTGAACTTCCTGAAAACTGATTTCATAAGGATTATACGAATGCACTGTTAAAAATGGTGCGACAGCAATACCTGAACCTTGTAACAAGCGCTTGGTCACATCTTTATCCATACATACAGCCGAACTAAGCACATCTGAACCTACAAAAGGCAGATCTAGCATTTTAAGCATGCCTTGCAATGCTCCGTCTTCCCCTAAAGTACCGTGGATGATTGGAAAGACTACATCTATTTTTGGAAGTCCTTGAGCATTTTCAATTTCAAAAATTTGAGATTGACTCGTATGTTGCTGATCAGAATTTTCACGAGGTGCAAGTGATATTAATTTAGGATCATTACCATTTTCTAAGTAATGAGTTGTGTCTAAAATACGCCAACCACCATCTTGATCTATGCCAATCAGACTAATATCAAATTTTTGCTGATCAATTGCATCAATGATATTTTGTGCAGATTGTAATGAAACACGATGCTCTGATGATTTACCGCCAAATATAATCCCGACTCTAATTTTAGCCATTTTAAAATTCTCAAATTATTTCATTATCAATATCTAGAAACGAATCACTGATCAAGGACACTTTGCCTTCTGAAAACTCTTGGTATTTTTACCACGTAAACATTGATATTCTTTTTGCGTATCTACACGTGTCCAGTCATTATCAACCTTTTTAAAACGGTAAACCGTACGAATCGACTTGACCGAATCATCCATCAAACCTGTTTCAGTCAACTTCACTTCCGCCACAGTCGGTGACTCAACACTATTAAAATACTGACGAATTTCTAAAGTAGACAGATCTTTGCGCAGATCACTACGCTCATTCAACACCTGAGCCAAAGGTGTTTCAGAGCCACCACCCACTTTACTCACTAAATTCTGTGTCGTTGCACAACCTGACAATACTGCTACACATAAAGCAGAAGTTAAAATCAAACGATTCATTGTTATTGTTCCCCCTATAACAAGAAAAAGGTATTACACATATCATGCAATACCTTTTCACTTTACACTATTGAAACTATGTTTCTGTGATCTAAATACGATCTAAAAAAGTTTACAAATCAAACAATTTTCCTGGGTTCATAATCCCGTTTGGATCGAACACTTTTTTCAACGCTTTCATATATTCAATTTCTTCAGCAGTACGTGTGTATTCAAGATAAGGCTTTTTCGTCATGCCCACACCGTGCTCTGCTGAAATCGAACCATCATATTTTTGTACAGTTTCAAATACATACTTATTTACAACCTGACATTTTGCAAAGAATTCATCTTTAGATAAATTTTCAGGTTTTAAAATATTTAAATGTAAATTACCGTCACCAATATGACCAAACCAGCAAATTTCAAAATCAGGATAGTTTTCTGCAACAATGCTATCAATTTCTTTAATGAATGCAGGAACATGCGTGATTAATACTGAAATATCATTCTTATACGGTGTAAACGGTGCAATCGTTTCAGAAATATCTTCACGTAAACGCCATAAGCTCTGTACTTGTTCAAGACTTTGGCTCATCACGCCATCAAGTACCCAGCCTTGCTCCATACAATGCTCGAAGATTTCCATCGCAGCATCAATAATTGGTTCATACGGCGCTTCAAACTCAAGCAATACGTAGAATGGACATTCAGTTTCAAATGGACGAGGAACATGTCCACGTGCCAAAACTTTCTGCATTGCCAATTCACCAAAGAACTCAAATGCAGTCAGGTCAATTTTACTTTGGAATGCATGTAGCACAGGCATAATCGCATCAAAATCAGGAACGCCCAAGACCAATACTTGTAAATCATGCGGTTGGCGTTCCAGCTTAATTTCAGCTTCAGTGACTAGACCTAAAGTCCCTTCACCACCGATGAATAAATGCTGCAAGGCATAACCCGTCGCATTTTTAATCATGCCTTTGTTTAAACGTAATACATCGCCCTTACCTGTCACAACAGTCAGACCCAGTACCCAATTACGTGTCATGCCGTATTTAATAACTTTAATACCGCCTGCATTGGTACCAATATTGCCACCCATTTGCGATGAACCAGAAGAAGCAAAATCGACTGGATAATACATACCTTGCTCTTCGGCATAATTTTGTAATTGCTCAGTCACTACCCCTGCTTGGATACGTACCATACGATCAGCAGGATAGAATTCTAAAATTTGATTCATCTTGTCAAAGCTAATGACAATTTCACCATCGGCAGCCACAGCACCCGCAGATAAACCTGTACGACCACCTGATGGGGTAATCGCAACATTAAATTGATTGGCAAGTTTAACAATCGCCTGAACTTGTTCAGTAGACGATGGAAAAACAATGACTGATGGATTTGGATCGAAATGCTTAGTGTGGTCTTTACCCCAATTTTCTAAGCTATCAGCATCGGTTTTAATGCGGTTTTCACCAACAATTTCCGTCAATTGGGTCAATAATTCAGGTGCTATCGTTACTGGAGCATTCATCGTTTTGCGGGCCTAGCAAGTAGAAAATAAGGTTGTGGGTACTACAACATGCAAAATTTTAAATCAGTCAGTGAAAATTTTTCAGCATTTTTTTAGAGTCAAATACAGTCAAAATCGTCAACTTTACTGATTTCAGCAGTATTTTACCTAGTTGATGACGATGGATAAAGCATAGTTTTATATTGCGTGACCCATACGTCATATCGAAAGCATTGTTCAAGCGCTATAAAAATCAATAAATTAGCGATCTATTTGATTTATATATAATGCTTATCAGAAATCGTAGATAAAATATCCGCTTTACTATGACAAACGAAATATCTATAGAACAGTGTCTATGGTATCATACTGCGACTAAATTTGGCCTTTGTAGCGGAGCCGTAATGAGCCAACATCTTTCACTACCAAAAGATAAAATTCGTTTCTTGTTGTTAGAAGGCGTTCATCAAAACGCGATTGACACTCTAAATGCTGCTGGATATACCAATATCGATTCCCGTAAAACTGCGCTTGAGGGTGAAGCGTTGAAAGAAGCGGTTAAAGATGCACACTTCATTGGTATTCGTTCCCGTACACAATTAACTGAAGAAATCTTTGAAGCTGCGAATAAATTGATCGCAGTGGGTTGTTTCTGTATCGGAACAAACCAAGTGAATTTAAATGCAGCGATGATTCGTGGTATTCCTGTATTTAACGCACCTTACTCAAATACTCGTTCAGTTGCTGAACTGGTACTTGCTGAAGCTATTCTTTTACTTCGTGGTGTACCTGCTAAATCTGCTTCTACTCACCGTGGTGGTTGGAACAAATCTGCTGTAGGTTCGTTTGAAACACGTGGTAAGACTTTAGGTATCGTGGGTTATGGCTCTATCGGTTCTCAACTTTCAGTTTTAGCTGAAAGCTTGGGCATGCACGTGATTTATTATGATGCAGTGACTAAATTACCGATGGGTAATGCACGTCAAGTGGGTTCTTTAGATGAACTTCTTGCCAATGCTGATGTTGTAAGCTTACACGTTCCAGATGTTCCTTCTACTCGTAATTTCTTTACTAAAGAACAATTTGCGAAAATGAAAGAAGGTTCTATCTTCATCAATGCTGCACGCGGTACATGTGTGATCATCGAAGACCTTGCAGATGCGATCAAATCTGGTCACATTGCGGGTGCTGCGGTTGACGTATTCCCGAAAGAACCGAAAGCCAATGGTGAAGAATTCGTTTCTCCACTTCGTGGTTTAGACAACGTGATCTTAACGCCTCACGTCGGTGGTTCTACCATGGAAGCGCAAGCGAACATCGGTTTAGAAGTGGCTGAGAAATTTGTTGCTTATTCAGATAAAGGCATGACTTTATCTGCTGTGAACTTCCCTGAAATCGCACTTCCATTGACTGAAGGTAAACATCGTTTACTTCACATTCATAAAAACGTGCCAGGTGTTCTTTCTAAGATCAACAACTTGTTCGCTGAACACGGTATCAACATTTCTGGTCAATCATTAATGACGAAAGGTGATGTTGGTTACTTAGTGATGGACGTTGATGCAACTGCATCTAAAGAAGCGCTTGATACATTGAGTGATGTTGAAGGTACAATCCGCGTTCGCGTATTGTTCTAAGCATTTCTGATTTTAAAAACCACAGGCAACTGCCTGTGGTTTTTTTATTTTAATCATATATATTTGATTTATTGAGCACTCTCATTTCTCTTCCGAAAAGCCTTAAAGCTAAAACGTTCTAAAACATGCCAAATTTAAAAGCAGCACCTCATCTTCAAGCTTTGATTCTACTGTTTATTGCGATGGTGAGTATGCAAAGCAGTGGTGCGCTTGCCAAAGTGCTCTTTGAACACTTCCCAGTGTTGACCATTTCCGCTATGCGTCTACTGATGGGTTCATTGATTTTGGCCATTATTTTTAGAATTTGGCAGGTTAATTTTAAACATATCAAGTGGTCAGCGATTATCAGTTATGGCGTGGCTTTAGCTGGCATGAATGCCCTCTTTTATTTGTCGATTGAACGATTACCTTTAGGCATTGCCGTTTCATTTGAGTTTATTGGCCCATTGAGTGTTGCACTGTTTCATGCACGGCAAAAGTTTGATTTTATTTGGGTCGGATTAGCAATTTTAGGCTTGGTTTTACTGTTTCCTTTTGACCAAGCTGCTCATCGATTAGACCCCATCGGCATCGCTTTGGCACTGGGCGCTGGAGCATGTTGGGCATTGTATATTATTGCGGGACAGAAACCTTCGGGCGTTTCAGGTAATCATACGGTTTGTTTGGGCATGTTTGTTGGTATGCTGTGTTTAATGCCAATTGCTTTATTTTCAGGCATGTCCGCAACAGTTTTTCAGCCATCCAATTTGATCTATTTTGTTGCTTTAGCAATCTTAGCCAGCGCATTACCTTTCTCTTTAGAAATGATTGCTTTACGAAATCTATCTGCTTTAAGCTTCGGTACGCTGATGAGCTTAGAACCTGCTGTGGCTGCATTTTCAGGATTTATTTTCTTAGGTGAACAATTGCTTTGGACGCAATGGTTGGCTTTAGCCACAATTATTAGTGCATCGATCGGGTGTACCATGACCGTTCAACGCGCAAAAAAATAAATCTCTTAACCGTGAATCAGCTAAGAGATTTATGAATCAAAACTCGTATTCAGTTCTGAATTCTAGTTTCGTAAAACTACAACTCAATAGAAGCTGCTTCGATATGTTGATTTTGTTTTGCCAGATTTAAATATTTCTCAGCAATTTCTCTATCTTTTTTAACACCAATGCCTTCATTGTAGATTTTGAATAATTCAAAAGCAGCATCAATATCACCCAAATCTGCGGCCTTTTTATAGTGCTCAAGGCTTTGATTTAAGTCCAAAGCGACACCTTCGCCTGCTTTAAAAATTTCAGCCAAAAGAAAATAGGCTTTTGCGTTATTTAAATCTTTTGCCTGATTCAACCAAAATAAAGTGCCATCAATATTCTGCTGCTGCCGTTCATGCGTTGCCATACACAGTATTGCTTGCTCATGTCCATTTTGTGCCGCAGATTTCAACAATGAGATATGTTGTTCATGCTCTGGCGGTAACTGCATAGAAACTTCAAATTGTGCCGCGGGATCTCCCGATTCAGCTTGTTTTAGTAAAACCTGATCTATTCTTTCTAAGTTCATCATTAACCACCCTACTTACATCTTTTAAAATTTAATTTATGCGATGCATCTATCATTTATTCTCATCATCATAGCGTAGAATTTTCAATCTCCAAGCAAATATTTTATCTTTCGATATAAACTTTATAAATAGTCGCTTTATTATCGACAAATGATAAAATCGCGCCAGAATCCTACACTTTTATACTTATGCCGAACACTCAACTCACTGCTGTGCTCTTTATGGTTTTATCCATGGTCGCATATCAGATCAGCGCATCATTTGCGAAACAACTTTTTGAAGTTTTAGATCCACTGACAGTGGTGACTTTAAGATTATGTTTTGCATCTATTCTGATTATTTTAATGTTTAGATCGTGGAAAATCATTAAGCGTTTACCTTATTTAAAATGGAAGGATTTATTGCTGTATAGCGGCTCTGTGTGTTTGATGAATGTATTGTTCTACGCATCTTTAGGTAAGTTGCCACAAGGCATTGCGGTTGATTAGAGTTTCTTGGCCCGCTCACATTAGCTTTACTGTCTATTAAGCATAAAAGTGATTATCTCTGGGTATTGCTTGCCATTATTGGTGTTGCATTAATGGTGCCTTGGCAAGATGCAACTGCACACAACTTTTCATATCTAGGCGCTGCTTTTGCTCTTGGCGCAGGGATTTGTTGGGCAATTTATATTTATTATGGACAAAGGGTTGTTCGCCAAAATATTGGTATGCATGCGCTCAGTATTGCCATCGTATTATCCGCCATGGTCATGTTACCCATCAGCGCGGTACACAACCCCGAAGCCTTGCTTAAAACTGAATATTGGGGCAAAGCCTTACTCATTGCTCTATTAGCAACAGCGATCCCATATGCATTGGATTTAATGGCTTTAAAGCGCCTAAGCAAACTCAGTTACGGCACACTTTCTAGTTTATCTCCTGCATTGGGCGCAATTGCAGGATTTTTCCTATTAAAAGAACAGATTAGCTTATGGCAATGTATTGCTTTGATTTGTATCATGCTTGCATCTATTGGTGTGACGTTTAGGTCTAAACAAGATCCAGATGACTTATAATGTTTCTTATAATGTTTAATGTTAATCTTCTTGAATATTTTTCACCTTTGAAAAGATTGAATACGCTATCTTTCCAAAGGTTTTTTTATGACTACAGAATTTAAAATCATTTGAATTCGTCTATAAGCTCATCTTTAAACTTTGCCTTATATTTTTTATATTCAGCCATATATTTTTTCGCAAGTGCTAGTTTTTGATTTTCATCTAAGATTTTACTTGCTTGCTGAAAAAAGTGATATTCCTCTTGCTGTAAGTGCTGATGCACTGTTTCAAATAATCGTCTAGCCAATATCAACCAACGAGAATGACTAAAATCAGTTTCAGTTAATGATCCTAATATTTCATCCATTGCACGATGTTCAGAAAGCGCATGGCGTGTAAGATTTAAGCCTGAATCTGTCATCATCAATGGAATATAGAAATAACGATCTTCTGCAACCGCATGTGCAAATAATTCATTTTTAAGTAATGCAAAAATCTTACGGCGCTCAGAAGTATCACCTGATGTTTCAACCAATTTTCCAGATAAATCCCGTTGCACATCATGACTTATACTTAGTGCTTCAAAAATATTCATTCAAATCCCTCTTTTCATTATCCTTCCATCATTCAGCTCAATAAAAATTGACTCAATAGACGTAATATCATAAAAGAGTGATCAAATAAACATCGTCATTAAATGAAACTTTTTGTATCTGGATACTTAAACTAAGCGTGAATTATCCCGTAAACATTTGATATGCCAAACGACAAATTAAAATGCTGACTAAAATTAAAAAGAGAATACGAATAAAACCACTACCGTATTTCAACGCCATTTTCACCCCAACCAATGAACCACATACATTGGCAGCTGCCATCATTAAACCCAGTTGGAACAGCACATGTCCTGTAGGAATAAAGAAACTTAAAGCCGCGAAGTTGGTCATAAAATTACCGATTTTAGACAATGCTGATGCGTGTAAAAAATCGACTTTTAAGTAGCGAATAAAATAGAAAATAAAGAAGCTACCTGTTCCTGGCCCAAAAATCCCATCATAAAAACCAATGGCTAAGCCACCAACACCTGCAATCAACAGCATTTTATTGGTGATTTCTTGCTGAAAATGCACTTGTCCAAATTGCTTTTTAAAAAATGTATAAATCGCAATCACGATCAACATGAACAATACGAATGGACGTAAAATTTCTTGTGGAATCAACGACACACAAGCCGCGCCACCAAAAGAACTAATGAATGCAGTGACTGCAATCACCGCCAAAAGTTTCCATTGGATTTTCACTTGTTTTAAATAAGAAAATGCAGCCGAAGCCGTACCACAAATTGAAGCAAGCTTATTGGTACCAAAAACTGTTGCAGTTGGATAATGTGGCAATGCTCCCATCAAAGCTGGAATCTGTATTAACCCTCCTCCACCAACAGCCGCATCAATTGCGCCTGCGCAAAAAGCGAAAAAAATCAGGCTAATAATAATGTCCAGTTCCATACAACTTACTCAGATTAGAGGTTTAATACACGTTTAGGCACTAAACGCTTTTTATCGGTGATTTCAGCCAAACCTAGGCACTTCTCACCATCAAAGACCAGAACTTCTGCATCTGCTTCATGTTCAATATTACTTTCCATGCCACGGCTGAAATATTCCGCACGACCTTCAGGCGCTTGAATTTTAGTAAAATGGTCAATCGGCGCATAAACAGGTAATAGCAATGCTTCACGCTCTTGCTCGGTTAAACTTTCCAAATATTCAATGGTATAACTTGGATTCAATTCAAAATGCCCAGTTTGAGTCCGATGCAAATAGATCAAATGACCATAACCACCAAGCGCTTGAGCAATATCTTCACCCAATACACGGATATAAGTTCCTTTCGAGCATGTCACATCTAAAGTCATTGTATTTTCTGAAAATTCAATTAACTGAATAGCAAAAATGTGAATTGGACGTGCTTCTCGTTCAATTTCTATCCCTTTACGTGCCAACTCATACAACGGACGGCCTTCTTTCTTCAATGCAGAATACATCGGCGGAACTTGTTGAATATCACCGATAAACTGAGCCAATACCTGATGGATGCGATCTTCAGTTAAAACAGGAACTGCTTTTTCCAACAGCACCTCACCCTCTACATCACCCGTCGTGGTGCTGTGTCCAAGCTGAATAGTGGTGAGATAACGCTTCGTTGAATCGAGTAAATAATGAGAAAACTTAGTCGCCTCGCCCAGACAGATCGGTAATAACCCTGATGCAAGCGGATCTAATGCACCAGTATGCCCTGCTTTTTGCGCCCGATAGAGCCAACGCACTTTTTGCAAAGCTGCATTTGAACTGATTCCTAGAGGTTTATTCAATAAAAAAACGCCACTGATATGGCGACGTTGAATTTTGGGCGATTTAGCAGACATATTGAATTGATCAGGACAATGTTTGCTTATTCTAACAAATCCATTTATCTATTTTTACAAATTTCTGCTATGCAAAATAAATATTTATGGCAGATTATTTTCTGATCAAAAAAAATAATACAAATCAAAGGATTTACATGCAGAAAGCACGTAAAAATATGCTATGGATTGCATTTTCAGTAATTATTGTGATTGTTTTTGCTTTTATTTTTTGGTTAAAACCGCAAAACACATCCAATAATGATCAGCAAACATCGGCAGAAACATTTGCTAAGCAACAAGCAGGGCAAATTGTGCCTGCGACAATCTCAAATACCCAAGCACAGTCCTTTGCAAGCAAGAGCCAACAAGATATCCAAATCAATTGTCAAATTCGTGTAGATGATTCAAATCGCTTGATGGTCAATGAACAGACTAAAGATTGTTTTGAGTATTTTATTACTCAATACGGCGAAAAAACTATTGACCAAATTAAGACTGACTTTCTCGCTTACAGTAAAGCCAGTTATAAAGAGCCAGTTCTATCTCAACTAAGTGACTTATGGTCACGTTATGTGGATTATCGGGCTAAATTGGGCGATCTACAGCCTCCTGTAGCAGATAAAGACAGTGCTCAGTATTATCAGCAGATTGTGAGTAATACCCAAAACTTAAGAAAAAAATTCTTTTCAGACTATGAAATTCAAGGCTTATTCGGTACTCAAGATACTTATGATCAATACACGCTTGATCGTATGGAGATCATGAATAATAAAAATTTGTCTGCAACCGAAAAAGCTGAAAAATTAAAACAATTGTTTAATCAACTTCCAGAAGATTGGAAAGAAAATTTACAACAAATTTCTCAGCTTGAAGACCTCAGAAAGCTAACTTCTGAAATAAAAGCACGTGGCGGTTCGGCTGAAGAATTACACCAAATGCGTACCAATTTGGTCGGTGCTGAAGCAACTCAACGTTTAGAAACACTTGATGTACAACGTAGTGACTGGAAAAGCAAAGTTAATCAATACTTAGCTGAACGTGACACGATCATGAACAGTTCAATGAGCGATACAGCAAAGCAAAGTGCTGTATCACAATTAAAAGCACAACAGTTTAATAATCAACAAGACCAGATACGATTACAAACATTTGAAACAGTTCATGACGAAGGAGGGAAATTACCATTTGCCGATTAGGGATGATTATGCCCTAAGCTGATTCATCGACAATCAACATTTTTTCAGGATGAAATACAAATGTTAAAAAACAAAAAATATGCGCTCGCTTGTTCTATGTTAGCCCTTTGTGGCGCAATAGGCATGAGTTCTGCGCATGCAGGCGTACAGCGTGTTACAGCATCGGTTCAATCGGACTATGCAAAAACTAAATATCCAATTTTATTTACACATGGGATGTTTGGATTTAGTCGCTTAGGTGTCGCTGCATTTGGACTAGATTATTGGTATCAAATTTTACCTGATTTAGCCCGCAATGGTTCAACGGTATTTGCTGCTCAAATTTCACCACTTGAGTCTACAGAAGTTCGAGGAGAACAATTACTCACTCAAGTTGAAGAAGTCATGGCCTTAACAGGCAAAAGCAAAGTCAATTTGATTGGTCATAGTCACGGTGGGCCAACCATCCGTTATATAGAAGTGGTTAAACCTCAATATGTCGCATCTTTAACAGGTGTCGGTGCAACATTTAGAGGATCAAAAGTTGCAGATGATCTATTAGCAAATAGAGGAGGATCTCAATTTCTAAGTATTGCAACAGATTATATTGTAGGTCCAGTTATTGCTTTTTCTCAAGGCAATTCAGGACTGAAAAGTAATTTGAATGCATCACTCAAATCCATTAGCGAACAAGGTTCAAGTGCTTTCAATCAACGCTACCCAACGCCTGCCCTTGCCAGCAGTTGTTCTCAAAATGGTGCAGCATCTCGTAATGGTGTCTACTACTACTCTTGGACTGGAACTTCACAAGTCACCAATATATTAGATGTTGTGGACAGTGCGATCTCTGTTTTAGGGCCAATTTCCTATGGTAGTTTGGACAATGATGGCTTAGTTCCACGCTGTAATGCTCGTTTCGGTAAAGTCATTCGTGATAATTACGGCTGGAATCACCTTGATGAAGTCAATCAAGTCCTAGGAATTCGAGGCTTATTTTCTACGGATCCTGTTTCTGTTTATCGTCAACACGCCAATCGACTTAAACTTCAAGGCTTATAATCTTTCTAAAAACATCAAAGCCAAATATTGTGATCTGCAATATTTGGTTTTTTAAAACTTGACCAAATACCAACCACCTATCTGCTTCATTTAGATTTTTATTTAGTTTTTCTATACTATATTTTTAACAATAAAAAATTAGACCTCTTGCAGAAGCATGCTCTTGATACAATTCAATACATGTAATAATGAATAAAATCAAAAAGAATATGCTGTTTAATTCAAAACAATGTGAGATTTTTATTGTTCAATTAAAATAAATAATGTGAGAATTTCTATGAAAAAAGGACTACTTTTCATCAGTATCATTGGATTGAGTATAGCAACACAATCAGCTTCGGCGCTGAATGTCATACAACAAGCCATACCATCCTCGACCACCTCAGACTATGCTAAAACTCAATATCCTATTGCTTTCGTTCACGGTATGTTTGGTTTTGAACGCTTGGGCTTTGAGTCATTTGGTATGGATTATTTCTATCAAATTTTACCCGATCTAGCTCGCCATGGTGCAACTACATTTGCCACTCAGGTATCTCCAGTTGAATCTTCTGAAATTCGTGGAGAACAATTGATTGGACAAGTCGAAGAAATTATTGCCATCACAGGGAAACCCAAAGTTAACTTGATTGGACATAGTCATGCAGGATCAACAATACGTTATGTTGAAGCCATCAAACCAGAATATGTTGCCTCACTCACAGGTGTAGGTGCAACATTCCGAGGATCGAGAATTGGAGACATGACCTTAGAAAATCCAGTGACTAATCCAATATCCAGTATTATGGTTGATCATTTAGTTGGCCCTATCCTGACTTGGGCATCCCATAATCCATATACGACCATCAATATGCACCGAGGCTTAGTATCGGTTAGTGAAGCAGGATCTGCTGAGTTTAATGCGAAATATCCAACCCCTGCACTTGCCAGTTCATGCGATCAAAATGGTGCTTATTCAAATCAAGGACGATATTACTACTCTTGGACAGGTACAGCTCAAGTCACCAATGTATTAGATGTGATTGATATGGCTATTTCAACTCTCGCACCAATTGCATACAGAAATTTAGACAATGACGGCGTTGTTCCACGCTGTAGTACACACTTTGGTAAAGTGATTCGTGATGATTACAAACTCACACATCTCGATGAAATTAATCTTGTTTTAGGATTACGTGATGTGTTTGCTCCAGATCCAGTATCGCTTTATCGTCAGCACGCCAATCGCCTTAAATTACAAGGCTTATAAAATTTATAGGCATAAAAAAATGCGCCAAATGGCGCATTTTTCTGCTTTAAAACAAAGTTAAAATTAACCTTGTTTACGAGCTGGTAACTTTTCACGAATACGTGCAGCTTTACCTGACAATTCACGTAGGTAATAAAGTTTAGCACGACGAACGTCACCACGACGTTTCACTTCGATTTTAGCAACAACTGGTGAATGTGTTTGGAAAACACGTTCAACACCAACACCGCTAGAAATTTTACGAACAGTGAAAGCAGAGTTTAAACCACGATTTTTCTTCGCGATTACAACACCTTCAAATGCTTGAAGACGTTCACGATCACCCTCTTTTACTTTAACCTGAACGATAACTGTGTCACCAGGTGCAAAAGCAGGAATGTCTTGTTTTAACTGTGCATTTTCAACAGCTTGAACTAAAGGATGTTTACCACTCATTGTGGGAATCTCCAATATTGCGGCTCAGAAGAGGTCTGAATTCCGCTGGGGATAGAGGCTAAGCGCATATCAACCCGATTATATTTCTCTCTATGCTTGACCACTTCAATGCATAAAAAGCCTATTAAAGAGTATTTAAAGCTTTGTTTAAATACCAACTCGAAGCAATGCTTCTCGTTTTGTGCTTAGGCAAACATCATTAAATTTTGCTTACCCTTACTTATCTTTTAGCCATTTTTTTTGCTGCTTCGTCAACTCAACTTTTTCAACCAACTCAGGTCGGCGTTCTAAAGTGCGTTGATAACGCTGCAAAAACCGCCATTTTTCAATATTTGCATGATGCCCTGATTTCAATATTTCGGGCACATCCAAACCTTCAAAATGATCTGGCTTGGTATATTGTGGGCAGTCTAAAAGACCATCCACAAATGAGTCTTGTATCGCTGATTGTTCATCTGACATCGTATTCGGCAAACGTCGAATAATACTGTCCAATAAAACCATCGCAGGTAACTCTCCACCTGATAATACGTAATCTCCTATTGACCATTCTTGATCAACATATTTTTGGATCAAACGCTCATCAACACCTTCATAACGTCCGCACAATACAATCAATCCATCATATTCAACAAATTGCTGTACTGCAGCTTCGTTTAAGGTCTTTCCTTGCGGTGACATATACACCACAGGAACATGAACTGCACCTGCTTGCTTTGCAAGCTTTTTAGCACGGTGAATTGCTTTTGCCAAAGGCTCAGCCATCATCACCATACCAGGACCACCACCAAATGGACGTTCATCCACTCTTTTGTAGTTACCCTCTGCAAACTCTCGTGGGTTGATACAATGGACTTGTATAAGCTCACGTTTTGCTGCGCGCCCGCTAATTCCGTACGCTGTAATCGCTTCAAACATTTCAGGAAAAAGCGTAATGACTGCAAAAAACATCGCAGACTCCTCTATTTTCCTGCTGCGTTCATCCTTTAAGGATTAGTAATCTACGCCCCAATTCACGTAGATACGACCAGCTTCGAGATCAACACGCTGTACCACATCTTTATGCCATGGAATCATTCGCTCTTCGCTATCGATGCTTTCTGGGGTTGCGCGAACCACCATCACATCATTAGCACCTGTTTCAAATAGTTCATGGATTTGACCGAGATTTACTTCCTGTTCTTCATCATCTAGACCTAACACTGTTAAGCCTTTTAAATCTGACCAGTAATACTCATCCACACCTGCTTGAGGCAGTTGCGATTTTGAAATCCAAACATTTGCACCCACTAAGTTATCCGCTGCGGTACGATCACTCACACCTTTCAACGAAACAACCAAGCCTTTGCCATGTGGTTTCCAACGTTTTACATCTATAGTTTGCCAACCTGCTTTGGTTTCTATGTACCAAGGCAGATAGTCAAAAATATTGCTCATAGGTTCTGTATTGGAATAGACCCAGAGCCACCCATTTAATCCATATGCTGAACGTAGCTGTCCAATCTGAATACGATCTTCGGGCACATTCTGTGCTGGTGTCATGGGCTTACTGCCTAATTAAATATTTAATTATGCAGTAGCAGCAGCTTTCTTAGCTTGAGCAGCTAAAGAAGCAACACGTTCAGACGGTTGAGCGCCTTGAGCGATCCAATGAGCAAAACGGTCAGCATCTAAACGAAGTTTTTCTGCTTTACCTTGAGCTGTAGGGTTAAAGAAACCAATACGTTCGATGAAACGACCGTCACGTGCATTACGGCTATCAGTTACGATTACTTGATAGAACGGACGTTTTTTAGCACCACCGCGTGCTAGACGAATTACAACCATGATAGAACCTTATAGTTTTTACGGATTATCCCTGTACCGACCATCGATACATTTCAAACCCCTTTCATAGAGGGCAGTATTTTACGTTATCTTTACAACGAAAGAAAGATCAAAATTTATTTATCCACAATTTTGAATTTGTTTTTATTTTGTGTTCCAGTTTGTAGCCGCGGAAGGAGTACAAGAAGTACCTTCAATCCAGCACTTTTGATCCCGATTATTTAAAGAGACCGAACCATTCCCATCTTGTTTAGAGCCTGAGATTGGTGAAGCAGTTAAAGACCATGATAAATTATCAGCAGAAATTTCTAATTTAACTTTATAATTAGCAACTCCTGTATTCGGGTAATTTTCTTCAAATGAGCCATTTGCAAGTTGTGCATCCTTGTAAGTACCTTTAGCCATTTTATAATTTGCTAAACTCTGGCCTATTGTTAGCATTTCGCTTTGTACATCAGCTCGATTTGTCCTAATGGTATAACCTTGATATGAAGGATAAGCGATAGCCGCTAAAATTCCTATAATTACAACTACAATTAACAATTCAATTAATGTAAATCCTTTTTGTTTCATATGCGTCACCATGATATGACTTTAGTACCTGAACAACCTATATAAGTGACACTATCTGTTGTTTTACAACGAAGCCCTTCACTTGTCATCAATAAGTTATAATTTTTCACATCCGTACTTTCCGCTTTAATTGCCCAATTTCTTCCTCTATTAGTAACATCGGTTGATGATAATAATTTTCCTGAAACTGGGTCTTGAAGTGTAATTCTATATTTGATATCTGCTCCGCTTGCACCTTTAGGTAATATGATTTCATTCATTGCTGAGGATTGACCATATATATAATTAGGATCAAAGCCTTTATAAGTAAAGTTTTTAGCCTTGTAACGCTCCAATTGCTCAGCAATTTTCTGTATTTCCTGCTGGGCAGTCGAGGCGACTGCCTTTCGGGTATATTCAGTATAAGCAGGTACAGCAATAGCAGCCAAAATAGCAATTATCACGACTACAATCATGACTTCAATTAAGGTAAAACCTAATTGAGGACCTTTTTGCCTACTAACTTGTATAGTAGGCAACTTAGTTTCCGATTTAATTAGCTGAAACATATTTTTCATACCATCGTACAGGGTTAAGAATACGTGTACATTCCCATTTACCAAAGCCCTTCAGATTCCCTACCATCGTCAAGCCACCACAGCTATTTTTTTTAGGGTTAGGATCAGGATCAGGATCATCAGGGCCTAAAGTAATCCCTCGGATACCCGCACCAGAAATATTTAAGTTCTTACCATTTGCTATTTGGAAACCAGTTTTTCTCTCCTCAGTTTCATCCTTGCTTCCATCCAACTTTAAACATACGCCATATGGTAAGCAAAATTGTTGAGTATTGGTTTCTCCCACAATACGTGGTTTACAAGGATCTTGTTGTACTATCCCTGTTCCTTCAGGGTCATAAACTGGCACATATAAATAATTAGTTAAGGCAATAGGTCCATCTTCCAAAGCTTTCATACCACCCAAAGTTCTACCTGATACATCATTTCCTGTAGGATCGCTTGAAAGTGAACGATACCAACCTTGTAGGCCTGTTGTTTTATTATATGGGAAAAAGTTAGATGATATTGTTCCAGATAAAGACTGCGGATTTTTCTTTAAGTTACTTAGTGTTAAATCAACAGTTTTTAAATCACTATCCCCTATTGTCATTAAATCCTTATTACTAAAGTCACGATCAATTAACCCATAGACATTATTTGTTGGACGATTAGTTAAAGCATTTGTAGGTAAAATACCTTCGCGACCAGTCAGAGGGCTAACATCTAGTGGAGTACTACGGTCACCTGAAGCTATTCCAACCAAAATAAAAGTATCAGCTCCCTGCGTGTGTTTCGTTAGAGTAGGTGCTTGATAGAACCTAGGTTGATCTCCAGCAGAAATTGTTGTACTGCCTAAATTTGCCAAACGAACCACTCGTTTACCAAAAGCTGAAGTTGTCGTTCCTTTAGTATTATTCAGGTCCGCTCTAAACACTTGCCCACCTAAATCACCAAAATAAAGATGATCCACTAAACCATCACCATCACGATCTAATGCACTTATACGACTTACAATACTATGAGTCATAGATACGACATTAGTATCAGCTCCCGCATTACTGATTGACCATAAAATAGTACCATCCGTTGCATCTATAATATAAACAGCATTTCCGTCTGCTTGGTTCTTTTTGCATGCTGCACCACCATATTCCGTTGGATTCGCTGTGTTTAATTTAAATCGTGGGTTTTCATAACAGATATCATATCCACCACCGATAATCATGACACGTTTGATTTTATCGCCATAGCGAACATTCGTAATAACAGGTTTAGACCATGATTGCCCCATACGAGCGTATTTACCACCTAAATCAGGTCCAATTCTAAATAAAAATTTAGGGTTCTTAGGATCAAGTACATTTAAACCATAAAAACTATTTCCCCCCATTCTCATTCCGCCATAAACATTCATCTGCTTTGCTTTAACAGACATTGTCCCAGCAGTAGCTCCTTCTCCAAACTCATATGCAGCATCGGCAACCCATGTTCCATCAATACCATAGGTCGCACCACCAGATTCACTTCTACGTAAGGCTCGAGAAGCATCATCATTCAATAAAATATCAGCAGGCACAAAAACCATTTGCTCTGTTCCAGTTACTGCATCAACAATCCGCAATCCACCCTCCATACTTGAATATAAAACTGATTGTGAACGAGCTGAAGTCAAATCACCATACTCATCCAAATCTCCAGAATAAGTGAGTTGAACAGGCAAAGAATGAATACTTCCTCCCATTGCAGTAAAAGGCAAATTTGGAGATGTTAACGAAGTTGGTAATGAAGTTGTAGTTGATAAATTCAAGTCATAACCTAGATAATTTAACAACTTAATCTTAAGCAATGGTGAAAAATCTTTTACTGTTGTTTGTGTATTAAACTTATCTAATAAGGCAACGCTATCTGCTATAGGTCTATTTGTCACTGCCAATAGATTGCTATTTTTTACAGACATTTTTACAAGGTTACCATTGCTTGCACTAGATACATCTGTAAACAATGGTCTAAATGCATTTGGATTTGCTGTAGTAGGAAGTGATAATTTTGAATAAACGCCTCCATTCTCAACTAAACCTAAATCTGCAGAATTCGAAGCATTCCATAAATCTTTAGTATTTTTATTTAAAGCACCTAACTCGTTGAAAACCGTTACAGTACCATCTTTTAAAGCACCACCTTTAATACCGTATTTTTTTAAATTTCCTTGCCAGATTAAATAGTTTTTACCTGGATCAGGTTTTAATGCTCTCAAATAACCATAAGGCTGAAAACCATTTGGATTCAATGCATCTACTGGTACAGAAATCGCTCCAGTTGATAGTGGATCAGGTGGAACTATTCCAAGTGAATTAATAAATTCTACTACACTTTTGGTAACATCTGATGAGCTAGAAGCTTGGAAAAATCCACCATTACCAAACCCACCATCATAATTATACCCATCACTTCGTCCGGTACCTGAAGTGCTTTCTGTTGGCTTAGGTACAGATAAAGCCCCACTATATCCTGGTGAGCATTTATCATTTGGTTCTTTACCTGTTGCTGCATCTTTATACGCTCGAGAGCTTAAACGACAAGCATTTTTAGTATCTTGGTTTGCCGTTAAAATATTTTCAGTAAAAAAAGTACTCCCAAAGCCAACAAATGCAGTTTGAATCGAACGCTGAACTGGATTTTTAGTAGGATCAAACAATGCTTTAGAATATGCTCCCATACAGCGCCAAGCACTGCTAGAATCAGCATTAGGTAGATCATTTGAACACGAAAATAAAGAGCCTTTAGTATCTAATGACTTCTGCATGACCATCCATGCTCGATTATCGCTACTACTATTTGCAGCACCATCAGAAAGAAAGTAAACACCTTGACCATCGCAACTTGCTTTTTTATCGGCTGCTGGCAATGGTGATGAATATGTATTCGATGATGTTTTAGTATCTATTGCAGAACTAGAAAAACCCGAATCTTCTGTATCCGCATAATAATAATTCCCATTATATCCACTTAAACTTCCCGATTCCCCTAATCTAGTATTTGAAGTTGAACTGCTAAAATTAGAATACCATCCCTTCCAATTCACATTACACTTACCACCACTATCCCATGAATCACATTCCGCATAATAATTAGAATTACTTATTTTAAAATAACGCTGTAAACTCATATTAGTATTTGTACCAAGCAAATAACTCGCAGCTTCAGCATAAGCATGTGCAGAAGGAGTACCATTTCGAGCTTCCAATTTAGCGATAGCTGTTTTTAAAGCAATTCTTTGCGAACTTCCAACTTCACCTAGTTTCTTTGCTGGCACTAAAATTTGTGCAGTCCGACCATCACCATTTGCCGAAAAATTTCCAGCACCAATATATGTATTTGATAAATTTGCCGTACTAGTACTGCTATCCTGAAGCAGTTTTCTCGCTTCTTCGTCAGTACTATCCAATAAACTAAACATCCCATCTTTTAAACGAGTCAACCGATCAAAACACTGGTAACCCGTTATATTACCTTTTGCATCTTTTTGAGGATTACATCCAGAAACACTATTGGTAACTAAACTATTTCCCTTTGCACTACTCGCAGAAACATAACAAAAATTTCTATCATAACTCGGTGTTGTTCCTGAGCTAACTCTATAAGCAGTATTATTTACAAGCCCTAATATACTTGTTACTAATGTTGCTAATGCTGTTTGCGAACTTGTTCCGCAAGTCGTTAATCCGTAATCATCAACATAACTATACCCACCAAGAAAGTTTCCATCCCTATCTGTCGGAGATCTCATCGACCCCATACTACCAGAGGTATCCAGCATCATAACGATCGTTTTTTGGCCTGCAGAAGGTGCCGCATATATTTGTAAATCTGTTGCCTGAACCACACTTGAAGTAAGTAAAATCGTACAACCAAAAGTAAAACTAAAAGCTATTAACTTTTGATCATTTAAATATTTAACCTTTTTACTTAGCGAGGTTCTTTTAATTAACTTATCCATTTCCGTCCTCCACATCTCAAGGTTTTTCAGTTTGTGTAAGCAAAGTTTGTAAATGGAATTCCTGTGTTTGGCTATTTACAGGAACTCCCAAATCCGCTAAGCAATTTGCGATAGTTCTAAATCCTTTTGTATCCTTACTTGTATTATCACTAATATAACCAGGATTCGCCCCATCTACCCCGATACAAGCCTGAGCAACTTTTATATCCTTAGCAAATGCAGGAAAAATTGATGTAGTGGTAACTCTAATTCTTTGCTGTTCAACTACATTTTTAGCAATAGGTGCCCCCACACTTGCATCTGACCCTTCCCCCAATAAAGCACCTACAGGCAAGTCTGTTGCATCGTTTGGTATTTTCACTGAAACTTGCGTTACAACCGCTTCACGACTACTACCAAAATCTTTAGTTAAATCACAAAATGCCGCAGCTCCTCCCGAAGCAACTGTTGCTTTAGCAGTTTTACTTGCAGGAGGACGAAGTGTTGCCACACTAAAAGAAGCTCCAAATTTTGCTTTTGAAGTCGGTTTGTAGCAAAAAATATACTCCTTACCTGGTTCTTGTTTACTATCTTGCATTGCAAAACCAACAACACCACTTAAATCAACCATTCTAGATAAATCTGAGGCATAAACCTGATTTAAAGGCGTATCTGCAGTTTGACTTAAGAGTTGCCCTACTTGTGTATTTGTTGCAATATTTAGTGTTGTCATCGCAGTTCTAATTGCAAAAACACCAACCAGTGTTAAAAGAATTAACATAAATAAAACAACAATCAATGTAGCTCCTTTTTGTGAGGTAGCTTTTGATATAGTTTTCATAAAGGCTCCCCCATAGCATTTCTTAAAGCAATCGTTGTTGTATATTCTCTTCGTAAATACTTATTAGTTGTGTTTGTAAGGCTTACATCACCATCTAAAAACTGAATAGCCTTAGTTGGATCAATGAGCTTATTTTTTAAATCATCTTTTGAACGGACTAAAGCACCTACTTTAATCGAAACAATTCTTGGAGGTTTAATATTTGCCGTAGCTGCTGCTTTGGCTACAGCTTTATATTGATTAATCGTATAATAAGCCAAGTTTGTTTTATTAGCATTTTGAGTACCTAAATAAAACCTTAATTGATCTACTCTCGGCATAATAATTTGGCTTTTACCATTATCACCAACTTCAGTCAGTTGCGCTATTGTGTTCGCTGGTGGTCTATTTGCATCGCAAGCTAATGCATAATCCGTATCATTTTTTGCATTATCATCTTTTCTCAAAAAATAGCGCTGAAGTACAAACTCACCTGCTGCAACTTCTGCACCTTCACAATTAAACATAGCTTCAGGCGCTGTAAATAATATAGTTAATTGATCACTTTTCGCATTAACATTCGATACACCACCAGAAGTAGTTAAAAATTTTGTATCTAAAGCTATAGGTAAATTAACATTACCTGTAAGACCACTCGTCAAAACAAGCCCGCCTAAATTTGTTGTATCATTTAATTCAGGATGACTAATATTTCCATAGTTAGTTAAGCGAATATCATGCGCCATATACTCTAAGCCAAAAACACCACTATCTTGCAATTCTGCACTAGCTTGTTGTAATCGAGTAGTAATCAAACCACCGACAAATAATTGCAAGGCAGCAGCACTGATTATTAATCCTAATGCCAAAGCAATAATTAGCTCAATTAAGGTGAAGCCTTGTTGAAGTTTGCTTTTCATATTAATAAGCCTCCATCATCAGGCATTGAGCATTATTCACATACTTTCCAGAAGAGTTCATGCAAGTGCTATAGTCTCCAGCTGAAAACTTAGTCCCTCCCCAACCTGCGAATAAACATTGTCTATTCGTTGTGCCTGGGCAAGCCGCCATAGTGATATTTACACCAACATTAAATGCAGATCTTGCCACTAAAAATGCATCATAAGCGGCCATTTGCTGTGGCGTACAATTAGCATCCAGGCAACTTCTATTAGTATTTGGACTTGTACTTATTCCAGCATAAGCTTGCACATTAGCACGGTAAAATGATTGTCCTTCTGGATTTGCTCGAATGCTCTCACTCAAACCTCTCAACAAAAGTGTAGCTTGCGATCGAACCAACGCTTCATCGCCTGCCTCTACAGCTCTAAGCTGCAAAGCGGTAAAACCGAGAACACCTAAAGCAAGTAAAACTAAAGCAACAAGTACTTCAACCATACCAACACCAGCCTGTCTATTTATAATTTTCATTAACAAGTTCCTACCAAAATATCAGAAGCACCTGTAGCGGCAACAACGATGTTTTTAGACTTGTTCTTTGCACACAATGTAAAGGTTTGTGCATTCCGAACATTACCTGTAGGTAAAAAAACCACTCCTGATACTGTTGATGTCACACCAGTACTATCTATAATATTTGCAAGAAGTACTCTATTTTGCTCCACAAATTTATCGCCATCGGCACCAGATATTGTCTTTGTTACACATTGTTCTGGAGTGATTTTCGCACCTGCACTATCTTTACTTGGGCAAACCACAACTACAGCTCTTAATGCTATGGCTTTACTCCGCCCTTCATTTAGAGCGGACAATACTTCCATACCACTATTATCAAGACTTTGTTTAGCAATATGATCTGAAAAAGAAGGCGCTGCAATTGAAGCTATAATCGCTAAAACAGCTATTGTCACCATCAACTCAATTAAGGTGAATCCTCGATTATTTCGCATCGCAACTCCATCGCAACAAAACTTTACCCTATTTAAAATCATAGACCAATTCATTACAAAACCAATACAAGTTGGATAAGTGGCATAAAAAAGCAGATAACTGAAAAATTCAGTTATCTGCTTAAAAAAATTAGATTAAATTTAAGCTTGCGTGACTTGTATGCGTAACTCTTTAGGTAAGCTAAATGTAATATTTTCTTCACGTCCATTCAACTCATGAGGTGCTGTTGCACCCCACTCTTGTAGACGTTGAATCACTTGTTTAATCAGAATTTCAGGTGCAGAAGCACCTGCTGTCACCCCTATTTTATCTGTCGTTTTGAACCAATCTTGTTGAAGCTCATCTGCATTATCGACAAGGTATGCATGTTTTCCCATACGCTCAGCCAGCTCACGCAATCGGTTTGAATTAGAAGAGTTCGGTGAACCTACGACCAAAACTACATCGCATTGTTCCGCTAAATCCCGAACAGCATCTTGGCGGTTTTGTGTTGCATAGCAAATATCGTCTTTACGTGGCCCTTGAATTTGGGGAAATTTTGCACGTAAAGCATCAATGACTTTTGCAGTATCGTCTATAGACAGTGTAGTTTGTGTGACAAAAGCCACTTTTTCTGGGTGATTGACCGTTAAAGAAGCCACATCCTCTTCATCTTCAACTAAGTAAATTTCACCGCCACTTTTTTTATCATACTGCCCCATCGTCCCTTCGACTTCTGGGTGTCCTTCATGGCCAATGAGAATGGCTTCTGTACCTTCACGTGCATACTTGGTCACTTCAATATGTACTTTAGTGACCAAAGGGCATGTTGCATCAAAAACTTTTAAGCCACGGCGTTCCGCTTCTTGTTGTACGGCTTTAGAAACACCATGTGCGCTAAAAATAACAATATTATCATCTGGAACTTCATCGAGTTCATCGACAAAAATCGCCCCTCGTTGACGTAAGTCATCGACCACAAATTTGTTATGTACAACTTCATGGCGTACATAAATGGGCGGATTAAAACATTCAAGCGCACGATTGACGATGGCAATTGCACGATCTACACCTGCACAAAATCCACGCGGATTGGCCAATACAATTTCCATAGAACCCTCAATACTCACTTAAATGCTTGGATAAATTTAATCGATAACGCACAAACAAAAATAAAAACCGTTAAAAACTGTTTTGTTTGTGTGCCGTCTACTCTAAAATAGAGAAGATATTTTATCATATCAGGAAAAATATCATGTCGGGTCTATTGTTTGTCGTTTCTGCGGCATCGGGAACAGGCAAAACATCTCTCGTTAAAGCGCTACTTGAACGTGTCAGCAATTTGCATGTTTCAGTTTCTCATACGACTCGTGGTCAACGACCTGGCGAACTCGACGGTGTTCATTATCATTTTACTTCAAAAGAAAACTTTCTTGATCAAGTCAATCAAGGTGGTTTTATCGAATATGCTGAAGTTTTTGGTAATTATTATGGTACAGCGCAAACCACAGTAAAAGATCAGTTAGCAAAAGGTCATGATGTACTTTTAGAGATCGACTGGCAAGGTGCTGAACAAGTTCGTAAGATTTTTCCTGAATCTAAACAAATCTTTATTCTCCCTCCAACACAGTTTGACTTACGTCAGCGTTTGTCTAATCGTGGTACAGATTCTGTTGATGTGATTGAGCATCGTTTAAGCTGTGCTGTTGCAGATATGCAGCAATATGTTAATTTTGAATACATTATTATCAATGATGACTTCAATAAGG
The DNA here is from genome assembly GCF_000214135.1 of Acinetobacter sp. P8-3-8. Taxonomy (GTDB): domain Bacteria; phylum Pseudomonadota; class Gammaproteobacteria; order Pseudomonadales; family Moraxellaceae; genus Acinetobacter. The sequence goes on from NZ_AFIE01000011.1 coordinate 79,199, forward strand.
CATTGCACGATTTGGAGTCTGTAATTAACGCCAATCGTTTAAAAATACAGCAACAAGCCAGTCGCCATCAGGTCCTGATTGAAAAGTTGATCACACCACAATCTTAGGTTCGCTGTCGATTAAAACTTGAGTCTAAAGTGAAAGCATTTTATACTGCACAGTCTATTTAAAAAATTTGTATTCAAACGAGAATTCTTATGGCACGCGTAACCGTTGAAGATTGTTTAGACCATGTGGACAACCGCTTTGAGCTTGTACTAGTGGCAAGCAAACGCGCGCGTCAATTGGCACGTCAAGGTATCGAACCTACTGTTGAGTGGGACAATGACAAACCAACTGTTGTTGCATTACGTGAAATTGCGATTGGTCATGTGACTAAAGATATCTTGAAACAACGTGATCAAGATTATCAAACGTCGAGTCTTGACCTTGCTCTTTCTGCAAACAATCTCAATCTTGAAGGTTTTTCTTTCCAATAAGTTAAATTTTCTTAAAAAGCCTAGTTTTTATACTAGGCTTTTTTATTGCAAATTTATCGTAAATAATTTTGCCAACACATCGACAAAATCCTAAATATTTGTTAAAAAAAATAGATATTTTTTATTTCTAGAAATTGACAAGTGACTCAATATGCTTTTCATTAAAGGATTGGGAAAAATCGTTCAAATTCGCAATTAATGATAGGTGTTTTATGCCAGGCCAAGAGGTCAGTCAAGCCAAGCAGCAGCTCAATGTGATTATCGACGCTTACTTAAAACCGAGCGATGTCGAGCGGGTTCTTGCAGCTTGTGATTATGCTGATATTGCGCACGATGGTATTACCCGTAAAAGTGGTGAACCTTATATTCTTCACCCCATTGCAGTGAGCTGTATTCTGGCGCATATGCGTATGGATCCTGAAACACTGATGGCAGCACTTCTGCATGATGTGATTGAGGATACAGATTTTACCAAAGAAGACATTACCGAAAAGTTTGGTCGAACTGTTGCTGAATTGGTTGATGGCGTGACTAAACTGAGTCATTCAAGCGATAAAGAATATAATAAAGCCGCATCCTTTCGTAAAATCTTGCAAGCCACACTACAAGATCCACGTGTAATCATTATCAAACTCGCCGATCGTTATCACAACATGACGACGCTAGGTGCATTACGTCCAGATAAACGCGCACGTATTGCACAAGAAACTTTTGATATTTTCGTTCCAATGGCCCGTTTGGTCGGTATGAACGAAATGGCGGATAATTTAGAGCATTTGTGTTATCAGAATCTTGATCTTGATATGTATAACGATGTTCAAGAATCCTTACTCAAAACCAAACCAGAACGCTGTAAGTATCAGTCGCTTTGGGAACAGAATCTCGTTGATTTATTAAATAATTATAATATTGCTGGTCGTATTAAAAAGAAAAATAATAATATCGAGTTATTACGTCACTTTGTTAAAAATGAAATTGACCTACAAGAATTGACGCATAGCCACGCTTTTGAAATCATTTTACAAAGCATCGCCGATTGTGACCGCTTTGTTGATGCACTCCGTGAAAATTTCCAAGTGCTGTCTTATGAAGATCATATTCGTCGCCCATTACCCGGCGGCAATCAATCTTTGATGATCAAGCTTAAAGGTGAGCGTACAACCCTGTCATTAACCATTCAAACTGAGCTGATGCGCAAAGCAGCTCGCTTTGGCGTGGTACTGGGTGAAAATGCACCTCAAGCCTGTCGTTCTGCAATTCAAGCCTCTATGAAGAATTTAGACATTCTTGTCGGTGGCGAATGTGCAAAAACCACCTTTAATGATTTGCTTGATTATTTACATCAAGAAAAAATTTGGGTGTATACCCCTCATGGTCAATTACATGAACTTCCGCAAGGCGCAACTGCTGTTGATTTTGCTTATTCAGCCAGTTTATTTCTTGGCAACCATGCAGTAGGGGCGAAGATTAACAATGAAATCAAACCACTTTCAACCCCTTTAGCCAGTGGTCAAGTAATTGAAATCATTACTGATGTATTGGCCACACCAAATCCTGATTGGCTCAGTTTTATCAATACTCAAAAAGCCCGTCGTGCGATTCAAAATATTTTGCGAGATCAAGATTTAGAAGAACAGCGCTTAGTTGGGCAACAAGCTTTAAATCGTGCATTAAAATTGTTTAATCGTTCTGTCAAAGATTTATCAGAAGCCGATTGGATTGATTTATTGCAATGGCGTCACATTCAAGACAAAGATGCTTTGTTTGAACAAATTGCCGTAGGTGATTTATTACCTCAATTGGTTGCCAATCACCTATTTGCTCAATCACAACCCAATGATCACACAGTTTCTGAACGCTTAATTCAAGGTACAGATGGTGTTGATGTTAAATATGCACATTGTTGCAACCCTGTATTTGGCGATCAAATTCAAGGACATTTATCTCGTCGTGGTTTAATTGTGCATCGCGAACGTTGCCACAACTTGATCCATGAACAGCACTTACATCCTGAAAACATCATGTCTTTACAATGGACATTCGAACAAGAAGAAGACGTGAACTTCAATGCTTACTTAAGTATTGACCTTGTGTTGAATGATGAACAAATCTCAGAACTGATTTATTTATGCCGTAAAGCTAAAACTGGGGTCGAGTCGGTACGCTCCCACGAAGACAAAACTTATGTCAATATTGTTGTGAATAACCGCAAACAGATTGCTCAAATCATTCGAGAGCTACGTATGCAATTTGGCTTCCCTCGCATTGAGCGCTTATTGATGCCTATTGTGATTAATGACAATATCAAAGCAAAAGCATGTTAATCATGCTGACTGATCAGTTTAATCGATGCTGCTTTCAAGTATCCCCTTCATCCATTATGATGAAATGAGTTGAAATCAAGGAGAAATCAATGTCCCGTCAAGTGATCCACACTGAGAATGCCCCTGCTGCAATTGGTACTTATTCACAAGCTATTTTAGTCGGTAATACCTTATATTTTTCAGGGCAAATTGGATTAGATCCTTACAGCATGGAACTTGTAGAAGGCATTGAAGCACAAATCCGTCGTTCTTTTGATAATATCAAAGCCGTTTGTGAAGCTGCTAGTGGTTCATTGACTGATATTGCAAAATTGAATATTTTCCTTACTGACCTTTCACATTTCCAGTTGGTCAATCAAATTATGGGTGAATATTTTGCACAACCTTATCCAGCTCGTGCAGCTTTAGGTGTTGCAGCTTTACCGAAAAATGCTTTGGTTGAAATGGATGCTATTGCCGTTATTAATCAATAATCATATTTAAAGCAAATTAAGCAAATAATTGATTTTTAATATGTTTAAAAATTAATCAAAAATACCACCGATCAGGTGGTATTTTTTTATTCAAAAACTCAATCAAGATAAATCCTTTTTTAAATGAATTTTATTGACAAATGGTAATAATTATCAATAATACTAGTTATCGCATTTAACTTTGTGGTTTACTCTAATGTACATTTGTTTGTGTCGTGGTATTACAGATCAAGATATTAAAGATGCTGTGGCTAATGGTGCAGAGAGCTATCGTGAAATTCGTGATCTTTTAGATTTAGGTACTTGCTGTGGTCGTTGTGCACCAGAAGCGAAAAGTATTATCAATGAAGAATTGGCAGAAATTGCAGCACGTATTTCCATTGCCGCCTAATATTTGTAAATAACCTCAATAACGATAATAAGTTTATTCATGATCTTCGAATCATATTCCTCCCCCGCTTCGACTCAAAGCGGGTTTATTTTTATTTAGACCCTAAGTTAATAAAAATATACCAATTGTTTTTGATTGCGATTTTCATTTGCCGTTCCATAAATTACTCGAAACTATTGATAAATTTGATTAAGATAGTGATATGGATTGCCTTAACGTTTTAAGGCACACAACTGAATGGAGCTTTGACCATGAAAGGCAATCGAGACGTCATCAACCAACTCAATCAAGTGCTCTATCACCACTTGACTGCAATCAATCAATATTTCCTTCATTCACGCATGTTTAATGATTGGGGAATTGAACAGCTCGGTTCTGCTGAATATAAAGAATCGATTCGTCAGATGAAACACGCCGATAAAATTATCGAGCGTATTCTGTTCTTAGAAGGCTTACCCAACCTACAACATTTGGGCAAACTCTACATCGGTCAACATACAGTTGAAGTTTTAAACTGTGATGTACGCAAAGTGAAAGAGAATATTGAAGCACTCAAAGCTGCTGTTGATTTGGCGGAAAAAAGTTTAGATTACGTCACTCGTGATTTAGTGCAAGAAATTCTTGAAAAAGAAGAAGAATATTGGGATTGGACAACCACTCAACTCGATTTAACTGAAAGTGTAGGTATTGAGAATTACATTCAAAGCCAATTGTGATTTGCAAACCTCCTCTTATTAATCTCCCCTAACCCCTCTTTTACAAAAGAGGGGAACTATGAGAATTTAAAATAATTTTTAGATTCTTGGTACTCCCTCCTTTATCAA
>NZ_AFIE01000010.1 GCF_000214135.1 Acinetobacter sp. P8-3-8
ATTGGTTTTATCTTTGAAGAATTTTTCAATAAAATCGGGGTCTGTATTTTGAGATTCTTGAATAAAGGCTAACAATTGCTTTTGTTCTTTTGCATTTTTATAATTGGTATAGGCTTTAGTTAACCCAAGAACTATAGATGCTACAGGTACAGACTTAGTAATATCTTCTAATAATGTAGTTGCTGATTTGAACAGAACTTCATCTGCAATATTCTCAATTGTATTTAATGTTATATCATTTAGATTTTGTTTATTTGACATATGAATACAATGAACATAAATAGTAAAGTTAAAGAAATATAGAGTAAATTCAAAAAAAATGCCAGTTTCTAACTTTTGGGAATAGTGCATGCTAAACACTTGCCAACAAAAAACCACCCGAAGGTGGTTCTTATCTATCTTAAAAATTCTTAATGTGTGGCATCAAAATTATAAGATTTTTGCTTCTCAGTATCGAATTTGCCTTCCCATTTACTAATGACAAGAACAGCAAGTGCATTACCAATCACATTCAACACAGTACGCGCCATATCTAAGATACGGTCAATACCAGCGATAAACGCAAGACCTTCAAGCGGAATACCGACGCTACCCAATGTTGCCAGCAGTACAACAAAAGATACACCAGGAACACCTGCAATGCCTTTAGAGGTAATCATCAACGTCAACACTAAAACGATTTGTTGCGTAATCGTCAAATCAATACCATAAAGTTGAGCAATAAAGATTGCTGCAATACTTTGGTACAACGTAGAACCATCTAAGTTAAAAGAATAACCAATAGGAACAACGAAACTGGTAATTGATTTTGGCGCACCATAAGCTTCCATTTTTTCCATCATACGTGGTAAAACGGTCTCAGAGCTTGCGGTAGAATATGCAAGAATTAATTCATCTTTTAAGATTTTGATAATAGTCCAAATACTAAAACCACAGAATTTAGCCACAAAACCAAGCACAATAAAGATAAAGAACAGAATAGTCGCATAAACCAAAACAGCGAGTTTAACCAAAGGTAAAAGCGAGCTAAAACCAAAGTTTGCAACAGTCGCAGCGATCAAGCCGAATACACCAAAAGGTGCAAACATCATGATCATATGCGTTACTTTAAACATCGTTTCAGAAACAGCTCGGAGTACATCAATCAATGGCTTCTTGGTTTCATTGGCTAAAGAACCCAAACCAATACCAAATATCACAGCAAAGAAAATGATTGGAAGCATATGTCCATCATTCATTGCAGCGAAAATATTAGATGGAATAAGTGAAAGAACAGTATTCACTAAACCATGTGCTTGATGACTGACCTCTTGAGTGGTCTGTTGATATTGTGAAATGTCCGATGTCGTTAATTTTGACATATCGATACCAGCACCCGGCTGGAAAACATTCGCTGCAACTAAACCAACAATAATTGCAACAGTCGTAATGACTTCAAAATAAACAATGGTTTTAAAACCTAATTTACCAACACTTTTGCTATCCCCAGCATTTGCAATTCCTAAAATCAGCATGGAAAGCACAAGAGGGACCACAATCATTTTAATAAGATTGATAAAAATCTTACCCAATGGTTGTAAGAAGTTGGCAACAATATCGTCACGTATTTCAGGAGAATTGTGCAGAAAAGCACCGACAAGAATACCTAGAAAGAGCGCAATAACAATTTGCCAAGCTAGGCTAATTTTCATTTTCTTCATACTGAGCCCTTAAAATTCAGATTTTGGCGAAAAGGGAACACTCTAATGAAAAAAACGCAAAAAAACGCCCACTAAAGCATATGGATACTTTAGGGTGGGAGATTCTGAACGTTCAGAGTATTTCGAAAATGGTCTATTTTGCGCTTATTTACACAACTGTACTATTTTTTTTGCATAAACTCAGTTCGATCGTTTGAAATTGATTCAGTTTAATTTAAATATTCGATTCTAATATTTAGATTAATTAATTTTATAAATAATATTTGAATGTCCTATTCCTATTTTTTATCAATATTGTTCAAATTGGTTAAACGGTAAAATGCCCAAATGAAGAATATTGCAGCAAAACAGGTTAAATAAATCAATTTAGGAATGACCAGTTCAATAGGTGTACCCATTTGATTCAGTTGTATAAATAGATTGATTGCTTGCGTGGAAGGAAGTAATTCAGAGAAATATTGCATCCATATCGGCATGGCTTGGAGTGGCCAAGCGGCACCTGAAAGGAGAAATAATGGGATTGAGGTAAAAACAATTAAATGCCCAGCACGTTCAGAAATATCTAAATAACTTGCCAAAACCATAGCCAATGCAATCGCACTGCTGATGAAAATAGGGACAGCGATCAACATTCCCCAAAAGTTTCCACCGCGTGGATAATCATTTAACCAAAATGTAAACCCAAAAAGATAAAAACAACCTAAACAACCAATGGTCAATGCAGCGAAGTAAATCCCAAAAAACTCAGCAGTGGTTGCTCGCCATGTGCGTTCACGATAACCCGCAATCAACATACATAGGCCTAATACAATAGTTTGGTGAATGATTAATGGTGCAACGGCAGGGAAAATATAACTACCATAACCTGAAAGTGGATTAAACAGCGCAATTTGGTGAATGGGTAGAGATAGCTCGAAATGTGAAATTTTGCCAAACTTTTCTGCTTGTTCGGCAATTGCATGTTCAATTGCTGTGGCAAGTCCTAAACCAATCTGTTTGGTTTTCAGAAAATATGCGCCACTCAAATATAAGCCAACGCCACCAGCTTCACCTCGTATAATGCTATTAGATAAGTTTTCAGGCAATAACAAAATACCATCAGCTTTTTGCTGTTGAACCATTTGTTTCGCTTCTTCAAAATTTGTGGTTATTTCAGTGATTTTGATATTTGGGCTTTTAGAAATCTGGGTAATGATGGCATTGCTCACATTACTTTGTTCTTCATCTACAACAATAATGGGAAGGTTTTCAGCAGTTTGTGCCTGATAAGCAGCAGGGTAGAAAAAACTATAGAAAAATACTGAAAGCACCATTGTGGTTAAAATAGATGAGTTTTTGGCAATATTCTTAAAAGTTTCAATATAGTATTTAGCCAGATTTCGGAAAAATTTAGCCATGATTTGCTTCCTTTAAATTTTTATTCAGGAGCAATGCCGAAACTGCAAAATAAAAGATGCAATACAAAGACAAAATAAATAAAGGAATCAATGAAATAAAAACAGGACTTCCAATGACCCATTGTTCAGTTTGTAGTTTCGCATAAGGTGTATAAGGAATAATATTTGCCCAAAACTGAGTAAAAATAGGTGCATTATTCAGAGGTAAAGTCACACCAGCAAAGCTCAAAGATGAACCGCCATATACAGCAATAAATCCAAAGGTTTTAGATAAGTTCTTTGTGGCTAAAACGACAGTGCTACTGATAAAGGCATAAGCACTAAATAATAAAAATTGTCCAAGTAAAATCACCCATAAACTGCCTGCAATAAACCAGCCTCGAATCACCACAAGCCAAAACATCCACAGCCATGTCCAAAAGCAAAAGATCAGGACATATACTAAGCTTTTACTGAAAAGTGCTGTAAATACGGTTCCATGATTCGTCCATTGATTCACTGTTCCATATTTCAGCTCTTGACCTACAGCAAAAGCGACACAGCAGCAGAGTAACAAATGCAGAATTGCAGGGATCATGAAAGGTTCTAGGTAGAATTCATAATTCAGGTTTGGGTTAAATAAAGGGGAAATTTTGACATTGGCTGTCGAAAGTTCCACATAAGGGATTTTATTTTCAAAATAAGAATCTTTTGCAAAGTCAGCAATAGCCTCTATGGTAGAAAGCAACATTGCAGAATAAATTGTATTGCCAATACTAAAATAAGACTGGTTGAATGCAATACTGATTTGCGCATCCTGAGCTTGTACAAGCCGTTGTTCAGCACCTTCGGGAATGTGGACATAACCCCAAATCTTCGTTTGATCGATTAAACGTTCAATTTCATTTTGATTTTCTGAAATGCGATAAACTTGAACTGAACTGTTTAGACTTAAATGTTTTTCAATATTTCGGCTCAGCTCGCTGTGATCTTGGTCAATAATCGCGATAGGTAAATGCTCAGCTTTACCTGAGTAAAACATGCTGCTAAATAGAACGATAACAAACAGCGGAGCGAGTGTGACTAAACACAAATCCCACTTGTGTTGAAGGAGATAACGAAACTCTCTTAACATGCTCGCCCACATGTTTATGGGTTCTCTTTCAGTTTGAAAATAACACTCATACCTACTTTTAAGTCACTTAATGGTTCGGCAGGTGTTAATTTAATTTTAAAACTACGAATATCATAACCACCAGTTTGACGTGTGGTTTTGATGGTTGCGAATTCACCTTCTGCATCAATATTTTTGATGTTAAATGCAACAGTTTTATTGAGTGCTGGAATAAAACCATCTAAAGATTTCACTTGATAGACTTGTGCATACTGGTCTTCTCGTACATTTAAACTAACCCATTGCTCATCATCTTGCAGAATACTCACAACAGGTATACCCATCGCAACGAGTTCAGAAGGTTTACCATAGGTTTTTGAAACTGTTCCATTGATCGGGGAAAACAGTTTAGTTTCAGCTTCTAGGGCATTGGCTTCAGTTACAGCAGCTTTGGCAATTTCTACTTGAGCATCAGCACTGCTTTTTTGTTCAGAAGTGCTACCACGTTTTGCTCGAGCATATTGTTGATACGATGCTTCTGTGAGTTGACTAGCAGATATTGCAGCGGCTTGCATTTCATCACGACGTTGACGAGAAATGACACCTTGTAGATAGAGATTTTGACCACGGTTAAACGTTGTTTTGGCAAGGTTCTCTTGTGCTTTTAAGCTTTGCCAATTGGCATATAAACTGTCGATATTTTCTTGCTGAGTACCACGATCCACCGAAGCTTGTAAGGCAAGCGCAGATTGTAATCCAGCTAAAGCTTGTTGCTTACTTGTTGCAATTTCAGGACTGCTTAAAGTGACAAGTAGCTGTCCCTTTTTAATCTTCTGTCCATCGTGTACGAAAATACCTTCAATTCGACTTGGCACTTTAGTGCTCACATGTAACGTTTCTGCTTCAACACGACCTTGTACATCAATGGTTTTAGGTTGATAACTTTTCCATAAACCAAATGCAATCAGTCCTAGTAGAGCAATCAACAGAATCGCAGCAATTGCAATGATTGCTTTCTTTTTTGAAGGAGGTGTTGGCGTTACAGTTTCTGCATCTGCTTTAGATTGTGCTTCATTCTCATGATTTGTATTTAAATTTTCAGAGTGTAATGGTGGGTTTGATTCATTTTCTGATGAATCGTCTTGTGATGATATCGAAGGTTTTGACTCCACAGTTTGTTTAGAATCCAGTGGGTGCTCGTTTTGAGCATTGTCATTTGTTGTGTCTGGATGAGTATTTTTTTGTGTCATTTTTTATTCATCCTAACGAAGATAATCGGTATTTGATTGATTGATAAAGCGACTAAACTGATCAATAGAGCCGTGGCTTTGGAGTAGTGTAGCGAGCGATATCACATATTTATAAGCATTCAGTGCTTTTTCAGCTCTTAAAGCGCTCAATTGATCTTGAGCATCAATCACTTGTGTTGCGGTTCCCATATCTTCTTTAAAAGAAAGGGTTTGAATTCTTAAATTTTCTTGCGCAGCTTGTTCATTTTGTTGCAGTAATAGATTGCTTTGTTGGGCTGAGTTCAATTCGCTATAGGATTTATAAATCACATTCTCAATTTCTTGCTGTGTACGTGCAGTTAAGAGTTCCGTTGCATAGCGTTGTAGTTCAGCGGCTTGGACATTTTTATTCTTATCTATGCCTGAAAATAAGTTATAACGTGCCGCAACCCCAACGATCCAGTTTTGATCTTGATCTAAGCTATATTCGCCAAAAGCAAACACGCTTGGTTTTTTTGCCGCACTTTGTAGTTTAATATTTTGATTGGCCAGTTGTGTGTCCATTTGCATTTTACGAACTAAACTGGAAGTTTCGGGGTAGGATGCCAGTAATTGATCTAAGGACTGGCTGTGTTGGCGATTGACGAAAAGCGGGGTAGTGAGTTGGTCAATCGATTGTTTATTTAACAAATTTTTGAGTTGAAATTGACTGGACTGTACATTCGCTACAACATTTTGATAGTTGCGTTGTGCATTATTTCGCGCAACTTCAAATTGCATTCGTTGTCCTTTGCTAATAAACCCTTGTTTTTCAAACTTTAAAGCATTGTCGTAGTGCTGTTGCATTGTTGATAAATTTAAACGACTTGCTTCTAAAAGTTGCTGTTGCAGTTGTACATTAAAATAGGCACGAATCACCTCAAAGCGTTGTATATCTTGTTGTTGTTTAGAATCGAGCTGGCTTCGTTCAGCTTTTAAATTCGCAATTTGCTTAGTCGTAGTAGTGATACCACCTGTATAAATCGGCATCATCACCGATACAGTCGGACGGACGACTTCATCTTCCAAGACAACATTTGCCGTATCTGGAATTAAACCAATTCCACTGTGGATACCTTGTGCCAAGCCGTCTTTTAAAGGATCGGTAATGGTCGAAGGAATATTTTCCTGAGATTGCCATTGATCGACACGTTCATTCACCCCTTGAGAAAGTGTTTGTTCTAAATTATTTTTTATCCCATTGAGTGGAATATCTGTTTCAGTATGAAATTTATAAGCACGAACATTCAAATCGACACGTGGTAAACCTAGATTTTTAACGGCATCTGCTTGAAGTTTAGAAGCTTGGTTTAAAGCATCATTGGCTTGCGTGGTATAAGAATGCTCCAAAAAATACTGTTCAGCTTGTGTGTAACTTAGGTTTTCAGCAAAACTGTGACTGACGATACACGAAAAAATACCCAATAAAGTGATGTGCTGTACAGATTTAGATAATGCTTTTCGAGAATATAGTGTTGTAAATTTCATCTGAAAAATCATCAGTATTTGTTTGTATTTAAAACATTCTAACCTTTATTGACTAGAATAAATAATCTAAAAGTAGGGTGATAAATGTGTGGTTTTTGTAGCGTGTATTTTGTAAATATTGCTTGACTGAAAAAGAGTGAATATTCTAAATACGGAATAGAATTTTCAATCATATTTTCAATAAAAATTAGGTGAAGTGGAAATGACAAAAATTACAGTTGAGTCGCAAGTGAAGGCACCCATCGAGCAGGTCTGGCAGATCTATAACAATCCTCAAGATATTGAACAGTGGAATACTGCTTCGCCAGACTGGCATACGGTAAATTCTGTCAATGATTTACGTGTTGGTGGTCAATTTTCAAATCGCATGGAAGCTAAAGATGGCAGTATGGGATTTGACTTTGCAGGAACGTATACAGAAGTCATTCCACATGAAAAAATTGCCTATTCATTTGGGGATCGTACCGCTGAAATTACTTTTGAACAAAAAAATGATGCAGTATTGGTCAAAATTAGTTTTGACCCAGAGAATCAATATCCAATTGAACAGCAACAAGCGGGTTGGCAGGCGATTTTAAATAATTTTGCTCAATATGTAGAACAGCAGAATTCATAATTAAAAGCTTGTTTAAAGCTGTTTTAATAGAATATTCAGGACAATACTGAAAGCAGCTTTTAACGACTAACGACTGAATTAGTTTTTTAAATTTATTTGATATATCAATATGATAATGATTGATTCTGCACGTTTGATATTGAACCCTTTTACATCAAATGATGCCGAGGAGTGTTAGGCCTACATTACACCCACGCTGACAAAGTATATGTCTTGGGATCCACCACAAGATCAAGCAGCCTTCGAGGTGATATGGCGAGTATGGTTAACTACAATCAAAGATGGTTCTGATTTAAATTTTGTGATTCGACATAAATTAAATCATGAGTTTTTAGGATTGGTAGGACTTCATGAAACTCTAGGGAAAACACCTGAACTGGGTATTTGGATTCGAGAAGATCGTCATGGTTTTGGCTATGGAAAAGAAGCTGTCACCACGATTGTGGATTGGGCTTCAACAAGGAACGACTTTGAACATTTTATTTATCCTGTAGCTGTCGAAAACCATTCAAGTCGACAGATTGCTGAATCTTTAAATGGTTTTGCAAACTATTGTTGTCAACAGCCGAAATACAATTCGATGACTTACCATATTCCTAAACCAGTCAAACGGACTTAAAGTCTGTGGTTGACTGGTCTTTATTATTGAAATCTCAACTGTAAATTGTCAAACACATTGAAAGATTGACTGACAAAGCTACTGCAAGAACAGCCGTTTTGTGGTTAAATGCGCCTATTTCATTCGTTTCACTTTTATAAAGGGAAAAATCATGCGCGCGTACAATTTCTGTGCTGGTCCTGCTGCATTACCTACTGCCGTTTTAGAAAAAGCTCAACAAGAGATGTTAGATTGGCATGGTAAAGGTTTATCCATCATGGAAATGAGCCACCGTAGTAAAGACTATGTGGCTGTCGCTGAAAAAGCAGAAGCAGATCTTCGCAAGTTAATGAACATCCCTGAAAATTACAAAGTTTTGTTTTTACAAGGCGGCGCATCACTTCAGTTTTCTGCAATTCCTTTGAATCTTTTGGGTAAAAACTCAAAAGCAGACTATATTCATACGGGTATTTGGTCTGAAAAAGCGACTCAAGAAGCGCAACGTTATGGCGATATTAATGTCATTGAAGCGGGTACAACGATTGATGGCAAACTTGCGATCAGTGACCAAAGCCAATGGAACTTATCGAATGATGCAGCTTATGTGCATTATGCTGAAAATGAAACCATTGGTGGTATTCAATTTGCCAATATTCCTGTAACAGATAAACCTTTGGTTGCTGATTTATCATCAAGTATTTTATCTGCGCCTTTAGACGTGTCTAAATTTGGTTTGATTTATGCAGGTGCGCAAAAAAATATCGGTCCAGCAGGTTTAACCTTGGTGATCGTACGTGATGATTTGCTTGATCAAGCGAAACCTGAAATTCCAAGTCTATTAAAATATGGTGCTCAAGCTAAGAATGAGTCAATGGTGAATACACCTGCAACTTATGCATGGTATTTATCAGGTTTAGTTTTTGAATGGTTACTTGAGCAGGGCGGTGTAGACGCAATGCACAAAATCAATTTGGAAAAATCTAAATTACTTTATGGTTATATTGATTCAAGTGATTTTTATAATAACCCAATCGCGATTCCAAACCGTTCAATCATGAATGTGCCTTTTACTTTGGCAGATGAATCTTTAGATAAATTGTTTTTGAAAGAAGCTGAAGAAAACCATTTATTGAATCTTGCAGGTCACCGTTCAGTGGGGGGGATGCGTGCGAGCATTTACAATGCTGTGCCTTTGGAAGGTGTTCAGGCATTGGTTAACTTTATGGATGACTTTGCTAAGCGCAATGCTTAATCCATAATTTTAAAAAAGATTTAGAAATAAAAAATCCTTCACTTTGAAGGATTTTTTATATATGTGTTATTAGATTATAAATCAGGTCGATGGAAAAATGCCTAGAATATGAATGATCATTGCGGCCAAAAACATCCCCAGAACAAAAAAGCAGCAAGCTCCTTTATCCAAACGTAAGCGAAAACCACTATTTTCGCTAATAAGACTAGTCGATTGTTCAGGTATAATTTTCATTACTGAGCCTAGATTTTAAAATTATTGTTAAATCCTATTGGTTCGTCGTATTTTTAACATAAAATATTGGTTAAATAAAGCACTAATTTACATTAATTCAACGATTATAAATATATTAACCCAATATATTTTGAGTGATTTTGAATTTAAAATAATTAATTTGTGGATATATTGTGGATAACTTCGTTTTATTATTCGTATTTTGAATAAAATACTGAGCATGGAGCTAACGAAAACCCTTTTATAATTTTATAATTTGTTGATTTAAAATATTTTAATTTAAATATCATAAATCGTTTAATCAAATATTATTTTAAATTCATTATTCTTAGAGGTTGAAAGATAACTGTGTATTTAGAATATTTAAAATGAATCGATTTTATCAGGCTTTAGAAAGTATTTGATATTAATGGGCATGATTTGAATTTAAAATGTGGATAACTTTTTATAAATGAATTTAAACACCGTGTATTGTTTAAAATATAAGCGAATATAAAATTTTTCATTCAACAATGAATACCTCAATAAAAAAGCATGATATTCACATATCATGCTTTTTAGATTTAAGTGATTTGATTCACAATAGATTATTTCTCAGAGTAGATATTCGCCTGAATCCAGATATTGCCACGGATATATTGTCCAATTTCAAAGTTCTTGAATGCAGGATCTTTAGTCGCTATACGTACTAAAATGGCAGGTTGATCTTCTTCTAAAATCAAAGTGACATCATAGAGCGTATATTCTTGTTGCATAAACTCCATTGAAGTTTTACCAACAACTTTGCCTTGGAACCATGCTTCATCTTCTTGACCCAAAGTTTCGCCGTAGAGATAAGCCACCATTTTCGAAAAATCAACGGTAACAGGGGCGTTATCATCATCAGATTTAGGTTGCCATGCATCAATCTGTTCTTGCAAGTTTTCAGGTGCAATACCATTATTTTGCGAAAGAATATCGTTGAGTGCGCGATGGTGTTTAATTGAAGCAGGGTCATCGACAATAATTTGTTCATGATCTGAAACTTTTTCAAGTTCATATGCCCATGCATTGAGTTGCACTTTGTATTGCTGATCACGTTGATATTGATGACTATTGACACTATATAAACTGTCAAAAGCATAAACCACACTGTTGCTTCCTACTTTTAAAGATAAGACGGCTTGTGTGTTGGTTTTACAGGTAATAATTCGGTCAATCGAGGCAGTCAGCTGATACGGGCTTTCAAAACTCGGGAATGCAGTTTTTACCGCTTTGGGCTTATTATTTTCGACATCAATGACTTGGCATAGCTGTACAGGAGCGCCACTTGGACCTTGAATAAGCCAGACAGATTCATCCATATCGCATTCTTTTGCGCAGATCCCCATAGGCATAATTGGCGCATCGAGTGCGAGGCCTAACCATTTAGGTACTTCAGTTGTTGGATTTTCTGTCAGTAGGTTCCAATGCTCGACATGACTACCAAAAGTCTGATCTTCAATCGTAATTATTTCTGGTCTGTTTTGATTGTTCATATTTGCAATTGATTCATGCTGCTCTTATTACATTAAATCGAGGGTGATTGTTATATTTCAAGTCTTAAAATGTAAAATCACTATGAAAACCATATTTTTAAGCTAAATCCGCTTTGATTTGTTTTAAAATTAACCAAATGAGAAATAACTACAGCCATTTAATTTGAATTATCAACCTTAAACGATTCAATACAATCATTCTATTTAACGTCAGTTCGGGATAAGCTTTGATATAAGTTATTGAAAAGATAGATCAGGCACAGCGGAGTTTTACCGTTTAAAAGTCAAATGTAAGGATTAACCTACTTCGTCTTGCACTTCACTTGAAATATATTTCAATCTCGCTCAGGTTCGACCTGAGAGGTACTACCTCGCAAGGCTTTCGGGAAAAGTAGGCAAAACCATTTGTCAGTCGCCCACTCGACAGATACTATCAAGTACTTAATATATCGCAAAAACAGTATATTACAGATCTTGCGGAATATATTCCTCATGCCTCGAACAATGCGACTGACGTTTCCGCGTATCTAGTTGGGAATATATTTTATCTCGAACTCAGGTTATTTAAGTATTCAACTGAATCATACAACTTAAGCATTCAAAAATTAGGATTTGAGCAAAAGCGTTAAAGTAAGTTCTCTCACATTTTGTTAAACTAATTACATGCAATAAAGCTGAGAAATTGTGTGTTGCCATTTAAACTTTGGGTCGATGCAGATGCATTACCTAAAATCCTTCGTGAAGTCATTCTACGAGCTTCTGATCGTTATCAATTAGAAGTGACGTTTGTTGCCAATCAACCCCTAGGGATCACACCATCGGTTCGAATTAATTCAATTCAAGCCATGGCTGGTGCAGACCAAGCAGATCAAGAAATCGTTGATCGTATGAATGTACATGACATTGTCATTACGCAAGATATTCCTTTAGCTGCTCAAGTGATTGAAAAGGGAGGTGTTGCGATTCATCCACGTGGTGAGGTTTATACATCTGCCAATGTCAAAGCACGGTTACATTTACGTGATTTTATGGATACTTTGCGTGGTGCTGGGGTACAAACTGGTGGACCGCCACCGATTTCAGAACGTGATAAACGTGAGTTTTCCAGTAGCTTGGATCAAACGATTTTGAAACAAAAACGTAAAACGTCTGTTTAAGTGACTTTAAATGATTTGAGTAATATTCTCTTATCGTTGACCCATTAGGAAACTGTATGCCTTCCAAATCAAACCTGATGATGACTTATGTTTTATTGGTCTTCATTTGGGCAAGTACACCATTGGCAATCGTCTGGAGTGTGTCTGATTTACATTTGATGTGGGCATTGGTGTTACGCTTTTTTATTGCTTTGCCGATCGCTTGTGCTGTTTTGCTTTTACTTAAAATAAAATTACCTTTCAATAAAATTGCCTTGCACAGTTATTTGGCAGGTTCATTGAGTTTAATTGGTTCTCAAATTTTTACTTATGCTGCAACAAAATATCTGAGTTCAGGCATCATTGCTTTAATGTTTGGACTTGCTCCGATTATGGCGGGTTTAATTGGCCGCTTTGGATTTCAACAAAAACTTTATACGCTACAATGGATTGGGATGGCTATATCTGTTGCAGGTTTAGCTATTATTTGCACCAGTGGTGGTCAAAGTCAGCATGTTCATCCGATTGGAATCGGGTTGATGTTACTGAGTGTATTCGCATATTCATTGTCCATTTACTGGGTTAAATCTGTGAATGCGCAAATTGAACCGATGGCACAAGCAACGGGTTCAATTCTTATTTCTACTTTTGCTGCAATGTGTATTGTACCATTTATTTGGCAATATGCGCCGACACATATGCCAAATCATCAATCGCTCTTTGCTTTGATTTATACGGTATTGATGGCATCGCTATTGGCAATGTTCTGTTATTTCAAATTGGTACAGAATATTAAAGCCACAACGTTATCGTTAACGACAGTGATGACGCCAATGTTAGCGATGTTTTTTGGCGCAATCTTAAATGATGAGAAATTAACCATTACTGTATTTGCTGGGGCTGCCGTTTTAATTTTTGGATTATTTTTATATTTCTATAAAGATTTTAAAGCGAGTAGATTACTCGCTCGAAAAATCAAAGCTTAGTTTTTAAGTAAGATCAGCGTTTTAAAATTATTATTTTAAAAGCCATCACATATTTCAATTGGTTGGTATCACATTGAGCTGAATACATTCAGCAAGCTTAACTCTATCTTGCGGATGTAGTGTTATAAAATATGCGCCAACACGATATTGTTCATTTTCCACACTTTCTGAATAGGCAATTTGAGCTGTCGCTGCAATATGGAAAAAGTTTTCAGGATGACTCAATGCAACATGAATATAGGTGCCTTGTTTTAAATGTTGCTGACTGGTAAAGCTAAAACCACTCTCTGAAAAGTTAACTTTTTGTGGTGTTGGTAACATGGTTTGTACAATAGAGTCGTAAATAGAACCAGTAATGAGGTTTAACTTTTGATTGAATAAGGATAAGATTCGAGCAATTTGTTGATCTTTTTCATTTAATTGTTCTAATTCGTAGTGAAGTGCATGATCAAATTGATCTAATTCTGCAAGTAGTAGAAAATAGCGCGGTAATACAAAGTTAGAATCATATGGATCGTTCAGCGCAACTTCTTCAGAAATGACTTGATAGTTGATTCTTAATGCAGCATCTATACGCGACATTACTCGACGTTCATTCGTTTCATTTTGATGCTGTAACGCTTCCATAAAACACCTCGGACTAGATGGTATGTTTAAACCAATCTCGCTGTATATAGGGTTGAGATACACTCGCGCACGGCGTAGTAATCACTTTATTTCTTTTATCGCACTGGTTTCCATGATCGGTCTAACCTTGGGCGTGGCTGTACTTATTACAGTTTTGTCCGTTATGAATGGTTTTGACCGAGAGTTAAAGACACGTGTCTTAGGTATGATACCTCAAGCCACTGTTTCTTCAACACAAATTTTAACAGATTGGCCTGTTCTTGCAAAGAAAATTGAACAACATGAACATGTTACTGGCGTTGCACCATTTACTCAATTGCAAGGTATGCTCACAGCACAAGGTCAAGTCGCTGGAATCATGGTCACGGGTATTGAACCTCAATATGAAAAGAAGGTTTCAATTATCCAAAATCATATGGTGGAAGGTAGCATAGATCAACTAAAAAAAGGTGAATATGGCATTGTTTTAGGCAAACAAATGACTGATGCTTTAGGTCTTAGCCTAAATGACAATGTCACATTGGTTTTACCTGAAGCGACACCTTCTCCAGCAGGGGTAGTGCCACGTTTTAAACGTTTTAAAATTGTGGGTATTTTCAGTATTGGTGCAGAAGTAGATTCGAGCCTTGGCTATATTGCTTTGAACGATGCATCAACCTTGTTACGCCTTCCAGATGGTGCACAAGGTGTACGAATGAAGTTGGACGATATTTTTCAAGCACCTCAAGTTGCAAATGAAATTGTCAGAGAATTACCAGGCACATTCTACGCATCTGACTGGACTTATACACATGGTAATTTGTTCAGTGCGATTCAGATGGAAAAGGCAATGGTCAGTCTTTTACTGTTTTTAATTGTACTTGTTGCTGCATTTAATATTGTTTCATCATTGGTGATGGTGGTGACCGATAAAAAATCTGATATTGCGATTCTCAGAACTTTAGGTGCTTCACCTGCAACGATTACTCGAATTTTTATGGTTCAGGGTACAGTGATTGGTGTGGTCGGTACTGTTGCTGGTGCAATTTTAGGGATCATTTCTGCTTTGGGCATCAGTAATTTTATTGGCTGGTTGAATACAGCATTTGGTCTACATTTATTCGATGCGTATTTTATCAACTATTTACCTTCTTATTTAAGATGGCAAGATGTAGTGATTATTGTTGCTTTGTCATTAGCATTAAGTTTTATTGCAACAATTTACCCAGCTTTACGTGCTGCTAAAATTCAACCTGCGGAGGCACTGCGTTATGAGTAACTTTGCCAATGCTGCAATGAACAATACTGTGCTTGAAGCCAAGGATATTTATAAATCATTTACCGATGGTAAATCGACTGTAGATGTAATTAAAGGTTTATCACTACAAATCCAACAAGGTGAATTTGTTTCGATTGTTGGTTCAAGTGGTTCAGGTAAAAGCACACTATTACATATCCTCGGTGGCTTAGATCGACCAACTGAAGGCTTGGTCAATCTGAACGGTAAACGATTTGATAATTTAGGTGAAGCTGAACGTGGTTTTCTGCGTAATGAACACTTAGGATTCGTCTATCAGTTCCATCATCTATTGCCTGAGTTTACAGCTTTAGAAAATGTTGCAATGCCATTGATGTTGCGTAAAGATGCAGATTTTAAGCAAGTCAAACAAAGGGCAGAGTTTTTATTGGAACGTGTCGGTTTAACACATCGTTTAACCCATCAACCCGGTGAACTATCTGGTGGTGAAAGACAGCGTGTTGCTTTGGCGCGAGCGTTGGTGACTCAACCTAAATTGATGTTGGCAGATGAACCTACGGGTAATTTAGACCGTAAAACAGCAACCTCTATTTTTGAATTGCTCCGTGAATTACGAGAAGAATTCAATATGGCGATGTTGATCGTGACGCATGATGAACAATTGGCTAAATCTGCCGATCGGATTCTGCATATGCAAGATGGTTTATGGATTGACGCTTAATCATAACTGATATTTAATACAGCCTATTTCTCATTCTTAGATTAGGGTCTGTTGACAATTCGTCTATGTTTGCGACTATGAGTGTTTTTTAGGCGATACTAGGCGTGAAATACGAAATTTAGTCATTCTAAATGAGTAGTTCACAACAACGTAGCGTCAAAAACACTCTAGTCCCAGAGGGTTGTGGCTAAAATTATCTCAGCCTTCGTTATGAAACTTGAAAATAGTCTCGCTATTCTCTTCGTTTCATGCCTTGTCTGCTCAATTTTAGCCTACAACGCAAGCCATTTATGAAATGTCAACAGACCCTAGCATTTAAGCTCAAGTAAATTGGGCTTAAATTTTATTTTGATAACAATAAAATCGAATAATTATTATGTATATGTACATCATCTTGCTTGGATGGATACTGGGTATCTCATTCATGGGCGCTCAAACACCACAATATCTAAGTTTATATTTGGCACTTACTTTTGGATTAAGTTTCCTTTTATGGGTATTCAAATACTTTAAATTCTCATCTACGAATAAACCTGCTTTTAAATACATCAGCTTGATGATGATTGGTATTTTTAGTTATTTATCAGGTGTGTATTATGCAGATCATGCTTTAGAAAAAAGGCTTGCACTTAGGCCACTACAAAATAATCAAACGCAGCATATGGTCTACATTCAGTCGATCAATAAAATTAAACTCAATGATCAGACTCAAGAAAATAATCAATCACTTAGACAACAAAAACAACTAAAGATCATTCAGCAAAGGGTTATCGTTTTAATTCCCAATCAACAGCCTATCCAAATGTTGATGTATGTGAATGATCAGCAAGCTGAATTGATTAAACTAGGTCATTATTATCAAGTCACTGGGCAATTTAAAGCAGTACATGGTTATGCAGTCGAAGGGACTTTCGATAAAGAAAAATGGTTTTTGCAAGAAAATCTGCTCGGAATATTAAATGCTTAATCCATTCAAGTCATAGATGAAAATCAAGTTAGACAATTCGGTTTTCAGTCTTTTGTTGATCAACAGCAGCAGTTGAATCAACGTGTTTTATTAAAAATAGAAAGTTTGCGTTTGGATTTTAGAGCTGTTATTTCCAATTCATCTTTGCACAATAAAGGGTTGTTATTGGCGTTATTAACTGGAGATGAAAGTTTACTTTCTGTTGAAATTCAAAGTTTATTTAAAAAACTGGGTATTGCACATTTACTGGCAATATCAGGTCCGCATGTACTTATTTTTGCAATGATTTTTTGCTTTATTTTTAATTTAATCTTCAAGAAATTTTATCCTAAAATATTTTTAAAAATACCGAGACCTTATTTATTGGTCTATCCATTTCTATGTTGTGTGATTTTTTATACGGCTTTTGTGGGGTTTGAAATACCAGCACTTCGAACGATGATTACTGTACTTATTCTCAGTGTAATTGTGTTGTTAAAACAGAAAATTCAACCTGTTAAACATTTGCTCTTAACCGCCAGTATTTTATTACTTATTGATCCTTTTAGTATTTTATCGGCTGCATTCTGGTTGTCGTTTGGCGCATGTTTTATTTTGATCAGGGTATATCAAACTTTACAGCAA
Source organism: Acinetobacter sp. P8-3-8 (assembly GCF_000214135.1). Classification (GTDB taxonomy): domain Bacteria; phylum Pseudomonadota; class Gammaproteobacteria; order Pseudomonadales; family Moraxellaceae; genus Acinetobacter. The sequence continues at coordinate 17,462 of NZ_AFIE01000010.1, forward strand.
CAATCCAATGAACAGATACAGACATGGCAGGCGAAATTAAAGCTTTTTCTACAGGTATTATTTGATTTGCAGTGGAAAACATTTATCGCATTATTGCCGTTGGTATTATGGATCTTTCAGCAATTTTCATGGATTACACCGCTGAGTAATTTAATCGCCATTCCGATTATCGGTTCGTTGGTTGTTCCTATCGAAGTTTTAGCTGCTGCTATCAGTTTGTTTTCAGAATCATTAGGAATATTACTTTTTAAAATTGCAGATTATTTACTGAGTATATTATTAAATTTACTTGAGTTTTTAGATCATGTCTTGGGATTTAAATTACATTGGTGGGCTTTGAGTTCATTAGAAATTCTGTGCATTGCTTTGGCAATATTGATTCTTTTTTTACCTAGAGGCGTGATTCCTAAATTTTGGGCTGCACTATGCTTAATCCCTTTATTATTACCGAATAAAAATCAATTTATTTTTCAAATGAATGTATTAGATGTTGGGCAAGGGCAGGCGATTTTTGTTCATTTGCCTGAGCATAAAATGATGATTGATACAGGTGGTTTTTATGATGAAACTAAGTTTAGTATTGCTCAAAATTTGATTGTACCTTATTTAGCACGGCAAGGTATTTCTCAACTGGATCAAGTGATTTTGACGCATTTGGATCAAGATCATAGTGGGGCATTTGTAGAAATAGCTAAAGAAGTCGCGGTTAAGAAAGTATATTCCAATCAAAGAGATCAACGTTTTGATAATGCGAATTTCGAATATTGTTATCAAGGACAGCATTGGCAATATGATCAGGTTAAAATTGAAGTGCTTTCACCACCTAAAAATAGCCTAAGCGAAGCACCTTATAATCAAAATGAATTATCTTGCGTGGTTTATATTCAAGTGCCTGAATCAAATCACTATCAAAATTTCCTTTTGATGGGGGATGCAGGTTGGGAAACAGAATATCGATTGTTACAGCAATATCCTGACTTAAAAGTTGATGTATTGGTGATGGGGCATCACGGCAGTCGACATAGTTCTTCATTTGCATTTTTAAAACAATTAAAACCTAAACTGGTTATTGCTTCAGCAGGATATGGAAATCGTTATGGTCATCCGCATTCTATAGTTTTGGAAAGATTAAAAACCTTAAATATCCCTGTAAAAACTACAATCCAACAAGGATCAATCGAATTTAAAGTCAATAGAAAAGGACAAATGGATATACAAGGTTTTCGTCAAACTCAAAAATGGTTAATTTTCAACGAGGACATCACTTTCAAGAATCATTTCATTTCGAACAGTGTTAATTAAAGTCATCGCTTGATGATTTGGAATGTTATAGATTTTTTTAAGCTGTGGATTCGCTTTAAAACGTTTATAACTCCAATGATAGTGTTCAGGATGCTGTTGAACCAGTTGTTCGAGGTGTTTGAAAATAATACCAGTGCCTTCGTTGGCACTGACTTGATAAATACTTTCATCAATGGGTTCAATCGTCATGTCAAAGCCATGCTGATCATTTCGTGTGGCATATAAAAACAGTGCTTTAGCTTTGGTTTTTTGAATAAGTTTTGCACTTAAATTACTTGAATAGAGTGGAATACCAGAATATTCAATCAGTTCTCCTCCTTGGTCAGGAGTGTGATCTGGCAAAATAACGGTTGTTCCGCCTTGTTTTAATGCTTTGAAAATTTGGCGTACCCCAGACTCATCTGTCGGGACTAAATCAGCATCTTCTCGGCTTCTTGCTGCACGTACAAATTGGTCTGCCTCATTATTCTTGATTGGTTTATACATGATGGTCATTTGCGTATATTGCGCAAACCAAGCATTCATGATTTCCCAAGTACCAAAATGAGGCACAATAAGTACTAAACCTTTGCCTTGCTCTATCGCTTCATGGAAATAATGCTCACCTTGGATATGGTGAATTCGTGCAATATTCTTTTGAGCAGTGCTTCCCCAAATTGTAAAAAACTCCATGTAAGATTGAACCTCATTGCGAATTGCATGACGGGTAATGAGTTCACGTTGTTGTTTATCCAATTCAGGAAAGCAGATTTCAATGTTTAAGCGAATCGTTTCAGATGTTTTTGTGATATGTAAAAAATTGACAATACCTGCCAAAAACCGCCCAGTAAATTGAGCGATTGGAATAGGGTGTCGACTGAAAAAATTGAGAAGTCGAGAAATTATAGTCTTATGTTTTTCAGTCATTGCTACAAAAAAGTGGAGATAGGGTTGATGTATATTGTGATTTAGCAAAATATTATAGAATAAATCGCAATGATTGGACAGATTATATGTATTCCTTGTATATAATGAACTATGAATAATTAATTTGGATGGTATAAATGTCCGATTGGCCGCCGAAACCACAAAACGAAAACTCAAATTCTCATCCTTCATCTGGTCAACAACCTACAGGACAAGAATGGCGAATCTTAGAAAAAGTCGTTCTTGCATCTGTAGAAGAACAACGTCGTAGTCGCCGTTGGGGGATTTTCTTCAAAGTTCTCACATTCCTTTATATTCTTGTTGTTTTGGTGATGATGACGAAAAGCTGCTCACTATCAAGTGGTAGTGATGGTGAATCGACTTCAAGTGAGCATTTGGGTGTGGTAAATATTGTTGGAACCATTGATTCAAGCAATCAGGGTGTAAACAGTGTTGACACGATTAAGTCACTCAAAAAAGCATTTGAATCAAAATCTGCAAAAGCTGTGGTTTTGAATGTAAATTCTCCAGGTGGCTCGCCTGTTCAATCTGATGACATTTGGCAAGAAATTGAGTATCTGAAAAAACAAAATCCAGATAAAAAAGTCTATGCAGTGATTGGAGATATGGGGGCATCAGGTGCTTATTATATCGCTTCTGCGGCAGATGAAATTTGGGTCAACCCTTCAAGTTTAGTCGGTTCTATCGGTGTGATCATGCCAAATTACGGTGTGAACGGTTTAGCACAGAAACTAGGTGTTGAAGATCGAACTATGACTGCTGGAAGTAATAAAGATATTCTAAGCATGACTAAACCGATCAATCCTGAGCAAAAAGCGCATATCCAAGCCTTGTTAGATAATGTGCATTCACACTTTATCACTGCTGTGAAACAAGGTCGTGGTGCTAAATTAAAATCGACTGATCCAGCAATTTTCTCAGGTTTATTCTGGACAGGTGATCAAGCAATCAAGCTAGGTATTGCAGATAAAGCTGGAAATATTGAAACACTTAAGCGTGAGTTAAAAGTCAATAAAACTGTAGATTATACTGTTGAACGTAGTCCATTTGATTCAATTTTAGGTCGTATAGGATCTGAAATGGGGCATGGCGTAGGTGAAGCAGTAAGTCAAAAGCTTGGTATGAATCAAGATGTAAAAATGCAGTAAACTGCTTAAACTTTTAAAGCTTCTTCCCATTGCTTTGCAGTGGGAGAAGTGACTTTAGAACTTCAAAATAGAAAACCGAATATCATGCGTATTTCAAATCAGCAAAAGCCACTCATTCATTTTGCACATGCCAATGGTGTACCGTCAAAAGTTTACACGAAACTATTTGATTTGCTTAAAGATGAATATGATGTGATCTATGTTCCTCTACTTGGCCCTGATCGTCGTTATCCAATTGCTCAAGGATGGAATGAACTGGCGGATCAAGTGGTTGATAGTATTGTGCAACAAGCTCAAGGACGTAAAGTGATTGGTTTAGGGCATTCATTGGGTGCAGTGACTACCTTAAAAGCGGCTTATAAGCGTCCAGAATTGTTTGAACAAGTGATTATGCTTGATCCACCTTTAATTGTTGGAAAAGCTGCTTTTGCGATGTTTATGGCTAAAATTTTCAAGCCAAAATTGATTGATAAAATTACTCCTGCTTCACTTAGCCTCAAACGTCGTGATCATTGGGATTCTCGTGAACAAGCTGCTGAGTTGTTAAGACCTAAAGGGTTTTATCAGCATTTTGATCAAGATTGCTTTCAAGCCTATATTGACTATGCTTTAACGGAAGATGCGACAAGAGGTGGTGTTGAGTTAACGATTTCTAAATATGATGAAGTTGAAATTTTTAGAACAAACTCTGATTCGATGTGGTTGCCGATGCCGAATCCGCCTGTACCATCGCATTTAATCATCGGTGATGAGAGTCCATTTTTTAAACAAAAATTTCCACAAATCATTCAGAAAAAATTGGCAATCCCTTTTTCTGTAACATCAGGTGGACACATGTTCCCTTTGGAACATCCTGTTAAAACTGTTGAATTGGTGAAGAAACTCATTCGCAAATAATTTGGAATGATGATCTTGTTTGCTTGTTAGAATTGATAAGCTAATAAAAAATGCATCCGAGGATGCATTTTTTATTTCAAATATTTTCAGCAGTTTTTAAAACTGACAGAACTGAATTGGTTTTTCTAAAGCTTGCCCTTTATAAAGCACTTGACCTTCTTTGAGATGTTGAATCGTGCCATTACAAATCCATTCAACCGCTTGCGGGTAAATTAAGTGTTCAAGCACATGTACACGCTGTGCAAGGGATGCAACATTGTCATGCTGAGTAACTTTTAAAACACCTTGTGTTAAAGCTTGCCCTGCATCAAGTTCCGCAGTGACATAATGCACTGTACAACCATGTAGAGCATCACCTGTATTTAGAACACGTTGGTGCGTATGCATGCCTTTGTAATTTGGCAATAGGGAAGGGTGAATATTCACCATTTTACCTTCCCATGCTTTGACAAATTGAGCACTTAAAATTCGCATAAAACCTGCGAGTATGACCAAATCAACATCCCAATCGAGCAATTGTTGATGCATAACAGCATCGAAAGCTTCACGGTTTGGATATTGTTTATGTTCAATAATTGCAGTTGGAATATTCGCATTTTTTGCACGTTGTAGTGCATAAGCTTCAGGTTTATTGGAAATAACCCCAACGATTTTCCCTGAAAGATTGGCATCGATCAGGGCTTGTAAGTTACTTCCACTGCCTGAAACCAGTACAGCAATTTTGATCATGTGATTGTTCTTACGCAAAAATTACACGAATTTTTTCGTCAGCACCTTCAACAGATTCAGCATTGTCTTGGATATGACCAATTTTCCAAGCTTTCTCACCTTGAGCATTGAGTACAGCAATGGTTTTTTCAGCATCAGCTGCGTCAACGGCAATAACCATACCTACGCCACAGTTAAATGTGCGGTACATTTCAAATTGTTCAACACCACCTTCTTTTTGAAGAAGTTTAAACAATTCAGACCATTCCCAAGAAGATTCATCAATAACTGCTTGAGCACCATTTGGAAGTACACGAGGTAAGTTACCTGGTAAACCGCCGCCTGTGATATGCGCCATTGCATGAACATCAACTTGTTTGCAAAGTTCAAGAATAGGTTTTACGTAAATACGTGTTGGTTCCATGATTGCATCTGCAAGTGGGCGACCATCAACGATTTGAGCAAGATCAATATTTTTAACGTCTAAAATTTTACGAAGTAAAGAGTAACCGTTTGAATGCGCGCCAGATGATGCTAAGCCAATCAGAACATCACCAGCTTTAACTTTTGAGCCATCGATAATTTTGCTTGCTTCTACAACACCAACAGAGAAACCTGCAAGGTCATAGTCTTCACCTTCGTACATGCCTGGCATTTCAGCAGTTTCACCACCGACCAATGCGCAACCTGCAAGCTCACAACCTTGACCAATACCTGTAACAACATTGGCTGCAACGTCTACATTTAAGTGACCTGTTGCATAGTAGTCTAAGAAGAATAATGGTTCTGCACCGCAGACAATAATATCGTTCACACACATTGCAACTAAGTCTTGACCAATTGTGTCATGACGGTTTAAGTTTAGTGCTAAACGTAATTTAGTACCGACACCATCTGTACCAGATACAAGAACAGGTTCTTCATAACCTTTCGGGATTTTACAAAGTGCGCCGAAACCGCCTAAGCCACCCATGACTTCAGGGCGAGTTGTGCGTTTAGCGACAGATTTGATTCGATCGACAAGTGCGTCGCCCGCTTCAATATCGACACCAGCGTCTTTATAGCTTAAACCAGTGTTTTGAGTAGAAGTTGAGTTGCTCATATGTGAAGTCTCCGCATTCGTGCGCAGATTATACCTGAATATACGAAATTCTTATGTTATTTCTGCACTAAAATGTTATGTTTATTCAAATATTTTACTTTCTATAATGATTAAATCTGAAAAAGGCGTGATTACATGCACGATCGGACCTTAAAACGAATTTTTATACTCGGTGGTATAGCATTAATCCTCTGGGTTTTATACTTGCTCAAGCCTGTGGTAATCCCTTTTATTGCCGCTTTTTTAGTTGCGTATCTATTTAGTCCTGTGGTTGAAAAACTCTCTAAATTCTTACCAAGATGGCTTTCGATTGCGCTGGTATTTATTGGTATCGGTGTAGTACTGACATGGGCAATGTGGTTCGTTGTACCTTTGGTATGGAAACAGTTGATTTATGCAAGAGATAGTATTCCCGCGGGTATTCATTGGATCAACTCAACTTTTTTACCGTGGGTTTCCAATTCGTTTAATGTAGAACGAATGGAGTTAGATACCGATCAAATTTCTCAAGTTGTGATGGAATATGTGCAGACCAACTATAGTGCTGACAGTATTCAAAGCATGGCGTTGAAAATAGCACAATCAGGGCTAAGCTTTATTTCCATCGGCGGGACGATTGTTTTAATTCCAATTATTGCATTCTATTTCTTATTGGATTGGAATCGTATGCTGTTGAGCTTAAAAGCGTTGATTCCACGTCAATATGAACAAAGTACCTTAAGAATTGTCGGTGAATGTCATAGTGTTTTAGGCGCATTTGTTAAAGGGCAATTCTTAGTAATGATTTTACTTGGAATCGTCTATGCGGTCGGATTGCAATCAATTGGATTGGAAGTTGGCTTAATTATTGGCATGGTGGCAGGTTTATGTAGCATTATTCCATATCTTGGTTTTGGTGTTGGGATTATTGCAGCAGTCATTGCATGTTTCTTCCAATTTGGTGTGGATCCAAAGCATTTATTAATGGTATTGGCTGTATTTGGTGTAGGGCAATTGATAGAAGGTTATATCCTACAACCTTTCTTATTGGGCGATAAAATTGGTTTATCACCTGTAGCTGTAGTTTTTGCGGTATTAGCAGGTGCGCAACTTGCTGGTTTTGTGGGGATGTTGATTGCTCTACCTGTGGCTGCCATTATTGTGGTATTACTTAAACATGCCAGAGAATGGTATGAACAAAGTCAGTTTTATCAAATGAGTGCAGCAGCGTCCGTCGTCGTACAAAATGATGGGCAAGTTGAAACGATTTCAGTGAATAGTCAGCAACTTGATCTTGATATTGAAATTAAAAACACGCAAGATAATCAAGAAAAGGTCAAATCAGACCAAGAACCACTTTAGGAACTTATATCGTCTATGCGTCAATTACAGTTGGATATAGAACCACAACTGGATGCCCGAATTAGTGATTTTTCTGGGCCAGGTTGGGGGCCTGTAATTGATGCTGTACGTCAGCTTCATGCGGGTTTGATGAATCGTTTCTATATTTATGGTGGAGCGGGGACTGGAAAAAGTCATCTACTTTCGGCAATTTGTGATTCATATTTAGAAATTGGTAAATCAGCGATTAAAGTATCTTTGCTTGAGTTGTTAGATGCACCAATTGAAGCGATTACATCTTTAGAAAGTTATGATTTGGTCGCTTTAGATGATATCGAAGCGATTAGTGGTGTGCCACATTGGCAGAAAGCTGTTTTTCATTTAATTAACAATAATAATGAGGGTGGTGGTCAACTGGTGTTTTCGTCGCGTTTTGCGCCGATTGAGTTAAAACTTGAACTACCCGATTTACAATCACGTTTAACGCAAGCTGTGAGTGTGAAAGTGCCGAGTGGCAACTCATACGCAGACCGTCAATCGCTTTTACATTCGGTATTGGAACGCAGGGGTGTACATTTTGACCCACAAATAACAGAATATATGCTATTACATGGACCACATCAAACCAGTACACTGCTTCAGTCAGTTGAGCAATTAGAAAAGTTACTGAAGGGTGAGAAAACTAAATTATCTCATTCAACATTAAGACAAATCTATGCATTGATTGATGAATATAGACAGTAATGATAGTGGGTAGTCTTCGATTGTCTAGCAAGAAGTAAGCGTCAATACCTTGTCAAATCACGTTATCATAAAATTCTTGAGAATTTGTTTTAACTGTGACAAAGTACGCGAAAAGGATTTATGGCCAAGCTTTGCTGGCTAATAAGAAATAATTAAAAGAAATTAAGGAGACTATAATGCTCAAACGGGGCATAGGCTTAGGATTATTGTGCATCAGTGGTCATGCGTTTAGTGCGAATATCACAGTGACAACAACAGAAGATGTTGTGAAAGCTGATGATCAGTGTTCATTAAGAGAAGCCATTGAATATATTAATCAGGGGATGCCAGAAGCAGGCTATAACGGCTGTGGTGGTAAAGAAGCAACTGCTAGAATTCTTCTCGATGCTAATAAAGAATATGTACTAAATAACCAAGTCCGTATTTCTAAAGATATCGATTTTGCTTCCAATTACGAAACAAATGTTACTGATACTGAAAACGTCGTTGGTAAGAAAAACGCGATTATTAAAATGGCGGGTAAAGACCGTTTGTTCCGCATTGAAAAAAACGTAGACCCTGCTGCTGAAACAGCACCACCGATGATCAAAGTGACATTCACTGAAATTACGATGAAAGGCTGTGGTCAGTCAGTCTGTGCTGATCAAGGTGGTTTGATTTATAACAAAGAATTATTAAGCATTAGTAATGGGCAGTTGTTAAATGGTGTCGCAAAACAAGGTGGTGCAATTTACAATGCAGGTATTTATGAAGCCAATAAAAGCCTAAGTTTTATTTCCTTAAGTAATACCTTAATCAAAGGGAATAAAGCAGAAAAAGGTGGGGCAATTTTTACTGAAATCCCAGCTTATATGATTTCACAATCTGTCATACGTGATAATGAGGCGACAGATGCAAGCGGTGCTGTGCTTGAAACACAAGATCAATTTTCAGAAGATGCATTAAAGAATTTAGGTACAGCCGCACCTTTTGGTGTGTTGAATAGTACTATTTTTAGCAACAAAGGTTATGTCGTTAAAGTCTTTGACGCTATGCAAATCAATAATGTCACCATGATTTTAAATAGCATGGGACTTATTCTAAATGCCCCTCAAAAGAAAGGTTATGTAGCAAATAGCATTCTGGCTAAAAATGGTACTCAAGATTGTACCATTGCGGCTGGTGGTGAAGAAATGCAAGTCAGTAACAACCTCTATTCTTCAGGTTGTAATGGCTTCAAATCGACAGCATTGGGAAATACACAACTCATTGCTGGAGCTACAACAGAAGGTAAATGTGATTACAGTTCTAGTGGCATTTTATGTCCATTTTCTGAATCGCCAAATCTGGCATTAGGTTATTTTTTACCTCGAATTTTGCCAAGCTATAATGCAGTCACAGATTCACCGATTGTGAATCATGGTGTCTCTGCTCAGGATGAAGTTTTAGCTTGTTCTACTGCTGATCAACGTGGAAAAACCCGAGATCGTAACCCAGAATTGTGTGATCGTGGCGCGATTGAATTGGTGATTGATACTTCAAATGTGACTACGGTCGGTAAAGATATTCTTTATGATCAAACGGCGAGCTTCTCAATTGCAGATCAATTGCAAGATGGTGAATTGGTCAGTGTTGCACAATGTAAGAAAATTTTTAATCGTGATGTCGATGATAATGGTAAGCCTTGGCAAGTTGGGTGTTTGAAAATCATTCAAACCAATACGCCTTCAAAAGGAACTATAACGATTAGCCAAGATGGTGAAGTTGTTTATACGCCAAATAATCATTGGCAAGGTTCTGATGAGTTTAAAATCAATGTCGTTACATCTACGACCAGTTTTAACAAATCTGATAACCCTTATATCTCGATTCCTGCTCGTATTGTACAAAGAAAACCTGATGATTTTAAAAACGATAAAGTGAAAACCTCAGGGGGGAGCTTAGGGTTCTTCTCACTTATTGGATTGGTTGGGCTCGTTGGTTACCGACGTGTAAAATATAAGTAAAAAGGATTGGACATGAAAAATTATAAAAAAGGACTTCTGACGCTTACTGTATTGTCGGCGATGTCACTGATGGCGGCTGAAGATCGTACGATTTACGTGACGACTCTTGCGGATGAAGATGGTGAAAACTCAGAGAGTTGCTCTTTGAGAGAGGCTTTAAAAGCAGCTTCTACACACAAAGCTTATGGCGGTTGTATTGCAGGTCAACAGTATGCAAGTGTGCCGAATGTCATTCAGCTTGAAGCTGGGACATATCTCTTAAATAAGGAATTGAAACCAAATTCAGATGTGGTGATTTTTGGTAAAGAATCTGCTGATTATTCACGCCCAAGTGTGCTTACCAATAGTTACCCAGCGCCGTTACCTTTAAAAACAACGATTTCAGGCCAAGGCAAGGTTCGTATTTTTAATACGATTTATGACAATAAACCTAGCTTAACCTTGAATAATTTAATATTAACAGATGGTTCAAGTTCGGCAGACACCAATAATGATGTCGGTGGAGCAATCTATGCAGGCGGAACATTAACGTTAAATAATGTATCTATTCTCAATGCGAAAGCGAAAATGGGTGGTGCAATTTATTTAAATGATGTGACCAGTGCGTTGACAGTTAACTACGGTGTTTTCCAAGCCAATCAGGCAGAACAAGGTAGTGTATTGGGTATGTCTTGTTCTGATAATTTGCTTTTTACAACACGTAGTATTGCAATAAGTTCAGCAAGTTTTGTGAATAATGGTTCGACAACGAGTTCGAGTGTTTTTAATTTTTGTGGACAGCCATCTGCTACTTTGACTGCAAATACAATCACGAATAATACAGCAAATCCAAATAACGGCAGTATTATTCAGTTTAGTGCTACAACACCACAAGGCAAAGTCAATTTTAGTAATTCTTCAAGCATATCTTTGCAAAGCAATACTATTGTTAAGAATAATGCGTGGTCGACATTATTGTACGGAAATTATGGTGCTAAAGCGTTGGTGAATAATGTCTTGGCATATAACACAGGCAAATCTTGTCGTTATGCAGATGGTGATGTGTCTAAGGTTGAAAACTCAGGCATGATCTTGAGTTATAACGCTTTAACTCTAGCGACTGGAAATGATCAATGTGAAGTTGCAGAAGCTGTTACTAAAGACAATAAAGATCATACATTTGATGTCAGTCAGATTAATTTCTCAAGTATTTTAACTGACTTACAAACGCCAAGTGAATCGACTAACTTTATGCCGATGTATTTCCCTAAGGACTTAGGCACAGATAAAGATTTAGTTGATGTGGGGTATGTGGGTTGTAGTACTGCAGATCAGCGTGGAGTAACACGTGTGATTGCAGTGAATTCGAATGGTGCTAATGAACAGGCAAACTCGTGTGATTTAGGTTCAACAGAGCTACTTCGTTTAACTGCAAATAATGTTAGTGCAACCAATACTTCAGTCGTGACTGCATTACAAACCTATCAAAATGAGTTAGATACCTATACTAAACTGTTTGAAGATAAAGCCACAAAGCCAGATTATCTACCGTTCTATAAAATTCAGGTTGATAAATACAGCAATCTCATCAAATACACCAAATCAGATCAAAAGTATCGAACTATTTTTGTTGACCCTTTTGCAACGAGTTTACCAGCTGAAATCGTGACAAAAGATGCCAATGGCAACGATGTACGAACAGTTAAACATTTAAGTTCAGACAACTATGATGTAATTGTTAAATCGCTTGGCCTAGGTGTATTAGATAACAATAGATTATTTGATGGAGAAGAAGATCCAAAGCTTCATTGTGAATGGAATGCGAATCTCAATAAAATTATGATGTGGCGTACAAGTGACAATGTGACACCATCAGGTGAAAATGAATTCTGTAGTTATCAACTGAAGCTAAAAGGTGCAAATCCTGAAGTTGTATCTTCGGCTTATATTATTGCAAGTTATGTCAATATTGCCCCAGTTGCAAACGACACTACTTTGAATATTGCTTATGGCTCAACCAATACAATCGATATCGATTTACTACAATATGCAAATGATGATGGCGACGGCAATGTCAGTGCTTTGACAGATAAGCCGAATAAACCAAAATTCTATGTTAATGCGAAGGGTGAGGAATTACCTATTCGTATAGCAGCAAATTTAGATCCTGTCATCATTACAGCAGATCGTAGTGGCCCATGCCCAGGCGAAGATAGTAAATATACGTGTTATGGTGGCAAACTGCATATTCAACTGAGAAACACTTTAGATCCGTTCAGTTATAAGTTTAGTTATTATGTCTATGATGCTGATGGTTTAATTTCTAATGCTGCAACTGTGAAGTTAGAAAATTCAGGTACAGCACCTGGAAGCCCACGTATTAGTGGTGGTGGTGCATTCGGTTGGTTGAGCTTAGTAGGTTTAATTGGATTGACGGGCTATCGCCGTTATAAAATGAAGCGCTCATAAAATTATACAATTAGACTTTTATTGAAAAGCCAGTTTCGAGAAACTGGCTTTTTTATCTGTATATTTTTTGCTATTTATATAGGATTCATACGCAATTTATATTATAAGTTTAATGAAGCATTGTTTTGTTTAAAGCATTTCGTAAATCATTGAAAAATTTTGGATAAATACTTCATTTTAAACTGATATGAAACAATTTAAAGTCCTGACTCCTATTGAGCAAATTCCTTGTAGTTCTGAAGAATTGCTTTCAATTAAACGTAATGATTTGATTCCTTTATTGGATAATCAGACACGTATGAATATGTATGCAGATCAACTTATTCAAGCGCAATCAGTTTTATTAAACAGCATCGATCCTAACCTAACCCAAAAGTTAAGTTTGGTGATTAGCAAAATCATTGAACAGCTATCCAGTTCTCAGAAAAAGCTAAATCAACGAACGTTTAATCGATTGCAAAAATGGTTAGGGCTTGACCTAGAATTTAGTGCGGGGCAGGTTAAATATTTGCAAGATTTAGAAAGTTTGATTGATGAGGCAAATAGACTTAGCCAACGTTTAAACATTGAAATTCAAAAGTCAGAATCACGCTTTCAACAAGCCAATGGTCTCCGTGAGCAAATGGCAAAATATATTCGTGCTGCGCAAGAGTTTCTACATGAATATCCTGATTTTGTGCAAAATAGGCATCCGCTAGATAATTTTTCAGACAGATTATCTAAAAAGATTAATACTTTACAGACCTTGCAAACCAGTAATGACATTGCACTTGCACAAATGCAGTTGACTCAACAGTTGTCATTATCCTTACTTGATCGGTTTAATGAGGCGCAACAAGTTTTGATTCCTGCTTGGCAATATCATGTGAAACAGAGTAGTGCACAGAATTCTTTCACGACCACAGCTGATCTGGATAAAAGTCGTGATAAATTAATTCAATCATTAAAGAAATCATTAGAAAATAAATAGGGTACATTTATGAGTGAATCAAATCTTCAACATCAGGCAAATGAAACGAATTCGAACTTGGAATTGCAAAAGTTTGAGCAATTGAATTTGAAAGAAATCGGCCTCAGCAATGACGATTTTAATGAAGTCGTAAATGCACATAAAGATTTGGCCAATATTAATCATGCGGCGGTGGCTGAATATGGTAAGAATATTGCGACCAAAACATCAACTTATACCGATGAGCTATTAAACTTAGTTAAAAATAAAGATCTGGATGTGACAGGTCAAAAGCTTAATGAGGTTGTGCAAGTCGCTCAACAGCTCAATACTTCAAGTATTTTGAATAAATCTAAAAGTTCAGGTTTTATTGGCGGTATTTTAAATAAGTTTAAAGGTGCAAAACAAAGTTTTGATCAGCATTTCAACACTACAAAAGAACAGATCGATAGTTTGGTGAAAGAAATTGAAAGTTCACAGTCAGGATTAAAAGCACGCGTTGATACTTTGGATCGGATGTTTAATGGTGTGCAAGAAGAGTATCGTCAGCTCGGTATCTATATTGCCGCAGGGCGAATTAAGCAAGAAGAGGTGCAGCAAGAAATTGCGACGCTATCTGCATTGGAACAAGATCAGAAAACAACGCAACGCGTCTATGATCTGAATCATTTGGCGAATAATTTAGAAAAACGTGTCAGTGATTTACAAGTGTTGCAACAATCTGCAATGCAAACTTTGCCGATGATTCGCATTATTCAATCTAATAATATGATGTTAGTAGATAAGTTTTATGCGATAAAAAACATTACTTTACCTGCTTGGAAGAACCAAATTAGCTTAGCGATTTCGTTAAATGAGCAACGAAATAGTGTACAACTTGCCAATACCATCGATGATGCGACCAATGAGTTGTTGAAACGCAATGCTGATTTATTACATCAAAATTCAGTAGATACTGCGAAGGCCAATCAACGTTCAGTGATTGATATTGAAACACTTGAACATGTGCAAAATACCCTCATTAAAACTGTTAATGATGTGATTCAGATTCAAAAAGAGGGGATGCAAAAGCGTGAAGAAGCGTCTACTCGAATTAAAGCATTGCAGAACAATTTACAGCAATTGGTGATTAATTCGAGTACGAATCAATCATCATAACAATGCTATTGATTTACATACTCTCTTTGCAGTGATTTTGTTAAAGATGACACTTGGTTAAAATGGGTGGAGTGATTGAACCAAACAACGAAATATCCATTAGATACTCAGCATTTGCAACAAGGCTTAACGCTATTGCAGAAGCGTCAAAGAAGGTTGGCTTTTTTGGCGTTATTGTCAAGTACTGTGGGGATTGTGAGTTTAATCACTGCATTTTTGCAACAAGATATTGTTTTGGGTTTATTTGGATTAAGCCTAGATATTCAACAACTGCATATTCCTTATGCTGTAGATGAGCAATTAAGAGAATTTATTCATCATCCTGATTATTTAATGAATGCATTTTCATGGTTGGCATGGTTGCTTTTAAAAGTAGTCGTATCATTCATTGGTGCATTTTTTATTGTCGGTTTTTTAAAAAGATTTAAATATTTTTTATTCAAATTTCAATCATTTGTTCTTAAATTCGTGGCATGGTTATTGGCTTTTATTGTGCTTTGGTCTGGAGTGACCTATGTGCAATATGATTTGAAGGATGATGAAGAAAGTGAAACAGCATCATTTATTCAATATGATCAAAGCATTCAGCAAAGTGAAATCTATGCTTATTTACAGCAGACGGACACGCCTGATGCAGTAAAGGATTATTTATTGGTGCAGACTGCTTTGCTACATAAACCTGAAGATAAAACCATCGCTAAAGTATATGCAGAAAAGCTATTGAACGATGAAAAAATAGATCCACGTTTTCAAGAGTATGGTTTTAAATCAGAACAAATTTGGGCGATTCAACACCAAGTATATGGTCACTCTGTGTCAAATATTGCAAAATCCGTTGATCCACAAATGAATAGAGCAGTGTTCTGGTCAAACATCACACAAAATATTTTATGGGCTATTACAGCGCTAAGCTTTCTGATCAGTATCGTTATTTATTTTCTTGCACATCGAATTAAGCTTCGTTTAATTCGTATCGATCAACAAATCTTTCATCACTAAAACAGCAAATAGTAAAGCAGTTAAAACAAACACGCTATATACATTCACAATGCATATAGCGTGTTTGTTATTGTCGTTTAATTGCTAGGCTTTAAGGTTTAAGCAACACTTCGTGTATCTTCGAGTAAAAGGTGTTTCAACTCTAAAGTGTCAAAAGTCTTGTCCCAAATTTCTCCATCTACAATATAAAATGGAGTTGGGTGTTTACCAAAACTATTCACATAACGTGTAATTTCAGCTAGTTTGTCGCTGATTTCTTTATGTTGAATTGAACGTAATACTTTGTTGCCATCCAGCCCCATGCCTTCAATGATGTCTTTTAACACATCTTGATTGGCAATATCTTTACCATGTGCAAATAGGGCATGGAAAATAGCTTGGGTTAGGGCATATTGATCAAATGTATTGTCGAGTGCCAAAATCGCTTGATGAGCAAGGCGGCTATTTGGCATACGTTTCATATGCTCAATATCAACTGTTAAGTCTTGGCTATAGGCTGCAAATTTAGCCATATCCAATTTTCGATCGGCTTCTTTTGTGCCATATTTATCAGTTAGATACTGATAAACGTTTAAGCCTTCCTCAGGGATTTCTGGTAAAACTTGCACTGGTAATAATTCGATTTTTTTCGCAGTCGGTTGATTCCAATGTTGTTTCAATTTTTCAAAAGCAACATAGCTCATTGGATAGACAAGATCGAATACAAACTCAATTTTCATTGTTTTACCTCACTCTACTTACACATTCATTTTGATTAAATACAAGAAGCTGTCGTTAATCGTGAAGAAAATATTTCATAGACTTAGCTTAAAACTTTGAACGAAGTCTGGGCATGATTTTTTGTGCAATGATGGTCGCAGATTTATTATCTTTTATTGATTATTAATCTAATTTTAAGGTTGGAGGAAAACAAGCGATTGCTTTGTATTGTACAAATGCAAGTTAAAACAACAGCCTGTTTACTTGCTAATAAGTGCTTAGACTGGTTATATGACTCATCTTTTATAAAGGAACTCAATGGATTGATGTTTTCTTAAATCGTATCGTTATTCAATTCTTAGATTTTCAAATATAGAAAGCAATTCATTTCTTAAAGCTGTCAACCTATTTCAGAACTAGATAAATTTTCCTCATTCAATTTGAAACTGACAGATACCTTTAAATCAGGTCTCTGTCAGCTTAGATTCGTATGAGTACAATTTAAACAATAGATTTAGGATTACTTAGTTTAAAAAGTTTTAGGGTTTATAAAGTCTTCGGGTTTAAAGTCTTAGTGTTTAGAATCTTCAAGTAAGATCTTCTGTAAAACTAAAGTATCAAAGGATTCATCCCAAGTCTCACCATCTATAACTTTGCCATCTACAACATAAAAAGGCGTTGCATGTGTGCCTAAGCTTTGCACGTATTTGGTGACTTCAATTTGTTTGTCACTAATTTCTTTATGTTGAATTGAACGTAACACTTTTGAACCATCTAGCCCGATACCCTCAATGATATTTTTAAGTACTTCTTGGTTTGCAATATCTTTACCATGAGCAAATCGGGCATGGAAAATAGCCTGAGTTAAAGCATATTGATCAAGAATACTGTCGAGCGCCAAAATGGCTTGATGAGCAAGGTTACTATTCGACATGAGTTTAAGGTGCGCAAGATCAAGGACTAAGTCTTGGCTATAAGCAGCAAACTTTACAAGATCTAGCTTTCGGTCTGCTTCTTTAGTGCCATATTTTTCAGTTAAATACTGATAAACATTTAGTCCTTCATCAGGTGTTGCAGATAAAATTTGCACTGGTAATAATTCGACTTGAGCGGTAGTTTTTTGATTCCAATATTTTTTTAATTTTTCAAAAGCCACATAGCTCATAGGGTATGCGATATCAAATACAAATTGAATCTTCATTAGAGTGCCTCTAAAACTGTTGCAATAACATTAAAATGGGAAAGAGTGGGAGATCATTATTTAAACATTATATAATTTAGTATAATTTAAAAATATTAAGGTTGTCTTTTTGTGTAGTCATGGTGAGATAATTGCTATCATGCTATTTTCAAAGGATAAAATTATGTTTAAAAGTTGGAAATAGCGATCTGCCTGTGCTTAAATGCAAAATCATGATCAAATTTTACGATTAAAATAGTTTGAAAATACATGTTTTAAAGATGATTTTTTAGTCATCGTTAGTTTTACTGATGATATAGGAGATTTTATTTTTAATCTAAAAAAACGATTATTAGAATAAAAACAAACTGTTTTATCTATTTTTTGAATTACCGTACTATACACATATTGAATAAAATTAACTCCTTTGGAGATGTTAGACATGTTAGATCAAAATACAACAGCTCAATTAAAAACACTTTTAGAACGTTTGGAAGCGCCAATCGAATTGGTAGCCTCTTTAAATGATTCAGATAAATCTGAAAAAATTAAAGAATTAGTCGCAGAAGTTGCGGCTTTATCTGACAAAGTGACCGCTCGTTTTGATGGTCAAAATGAGCGTAAGCCAAGCTTCGGTATTGCCAAAGCAGGTGAGCAACCTCGTGTATTCTTTGCGGGTTTACCGATGGGGCATGAGTTTACCTCTTTAATCTTGGCTTTGTTACAAGTTTCAGGTTATGCGCCTAAAGTGTCTGATGAAGTGCTGGCTCAAATTAAAGCATTAAACTTAAGCTCAAACTTTGATGTGTTTGTATCTTTAAGCTGTCATAACTGTCCTGATGTTGTGCAAGCGTTGAACTTGATTGCGATTAACAATCCAGGTACGACAGCAACTATGATTGATGGTGCTTTCTTCCAAGATGAAGTTGAAGAACGTAAAATCTTAGCTGTGCCTATGCTGTTCCAAAATGGTGAACATATTGGTCAAGGTCGTATGACTTTGGAAGAAATTATTGCCAAATTGGATACGGGTGCTGCGGCGAAAGATGCAGAAAAATTAAATGCAAAAGAAGCATTTGATGTACTGGTGATTGGTGGCGGTCCTGCTGGGGCGACTTCAGCGATTTATGCAGCACGTAAAGGTATTCGTACAGGTATCGTTTCTGAGCGCTTTGGTGGTCAGGTGATGGATACCATGGACATTGAAAACTTTATTTCAGTGCAAAAAACTCAAGGTCCTAAGTTTGGTGCAGATATGGAAGCACATGTGCGTGAGTACGGTGTGGACATTATGAATCTACAAAAAGTGAAAAATATTGTAGGTGCTGAACAAACTGCCAATGGTCTAGTAGAAGTTGAGCTTGAGAATGGTGCAAAACTTGAATCAAAAACCGTCATCTTATCGACAGGTGCGCGTTGGAGAGAGATGAATGTACCAGGTGAGAAAGAGTATAAAACACGTGGTGTTGCCTACTGTCCTCACTGTGATGGCCCATTATTCAAAGGCAAAAAAGTTGCTGTCATCGGTGGTGGGAACTCAGGTGTTGAAGCTGCAATTGATCTTGCGGGTATTGTTGAACATGTGACTTTAGTTGAGTTTGATACTAAATTACGTGCAGACCAAGTGCTTCAAAACAAATTGAATAGCTTGCCAAATACCACCGTGATTTTGAATGCACTTTCAACTGAAGTAGTGGGTGATGGTTCTCAAGTCACAGCCTTGAACTATAAAGATCGTGCGACTGATGAAGAGCATACTGTAGAGCTTGCAGGTATTTTTGTCCAAATTGGTTTATTACCAAATACGGACTTCTTGAAAGGCACAGCAGTAGAACTTTCTAATCGTAATGAAATTGTAGTGAATGATCGCAATGAAACCAATGTAAAAGGTGTATTTGCTGCAGGCGACTGTACAACTGTACCGTATAAACAAATTATCATTGCTTCTGGTGAAGGTGCAAAAGCGGCTTTATCAGCATTTGATTACATGATTCGTTCAGGTCAATAAGCGTCAAAAGAAAAGCCAACGTGCTCCCAATTCGCGTTGGCTTTTCTTGCTTTCCTCTTATGATTTACCCTTGATAGGAATTGAGTGACTAACAGCTCAGTTCCTTTTTTTATGGTTATTATTCAACAAGTATTTAACAAGTTTTGTGGCAAGAATCTATTTAAAAATATCTATTTAGACAGCATCAATAGCAACTGGCATTTTTAATAACACATATTTTGCATGATACTAAACAACGTAGCTTGAAAAATTTACATTGAAAATCTTTAATGAGCATTACGATAGAAATGTGCTGTCATGCCATAATGTTGTTTAAATACTCTGCCGAAATGAGTTTCGGACTGAAAGCCAAGATTTAATGCAATATTGTAAATAGATAAATGACTGGTCTTTAAAAGTAAGCTCGCATGTTGCAGTCGTATTTTGAGTAAAAAAGCATGTGGCGTAGTTTGTAAATCCTTTTTAAATAAACGAATTAATTGAATTCGTGTGCAATGTAGAAAAAGAGCCATGTCATCTAAGCTCCATTTTTGTTCAGGTGATTTTAAAATGGCGTGGATGAGGGGTGAGAGTTTTGAATTGTGCCATTCGATAATACGTGATGAAACACTGTCATGTTGAGTATGCAAATAAGTACGGAAAATATAAATCAACAAAACTTCAGATAGGGCATTGATGACTTTGAATTGCCCAATATGTTGAGTGTTCTCTTGCTCCAATAAGTTTAAAAGCGGTTCAACTAATAATTGCTCAACATTTAAATGAATAAATTCAGGTAACTGTATAAATAAATCAGCATGTTCAGAATAACTAAAATGTGCACAAAACAAATTCAAATTGAGCTGTGGAGCATGGTTGGTTTTTAAAATTAACCCTGTAGCTTGTTGAATGCTTTCAATGTCTTGTATTGGTTTGGTTTGTTTTTCAATGACTTGGTTTTCAATGCTTTGGTGGTTAACAGCTTGGTTATCACTTGTATTTTCTTGAAAATGAATCAGTTGATGTGCTGAACCATGGGGAAAGAATATGACGTCCCCTGTATTGATCTGAATCTTTTTATGATTGATATACAACCAACCCTTTCCATGACGAACGATATGAATCATCGCTGTATTTTTAATTGCAGGTATGGCATATAGCCACTCGCCACCAAAGCGGCATTCAGTGTCTATGCTGCCTTGAATCTGAGCAAGTTCGATTAATTTATTTAACATTGGATGATACTTTTAGATTGTTATTTGATACTTTTAGTCGGTTTTAACTATACAAAAATTGCAATACTAAATTATCAATTCGATGAGGTGAATGCAATGTTTGTAGATTGGAAAGAACACACACAACATGTCAAAAAATCATTTGGTGCTTTAGGTAAGAAGCATCCAAAAATGTTACAAGCCTATCAAGCTTTAGATGATGCTGCGGCAGCAGAAGCTTTAGATGCTAAAACACGTGAGTTGATTTCTTTGGCGGTGGCAATTACGACTCGTTGTGAGAGTTGTATTTCAGTACATGCGGAAGCTGCAATGAAAGCTGGCGCAACTGAAGGAGAAGTAGCGGGTGCATTGGCGACAGCGATTTCATTGAATGCAGGCGCGGCATATACATTTGCTTTACGTGCACTCGAAGCGTGTGAAACACAAAAACCTGAATGATTGTATTGATTCTTGTTCTATAAAATAAATTTTTTATAAAAAAGAATAAGGCAATTTTACAGAATGAAAAAGCCAATGTGTTCCCCAATTCACGTTGGCTTTTTCTTTTGATAGGAATTGAGCGGTTAGCGGCTAACAGCACAATTCCTTTTTTTATTGAATTGTTGCTGTAATTTATGCACCAAAGTCGTTGTTTTTAACGCTGCATCAGCAATAGATTTTTGCAACAAATCCCCACCATATTCTTGATATTCAATCGCAATTTCATGGAATTGCTCTAATCCCATAAAATTAAAAGCAGTTTTTAGCGATGGTTCAACATGATTCGCAAAAGGCGTATTCGCAGAATCAAAATCATGCCCACCACGTGCAGATAAAAGCACGACAGATTTTTCATGATTGAGTAAACCAATATAAGGTTGCGCTTTGCTGTTGTCATATTTATAGGTTTTATTCATTCGTCAATGAAATTAAGCAATGGTGTCGGGACATGTTTTTACAGTCTTTTGATTCTCCTAAATAGTTTTATGCAACAAAAGAAAAATCCAACGTGCTCCCCAGCACACGTTGGATTTTCTTCTTTTTCTTGTTTTACCCTTGTTCGGCATTGAGTAACAAGCACCCAATCCCTTTTTATTATCGATGCTACTTATTATTTATCGTTATTATGGTTTAACGTTATTTTTATTTTTCACGCTATTTTTATTTATTGTTATTAAAATTCACTGCCACATTTACAAAGCAGATTTACAACGCAAGATTGATAAAGCAAAAACAATACCAAAAAGTTAAAAGCTATCCCGTTGTACTCAATAAATTTAAACAATGAAACTTATGGAGTAGTTGTTCCTTACTTTCCTGATGTTGAGGATCTGGAACAATGCATTCAATCGGGCAGACATCGACACAGGTTTGGCGATCATAAAAACCAACACATTCTGTACAACGTGCGCTATCAATTTCATAAAATTTTTCACCTTCAAAAATTGCCTGATTTGGACATTCAGCTAAGCACATATCGCAATTAATACATTGCTCTGTAATGACTAAGGCCATATTCAATCTCGCTGATTAACCTGCTTGATAAGCTAAAGATGATGCAGAAATATTCATGGTCGAACTAGGTAAGTTTCTAATTAACAAAGCATATTTCATATCAATCTTCATATTGCTATCAACAGGTAATGGGATAGATACAATATGCCCTGAACCTTTCGCTTCTGTAATGACATTGCCATGCTTATCTCGTATTTCTGTTAAGGTAAACGTGATATTTCCTGATGTCGTCATGAGTTCTAATGAGTCACCGATGACAAAACGATTTTTGACATCGACTTGAAGATATTGAGCATTCGCTTCAAGTATTTCTCCAACAAATTGTTGATGATCAAATTGAGATGACCCAGATTGGTAATTTTGATAATCACTATGTACATGACGGCGTAAGAAACCTTCGGTATAGCCACGATTGGCTAGGCCTTCTAGTTGCAACATTAAAGCAGGGTCAAATGCTTTCCCTAATAGCGCATCATCAATGGCTTTACGATAAATTTGCGCTGTTCTGGCACAGTAGAAGTAAGATTTGGTGCGTCCTTCAATTTTAAGAGAATGAATGCCCATCTTGGTTAAACGATCGACATGTTGTACTGCACGTAAATCTTTGGAGTTCATGATATAAGAACCATGTTCATCTTCTTCGGCAGCGAACATTTCTTCATCATTGCGTTGTAATAAAACCGGCTCGCCAAATTGATGTTGTTGTAAGGCGTGTTGCTCGTCGGCATCTTTGTTATTGCAGCAGTTAGACTTTAACTCCAGCGGTTGAGCTGGAATGACATCCCCAGTGACATCTTCTACTGCTTCGTGGATGCTATATTTCCAGCGACATGCATTGGTGCATGCGCCTTGATTTGCATCACGTTTATTCATATAACCTGAAAGTAAGCAACGACCGGAATAAGCCATGCAAAGCGCACCATGTACGAAAACTTCGATTTCCATATCAGGTACATTTTGCTTAATTTCTTCAATTTCCTCTAAAGACAATTCACGTGACAAAATGACACGGCTCAGCCCCATATTTTTCCAAAATTTTACTGTTGCCCAGTTCACAGCATTGGCTTGTACCGATAAGTGAATGGACATTTCGGGGAAATGTTCTCGAACCAACATGATTAAGCCTGGATCAGACATGATCAATGCATCAGGTTGCATCGCAACGACTGGTTCGAGATCTTTAATAAAGTTTTTTAATTTAGAATTGTGTGGTTGAATATTTACCACGACATAGAATTTCTTACCTAATGCATGCGCCTCAGCAATGCCGATTTTTAAATTGTCATGATCGAATGAATTATTACGAACACGTAAACTATAGCGTGGCTGACCTGCATAAACGGCATCTGCACCATAAGCGAATGCATAGCGCATATTTTTAAGCGAACCCGCAGGTGAGAGTAGTTCAGTAACGTGAGAGATGCTCATATCAATCTAAAGGCATACAAAAATTATGTCTTTATTGTAGGCATTTAAAAATAAGATTCAACCTAGTAAAACACTCAGGATTATTAGGTTGATTTATTTAAAATATTTTTATTATTCAGTGATATATATTTAATTTTATAAGATAAATCAAATCGAACGAAAAATTATTTTACTCGTTTGAGTTGTTGATCGATAATAATTTCACCATCTTCTTTGCTAAAAGGTTTGAGTTGCGGTGCAGATAAAATATCCAAGACCAATTCAGAAGGTCGGCACAATCTCACACCTAATTCAGTCACGACAAAAGGTCGATTGATCAAAATAGGGTATTCCAACATAAACTCTATTAATTGTTCATCTGTCCAATGTTGTTGTTCTAATTTTAAAGTTTCATAAGGTTCAACATTTTTACGAATGGCTTCACGTACGGATAAACCTGATTGTTGAATCATGTTAATCAACTGATCTTGAGTTGGTGGATTTTGCAAATACTCAATCACTTCAGGCTCTTGTCCCGAATTTCGAATGAGCGCCAGTGTATTTCTTGACGTCCCACAAGCAGGATTGTGATAAATCTTAATCTGATTCGATGACATGTTTATTCTCTGTGTAAAAGCAATATTGCATTTATATATGGATATGCGTATATTCGCAATAGTAAATATATGAAATTGCAAAATTGAGTAATCAAGATGGATCAAACAGATTTCTTTAAGTGCCTATCTGACCCAACCCGTTTAGATATTTTGAAAATGGTGATGGCAAAAGACAATGTTTGTGTCTGTGAAATGACTGAGGCAATGCAGTTGAGTCAGCCGAAAATTTCAAGACATTTAGCATTGCTTAGAAATCTATCTATTCTGCTTGATCAGCGCAAAGGGCAGTGGGTTTATTATCGTTTAAATCCTGATTTACCTGAATGGGCTGTCGCAGTTTTGAGAATCATTGCGAAACAGTCTAGTGATACGTTTGGAAATAGCCTAAGCAATATCAATTCCGTGAATTGTTGCGAATAAGTGGTAGAGAGTACAAAGATGTCTGCGTCCAAACTGTCTTTTTTAGATCGTAACTTAACCTTATGGATTTTCATCGCTATGGCGTTGGGAATCGGGATTAGTGTGTATTTTCCTCAAGCTTCACTCGCCTTAGATCATTTAAGTATAGGTTCAGTCAACATTCCTATAGCGATTGGGCTTATTTTAATGATGTATCCACCTTTAGCCAAAGTGGATTATGCAACCTTGCCACAGGTGTTTAAAGATAAACGTACCTTGATGCTTTCATTGGTTCAGAACTGGTTGATTGCACCGTGTTTGATGTTTGTTTTGGCGATCATTTTCTTACATGCCTATCCTGAATATATGACAGGTTTGATTCTGATTGGCTTGGCACGTTGTATTGCAATGGTATTGGTTTGGAATGGTTTGGCCTGTGGTGATAATCAATATGTTGCAGGTTTAGTGGCATTTAACAGTATTTTTCAGATTCTCTTTTTCAGTAGTTATGCATGGTTATTTCTGAACTTCCTGCCGCCATATTTTGGTGTAGCAGGACAAGTGATTGATGTTGGTTTTTGGACAATTACTCACGCTGTACTGGTTTATTTAGGTATTCCTTTCTTATTGGGCTTTTTAAGTCGATTCATTTTAGTTAAAGCCAAAGGTTTGCAATGGTATCAGGCTAAATTTATTCCAAAGATTAGTCCTTTAAGTCTATTGGCATTGCTCTTCACGATTGTCGCCATGTTTAGTTTAAAGGGCGCAGAAGTTGTTCATTTACCTTTAGATGTATTACGAATAGCCATTCCTTTGACTATTTACTTTGTGGTGATGTTCTTCCTGAGTTTCTTTATGAGTAAATGGATGGGCAATGATTATCCTCGTACTACAGCAATTTCTTTTACTGCGGCAGGGAATAATTTTGAATTGGCACTTGCAGTTGCAATAGCAACTTTTGGACTGGCTTCACCTGTCGCATTTACCACAGTGATAGGGCCATTGGTGGAAGTGCCTGTATTGATTGTTTTGGTGAGTGTGTCTTTGTGGTTACGTAAAAAATATTTTTCAAATGTTTGATTTTATTCGAAGAGATTGTGACGGTGTCTTATGTCTAAAATTTAAATTTAAGGAATAACCTTCGGTTCGACCTACTTTTGTTTCGGCAAAATGAGAAGCAGAGCTTCGCAAGAAAACCACCTTGCGGAGCATTCATTGCTCCTCACCGTTGAACTCGTTAAATATTATCTATTGATGAATTAGTCGCAGAAACATTTTTATCAATAGTAGTCCTGCCTCGAACAATAACGGATGACGCTAGCGCGTATCCTCATATTTTTATAAAGCAACGAGAAAAATGAGGTACAGCAGATAATTTTCTAAAAGCAGATTC
Source organism: Acinetobacter sp. P8-3-8 (assembly GCF_000214135.1). GTDB lineage: Bacteria > Pseudomonadota > Gammaproteobacteria > Pseudomonadales > Moraxellaceae > Acinetobacter. The sequence continues at coordinate 43,560 of NZ_AFIE01000010.1, forward strand.
GTAGGTATAAGTGGAATGAACTTACCCAATATTGATCTAGACATACTAGAAACACCAAGTTTTGAGCAGATTCAAGCCAAAGCTTTAACTCATCCACCTCGTATTTTATTGTTGTATGGTTCTAATCGAGAGCGTTCATTTAGCCGTTTGGCTGTTATGGAAGCAGGGCGAATCCTAGAAGCATTTGGAGCAGAGGTTAAAATCTTTCATCCAAAGGGTTTACCACTGCCTGAAGATGCTGAAACTACACACCCTAAAGTTCAGGAACTCCATGAGCTCTTGGCTTGGGCAGAAGGAATGGTATGGTGTTCACCTGAACGGCATGGTTCGATGAGTTCTATTTTCAAATCACAAATTGACTGGATTCCTTTAGCCGCAGGTGCGATTCGTGCCACGCAGGGTAAAACATTGGCTCTCATGCAAGTATCGGGTGGTTCACAGTCATTTAATACAGTGAATCAATTGCGTATTTTAGGTCGTTGGATGCGAATGATCACTATTCCAAATCAGTCCTCTATTCCAAAAGCATTTTTAGAGTTTGATGAAAATGATCGGATGAAAGCTTCTGCTTATTACGATCGAATTGTGGATGTGATGGAAGAGTTATTTAAATTTACATTATTAACACGTGGACAAACTGCTTTTTTAACGGATCGTTATTCTGAACGTAAAGAATCAGCAGAGCAGTTGTCTAAACGAGTGAATCAAAAAGCATTGTAAGTTACTATAAACCTCATAAGTTATTCTGAAGTTTCCAGTTTTTTGACAATCTGGCAATGATCAATGGTGGTATTTGAGGAACATGATTGACGTAATTCACGTAGTTGAGTTTTAAAACTCATCAATTCTTGAATACGTGTTTCTACATGTTGAATGTGTTCCTCAATCAATTGATCAATCACTTGGCAGCCTTGTTCAGGGTACTGAATTTGCTCTAAAAGTTGAGTGATTTCATGTAAAGTCATATCTAAAGAGCGACAACGTTTGATAAAAATCAGACGTTTGAGTGCTTCATCATCATAATATTTATAATTATTATCTGCTCTAAAACTGGGCTTAATTAATTGTTTCTTCTCATAAAAACGAATGGTGTCATTGCTCAGTTGAGTCTTTTTGGCTAAATCACTGATTAAATATTGATGCATAATCTATTTCCTCAATTATTTTCCTACTCGATTTTTCAAAACAGGCTTGACCTTGGAGTAACTCCATAGTTTTAAATAAGCATAATACAGATAAAGATTTAATCAAGTGAGGAATGTTATGGCATGTACTTGTAGCCATGAGCCTGCTCCACAAAAACCAAATAGTAAATTTAGAACTGCATTGTGGATTGCATTATTCATTAACTTAGCTATGTTTTTGGTTGAGTTGATCGGTGGTGCTTATGCACATTCATCGGCGCTTTGGGCAGATTCACTGGACTTTTTTGGTGATGCAGTCAATTACGGTATTTCACTGGCTGTATTGGGTGCGAGTCTGTACTGGCGTGCAACGGTAGCTTTATTAAAAGGCGTAACCATGGCGTTATTTGGCTTGGTGGTGATTGCTAAAACGGCTTATGCCTATGTACAAGGAATTCCACCTGAAGCGATCACGATGGGTACCATTGGTGTGCTTGCTTTAATTGCCAATGTGATTGCTGCGGTCATTCTTTACGCGTTCCGTGATGGCGATTCAAATATGCAATCGGTATGGTTATGTAGTCGTAATGATGCGATTGGAAATGTCGCCGTGATTCTTGCTGCGGTAGGTGTTTTTGGTACAGGCAGTTTGATTCCAGATTTAATCGTGGCTGTGGTGATGTCAATTCTTGGACTAACAGGTGGATATCAAGTGATTAAAAAAGCTATGCAAGAAAGAAAGCAAAATAAAATGGTCAGTGCATGATTGTGATTGTTGGTTTTTTATTACTTATTGACGAATTTTTATTGTTTATTAATGAAACAGTCGATTAATGAAATAGTCGATAAAAAATCTATGTATCCTTGAAAACGCAAAGATGCCTTAATTTATGAATAACTCCATGAATATCAATCTATTTATTTTAGATCGTTGATTCTATGGAGTTATTCTGAATAAACTGTTCATATATAATTCTTCACGCTATAACGTAAGTTAAGTTCAATCAGGGTTTTGGTCAGATTGAAACCATTCTTATCCATGTTGCGATAATAATCTAATAAAATGACACCTAAACGTGCTGGATGGTTCGGTAAATTTTCCAAAATAACCATCAATGCTTTATTCATGACCGGGTAGTGTGTTAAACCATTGCCCCATGCCAAATCATAAGGAGTTTCTTTTTCAGAATGCGTTTTCACACAGTTATAGCTGATATATAAAGTATCATTGCTGTTGGTTGTCGCTTCATCAATCAGCTTTTTAATTCCAGTGATTTGTCCAGCAGTTTCAGTGTGATATTGCAAAGGCAAAATACGGAACTTCTGATCTAATGGATTGGAATATTCATATAATCCAGCTTGACACGGAATCCCGATTTCACTGATTGCGGTACAATGATTAAAGAAGACGATTTTTCCTCTTAGTTCACTGATCGTTGTATTTCGATCACATTCATAGAAATAGGTTTTATTCCCTTCAGTTAAAAATTCTTCTAAATGATGCATAAAATTGCGTTTAAAATTGAAGAATTTGGTTTCTCTTTGCACAATTTGAATACAGATAATTTCTGTAGGATTGCGTTTTAAAAAGTTTTTGCAGGTCAGAAGCACTTGTTCAAAATTGATTTGGCAATGATAACGATCATGAATCACACTCAATGAGTAATCTTCAGGATGTGTACATGCCAATTGGATATCCAAATAGCGGATTCCATCATGAAGTTGTTCAAGTAAAGTATAGTTCTGATGTTTAAGATGATTCATCGAGTCATCAAAATTGTAAGTCGCTGAGCAATGCGTCCCCGGGATGGTAATTTCACTTAATTTTAAGTTTGGATTTAAATGTCTCATCCAATTATGGGTTGCTACGCTATATACGTGTTTATTTATTCCAAGATTCATCGCAGAACTCAACTTTGATGTTTGAGTTTATAAAGTATTCAACTTTTGTAATTGTGAGAATCACTAAAAATAAGTAAAAAATGAAGTAGAATAGAATGAATTAATCGTTCGTATATTTTTATTGAAAACAATGATTTGTATTAAAATATTGTAACAATTTAATTGAGAATAAACTGAGCTTTAAAACCCGTGTAAAAGCTCAGTTTGGCACGATTAAAAAAGCTTAAAAGATCGATTTATTATCAAAAATAGTGTGTGAAACACAGAATATTTAATCAAAAATCTTTTGAATGGCTTGGAATGGTAATGTCACGACATCAAATGCAACGGCAAAAGGGAAGAGTACAACTTTGTCAGTCGTTTTACGTCCAACTTGGGAATAATCTTTGACTTGCTCATAAGTGTAAATACTGACGCTATATGGTTTGCTGAGTGCTTTTAGTGAGGCGCTATTGGTTGCAGGCGGAAAAATCACGCCAGATAAAGCTAGATTAAAACAAAAACGTTGTGCTTTTAAACGTTGGTCACTTGAAGTTGTGCATTCTTCAGCACCATTTTCAATAAAAAATTCACGATCTTGCTTGGTCACATCTTCTGAAAGTTTGACGTATTTGAGTGGTAATGTGCCTGAAAACTTTCCATCATTATTTGCTGAATAGAATTTAAGTTCTTTATCAATTTGAATCAATTTAGGATCAAGCCCAGAAATAACTTTGACAAAGCGAGCACCACCACTGGTCAGAATATAACTTTGCTGTTGTCCAGCAATGACGATACTATCCGCAGGTAATGTAGGGATTGCTTGAGATGGTTTTCCGAAAGCGAGAACGGTGTCATTGATTAACACGTGTTGAACGTCTCGAGTACGTACGCCATCGTCTTTTTCTAAAAGGGTTTTGGTTGCACAACCTGTCATTAAAATCGCTGAAAAAAGTGTGACTGATAATGTGAATTTAGATGTCATTTTATTCATATTTTTACTCATTTTAATCAAACTTATTGTTTTATAACATTTCATCATGAAAGCGTTAAGTTTATAAGTTGCCAAAAAATACGGCAAAAAAGTGCTTTATCAATAGATTATTCATTTTTTAACGTTGTGGGTTGGCAAAATGTATGATGATTCATTTTATGACAAGCTTATTATTCTTAATTAATGCATTAAAATTTACCTAAATCATGCATGTGTTCGATCTCCTTTTTCTCTACATTTAAAATTCGAATCATCATTTGAGGGTAGGATAAATTTAAAATGAGGATTTCGTTTCAATTTTTTTGACTATGATTAAATACTGAGGGGGAAGCTTGATTTGTAAAGTTTGGATAATGTAGGCAAGTGTATTGGTAAACCGATGAATAAAGCTAAAAAACCAAAAATATTCATTGTATTTTTATGTCAAGATTCATAGAATTGCTCGCTTGTTTGCACGATCAGCGGAACTGAACCTTGAGTAATTTTCTAACCGAGCACCTGATACATCGTGAAGATGATTTTATGGTGATTCATAAGCCCGCAGGCATACTCACAGTTCCCGGAAAAACAGAAGACCTACAAGATTGTGTGATCAATCGCTTATTGAAAATAGAACCTAAGACTTTACTGATTCATCGTTTAGATCGAGATACTTCAGGTATTCTTGTATTCGGTTTAAGTAAATGGGGACAAAAAACCATTTCGCGTCAGTTTCAAGAACGTCAAACATCTAAAATATACCAAGCTGTGGTTGCAGGACATTTACAAGGTGAGGGGACTGTTGATATCCCTGTAATCTATGATCCTGAACATCCACCCCTACATATTGTTGATCCTTCACATAACAAACCCGCTTTTACACACTGGAAAGTCATTGAACATTTTCAAATACAAGGACAGGCTGTAACACGTGTTGAATTAACACCGATTACAGGGCGGTCACATCAGTTACGTGTTCATATGCAATATTTAGGTCACCCTATTATTGGTGATACTTTATATGCAACAGCAGAACAGCAACAGCTTATGCCACGGTTGTGTTTACATGCACAACAATTGAGTTTTCATCATCCTAAAACAGAGGAGCTTGTACAATTTGATTGTCCAGTTCCGTTTTAGTTCAAATTTTTAAATAGATCGTGAAAAAAGCTCAGAATTTAGTGAGCTTTATGTCAAAAAGTATTGCGTAAAGACGGTATACTTTGTTCAAATATTCTCCTGATTTGAGCAACTGTGTTTCGGTCCTAACTTGAGATAAAGGTGGAAAAATTGCAACAATTTGCTATAGGTCAACGTTGGTTATCAGACACAGAAACTGAATTAGGTTTAGGTGTGCTGATTGATGTCGATGAACGTTCAATTAGTATTCTCTTTCCGAAAAGTGATGAAACTCGTGTCTATGCACGTAATAACGCACCTCTATCTCGTATTGTCTTCAATGTAAATGATGAAGTTCAAGACCAAGAAGGCAATAAATGGACGGTTGAATCATTTGATGATCGCAATGGTGTGATTCGTTATAACGTGATTCGCACACTAGAAAATGGTGAGCAAGAACGTAAGGCGCTCAATGAAACACGTATTGGCGCACAAATCCAATTGTCAAAACCTTTAGAGCGTTTGCTTGCAAGCCAAATCGACTATAAAGAATGGTATGACTTGCGTATTGAAGCCATGCAAATGCAAGCCAATATGCAAACTTCGCCATTGCGTGGTTTGGTTGGCGCACGTGTCGGTTTGATTCCACATCAACTTTATATTGCACATGAAGTCGGTAAGCGTTTTGCACCACGTGTTTTACTTGCAGATGAAGTTGGTTTAGGTAAAACCATTGAAGCTGGACTGATTATCCATCAACAACTCAAAACAGGTCGTTCAGAGCGTATTTTGATTCTGGTACCTGATTCATTGCAATATCAATGGATGATTGAAATGCGCCGTCGTTTCAATTTGAACTTCTCATTGTTTGATTTGACACGTACCGCTTCGATTAAAGAACATGATCCTGAACTGAATCCATTCTTAACGGAACAATGCATCATTGCTTCAGTAGATTTGATGATTGACCATGATGATTTACGTGAACAAGCACTTGAAGCTGGTTTCGATCTTCTTGTTGTCGATGAAGCGCATCATTTGATGTGGAGCGAAGAGGAAGGTGGTAATGATCGTTACGACCTTGTAGAAGAGCTTGCTGAAAAAACTGAAGGTGTATTGTTATTGACAGCAACACCTGAACAATTGGGTGTAGAAAGCCATTTTGCACGTTTACGTTTACTTGATCCACAGCGTTTTAGTTCATTAGAGCGTTTTTTGGATGAAGAAGAGCAATATCACCATACGGCTAAAATTGCAGAAGTATTGATGTCTGATCTTCCGCTGGAAGCAGAGCATTTAGCCGCTGTTGAAAAGCTACTCGGTCATCCGATTGAAGACCAACCTGAACACCGTTTCCGTGCGATTCATGAACTTTTAGATCGTCATGGTACTGGACGTATTCTATTCCGTAATACCCGTGAAGCGATTCAAGGCTTCCCTGGTCGTGACTGTCAGCCTGCACCATTACCTGCACCAGAAAACTGGTCTAAAGATGGTAAATTACGTGAGCAAATGTGGCCTGAAGAAGCACAACTTGATGGTGCTTGGATGGAAACTGATCCACGTGTGACGTGGTTGATGGAAAGATTACGTACAGATTTAAAACATCACAAAGTATTGCTGATTGCACGTAGCGGTCCAGTGGTTGAAGCTTTGGAAAATGCTTTACGTATCCACGCAGGTATTCGCACAGCGATGTTCCATGAAGGCATGAGCTTGTTGGAACGTGACCAAGCTGCGGCGTATTTTGCAGAAGATTCTTACGGTGCGCAGATTTTATTGTGTTCTGAAATTGGTTCAGAAGGTCGTAATTTCCAGTTTGCTTCTAATCTGGTGTTATTTGACTTACCTGCCAATCCTGATGTTTTAGAACAACGTATCGGTCGTTTAGATCGTATTGGTCAAGAACATCGTATCCAAATTCATGTGCCTTATCTGTTAGGAACAGCACAAGAACGTATGTTCCGTTGGTATAACGAAGCACTGAATATTTTCAGCAGTATTTCTCCAACGGCTCAAACGCTTCAAGAAAACTTTATTCTCGATTTAAAAGAGTGCTTATTGACAGATAAAGGTCAAGAGTTTGAAGAGCTTCTTGAAGCAGTGAATGTTCAACGTCAAGCGCTTGAAAATGAGTTACAAGAAGGCCGTGATCGTTTATTAGAATACAATTCATGTCGCCCAATGGTTGCACAAGAAATTGTGACAGCACTTGAAGATTATGATGACAATACTTTATTACCAATGTTTATGAAGCGCTTCATGGCGGCAACGAATATTGATTTTGACGAACAAAGTAATGGTACGGTCATCATCAAACCAACGGATCAAATGCAAGTTCAAGGCTTGGATATTGATGAAGAAGGGATGACGGCAACGTTCTATCGTGATCAAGCTCAGATTCGTGAAGATGCTCAGTATTTAACCCTTGAGCATCCATTTACTGAAAGTGTGATGGAAATTATCCGTACACAATCTTTTGGTAGTACCAATGTCGCAATTCTTAAAACCAATGCTTTAAAACAAGGTACAATCTTGTTAGAAGTGTGGTTTAAAGTGGATGTTGTTGCACCGAAAGCATTGAATTTGCCTTCAAGTTTGCCGACACAATTGATACGTGTATTGTTGACTGAAAATGGTCAAGACATCACTGCAAAGCTTGATCCTGAAATCATCAAACCGTATTTGCATCATTTGGATAGCAATAGCTGTCGCCAAGTGGTCAAAGCTCGTCGTGAAGTGGTTGAAGCACGTTATGCTCAAGCGTTAGATATTGCCAAAGGGGCGTTGCCGACATTGCGTGAGCAGGCGAAAGAGATTTATGGAAGTAAATGGCAATATGAAATTGACCGTTTAACTTACTTAAAACAGTTCAATCCAAGTATTCGTGCAGATGAAATTGAGCGTTTACAGAAATTCCAAAAAGAAGGTTTAGGCTTATTAGACGGTTTATCTGTAACACCAGAAGCTATTCAGATTTTAGTTGTGGTTAAACCGTAATTTATTCACATACTTAATTTGGTTCTGAACGAATTAGAACGCTTTCAGAAAGAATTTAAAAAACAAAAGCTCCTTGGGGAGCTTTTGCTTTTTTATCACTTAGATCATTTATAAATGAGTTCATTCATAAATTAGCTCAGATCATCTTCGCCTCTTTTAATTCCAACTTGATGTAGGCATAGAAAATAGGCGCAACGATCAAACCTGCAAGTCCGAAAATAGACTCAAATACCAACATTGCCAATAAAACTTCCCATGAAGCTGCATGTATTTTTGTGCCAATAATTTTGGCATTGATAAAATATTCAAGCTTATGAATGAAGATAAGATAGATTAATGCAATCCCCGCAATGCTTACGGAAATGGTTAGACCTGTAACCACAATAATAGAATTGGAAATTAAGTTTCCTACAATTGGGATTAAGCCAAAAATAAAAGTCAAAATCACTAAAGTATTGGCAAAGGGCAGGTGTATGCCAAAAATCGGCAATAAAATATGTGAGAATACAATGAATAGTCCAGTATTGATCAGAGAAATCTTGAATTGAGCGAATACGACGTTCTTAAAAGAAATCGATAAATTCTCAATGCGCTGAATCATGGCTTGTTTAAACACAGGATGTTCAGGTGCCTTATGCAAACGATTTAATGAAACCAAGATACCGATAATTGAACCAATCAGCATTGTGGCAAGATTATGAATGAAATCTGTGCCTGTATGTTTGAGCGTAGATAAATTGTCTTTCATCAGAGCCAGTGTCTGATCCTTAAGCTCAGGTAAAGTATAAGGAATAAATCCTGGGATATATTGTGCAATTTCAAGTTGGAGTTTTTGTAGTGTTGCATCAATTTGCAAACTTAATCCGTTGATTCCAGAGCCTTGGACATCGTGTTGCATAAAACTTACAAGACTAGTAATCGCAAAAGTAATCAATGTGACAATGAGAATGCCTAGAATGACGCTGATGGTGAGTCTAGCGCGTTGACCATCGATATATCTTTCAGTGATCGTACCCAAACTATTAATGATTTCATAAATGACAAAACCAGCGAAAAAGCTTGCAAGTAAATGTAATGGAATCAATAAAATCAACGCGATTAACATGATGATATAACTTGCAAGAATACTTTGACGCTCATTCAGTAGGTTCATTGAATTATCCAATTCGTTTGGCGCAGTTGGGTTATCAGGATTATTATTGATTTGATCATTGAAGATATTTTCAATTCTAGGCTTTTTTCTATTTATAGTGTGAAATACTTAAAATTAAATGAATACTTTTTTGATGATGTAAATGATCGATATTGCAGACAAAAAAAGGCTGATGAACATGTGCAGTTCATCAGCAAAAGGGGACTTGATCGCATTTTATGCAATAGATAAACAGGGCGTATAACGCTCAGTTAAATAAAGAGACCAAGTCTAAAAAAGTTCATTTTTAATTCTTTCTAAAACTAAAAGGTTAAAGAGAGATGAATATTAAAAATGAAAATATAGATGAAATTCCCCATTCAATAGTTGTTAATTGTGTTTTTAAACTTAAAGAAAGACCTATCCTTTCAATCAAGAAAAGATACCCTGTAGCCTTATCATTAAATTAGTTCAGAGCATTTGGATAATAAATCACTAAAAATAAGTAATTTTGAATTTATGTTAATATTAAAATAAACTTAATAATTAAATTATGAAAATGTTGTTTTAAATATAAAATGAGTTTTATTTTATAAAATATGTTACATATTCTATAAATCATTGTTACTTATGTTTTTAATTAAAATTATTGAATAATTTTTCTAATTTCTTTTAAATATACCCAATATTGGTTATTGTTTTATTCATGGTTTTAAATTAACAATAATAGGAAGTAAGGAAGGAGTGGAATACATGTTTTCTGTAGACTATCAATTACCATTACCTACTCATACATTAGAAGACGAACATAAAATGGATGAACGCTTTAATAATATTTTTAACATGGATTGCAAATTAAGGTTACCTGTTCTTGTTTTAGAAGACGATCCAGTTATTCAAGAGCGCATGTATAAAATATTAGTCAGGTTTGGTTATAAAGATGAGGACTTAAACTTTACTCAAACGATTAAGGGGGCGGAGGAGATTTATGAAAAGAAGCATACAGCGTTGGTTTTGGTTGATTTAGGATTGCCTGATGGTAATGGTATCGACTTTATTTCCTATATGCGTGAATTCAAAAATGACAATGAAACACCGATTATGGTTGTTTCTGCATGGAACTCGGTAGAAACGATATTAAAAGCACTTTCTGCTGGTGCTTCAGGGTATGTTTTAAAAGAACGTGATGATTTTGAACTGATTTTTGCAATTCGTAGTTTGTTGCGTGGCGGGGTAATCATCGATCCTTTTGTTGCAAGTCAAATTTTAAAAAGTATGCATCATACGGATGATGTAGTTAAATCATCTTGCTCACAACACAAAGTAGAAAGCAATTTGTCAGTCAGAGAGTTGGAAATATTGGTTTTAGTTGCTGCTGGAAATAGTAGCCGAGAAATTTCTGAAACACTGAGTATTTCTAAATTTACTGTAGATTGTCATATTAAAAATATCTATCACAAACTATCGGTAAACTCGAGAACAAAGGCAATTAATGCAGCCAAGAAAATTGGATTAATTGATTAATATTATTCAATTTTATACGTATTTTGACTTTGGTTGTGGTTTAAAATTTATTAGTGCTTATACAGATAGGGTGTAGCTAAGCAAAAGATAGATTTAGACGTTTTAACTTGATCAGATATCTAGCCATTTCAATTTTAAACCAGATTGAAATGGCTAATTTTGGGGTTTGGTAGTTGTATTTATAGTTGGTTTTTAATTTTTTAAATGGGTTCTAAAAAGTGATCAATAAATAAATTTGAAATGAGTAATTGTCATTAAATAATTTTATTGAAAATTAAAAAAAGTTATAATCATACTTTTGTTGGTTAATTGGATTTAAAACAAAGAATAAAATAAATTATGTCTATTTTCTTTGATATAAAATGCTATTTTTTTGATTATAAATGTCACTCCTTTTTATAAGATGTATTCTATTTACATTTTATGATAATCGTTTATTTAAACATATGTTGGATTTAATATAGGCATTGGTATTATTTTAAAATATAAATAATATAAACATTTGTTGGATTAAATATCAGATATTGCATGCTATGAATTTGAATAATTGAATTAAACTAAATAGGGGGGAGTTTTTATTAAAGTATTTATGCTTATTATTTGATGATTTAAAAGGCTTGCAAACAAAGTTTACAAGGGGCTGATTTTTAACCAGCTTAAAAAATAGAAGGCTCGTAATGAGCCTTTATAAAAACGTTCGTTATTCATACAGGATTTACAGGATTCATATAGCTAAGCACAGAAATTGACTTTAATGCTTCGAACCCAAAAAACAAACTAATGATTTATTAGCGTTATTGCTTGAATTATAGAGCAGATAGGTTAGATCATCATCAAACAATAAGCCTGTAATTAGCGAATTTGAGCTTCATCTAAATGGCGTGAACCTTCAAGAAGCATGCGGATCATAATCATGGTTTGTTCAGCCACTGCTTTACGTTCTTTAATCGGTAAATCAATGACCTTTGCACCCATGTTAAAAACCAATTGAGTAATGGCTTTGGCAACTAAATCAGGATGCGCTAATTTACTATTATTGATACGTTCTAAACGAATGAGATCTTCTTGCAGCTCTTGTTGGAAATAGTTCAATTGCTTATCTACAGCAAGTTTGTATTGGATTGAACCTGTATAACCTTCACGTAATAAAAGGCTGAGATTGCCTTCATCTGCATCTAATTGTTCAATAAACACTTCAACTGAACTGCGAATAATACTGCTTTGCTTAATCGCTTTAATCCGTGCTTGATGCAAAATACGACGTAACACACCACCAGACAGTTCAATTAATTCAATCGCTAATTCATCAATGTCTTTGAAATGTCGATAAAAGCTATTCGGAGCAATACCTGCTTCACGAGCAACTTCTCTCAAGCTCAATGACGAGATGCTTTTTTGTGGACCAATTAAGTTCAGTGCAGCTTGGAATAATTCTTCTTTAGTAATCGTTGCCTTTCTGCCAACAGTACGCACAGATACTTTCTCAAGCTCATGATACTGCTCTTGAAGTGTAGATGGATCCTGAGGAATTGCAGAAGTCTGATTCATAAATATCAAATAAATTAAATTATTTAACCATTATAGCGTTTGAAGTCACATAAATGAAACGCCCAGATACAATACAAACGTATATACAAATATATATACATGTGTATAATAATTAAAATTTAGACAAATGGTGAGCTCAAATGCACGCTATTGAAAAGCAAAAATCTCCTGTAAATTCGATGTTTGACATTGTTTTAGGTCAAGATAATGTAAATTTCTGGCTACAAAAAATAAATCCATTATGGTCTGTTCAGCAGGCTTTAGGAAAAATTGTTCAAAAGCAACAATCTGCTGCGGATACTGTCAGCTTAACGATTCAAGTCAATCGTCATTTTAAAATGGGGCTCGCAGGGCAACACCATCCTGTGATTATTGAAATAAAAGGCGTTCGTTACGAAAGAACCTATAGCTTGACGAAACTTGATGCACAACATGTACTTCTCACTGTCAAAAAAGTAGATCAAGGTATCGTCAGCCAATGGTTGAACGACAAAGCAGAAATGGGCGACGTGATTGAGTTCGGCTTACCTTATGGCGAAATGCTACTTCCGCAAAACGCACAAATGCTGATTCTTTTGGCGGCAGGCAGTGGAATTACACCGATGTATAGCCTAATCAAGCAACTTGCAGCGAAGGGGCAATTGAGTCAACAAGCTGTACATTTAATGTATTGGGTCAAAAAGCATGAAGATGTAGCGTTTAAGCAAGAATTTGATCACTGGAATGCGCAATTTTCACAATTCAAATTTGAAGTGTTTTATACGCAGGAACAACAAGCAGATTCAAGATTGAATGATGCCCATATTCACAATATTGAGAATCTTCAAAAAAGTACGGTTTATGTCTGTGGTCCTTCAGGCTTTGTGACTACGGCTGAAGCGTTGTTTGAAAATGTGCAAGATTTTAAAAGTGAAGCTTTTAGTCTAACGCCAATCATCACTGATGATACGGGTTTTATCAATGTTACCCTGACTCAGTCGAATAAAGTGGTTGCGATTCCAAAAGGGCAATCGATTTTAGCAGGGCTAGAACAGCAAAACATTAAACCGCAACATGGTTGTCGTATGGGAATTTGCAACAAATGTGCGTGTAACAAAGCGCAGGGTGCAACAAAGAATCTCGTCAATGGCTCAGAGAATTCAGAACCAAATAATTTGCTCAGAATCTGCGTCAACACAGCTCAAACTGATTTAGTTATCGATATTTAAGCGAGTTTTATCATGAATATGCCAGTTAAAATTCAATATTTTACCAATCCTAAAAATCGTGAATTAACACAATTTGAATTGGATGAATTAGCACGTGAGTTGGATGCAATTAAACAAGAAGTACTTGATGATATTGGTGAGAAAGATGCCAAATATATCAAGAAGGTTTATGCAGCGATTCGTTATAGCAGTATTTTAGGGCGAGCTTGTTTATTTGCAGGTTGGTTCCCGCCAGCGTGGTTATTGGGTACAGGGCTGCTCGGTTTTGCCAAAATCATGGAAAACATGGAGTTGGGTCATAATGTCATGCATGGACAATACGACTGGATGAATGATCCACGTTTTAAAGGGACGACCTACGAATGGGATACCGTTGGGACTTCAGACAACTGGCGTCAGACACATAACTATAAACATCATACTTATACCAATATTAAAGGTATGGATGACGATATCGGTTATGGTTTACTCCGTTTGTTCCCTGAACAAAGATGGAAGCCTGGTTATTTACTGCAACCGCTTTATAGCATTCCTTTCTGTTTATTGTTCCAGTGGGGCGTTGCTATTCAGAATCTTGAAATTGGTAAGCTCATTTATAAGAGAAAGACTTGGGCGCAATTTAAACAAGATTGGAAGCCAACACAGAAAAAAATTGGTCAGCAATTTTTGAAAGATTATTTATTCTTCCCGCTCATTGCAGGGCCAGCAGCACTGCCTGTATTTACGGGAAATTTAGTGGCGAATGGTATTCGGAATATTTGGACATTCAGTATTATCTTCTGCGGACACTTTACCAAAGACGTTGAAGTATTTCCAAAATCTGTATTACAAAATGAAAGCCGTGGTCACTGGTATATGCGTCAGATCCGTGGTTCTTCTAACTTAACGGGTTCAGAAGCATTCCATATTTTGACAGGGCATTTGAGTCATCAAATTGAGCACCATTTGTTCCCAGAAGTTCCTGCACGTCGTTACCGTAAAATGGCACCGAAGGTCGAAGCAGTATGTAAAAAGTATGGCATAAATTATAACAATGCGAGTTTGTTTAAGCAGTACGGTCAAGTCCTTGGACGTATTGTGAAATATGCTTTTCCGTTTAAGAAATAGTTTTGATTTAAGCATTTCTTCAAAAAACCACTTTCGAGTGGTTTTTTATCGTTTAAATTGCATTGAAATTATTCACAGATTCAGAATATTGGCACTTAACTATTGGTACAGTTTAATTATCAATGTATGAATAAATCATAGCCCATACGACCAATTAAAAAGATCAATAAAATCAAAAAGAAAATACGAATGAAGCCACTTCCATATTTTATAGCCAATGCTGTTCCTGCAAATGAACCCAAGACATTACATACGGCTAAAATGATACCAGCCATCCAAAGAATATGACCAGAAGGAATAAAGAAGAACATCGCCGAGATATTGGTGGCGACATTGACCAATTTGGCTGATGCAGAAGCATTTAAAAAATCAAAGGCAAAGACTTTAACAAATAGAAAGAGTAAAAAACTTCCAGTTCCCGGGCCGAAGATTCCATCATAGAAACCAATCAACGCACCGAAAAATAAGCCTAAAGCGATTTCCTTTTTACCGGTTTGTAATACGGTATGAATTTGACCTAAATCTTTTTTAGCGAAGGTATAAATGGCGATAATGATTAATAAGAAAAATACAACGTAGCGCATCAATTCTTTTGGAATAAGCGAAACCGACATTGCTCCAAAGAAAGAAAATATAAATGCAGCGAGCATTGTTGGTAATATTAATTTCCAATTGATAGTGACTTTCTCATAGTAAGCAAATGCTGAAGAAACTGTACCTGCCATCGCTATGATTTTATTGGTTCCAAAAATCGTTGCTAAGCTTTGCTTTGGAAATGCATGCATCAGTGCAGGTAGTTGGACTAAACCACCACCGCCAACCGCAGCATCAATGAGTCCTGCACAAAAAGCAAAAAAACCAAGGCTGAGCAGTATTGTTTGGTATTCCATTACTGAATTTTCTATAGCGTTATTTTAAGAGAACCATCATAGAAGATATTCAAATAAAAGTAATTAAAAAAAGCCCTAATCTCAAGTTGTGAGATTAGGGCTTTGGTTATTTAAAAGGCGATGAGTAAGTATTTTAAATAATGGGCTTAAAAATCAACAGAAGTTTGTAGATAGAAGGTACGTGGTTGACCTATATACTTACCACCTGTTGAGTCCGAAGAGCGGGTAAAGTATTGAGTATCAAATAGGTTTTTAATTCCACCCGCAACTTTTAAACCATAAAAATCTTTACCAAAATTATAGCCAGTACGAACAGCAAAAGTTGAATAACCCGGAATATCGCCGATACGACCATCTACAGTTTCTTCAGTTTGATAAACGTCGCCAGAACCCGGTGCATGCTGTTTAGATTGCGCAAACATGTCAGCATTGACTGACCATTTATTTACCGTATAACCCATACCTAAATTTGCAACATGACGTGAGTAATAAGGTAAATCTTTACCATCAAATTTACCTGCTTCAGAGACTGCTTTGGTAAAGGTATAATTGCTATAAGCTTTTAGACCTTTTAACGAATCTGACAATGAACCAAAGTCATAGCTCAAACCTGCTTCAACACCTTTATGACTGGTTGCACCTAGATTGGTCCAGATGCCTGTACCAATATTGTCAGGACGTTCTAGTAAAAGTTCTTTGTCAAAATCTAGGTAAAATACAGTCAATTCAGCATTTAGACCATTACCTAAGTATTTGGTTCCAATTTCGTAGTTATTTGATTTTTCAGGGTGTAAACCATCCAGTGTTGTCACCGCAGTATTTTTACTGTTTATAGTTCGTGTCGTCACAAGCTGGTTATACTGCTGTGGACCGAATGATACGCCTGCATTTGCAAATACATTCCATTGGTCGTTGAAAGCATATTGTATTGCGATATTCGGTAGAAATTCGTCAGATTTAATCTTTGGATGCACAGTGTTATTGGCAATACCACCTTGATATGCTGTGAAATCATTGTGTGTTTCAATCGATTCAAAACGTACACCTGGTGTAATGGTCCATGCACCTATGCCAAAACGGTTATCTATATAGACTGCATGTGCTTTTGTTCCACCATCACTGGTGGTATTCGGTACACGAGTTCCAGGTGTGCCTGTCAGCGTATTATACGGTGCTGTACGACCAGAAAACTCAGAACTGTCTTCTTCCAAATAGCGATAGCCCACGGTTACTTCATTATTCATTTTGCCCCATGTATAAGCTCTTGAATAACGAGGTTCGATACCAAAGTATTTATAGTCACGTGGTGAGTTACTGATACGGCTATTAGGCGTATTTTCAATTGCAGACTCAAGGTCACTGGTACGGAAAGAGTCTACATAATAGCCTAAGACTTCAAAATTATTGACGTCATCTTTATGGCTATATTTCACTGAAATGTCAGAACGGCGACCTGCAAAATAGTTACGTGTTTGGTTCGATTGATAAGGATTTTCAGCATATTGCGCGGCTGTTAAACCTTCAGGCATTTCACCACGACCTTCATAATGATGCAGATTTACTGCAACTTGATCATGGTCAGTAAATTGATACGATGTTTTTAGCATCACATCATCAATATCAATTTTATTATTGGCTTCTCGGTAACCATCACCTTTGGTGCCTGAGTAAAGTAGGGCAAGACCCAAACCATTCTCCATTGTTCCACCAATGAACAGATTTGGACTGTATTTGATTTGATCTGTGCCAGTTGCAAATTCAGTCGTTAAACCAACAGAACCCGAAAAATATTCAGGAATAGCACGTGTTGTAAAGTTGATAATACCACCGACGTTTTGTGGCCCAAAGCGGACAGAACCTGCACCACGAACGACATCAACAGACTCAATATTGCCCATAGAAAGGGGAGCCATAGACAATTGTGGCTGACCATAAGGGGCAAAAGATAATGGTACGCCATCCATTAATACGGTTGAACGAGGAGATAAACGTGAAGTTAAACCACGAACCCCCAAGTTTAAAGATACATCACTACCGCCTGTACCATTACTATCTTGAACTTGAACACCTGGAACTTGTTTTAATGCATCACGGATAGAAGTAACTGCAGAGGCATCCATTTTTTTACGATCGATAATGGTTCGTGCACCTGCATGATTATGGACTTTTTCTGCATTGGCATTTTCTAGCCAGTTTCCTTTAGCTTGAACAACAATCGGAGCAAGGGTCTGCGTTTGAGTATTGTCTTCATTTTCTGCATAGCTTACTGACGTAACAGAGAGAAAAGATAATCCAATCGCATAGCTAAGCGTGGATGGCTTGAACTTTAAGCTTTGTAACATGAGCGTCCTTGAAAATTCTATAAGAATATGTGCAATTTGAATTGAGCGTATCTTAATCTGTTGTTATGTAAATTTAAATAATGACGATTATCATTTATAACTATTGTCTTGTTTAGATGAGTTGAATTTCCGATACAAAATGATTATTTCTGCAATTCATAATCAAAATAAATAAAAAACCGTGCAGGAGCACGGTTTTTAAAAGTATTGAGGGTTTAAGCGTATGGATTTAATCCACTAATTATTTAAGTTGAATAGAACCGTTGGCATTCACAGTGACTTTTGATTCTCCAGCAGCTACATCTTGAGGTGGCGCTGCTGCAACATCCGCAAATTTTGCCATACTTGCTCGCATCATTACGGGTTGTGGGTAAGAGTTACTGGTATTTAAGTTCAAGTTTACTAGGTTATAGCCAGTTTTATTCCAAGCTTGAGTGATGATTTGAGCACGTTGTTGAAAGCTTTTAGATGCTTCAACCATCAATTCATTTTCAACTTTCTTGCGCTGTTCATCAGAGACTGAGAAATTAATCGATTGCGTTTGGAAGTTTTGTTGCAACTCGCTAATTAACTGACTTGCTGCTTTAAAGTCTTTACTTTCGATTTGGACTTCGGCACGTCCACGCCATTCTTTCAATTTCTGATTGTCATTGTCATACACTGGATAAGTGGTTTGTGAGCCAGTTTCAACTTTGACTTGTGGATATTTTTTAGCAATCGCCATTGCTTGATTCATCAATTGAGCAATTTGTGATGAAAGCTCAGCGGGTTGTTTGTTGGTTTTTTCAATAAAAAGTACAGCGTGCATTTCATCATTAGATACTTGACGTGTTGCTTCCGCTTGTACATTGACAATATTGTAATTTAAAGGCTCATTTTCAGCTGCAATAGTCATAGTGCTTAATGTCGTTCCTAAAAGTAGGGTAGTTAAAGCTAAATAACGCATGGCGAATCCTTAAAAAGTGTGTGTCAAATTTTTTGGCTATTTGACTAAAAGTTATATTAAATGACTTTGAATGTGTTTTTGATATTAAGCATAACTTGCGGATTACTTTGGCATAATTTGTGGTGTAATTGTAATAATTTACGTATGATTTGCAACTTGAATTAATTTTAAATGGTCTATAAATCAGCTTCTTAGAAGAAAAACGAAACCCAGTAAGTTGAAACAATATACGAATTTTAAAGAATCAATATAAATATCGGGTTTTCTTTGCTTTGTCACATAGTATGATGATAATGACTATTTAGAATTTGCTGAATGTTTTTTTCGATAAATGGAATAGAGATAAGTGCATAAAAGATATTTATTTTGTCGTAAAAAACTGTATCATTCCGCTCCTAGTTATGAATACATAAAGCACTCTAACTAGATTCTATAAAGCACCGAGTCAAAAGACCGCAAGTCACCCGACTTATTTCTTTCAACCCATATCAGAGATGGTAATTCGATATGAGCGTTACTTCTGTAAATCCTGCTGCCACTTCCACAAACGAATACTACTTGACTCGCCAAAGTCAGATGGAATCGAATGTTCGTAGTTATCCACGTAAATTACCGTTAGCGATAGCGGAAGCACATGGTTGTTGGGTTACCGATGTTGAAGGTACAAAATACCTCGATTGTTTAGCTGGGGCAGGAACATTGGCTTTAGGTCATAATCATCCTGCGGTAATTAAAAGTATTCAGGACACTTTAGCGAGTGGTCTGCCTTTACATACTTTAGATTTAACAACGCCTTTAAAAGATGCTTTTACTGAAGCACTTCTTGAACAGCTTCCGGGTGGTCAAGAAGAGTATTGCTTACAGTTCTGTGGCCCATCTGGTGCAGATGGTACAGAAGCAGCAATTAAATTGGCAAAGACTTATACAGGTCGTAGCACAGTCATCAGTTTTTCTGGTGGCTATCATGGGATGACTCATGGTGCACTGGCAATGACAGGTAACTTATCTGCTAAAAATGCGGTAAATGGCTTAATGCCAGGCGTACAATTTATGCCGTATCCGCATGAATATCGCTGCCCACTTGGGCTTGGCGGTGAAGCAGGTGTAGATGCTTTAACGTATTTCTTCGAAAACTTTATTGAAGATGTTGAAAGCGGTGTAACTAAGCCAGCAGCTGTTATTCTTGAAGCAATTCAAGGTGAAGGCGGTGTGGTGACTGCGCCAACAAAATGGTTACAAAAAATCCGTGAAGTGACTGAGCGTCATAACATTGTCTTGATTCTTGATGAAGTTCAAGCTGGTTTTGCACGTTCAGGTAAAATGTTTGCCTTTGAACATGCAGGTATTGAACCTGATGTTGTAGTCATGTCAAAAGCAGTAGGTGGTAGTTTACCATTGGCTGTGTTAGCCATTAAACGTAAGTTTGATGCATGGCAACCAGCAGGTCATACGGGTACTTTCCGTGGTAACCAATTGGCTATGGGTACTGGTCTTGCGACAATCAAAACCATTAAAGAACAAGATCTTGCGAAAAATGCGCAAGAACGTGGTGATTTCTTACAAGCTGAATTGAAAAAAATGGCTGCTGAATTTCCATGTATTGGCAATGTTCGTGGTCGTGGTTTGATGATTGGCGTTGAAATCGTCGATGAGCGTAAACCAGCAGATCATATGGGTTCATTACCTGCAGATTCACAATTAGCTGCAGCAATTCAAACGGCTTGTTTTAATAACAAATTGTTGCTTGAGAAAGGTGGTCGTAGCGGTACAGTGATTCGTTTACTTTGCCCATTGATCATCACTCAAGAAGAATGTGTTGAAGCACTTGCTCGCTTTAAGAAAGCAGTTGCTGAAGCGCTTGTCGCAGTTCGAGGCGCATAAGTTATGGTAGATTTTGCAGAACACCGTAAAGCGTTACTCTGCAATGATGCTCAATCTATTGCTGACTATGAGTCAGCAATGGGTGAGGCGACCAAAGCGGTCGCAGCATGGTTGCAAAACGATAAAATGTACACTGGCGGAAGCATCAAAGATCTTCGCAGTTCAATCGCATTTAATCCTTCAAAAGAAGGTTTAGGTGTACATAAAGCATTGGAACGTATGGTTGAGCTTTTCTTAAATAAAAGCTTAAAAGTACATCATCCGCATTCTTTAGCACATTTGCATTGCCCAACGATGGTGACCAGTCAAATTGCTGAAGTGTTGATCAATGCAACTAACCAGTCGATGGATTCATGGGATCAAAGTCCTGCGGGTTCTTTGATGGAAGTTCAGTTGATTGACTGGCTACGTCAAAAAGTCGGTTATGGCGCAGGTCAAGCAGGCGTGTTCACTTCAGGTGGAACACAGTCAAACTTGATGGGCGTTTTACTGGCGCGTGATGCATGCATTTCTAAAAACTGGAAAGACGAAAACGGCAATCCATGGTCTGTACAGCGTGATGGTATCCCTGCGGATGCGATGCGCAATGTCAAAGTCATTTGTTCTGAAAATGCACATTTCTCTGTGCAAAAGAACATGGCAATGATGGGTATGGGCTTCCAATCTGTTGTGACTGTTCCAGTGAACGAAAACGCACAGATGGATGCAGATGCATTAGAAAAAACCATGGCTCATCTTCAAGCAGAAGGTAAGATCGTGGCGTGTGTTGTTGCAACAGCTGGTACAACCGATGCAGGTGCAATTGACCCACTGAAAAAAATTCGTGAAATCACCAATAAATATGGCGCGTGGATGCATATCGATGCGGCATGGGGTGGGGCACTGATTCTTTCTAATGATTATCGTTCAATGCTCGATGGTATCGAATTGTCAGATTCTGTGACACTTGACTTCCATAAGCATTATTTCCAAACGATTTCATGTGGTGCATTCTTGTTGAAAGATGAAGCGAACTATCGTTTCATGCATTATGAAGCTGAGTATTTAAATTCTGCTTATGATGAAGAACATGGCGTTCCTAACTTAGTATCGAAGTCATTACAAACAACTCGTCGTTTTGATGCGTTGAAATTGTGGATGACAGTAGAATCACTTGGTGAAGAATTATACGGTTCAATGATCGATCATGGTGTTGATTTAACACGTGATGTTGCAGCATATATCAATGCAACAGAAGGCTTAGAAATGCTGGTTGATCCGCAATTCGCTTCGGTATTGTTCCGTGTTGTTCCAGCAGGCTATCCAGTTGAATTACTTGATACTTTAAACCAAAACGTTGCAGATGAATTATTTGCACGTGGTGAAGCCAATATTGGTGTAACTAAAGTCGGTAATGTTCAATCATTGAAAATGACCACTTTAAGCCCAGTTGCAACTTTAGAAAATGTTCAGAGTCTGTTGAATCTTGTTTTAGCAGAAGCTGACCGTATTAAAGATGCGATTGCTGATGGTACATATACTCCTGCAATTGATTAATATCGATGCTGTTGTAAAAAGGAGATCTAATGATCTCCTTTTTATGTTTGCTGATTTGGTAAGCGTATGGATAGGTTTTTAAATTACATCCTATTTGGCTTTAAATGGGCTGTATGCGGTTGAAAAGTTGATGTATAGATTAGTTGTAATAATCATTTAACATTTTACTAAAGCTTAAGAAAAATGAACTCAGTATGATCAGTGCCATAGAGAAACTGCTGCAAAAGAAAATAATTTTTTGATAATTCTGCCTGCAACTATTCATTAAAGGTAAATGATAGACATGATACATTGAACGTAGAGTTTGCATGGTGAGAATGAATAGTGAAATAAAACTAAAGCTAATCAAAAGATTCTGCATCAAAAAAGATTGGCTGATATGTGATAATAAAATGTAAATAATCAGACTGCTCATACTGATGACAAAGGTGATCATACTGGTTGATGCGACCATTTTAAGAAAGGTTTCATGCCATTCTTGACGATTTAATATTTTCATTCACCATTACTCTTTTTTTCTATTTTAATCGAATTTTGCTCAAAAATTAACGAGAGTACGACTTATGTTGTCGTTCATTTGGATGAATGAAAAATCAATATGTGTGACATGAAAATGAATTATTACATTTGGATTCACAGTATTAGAAAAAAATAAAAATATATTACGTTCTATTACGTATTGAATTTAAAAGATTTTTAATTAAAACAATTCTGGAATATCAATTATCATAAAAGCGTCATAAAGCTGTAACTTCTTTGTCATATTTTAAAATCAAAATGCAGTTATCCGAAAAGTACAACATCACTAACAAATGGCGTACTTCAAAATTGCAAGCTTATTAAGAGAGAAAAGAATGCGCTTAAATCACATTGCACTTGCTTTAGTTGTTTCAGGGGCGGCGGTTGCAACCACAGCTAATGCAGCTCGTGACACGATCCAAATTGCTGGTTCTTCAACTGTACTTCCATATGCAAGTATCGTGGCAGAAGAATTTGGTCATACATTCCCACAATACAAAGCACCTGTTGTAGGTTCTGGCGGTAGTTCTGCTGGTCTAAAACAGTTCTGTTCAGGTGTGGGCGATAACACTATCGATATCGCAAACGCTTCTCGTAAAATTAAAGATACTGAAATCGCAGCATGTAAAAAAGCAGGCGTGAATAAAATCCAAGAAATCAAAATTGGTTATGACGGTATCGTATTTGCATCAAATTCAAGCAAAGCGGCGTATAAATTACGTCCACAACACGTATTTGCAGCATTAGCAGCTGAATTGCCATCAAATGGTAAATTGGTTCCAAACCCGTATACACGTTGGAATCAAATTGACAAATCACTTCCGAATGAAGCGATTACTTTAGTGATCCCTGCATCTAACCACGGTACACGTGAAGTGTTCCAAGAGAAAATGGTTGAAGCAGGTTGTGAAAGTTACGATTACTTCAAAAAGTTAGACAAAGATGCTCAGAAAAAAGCATGTTCATCTTTCCGTAAAGACGGTAAAGTGATTGAAATTGCTGGTGATTATACTGAGACACTTGCACGTTTAAAATCATCTCCAAACGCAGTAGGTGTTTTCGGTCTAGGTTTCTATGATCAAAACCGTGACAAATTACGTGTTGCAACTGTAAATAATGTAACACCTTCTGAACAAACGATTCTGAATGGTACTTACCCAGTATCTCGTCCTTTATACTTTTATGTTAAAGGCGAACATTTACAATCAATCAAAGGTTTAAAAGAATATACTGAATACTTCTTGAACAAAAAAGTATCGGGTAAAGGTTCTAAATTAGACAAAGCAGGTTTAATCTCAATGTCTGATTCTGAGCGTGCAAAAGTTCTTGCAACATTTAAAGCTGGTAAATAATTAATCAGTCATAATCGAAGCTGATGGTGGGCGACTACCATCGGCTTTCATTGCTAAGCAGAGTTTTTTCAAATCATGAAGATTGAAAAAACGGTGGAGAATACATGAATCTGCTACTTATTGGCGTGTTATTAGCTTTAATTGCTATCGCATATCAAATCGGGCTACGAAAAAGCCGAAGCCTAGCAGGTAAGGGAAATAACACTGCAATCTTACATTCGCGTCCAGGCTATTATGGTTCATTGGTTGCATTATGGTGTGGCATTCCTGCTTTTTTAATCTTGATCATTTGGAATTTGGTTGAACCAAGTATCCTGCAACATTTAATTTTACAGAATGTTCCTGTCAATATTGCTTCTTCACTTGATGAAGCTGGGGTAGATGTACTGGTTGATCGTATTCAAGCGATTGCTTCAGGCTTTGGGGTAACAGATACGCCAGCGGCTTATGAAGTTGCAGCAGCAGAACAACTTGCTAAATTTGAAAGAATTGGTTCTTTTGCTAAATTCGCAGTGGTGATTTGTGTTGCGATGCTAGGATTGGTTTGGGCAAAGAAAAGAATTAGCCAACAATTCCGTGCACGTAATGAAGTAGAAAAAACAATTAATGTTGTTTTGATTCTCTGTTCTGGTGTTGCCATCCTCACCACTGTCGGCATTGTGATGTCAATGTTCAGTGAAGCAATGCATTTCTTCAAATTTGTAAGTCCAATTGACTTCTTCTTTGGAACAGAATGGAATCCGGGTTTTAGCACTTCTGGAAATGCAGAAGGAAGCTACGGACTATTACCATTGCTATGGGGTACGCTCATGGTGAGTGGTATCGCATTATTGGTTGCCGTACCGTTGGGTTTAATGATTGCAATCTATCTTGCAGAATATGCTTCTCCACGTTTCCGTTCTTGGGCAAAACCAACTATTGAGGTTTTAGCGGGTATTCCAACAATTGTATATGGCGTTTTTGCCATCATGGTGATTGGCCCAGTCTTTAAAATGTTGGGAAATGCTGTTGGTATCGATGTCAATGCAACCAGTGCTTTAACCGCAGGTTTTGCAATGGGGATTATGATTATTCCATTCGTATCTTCATTATCGGATGACATTATCACACAAGTCCCACGTGCTTTACGTGATGGCTCATTAGGTCTAGGTGCAACTAAATCAGAGACAATCCGTCAAGTTGTACTCCCAGCAGCATTGCCAGGGATCACAGGGGCATTCTTGCTCGCTGTTTCTCGTGCAGTCGGTGAAACCATGATCGTGGTACTGGCAGCAGGGAACAGTCCTTTATTACATATCAATCCACTTGAAGCTGTTTCAACTGTGACTGTAACGATTGTGAAGCAATTAACAGGTGATACAGATTTCGCAAGTCCACAAGCATTGGTGGCATTTGCATTAGGTCTAACCTTATTTGTCATTACATTGTGTTTAAACATTGTTGCACTTTACATCGTGCGTAAATATCGTGAGCAATACGAATGAGTACTTCAAATACATCTCCTGTGGATCAAAATGTATTTGATCCTCAAGCTGCCGCAGAGCTTCGTGAAAAGCGTAAAGCTAAAATTGCAAGTTCATTGTCAAAGCGTCATCGTAAAGAAAAAACCTTCCGTATTTTTGGTTTTACTTCAGTCGTCATTGGTTTAGCTTTCGTAGCGATCTTATTCGGAAGTATTTTGTACAAAGGGCTTCCTGCATTTTGGCAAGCCAGTATGACTGTGCCTGTATATTTCGATCCAACAGTGATTGATGCAGGACCAAAACCGACTCAGAAAGTTGGTGAATCACCTGCGGTCTATCAAGAGCGCTATGTGGATTGGCAAACCAAAATGGGTATGGTGGATTGGGATGCATTAATTGTGAATGGTTTGATTGCAAAAGATCCTTCACTTGCAAGCCAACGTGATGAATTAAGCAATTTGTACACCAGTTCAGAAGCGTATCGTATTCGAGATATGGTGTTTAAAGACCCTGCTTTAATTGGTAAGAAAATCGAATTGAATTTTCTTGCAGATGCCAATATTGATGTATGGTTGGCAGGTAATATTGATCGTTCTTTACCTGATGATCAGCAACAATTAAGCCCAGAGATTCGTAAACTTTCTGATGATTTAGCAACTAAAGGTGTAATCGAACGTACGTTCAACACTCAATTGTTTACTAATCCAGACTCACGCAGTTCACCAGCAACAGCAGGTTTGGCGGGTGCATTCATGGGTTCATTGTTCATGATGCTCATCGTGATTGTGATCTCTATTCCGCTAGGTGTTGCGAGTGCAATTTATTTAGAAGAGTTTGCGCCTAAAAACTTTATTACGGACATTATCGAAGTCAATATCAACAACCTTGCAGCAGTACCATCGATCGTATTTGGTTTATTGGGTGCTGCAATCTTTATTGGTTGGATGCATTTACCCATTTCAGCACCTTTGGTAGGCGGTTTGGTACTGAGCTTGATGACACTACCTACTGTGATCATTACTACTCGCGCTTCGCTTAAAGCTGTACCACCATCGATTCGCCAAGCAGCATTAGGTATTGGTGCATCACGCTTACAAACTGTTTTCCACCACGTATTGCCATTGGCTTTACCGGGGATCATGACAGGTGCGATTATCGGTGTTGCACATGCATTGGGTGAAACTGCACCATTATTATTGATTGGTATGAGTGCATTCGTTGCGAATATTCCAGTATCTCCATTAGATCAATCTACAGCATTACCTGTTCAAGTTTACTTATGGCAAGGCAATGAGTTGCGTAACTTCTTTGAAGGGCGTACAGCAGCAGCCATCATTGTTCTATTGGCATTGATGGTTGGCTTAAATAGTTTTGCGATTTGGTTACGTAAGAAATTTGAAGTTCGCTGGTAAAAAAGGGCAGAATATATGAATACTGTAGACATTAAAAATTCCTTAGAACAGGATAGAATCGTGAATTCAGAACAATCTCAATCAGCGTTGAATGAAACAGAACAAAAGCGTCAAGCGACGTCATTTGTTTCTCAGTTTGAATCTAGTAGCACGCCAAAAAAAGAAAAAAACACGACCGTTAAAATCAGTGCTGAAGATGTACATGTGTATTATGGTGAATCTGAAGCGATTAAAGGTATTGATCTTCAAGTGTTTGAAAATGAAGTGATCGCATTTATTGGACCTTCAGGTTGTGGTAAATCAACATTCTTGCGTACTTTAAACCGTATGAATGACACCATTGATACTTGTCGTGTAACGGGTAAAGTTCGTTTAGATAATCAGGATATTTACGATCCAAATTTAGATGTGGTTTTACTACGTGCGCAAGTAGGTATGGTTTTCCAAAAACCAAATCCATTCCCAAAATCGATTTTTGATAATGTAGCTTATGGCCCTAAACTTCATGGTTTAGCACGCGATAAGTATGACTTAGAAGAAATTGTTGAAAATAGTCTACGCAAAGCGGGTTTATGGGACGAAGTAAAAGATCGCCTCAACCAACCGGGTACAGGTCTTTCAGGCGGTCAGCAGCAGCGTCTTTGTATTGCACGTACCATTGCAGTAAGCCCAGATGTGATCTTGATGGATGAGCCGTGTTCTGCACTAGATCCAATTGCAACAGCAAAAATTGAAGAATTAATTTCAGAACTTTCTACACAATATACAATTGCGATTGTAACGCATTCAATGCAACAGGCTGCACGTGTATCTGATCGTACTGCGTATTTCCATTTAGGTGATTTGATTGAAGTCAATGCAACAGAAAAAGTATTTACTCAACCTGATCATCAGTTAACGGAAGCTTATATCACTGGTCGTTTTGGTTGATTCTAAATTTTGTAGTGAGAGTTAAAAAAACAGAGTGATATCACTCTGTTTTTTGTTATGCTCTAAAATTAAATATAAGTATTAAGCACAGGAAATGGATATAAGTAGTGAGTTAAGAAAGCAATCAAAAGTTGCACATAAAGATCAAAAAAAATTATATCAAGTGATTTTTGGGACGGAATATATTGCCGAATATCTTGCTATTTTATTCGTTGTAATGAGTATTGTTCTTGCGATATTCATACCACATGAAGGGTTATTTTGGACTTCACAAAGTGAGGGAATGAATAATTTTCATCGTTGGTTATATGATCTATTTGTGTTGATTTCTTCTAGTATGGGAATAGTTTTATATTTTTTTCTGAAAAGAAAAATGATTCAAATTCCTGTCCGTCAGCAGTGGAAATTATATATTCAAGCTCAAGCGAACTTTAAAAATTTTAGAATTCAAAATGCGATACAACAAGGGAAAAAACCATTTTTGGTGAGTCGTAATTCTGAAATTGTAGCAATCAGTATAATTATTATAATATTGATCATGAATTATATATTTTTAACACCAAGTGATTCATCACGACGGGGAAATTTTTGGATTCAAACATGGTGGCCGATTAATGCTTTTATCATTGGTGCATTTTATTATTCGCTCTTTTGGCTTTATATCCGATTACTTGCTGTTAAAGATATAGATAAGCAATACCGATTAATGGAAAAGAAGGAAAAGTTGATACAAAATAAAAACAACAATCACTATTGAATTTTCACTTAATAGACCGCATCTTTATTGAAAAGCACTCCTTGAGAATATAAATTCTATGTTATTTCATTTACCTAAAGTACCTGCAGAGATCCATATTGGTCATTTAAATGCACGTATTAATGAACAAAGAAAAAGAATTGCACAAACGACATCTTCAAAATTAGAGCTGTTGCAATTGACTCAACAATTTTCTAAAGAGGCTCGTGCGAGAAAAAAGAACAATCAAAAAATCTATGTTTTAGATTTTAAAGGTGATGTTCAGGCGTCTGCTGTTGAAAATTTACGTGAAGAAATTACCCTAATTTTAGCCACAGCAAAAGCTGGTCGTGACCGTGTTGTAGTTCGCCTAGAAAGCCCAGGTGGTATGGTACATGGTTATGGTCTTGCTGCTGCACAATTGGTACGTTTACGTGATGCAGGATTTAACCTGACGATTTGTGTGGATAAAGTCGCTGCAAGCGGTGGTTATATGATGGCTTGTATTGCGAGTGAAATCATTTCGGCTCCATTTGCTGTGGTTGGCTCAATTGGTGTGGTTGCTCAAGTTCCTAATTTTAATCGTTTATTGAAAGAACATCATGTCGATTTTGAACTCTACACAGCAGGTCAATTCAAACGCACCGTGACCATGTTTGGTGAAAATACACCAGAAGGTAAGGCTAAGTTTGAAGAAGAATTGCAACAAACTCATCAATTATTCAAACACTTTGTGGAAAAGTATCGCCCACAATTAAATGTTGAAAATGTTGCAACAGGTGAGCATTGGTATGGTGAGGATGCACGTAGTTTGAATTTGGTGGATAAATTACAAACTTCAGATGAATACTTACTTGGCTTATTGCCAAACCATGATGTGTATGTGATTCAAACACGCCGTAAACCAACTTTAGGTGAAAAATTAGGATTACAAGCAGCGCAAATGGCAGATGCTTTGATTCCTTCCCTGATGAATAAATTGGTGAATGAAGTGACTAAGTTGAATTCATCATTACCGATGTTTAAAGACAATAAGTTTTAATTCCTCTCGATGAATGATGCATACAAAGAGCAATCAATGTAAGTTGGTTGCTCTTTTTTATTGGTGGAATCGGGCTATTAGCCCAATAAGCATAAAAAAATGACCTCATGCGATCATGAAAAAATTTTCAAAAATGATTAGCATGATGTGTAAAGAAATTTGAACAACAACAATCGCAATAAGGAATGCCTTGATGTTAGCTTATGATGCAGATTTAGAACTCTTTCGTGATAATTTTAAACGTTTTATGAATGAGCACATTGCTCCTCATTATGAGCAATGGGAAAAAGAAGGGCTTATGCCACGTTCAGTTTGGACGATTCTTGGTGAAAATGGTTATTTATGTGTAGATGTACCTGAAGAATACGGTGGTTACGGCGTACCTACTGAATATTCTTTGATGTTGGTTGAAGAATCTGCACGTGCAGGTTATGGCGCATTATCAACCGCTATTTCATGCCACTCTGAAATTGCAGCGCCGTATATTCTGCATATTGCAAATGAAGAACAAAAGCAATATTGGCTACCGAAAATGGTTACTGGTGAAGTGGTTGGTGCGATCGGTATGACTGAGCCGGGTGCTGGTTCTGACCTTCAAGCGATGCGTACTTCAGCGATTTTGAATGGCGATCATTATGTTTTAAATGGTTCAAAAACCTTTATTTCCAATGGTCAGCATGCAGATTTAGTGGTTCTCGCTTGTAAAACTGATCCGCAAGCGCGTGCGAAAGGTGTGTCTTTGCTTTTGGTGGATACACATTTGGAAGGGTTTAAGAAGGGTACGAATTTAGACAAGATCGGTCTTCATTCTCAAGATACTTCTGAATTGTTCTTTGACAATGTTAAAGTTCCGGCAAATCAACTTTTAGGTAATGCTGGAAATGGCTTTGCTTATTTGATGCAAGAATTGCCACGTGAGCGTACTGCAATTGCAGCAACGGCTTTGGGTGCAATTCGTGGTGCAATTGACGTTGCAACAGTCTATGTCAAAGAGCGCCAAGCTTTTGGTCAAGCGATTGGTAATTTCCAAAATACTCGCTTTGTTTTAGCGCAAGCAAAGATTGATGAGTTGGCAACAGCTGCCTTCTATAATCAAAATTTAGCGTTATATAAAGAAAATAAATTGGATGTCGAAACGGCTGCGGCTTTGAAAAGCTTTAGTACAGACATGCAAATGAAAGTTGCAGATAACTTACTTCAGTTGTTTGGTGGTTATGGTTATATGACTGAATATCCTATTTCACGTTTCTTTGTCGATGCGCGTATTCAGCGTATTTATGGCGGAACGAATGAAATTATGAAAGAGATCGTGGCGCGTGGAATAATCGGTCGATAATCCGTATTTCTTTGAATATATGGAAGCTATGAGCAAATAGCTTCCATGATTGAGGAATAAAATAAATTGAATCAAGAAACAGAAAAATTACAACAATACCAAAAGCTTATTCAAGCAAGAAATCGGTTTACAATCGGCTTCGCCTCTTTACCTGTCTTCGTTTGTCTGTGTTATTACATTTTAAAAATATTTATTCCAATACAAGGTTTAGTTTTTGTTTTAACAATGATTGTCGGTATATTTGGATATATCTTTGTTATGTTTGGTTTTTTAATGAAAGATATTTGCCCTTGGTGTAAGCAGCACTTCTTTTTTCAATCTAACAGTTCTAACAGCCGTTTAATGAAAATACACAGTTTTGATTTATTTTTTCGAAAACATTGTGGTCATTGTAATGAACCAAAACAGGATTAATAAAAGTAAATTTAGCTAAATTTTAAGCACGTAATACATTCAAACATTCATTAATAAAAATCGGTAATTCATGTGTTGAACGTGAGGAAATATATAAGTTATTGTCATTTACAACTTCACGATCAAAAATGACTGCACCTGCTTCTTTTAACTCTTGCACCATTGCTTCGATCGAAATCAAACGACGTCCAATCGCAATTTGCGCATCAATCAATAGATTGGGGCTATAACAACACAAGAAAATTGGTTTCTGTGCATTGGCAAAATTTTGTAAAAAATGAATAAAACGTGGGTCTTGTTTGAGGAGAAATGGAGAGTTTCCCCCAGGAATCATTAATGCATCAAAGTCTTGCACGGAAATTTCATCTATACCTAAATCAATACTGACAGATGATTTTCGTTGTTTACTATAAACAATATTTCCAGCTAATTTTTCAATGTTTCTTACAGAATGACTGGCAGCACGAAAGGCTTCAACAGGATGATGATATTCTGTATCTTCAAAATCATGGGTAATCAAAACAGCGATTCTTTTATTCATATTCTATTTCTCGAATTGCGCTTAACTCATTCATCATAAATGGAAATCTACATAACTCTATAGCTAGTTTGTAAATAATTTATGTGAAAAATAATGATGAAGTTGGCTATTATTTAATCAATTTTGAAGTGGTATTTAGATTCTCATCAATCAATTATTTCCAGATTGATGAACTGTGTATTGTTGCTAAGATAAAAGCAGTTTTGCTCAACAAATTTAATCGAACTATTGTTATACTGTTGAAGGTCTTAAACTTAGACTTTTCGTAATTCTCGACTTTAAAGGGCGTATAACAATGATCAACGATGATCAAAACACGACTTCTCTCGATCTTGCTCAAATCCGTGAAGATATTGATTCTGTAGATCAACAAATTCAACAATTGATTAACCGCCGTGCCAAACTGGCAGAAGCAGTTGCAAAAGCAAAATTTGCCGCAGAAGAGAATCCGCTGTTTTATCGTCCTGAACGTGAAGCGCAAGTATTACGCAAGGTGATGGAACGTAATGAAGGGCCATTGTCTGATCAAACCATGGCACGCTTATTCCGTGAAATCATGTCTGCATGTTTGGCACTTGAAGCGCCACAAAGTATTGCATTCCTTGGGCCAGTCGGAACTTATACCCATTCAGCAGTTTTAAAGCATTTCGGTCAGGACGCTGTAGTTCGTCCATTGCCGACCATTGATGAAGTGTTCCGTGAAGTTGAAGCGGGTAGTGCACATTATGGTTTAGTCCCTGTAGAAAACTCCTCTGAAGGTGTGGTCAACCATACTTTAGATTGTTTTAAATCATCTTCTTTAAATGTGATTGGTGAAGTTGAATTGCGTATTCATCATCAATTCCTTGTATCTTCAAATACCCGAAAAGACAGTATTAAGCAGATTTATGCACACCAACAAACTTTGGCACAGTGTCGTAAATGGTTAGATGCAAATTATCCGGGTGTCGAACAAGTCGCATTAAGTTCAAATGCGGAAGCAGCTCGTCGTATTCGCAATGAATGGCATTCAGCAGCCATCGCATCTGATGTTGCGGCAAGCATTTATGATTTAGAAATTTTGCATGGCAATATTGAAGATAATCCTGAAAATACCACACGTTTTCTCGTGATTGGACGTGAAAAAATTCCTCAAAGTGGCAATGATAAAACCTCATTGTTAATTTCTGCACATGATCGTGCAGGGGCATTGTTGGAAATCCTTGCACCATTTGCAAAACACAATATCAGTTTAACCAGTATTGAAACGCGTCCTGCATTACCTGAAAAATGGGCTTATGTATTCTTCATCGATTTAGAAGGTCATGTAGAACAGGAAAATGTAAAAGCGGCGATTGAAGATATTCGTCCTTTGGTTAAAGAAGTACGTGTATTGGGTTCTTATCCTGCTGCTGTGCTTTAATGAAGTTGTGAAATAGGTGTTATAAGAATCGTCATGTCACAACTATTATTTAAAAAAGTTGCTTTTATTGGGCTTGGGTTGATCGGCTCAAGTCTTGCTCGTGTGATTGTTGCTGAACAGCTTGCAGAGAAAGTTGTTGCGTCTACACGCTCACAGAAAACTTTAGAAGATGCCAAAAATTTAGGAATCATCTCGGAAGGATTCAGCAATCCAATAGACGCAGTTAAAGATGCAGATTTAATCGTATTGGCGTTACCTGTACGTGCGACACAGAAAATTCTTGAAGTTATTCAACCTTATATCGCTGAAAATGCCATTATTACTGATGTGGGTAGTACCAAGGGTAATGTGGTTGAAGCTGCAAAAGCTGTTTATGGTGAACATTTACCTGCGGGTTTCGTTCCGGGGCACCCGATTGCAGGCGCAGAACATACAGGTGTACATGCGGGTAAAGTTGATTTATTTGTCAATCATAAGGTGATTTTGACACCATTACCGAGCAGTGCAGACTGGGCGGTAGAAAAGTTAATTCAGTTATGGCAAGCAGCCAAAGCTGAAGTGATTTGTATGGATGTAGATAAGCATGATGAAGTGCTTGCACATACCAGTCATTTACCGCATTTGATGGCATTTAATTTGGTTGAACAACTTGCAAACCGTGAAGATAATTTAGATATTTTCCGTTATGCAGCAGGTGGTTTTCGTGACTTCTCTCGTATTGCAGCCAGTGATCCGCAGATGTGGCACGATATCTTTTTTGCCAATAAAAAAGCGATTCTAAATGCAGTTGACGGCTTTGAAGAACAACTTGCAACATTACGCCAATTGATTAAAGATGAAGATTCACATGCATTGATGGGTTTGCTCGGTCATGCACAAGCAGCACGACAGCATTTCAATCATATGCTCGCCAATAAACCATTGATGGAGAAAAATAAGGTGACACAACAATTTACCATTTTGCCGGGTGATAAGACATTTAAAGGTAAATTTACCGTGCCGGGTGACAAGTCTGTGTCACACCGTTCCATCATGTTTGGTGCGATTGCAGAAGGTACTACGCATGTGACTGGTTTCCTTGAAGGGGAAGATGCACTTGCAACACTACAAGCTTTCCGTGATATGGGCGTTAGTATTGAAGGCCCTAAGAATGGTGAAGTCACGATTCACGGTGTTGGAATCAATGGTTTAAAAGCACCGAAGACAGCCTTGTATATGGGTAATTCTGGGACTTCTATGCGTCTGCTTTCAGGCATGTTGTCTGCGCAACAGTTTGATTCTGTAATGACAGGTGATGCATCATTGTCAAAGCGTCCAATGGAACGTATTGCTAAGCCATTACGTGAAATGGGTGCACAGATTCAAACCACAGGTGAACGTGGTACACCACCCGTATCTATTACAGGTGCGCAAGCTTTAAAAGGTATTCATTACGATTTACCAATGGCTTCTGCACAAGTGAAGTCAGGAATCTTATTGGCAGGTTTATGGGCAGAGGGAGAAACCTCGGTGACTGAACCTGAACCAACGCGTGATCATACAGAACGTATGTTACGTGCATTTGGCTATGATGTGAAAACTGAAGGTAATCGTATTTCACTACAAGGTGGTGGAAAGTTAGTGGGTACAGAAATTCAAGTACCTTCTGATATTTCATCAGCAGCGTTCTTTATGGTGGGTGCGGCGATTACGGAAGGTTCTGATGTAACACTTGAAGCTGTAGGGATTAACCCAACTCGTACTGGTGTGATCGAAATTCTCAAACAAATGGGTGCTGACTTAACTGTTGAAAATGAACGTATTGCAGGCGGTGAACCAATTGCAGATATTCGTATTCGTGGTACACGTACATTGAAGGGTATTCATATGCCTGAAGATCAAGTGCCTTTAGCGATTGATGAATTTCCATCACTTTTTATTGCTGCGGCATGTGCTGAAGGTCAGACGGTGTTAACGGGCGCTGCTGAATTACGTGTTAAAGAGTCTGATCGTATTCAAGTCATGGCAGATGGTTTAAAAACCATGGGTATTGACTGCACGCCAACGGATGATGGCATTATCATTGAAGGTAAAGGTCAATCTGGTGATTGGTCTGCGATTTTCACTGGTGGTGAAATTGAATCACACCATGACCATCGTATTGCAATGAGTTTCTCAATGGCAGGTTTGCGTACCTCTGGCGAAATTAAAATCATCGGTACGGAAACAGTTGCAACCAGTTTTCCTACATTCACCGAGTTGGCGAATCAGGCAGGCTTAGCTATTCAAGTCACTGAATAAGTGATTTATTGATTTTGAATGAGATGCTTGTTCATTTCTTTTAACTTTAAATATAGAAATGCAGTAATCGATAAAAAGATCAGAAAATCATCTGATCGTTGTATATTTGTCCAACAACAGCCAAGCAAATGCTTGGCTGTTTTGTTTTAATTGCTTATTCTAAAACAAGAGAACTATAAAGCCTTTTGGATGAAGCGATGAGAACATTACAATTTACTGCCAACTGTGAAAACCATGTGAAAAATACTGCGCATGGTGCAAATGCATGTTATGTCACTCAGGAATATGTGACAGACTTGTTGGCGAAGCAACTTTCTCAATATGGTTTTAAAGCTGAAATGACTCATTCTGAAGAAAAATTGGCAGTGAGCGTAGAAAATCATCCGATTGGTTTAGGCGTGAATTGTCATTTAAATGATGATGGTTTATTAACGTGTATTATTTCAGCGCATGCAGATGAAGAACAAGTTTGGTTCAAAAAAATTGAAACACAAAGCATGATTAAGCAGTTGGCAAATGCAGTCGAAAATACTTTAAAAGAGGATGATGCATTTAGTGGCTTTGAGTGGAAAGGGTGAATTACAAGTTGACCATGAATACTGATACAGGCAAGTATTCATGATCATGCGTACTCATTTAACTTAAGCATTTTGTTTGGGTTATTACAGATTTAGAATGGTCTTTCACATAGTTGCAGAGTTGTTCAGCTTCTTGATTGGAAAGTCCCCAAAAGGCAATTACACCTCGCTCGTTTGGATCATTTTTATTGGATATATGTAAATATTGTGATCCAGAATATTCTTGATTTAACATGCTGATATATTTAGTGTCTGTGAAGCTACTACAAGATAAATTGGACAAAATTTCACAGTCTAAAGTACAACTATTTTTAAAATCTCTAATCAAGCCACTGCTGCTACTGGATTGGATGGTTTTCTCGCATTGCTCAATATTTGCAAATGCGTAAACAAGTTTTAAAGTATAGCCATCTGCTTGTAAATCTAAGTTGAGGTAAGCAGGTGTGTTTGTAACCTGCGTCGTAGGGGTTTGGCTAATCTGTTGATTGGCATTGTTATTTTCATTTAGAGTATGGTTTGTTTTGAATATTCCAATTAACCCAATTATGAATAGTCCACCCAACCACTTTAAAACTTTACTCATATTTTTCTCAAGTACATGATTATTTTTATAATGCTCAATATAAATCAAAAAATTTGTGAAATAAATATTAAATGATTGAATTTAAATGAATTTTTATAATATTTTTAGGCGTTTGATTCGTTATTTATATTTTGGGAAAATGTTGAGTGATTTTTTATCGAATCAGAATTTAGATGACAGTTATATACAAAAGAATTAACTGTCATCACTTCGGTATTCTTTTAAATAAGAAGGTATTATTCCACACGCAACCAAGTCTGATTACGACCAATTGCAGAAATGCCTAAATAGCCACGTAAAAATAATTTTTTGCCATTTGAGCTGACTTTACCCTTTAAGCGATAAATTTTCCCTGAAACAGGGTCAATAATTTTGCCATCGGTATAATTGACTTGATCTGTAGTTTTTAATCCTGAAATGACTTGCATACCAATGATTGGTTTATTGGTATAAGGTGCAGGGCAGTTGGTACAAAACTCTTTTGGTGTATAACCCGGACGAGGTGTTGATTTGAGTGCTGTACCCGCATAAGTTCCGTTACTTTGTTTTTCAATCTTGACCAGTCCTTTCGCTTCACCTGTTTTGTCATCGATATAACGCCAAGTTCCTGAAATATCATCAGCAAAAGCAGCAGAACTTAACAACGCAGCGACGATGGTCATTGAAAAAGTTTTCATAAAATCCCTTTGATATAATAGTTTTAGTTAACATAAGCTATAATTAGCTAATATATTGATTATACAACTCATTATGAGTCTTAATATTTACATCTTACGCCAAAATACAGCGTATTTTTTAGCAAAGTGAAATGTACTTTGTGAGAAATATTTAGGTGAATTTACGGCATTATGTCGATTATGTTTATTTTTAAAACAAAAGTGAGTATCAAATTTTGACACTCACTTTGCAAATTTGATTATTAGCTTCAAAAACAATTTTACAATTTAAAAACTTTTGAATCATTTCGGCTTGAGTTTTTGTATGCTCACTGATCACTTGAGCAGTGAATTCACCACCTTGACCTAAAGCTAAAGGTAATAAAAGTTGATCTGCTAAATATTCATCCACTACAGCATCTATGTTCAAATAGGATTGAACATCTTTTGCTAAATCATGTGCCACTTTTTCGGCACTTTTCTTCATTTCACCTAATGCTGAAAATACTTGCTGATGATGTTCATAATTTAAGACAACAAAAGCTGTATTCCCTTGGCTAATTCCTTGAAAGTTCAGTCTTTTACGCTGTGTTAAGCTTAATTTATTATTTAACACTTCAAGCTCACGATCTGCAATATTGGGTTGAATATTTAAAGCTGCTGCAAAAGCATTGATTTCAAGTAATTTGCCTTTATTCAAAACTGAAAATTTCTGCTTTTCTACCCAAGGGTGGATTATTGCATTAATCTGACCTGCACCAATTGGAAAGAAGCCCGCACGTTCACATTGAAAATCGACCTGAATACCTAATTTTTGAATCGTTGGGAGAAAGCAATGTTCAATAAAATCAGCAGTTGGTGCCATAGGATTATGTGTACCGCCGTGTATGGTGATTTGACTGGCTTCATTTTGCATCATTAAAACAGGCAGTAGGGTTTGTAGTACCAGTATTGTGCTACCCGCAGACCCAATTTGAAAATCATACTTTCCAGTTTGTACTTGTTGAGGTTGAAAATATAATTTTTGAGAATGCAATTCTGCGCCCTGAACAATTGCATTGCTTATCCGTTGAGATGCTTGTACACACACTAAATGCTGACGCATTAAGCCCGGTTTTTTACGTCCTGCACGAATATTCACAAGTTCAAAAGGAATCCCTGTCAGCATTGAAAGGGAAAGGGCGGTTCGCAAGATTTGTCCGCCACCTTCGCCTTGTGAGCCATCAATTTGGATGGTTTTATTTTTAAATAATGTGTTCATCTTCTTCTATCAATTTTATAAACAGAACATACTGTCAGGACATGGTGATGCTCAGTGAGTGGTAACTCTGCTCTCACAAAGGTTTTCATTGTGCAAGGTGATGGGTTGATTTGTGCCTATTTTGGTTAAGCTAACCCACTCGCTTTGCAAGCCACTACACATTATTTTCAATCCAGTGTTGTGGAGATAGTGGATCTTGCACTCGCCCAGTATGTTCAAACTGGATTATAAGTCGGAACTTATAAATTCTTTAAACTTCAAGTAAATCGATTTGCCAATTTGTAGCTTGAATTAACACATTTAAGTCACGTAATTTGGCACTAATATCATCGGCTTGTTTTTGCAATGATGATACAGGAATGACTTTGCGCCATTTAATCTCACGTGAGCTATAACGATCAGGTTCACGATGCGTATTGCTAATAGCGGAGATTAAGATTTTATGTCGTTCTACAAGCTCATCGCGTTGAGTCAATAAAGCCAATAATGAACGACCATCTGTAAGTTTCGCCAACGCATTGGTTTGATGAATGGCATACACCAATTTTTGAGATTCCTGAGTTAATGCAAAAACTTGTTTCAATAACTCGTTTGGATCTTCCGATGGTTCATCACCTTCTTGTACCAATACGTTCGCATTGATACGTTGTTTTAATGAAGCGAGTTTTTTCTGTTGATCGCTTCGTAATAATAATGCTTCTGCGAGTTTCATTTTATTATCCTTATAAATTAAATAATTAGTGAATATTTAACACAATGATTTGATATAGAGCCTGTTGAGGTAATGTATCGATTGGAATGGATTCAGCAAACTCTATAACTTCTTCTAAAGTTTGTTCTTCATGCCAAGTGGTCATGAGGGTATAATCATCGTCATCAGGCAATTCGTAATTACAGAATTCTAAATAACTATAATCTAGTGCATCATCCCAAATTGAACACTCATGCCCCCAAGCCAATGCCCAATAACATTGCTCAGATTTCACAATCCAATCACTACATTTATTTCGCCAATCATTACTCACATTGTTGTTATGTATAGCGATTACAACAATGTAAGGTTGTTGTGGTAATGCATGATGGATTGCTTGATTAGCCAAAAGATTGTAATGACTGATCTTAATTTGTTTAGAGCGATCCATTGGTTTTACTCACATTCAGTGGGGACTTGGGAAAGACAAAAAGCTTTATGATATATAAGTCCTTTTTCAATCCATACATCATATGAAAAAGAGTGAATATTTCGTTGTAAGGTCATAAGCTCATTTCTCCAAATACGCACATCCCCATGCTTTATATGTTTAGACTCATCCAAATATCTTTGTAAAAGTAATCTTTTTTCAAACAGATCATTTAAATGTTTAAACTGATAAGCGACCATAAAGTAAAGTAAATATTTAAAAAAATTCTGTTTGTTACATTTATGGTCTATAGCTAGTTCTAAAAAAAGTAATATTTCATCTTTCCATATCAGGTATAAATCCCATTCAGGAGCAGGTAAATTCTCATCAGAAAATGCCCACGTCCGAATCTCAGTTATGCTTGGATTGGAAGTGATGGTCACCATGTTATTACCCCTTCACACAAACAACTTGATTCAATGTATAAACCACTTCCACCAAATCACTTTGCGCTTTCATCACATCTTCAATCGGTTTATAAGCTGAAGGAATCTCATCAATTACCGCTGCATCTTTACGACATTCCACACCTTGGGTCTGTTCAATCTGATCTTCTACAGTAAACAACCTTTTGGCAGCAGTACGGCTATGTACACGACCCGCACCATGTGAACATGAACAGAAAGATTCCTGATTTCCTTTACCTTTGACAATAAAAGACTTTGCCCCCATAGAACCCGGAATGATTCCATACTCACCCAAGCGGGCACGTACAGCACCTTTACGAGTAACCATGACTTCTTGCCCGAAGTGTTCTTCTTTATCCACATAATTATGATGACAATTCACAGCTTCAACTTTGGCATTAAAAGGTTTATTGATGATAATGCGTAAAGCCTGAACCGCAGCTTCCATCATTAACTCACGGTTTTTCATAGCAAAACGTTGCGCCCAACCCACCGCAAACCAATAATCATCAAAATGTTCAGTACCCTCAACCAAATAAGCTAAATCTTTATCAGGTAGGTTAATAAAATGCTTTTGCATATCTTTACGAGCAAGCTCAATAAAGTGGTTACCAATCGCATTCCCAACACCACGAGAACCTGAATGCAACATGATCCACACTTGCTGATGCTCATCTAAGCAGATTTCAACAAAGTGATTTCCAGTTCCTAACGTACCTAACTGTTTATGGTTATTGGTATTTTTTAAACGAGGGTGCTTGGCACAAATATATTCAAAATCTGTGACCAATTCAGCCCAAACCTGATCGACACGCTCAGATGTATTTTCCCATGAACCACGGTCACGACGACCACGACCTTTCGTCATCCCATGTGGAATTAAACGTTCAAGCTCAGTACGTAATGCATGTAGATTATCAGGTAGATCAGATGCAGTTAAAGATGTACGTGCCGCCATCATTCCACACCCAATATCTACACCAACAGCAGCAGGAATAATAGCACCTTTGGTTGGAATCACACTTCCAATGGTTGCGCCGATACCGACATGGACATCAGGCATAACGGCCATCCATTTATAAATAAACGGCATTTGTGCTGTTTTTAATAGCTGATCTTTCGACTTCTCATCAACAGGGACGCCTTTTGTCCACATTTTTATAGGAACACCTTTAGCATCCTGAATAACGTTATAAGTACGTTCTTGATTTTGTGAAGAACTTGCTTGTTTTTCAATTTGTTCTGCTACTGACATTGTCATTGCTTTTATCCTTTTCAAAACCTGCCTGCCAAGCGGTTGCAGACAGGTGATATAGCTATACATCTTATGATGCATGTATTGTATATTGCGAAGAGTGTGCCAAGTTTTTAATTTTGGAATAAATAATTTTTAAAATATTGATATTTATTAATATATTTAAATTTAAATAAAATGGGGTTATATTTATTTATAAATTTTATATAAATAAATATATGAAAATATCTAAATATATATTTAAATATTAAAACCCGTGCTAAGAACACGGGTTTTAAAAAGTGATTAAGCGCGAAGAAATTTATTCATCGATCCATATCGGTTTTTTATCTATTTTTCTAGATAATGTTCCTCAATATGGATGTTCAGCCTTAGTGCAAGGGGATCATCCTCCAATATTTGGCTATGACCCATCAAAAGTTTCTTTTCTGTCTTTTTACGATTTTTACTGGGTGGTTTTTCATGATAATTTTGGCATTTTTTATACCAATGATTGGTTTGCAGATAGTATTTTTTGATTCTTAATTGCTCTAGGGCAAGATCGATATTGTCGTTTTGAACAATAACTTGTATAGACATGATTTGCGTTTTAAAGACTGACACCTGTCTATGGTTTTGAGTTGAAGTGTTAAATTAGCAAAAGTGATGAAAAGATACAAGAATATTGTCTATAGCTAAAATGATTCATCAGATGATCATGCAATATTGGATTAACACAAAGACTAAATTTAAATGTTTTATGATAAAAATCCCGATATGATGGATATGAAAATATAATTTTTTATAGAAAGTATGCAAAATACCAAAAAAACAGTCGTTATAGGTTTTGTGGGTTCAACCTTAGATCAAGGCAAAAAGCCTGAGCGTTGGCAACGTTGGCGTCCGACCATGAGCTTACTCATGCATGAAGACCTCATTGTTGACGAATTGGTATTATTGCATGATCGCCGTAATACAGGTTTAGTTGAGCATTTACAACGAGATGCTTTGCAGCTTTCTCCACAAACGCAGGTGACAGGTCACAAGGTGAATATTCGAGATCCGTGGGATTTTTCGGATATGTATGGTGCATTATATGACTTCGTAAAGTCATATCCCTTTGATGTTGAAAATAATCATTATCTATTGCATATCACCACTGGAACACATGTTGCGCAAATTTGTTGGTATTTACTGATAGATGCACATTATCTTCCTGCAAAACTGATTCAAAGCTCACCAACAGGTAAACAACAGCCTGAAGGTGAATATCGGATTATCGATCTAGATTTATCTCGTTATGCAGCTTTAACACAGCGTTTTGAGCATGAGCAGTCTGAAAATTGGTTACAGCTTAAAGCCAATATTGCGACAAAAAATAAAAGCTTTAATCAACTCATTCAAGAGGTTGAATTGGTCGCAACACGTTCAAGTGCGCCAATTCTAATCATGGGGGCGACAGGTGTTGGCAAGTCACATTTAGCTAAGCAGATTTATCAACTTAAAAAAGAAAAGTTCCATTTATCAGGACGTTTCATCGATGTGAACTGCGCTACTTTAATCGGTGATAGTGCCATGTCGACATTATTTGGACACAGCAAAGGTGCTTTTACAGGCGCTATAGCAGCACGGACAGGTTATTTAAAAAGTGCTGATCAAGGGATTTTATTTCTTGATGAAATTGGTGAATTGGGACTTGATGAGCAAGCGATGTTGCTAAAAGCACTGGAAGATAAATCTTTTTTCCCAGTGGGTAGTGACAAGGAAATTCAGGCTGATTTTCAACTGATTGCAGGAACCAATAAAGATTTACGTGAAGAAGTTCAGGCAGGGCGCTTCCGTGAGGATTTGTGGGCACGACTCAATATGTGGACATTCTTTTTACCAAGTTTAAAAAACCGTTTAGAGGATATTGCGCCCAATATAGAATTTGAATTACAACGTTTTGCCAATCAACATCAACGTCAATTGCGTTTTCATAGTGATGCCTTGCAGAAATATTTAAAATTCGCACAGTCTTACGAAGCGACCTGGCAAGGTAATTTTCGTGATTTAACGGCAAGTGTTACTCGAATGGCGACCTTGGCAAATGGTGAAAGAATTGGATTAAATGAAGTGAATGCTGAAATTAACAGATTACAAAAAATTTGGAATATTGAGCAGCAGACATCTACAAGCTTATTTTCAAATCTCGGTCAAATACTAAGTGCGTCACAGATTGCTCAAATTGATGAGTTTGATCGTATTCAACTGGAAGGTGTGATTGAAATTTGTCAAAAATCTAAGTCGATGGCAGATGCAGGACGGCGTTTATTTTCAGTTTC
This sequence comes from Acinetobacter sp. P8-3-8, assembly GCF_000214135.1. GTDB lineage: Bacteria > Pseudomonadota > Gammaproteobacteria > Pseudomonadales > Moraxellaceae > Acinetobacter. The sequence goes on from NZ_AFIE01000010.1 coordinate 87,422, forward strand.
TCGTGAGCAACGACAAAGTACCAATGACAGTGATCGGGTTAAAAAATATTTGGCTAAGTTTGGTCTGAGCTGGGATGATGTTTGTAGGAGATTTTAATTTTCATTTAGATTTACCCCTCACATTTAGAATAGACTTTGAATTGAACATTGTTTAATTTCTTGAAGTTTTACTTTTTCCTTATCTGTTAAAGTGATTTTGAAGTCTTCACGGATTTTTTTATAGGCGCTCCAATTAAAACCTGTTTTTATTGGGGCAGAATTATTGTCTAAATCATTTTGTTGATAAGCATTTTGTTTTTCAATAATAAAGTTATGCGCTGCTTCAACACCGAGTGCAAATAGCGCAGCTTTTTTATTATCATCCATGTTGAAATCAAGCCAATGAAATTTGTATTCATTTGATTCTGCTGTATTAATATAGGTAATTAAATGTTGATAATCTTCGTTTTGATGCAGAAAACTATAGTCAGCTGTATGTCTGGCTGAATCAAATAAAGCACTTAAATAGTGAGAAATACTGTCTACATCTTTAGCTTGTTGACGATCCACATCTAATTTGGCACCAAATGTAGGACATAAAGGGATAAATTCACGTTGATGGAAAACATCAATTGGGAAATTAGAAACAATTCCACCATCAACAAGATAAGCTGTTTTCGGCGCTTTACCCTTAAACCCTGTAAGTTTTTCCCAACATCGCTCTCTACCGATTGGAATATTTGGAATAATGCACGGTTTAAAGAATAAAGGAATGGACATAGAAGCACGTACATAATGAAGTGGATGCGTTTTGAGTGGATTATCCCAATATAACGTTGCCATTCTAGGAAATATGATTTTACTTTCCGTCGTCACATCAGTTGCTATAATTGCCAATTCATTTTGTTTGAAATCTTGTTCTAGTCTTTTTTTATCCTGCTCTAGTGTTTTTCGATCACTATTTTCACGAATTTTAAGCAGATTTTCTTTATTCTTTAATTTATTCAATAAACTCAGTGTATTAACATCTCTACCAATATTGTCTTCTAACCATTGTTTAAATGCCTCTCCTGAATTAATCCCTAACTGTGTTTTACTAAACTTTCCAATCAAACCTAAACCAATAATTTTAGGCAACATGGCAACCCAAAAATTATCTTGTTGTTGAATATTTTTAACCAATGCTTTGGCGAGTAGTCCACCATCGACAAATTCCGAGATCCGCATGGCACCTAAAGTTTTTAATAGACTTATACTTTTGGTTTCATGCGATTGCCCTAATGCAGCTAACAACATTGCATTGATTGCACCAGCGGATGTACCTGCAATATTCAGAAAACGAATACCTGCTTGCTCTAAGGCATAGGTATAACCGACCAGTGCAATGCCGAGTACGCCACCGCCTTCAAGGACTAAATCGACATATTGATGACCTTCGTTATCGACTAAATCTGAAATGGGGTGTTGTTGAATTCGTTGTCGAATCTCAGAGATATAATCCGAAATTGTTTTATTTTTTTTGGGAACTTGTAGTCATGTATTTTAGAGATGAGTGTCATTGTAGCACCTCGCATTTATTATTTTTAAGTTTAATTAAACTATAGTGTTCATAGGTTAAGTTTAATTGATATTATTTTGGTTGGTGTCGATTAAATCGTAACAATTTTTTATTTATGATCAGTGACTTCATTTAAGAGTCTAAGTCATAAAAGTAAGATGATGTAAGTGTCTAATTTATTATAGTATTTTATAGGCGCATTCATAGAAGAACTAAGTAGTCGTTAGTTCTTCTATGAAGTATCTTATGAAAAATTAAGATACTAGCAGAAAACGAGAAATCGCAATTCTTAATTGCTTTAAATAACCCGTAAAGAAGTGATTAGCACCTGGTAACACCGTAATTAAATGGCGTTGCGGTTTTGCCCATTCCAACAAATCACTTAATTTAGTGGTTGGATCAGCTTCACCATGCACAAACAAAATATCACCTTTGATTGACGGTGTTTCGTAGTGACGAATTCCATCAACAGTTGCAGTAGGCAAACCACACAAAATCACTTGTTTCGGTTTAATTTCATCAGGTAAGGCATGATAAGCCTTCGCCATCACATGCGCACCAAAACTAAAGCCACCTACATAAAAAGGTAGACCTTTGTGTAATTGTCTTACATGTTTAATGACATCTAAAATATCGTCAGTTTCGCCAAAGCCTTCATCGTGAATACCTTCACATTGGCCTGAACCACGAAAACTTGGACGATAAACAACACAACCTTGTTCAGTAAGAATCTGTGCAAGTAGTGCTGGAACTTTATGTTGAGGTGTCCCACCTTGCAGTGGATGAGGGTGACAAACGACAGCAAATCCTTTTACTTCGCCCAGAGGATAGTCAACAAAAATTTCGATTTTGCCGACCGAACCTTGAATGAACAGTTGTTCGGACATAATTTAAACGATAGATAGCAGGGAAGTGCTATAGTTTACCGATTATGTTCACAGAAAACACGAATTGGCATTAAAATATTCCGACTGATATAGTTTGATTAATTATTTTTTGATCAGGAAGCCCATGCTCGCCCTAATTTCCCCTGCTAAGACGCTCGATTATGAAACTACACTTCCGACTGATGAGCACACTTTACCAAGACTGCTCGATCAATCTCAACAGCTTATCGACCTAAGTCGTAAACTTTCTGCTTCTGAAATCGCCAGTTTAATGAAGGTAAGTGAAAAAATTGCTCAGTTAAATGTCGAACGTTTTCGTGACTGGAATTCGGACTTCGATTTCTCGAATGCAAGACAAGCTATTTTTGCATTTAAAGGCGATGTTTATACAGGCTTAGATGCATACCATTTGTCAGCAGAGGATTTGCAATTTGCGCAAAAACATTTGCGAAGCTTATCTGGTTTATATGGTTTGTTGCGACCTTTAGATTTGATGATGCCTTATCGTTTGGAAATGGGTATTAAACTTGCCAATGCACGTGGGCATAATTTGTATGAATTTTGGGAAGATCGTATTACCCATTTGATCAATCAAGATTTAGAACAATCAGGTTCAAAAGTATTAGTGAATATTGCTTCTGATGAATATTATAAATCAGTGAAAGAGTCCAAAATTCAAGCTGAAATTATTAAACCTGTATTTTTAGACCAAAAGAATGGTCAATATAAAGTCATTAGTTTTTATGCCAAGAAAGCACGTGGTTTGATGGCTCGTTATATTATTCAAAATCAATTGGATAGATTGGAAGACTTAAAATCATTTAATACCGATGGCTATTATTTTGATGCTGAGAGTTCACTGAAAGGTGAGTTGGTATTTAAGCGTGATGAAAAGGCTGCTTAAAATCTAGGACCCACACCAATTTAAACATTGGCGTGGGTTTTGATTTTTTTATTC
>NZ_AFIE01000009.1 GCF_000214135.1 Acinetobacter sp. P8-3-8
ATGATTTTAAGCGCTTCAATCAGTTGCATAGTTATACCAATGGCGATGAAGTCTTATCACAGTTGGGGGAAATTTTAAGTGAAACCATTGCGCATACGGAAGCGAAGATTTTCAGGCTCAATTCAGCAAGTTTTGTTGTTGTCATTACAGATTTAACTGATTGGGCAGTCATCACACTTGCAGAAAGGTTAAAATTTACGATTGCAGATCAGCAAATTATATTTGGCAAAGCCGATGAGTTTTTAACAGCATCTATAGGAATTTATCATTTAAATCAATCGGATAATGTTATTGGTTTAGATGTTGTACAAAGACTTGATGAGGCTGTACGACGTGCGAAAGTGCAGGGGAAAAATGAATTGTATGTGCTAAAAGATCAATAATTTGAGCATTCGTATTGTAAGACTGTATTTTGATTAGTTTTTAGTTTTTAGTTTTTAGTTTTTAGTTTTTAGTTTTTAGTTTTTAGTTTTTAGTTTTTAGTTTTAGCAATAGTTTTTTAAATAAGATAGAAAAATAAAAGAGGAAAAATAAAAGGGTTGAAGAAAAACCCACATAAAGTGAGTTCTTCGTTTAGGACTTAATTATTGAGTTGGAGATTCTTTTTGATCTGATTTTTTTTCATCAGGAGTCTCTACTTTCGGTGCATTTTCAGGCGCTGGTTGAGGTTTTTGATCGTTGCCACGAGGATGTTGAGTCGTTTCATTTGCTTTAATAGAGAATTTATTGAATGAACTTTTTCGTGGACTATTTGTATTAACTAACATAATTATTCTCAAATTTTACTGCCGAAGATTCGACCTCACAACCATGACATGTTCTGTGACTTACAATGAGACTGATTAGAGATGTTTTTGTAGAGATATGTAGGAATAAAATTTATATATCTTATTTATATTTCAAAGATTTTTTATGATTTCAGCCATGCTTTTGATTTGTCTAGCGATGTGGGAAGTCAACATAATTAAATTATATTTCATGGATACCGTACAGATACATTACTTTTTATTATCATAGCGAATGTAATATCAATATCTTGAATTGATCTATTCAGTTGTAACGGCCATAACGACAGTGCTTAAGTGATGCTATCGCTTTGGAATTAATGGGTGTGAATTATAATGACTCATAGTAGAATGTTCTCACTCATCAAATATACCAATTTATCTAGAATTTATTTTTATTGAATGCTAGAAATTCGTACAAATCGAGGCGGATGTGACTTCTATTCCAAATGTAAACGCAGATATTTTAAAACGTGCCCAACAGCAAATTCAGCAAGATTTACAAAGAGCTTTGGATGCATTTTCATTACCAGAACCTTTGAAATCTGCTGTGCATCATACGGTAATGCTCGGTGGTAAACGTGTTCGACCTGCTTTATGTTATGCCACTTCACATTTAAAACCAGATAATCCAAATTTTGCAGCAGTACGCCGTGCTGCCGTTGCCGTAGAGTTTATTCATTGTTATTCATTGGCTCATGATGACTTGCCTTGTATGGACAATGATTTATTACGTCGTGGACAACCTACATGTCATGTCGCTTACGGTGAAGATACGGCATTGCTTGCGGGTGATATTCTACAATCTATGGCTTTTGAAGTTTTAGGTAGTCGTTTATTTGATCAAGGACAATCTGTAGATCAAGGCATTGTTTTAAAACAAATGCAGATTTTGGCAACAGCAAGTTCAAAAATGGTATGTGGTCAGGTTTTAGATTTGCAAGCAGAAGGGAAACACGTAGATCAAGCGCATTTGGAAAATATCCACCGCAATAAAACTGGTGCACTTATTCAAGCGGCAATCATGTTGGCAGCAGTAACGATTTTTGCAGGAACTGATCAAGCGATTCCTCAGTTACGCCAATATGGGCAAGCGATTGGTTTAGCATTCCAAGTCCAAGATGATATTTTGGATGTCATTTCAGATACTGAATCATTAGGAAAAACTGCGGGTAAAGATGAGCAAGTGGATAAGTCTACTTATCCTGCCTTGATGGGGTTGGAGCAAGCGAAGCTCTATGCTCAGGAATTACATGATCAAGCTTTCAAAGCTTTAGAATATTTTGGTGGTCATGCTCAGGAATTAGATCAGATTTCGAGATTCTTATTGGCACGACAAAGTTGATTTGAGGCTATTGATCATTTATTCATGTTTTGAGGAATATGTGTCGAATGCGCAATTTTAGTTATCAATTCATTGATAATATGAATAAAATTTCTGTAGATATTCACATCACAAAAGAATTTAAGCCAAAAAATAGGCAACCTTAGCGTTGCCTATTTTTTTGATAATCAATAACAACTTTAGTTATTTCTACCCATCACACCACGAATCGTATTCATGATGTCTGCTGGAAGAACCACAGTTTTCGCATTATTCGATTTAGACATGTCTTGCATGGCTTTAACATATTGTTCGCCAAGCAAGTACGCAACAGGAATCTCTTTATCACCAACAGCGCTGGTCACCATTTCGATGGCTTTTTGTGATGCTTCTGCAAGAACAACTTGCGCTTCTGCATCACGACGTGAAGCTTCTAAACGACCATCTGCTTCTAAAATAGCCGCTTGTTTTTCACCATCCGCTCGAGTAACGGTTGCTCGGCGTTGACGTTCAGCAGCAGCCTGAGCTTCCATTGCTGCCTGCATCGTATTAGACGGCTGAATATCTTGAATTTCAACAGTTTTAAGCGTAATTCCCCAATCAGAAATATCATCGGAAATTGCAGCTTTTAACTTTGCTTTAATATGATCACGAGAAGACAAAGCATCATCTAAATCCATTTCACCAACGATCGAACGTAGTGAAGTTTGAACAAGATTTTGAATCGCCCACGTATAGTTTTCAATCCCATAAACCGCTTTTTCAGGGGTCGTTAAATTGATGTAGGCAACAGCATTGATGACCAATACTGCATTATCACGGGTAATCACTTCTTGTGATGGAATATCCAGTACGATGTCTTTGGTTGTGACTTTATATGCAACTTCGTCTACATAAGGAATAACAAAGTTTAGCCCTGGATTGAGTGTGGTATGGTATTTACCTAAACGTTGTACAATCCATTTATATCCTTGCGGAACAATTCGAACACCTTTAAAGATGGTGATCGCAACAAATGCAAAAATTGCTAAAACAATAATAGAACCAAATCCCATTTATTTTTCCTCTTTGTTATTTATGAAGATATTGATGAATAAGGCTGCACCACCAGATCATTGCCCAAAATATCAGTGACTTTTACTCTGTCACCCACTTGAACTGGGGATAATGTACGGCAGTTCCATTCATCGGAACCCAAAACAGGCATGGGGAAACGGACACGGATCTGATCATGTGCCAGTCCAATTTGGATGACCATACCAGTTTGTCCGATCGTTGCCTCACGGGGCATACCTGCTTTGGTTTTATCAATAGACAATGGTTTGATAAATTTAAACCAAGCGACAGTACAAATGATCGAAAGAATGATCCAACTGATGATTTGCACGGTAAAACTCATGCTTGGAAAAAGCCACAATAAAAGACTAACGACAACAGCGGCTATGCCAAACCATAACGCAGCAAATGCAGGTAAAATTAATTCAGATAAGATCAGCAAAATGCCTAAGACAAACCAATGCCACGGTTCAAAAATAAAGTTCATACATCTACTCTAGTGATTATTCATTGATATAGATGACGCATCATCTATATCAATGTAGCAGATCATTTGAATACTGCATATAAAAACTTGATTATTCTTGTTTTAGCCTTGTTTAGAATTTAGCATGAGGTGCGGGTTTCAACGCAGCAGGGGATTTTTTAAAGTTATTAATCGCTGCTTGAATTGAAGTAATTTTCAATTGTGCAGCTTTTTCACCTTCTAAAATGGCTTGATTGCTAGATTTCAAATCCAAAGTACCTAAATGACCAACTTTGGGTTGAATCACCACATTCGCCTGACTCAATTCCTGATTGATACTTTGTTGTCCCATGATGTTAATGGTTTGATCTAATAATCCCCACATATTCATCGGTTGGCTGCCCGTTGGACATGCGGAAATATCTACAGCAATCACGATATCTGCACCCATGTCACGGGCTGTTTGTACAGGAATCGGACTGACTAAACCGCCATCTACATATTTGGTTTTGCCAATGGTTGCAGGTACAAATACATTGGGAATACTGCAAGATGCACGAACGGCTTGACCTGCATTACCTTTAATAAATTCAGCTTTTTGACCATTATCCAAGCGAGTTGCAACAGCAGCAAAGCGAACAGGGAATTGTTCGATTGGTTTATTGGCAACATTGCGATTGATATAGTCTTGTAGTTTTTGACCTAAAACAATGCCTTGGCTGTTTAAGGTTAAATCACGCAGATCAGATTCTTTTAGCTGTTGAGCAATCTGTTGCATTTGATAAGGTGACTTTCCGCTTGCATAGATACTGCCAACAAAACTACCCGCACTGGTTCCTGTGACAATTTTAGGTTTAATGCCGTGAGATTCTAAAACTTTCAGCACACCAATATGAGCAAAGCCTTTCGCACCGCCACCACCGAGTGCAATTGCAATCACAGGTTCGCGAGCCTTTATCGACGTGGTTTGAGTTGGAGTTTTAGTGGCCTTATCACAACCAACTAGGGCTAGACCCATTAAGCCTATAAAACCAAGTTGTTTAAAACGCATACGGTATTACTTTTGATCAGATAAAATATGCGCACATCTGAACAGATTGCATGATTTTTTTCTAGCCATTTTTCAAAAGTTTTTGTAAAGGTTTAGATAACCAACTTGGCTTTTTAGGTGAAAAGTTGCCTTTAAAACGATTCAAAATATCCTCTAAGTCTTGGTCATAATTACCCGTAGCTTGTAAAGTGCCTAGACAGTGAATGGTTTTATGATCGTAGTCGAAAGAAAAAATAGCGATTGGAATATTGGCGCCCATTGCAATATGGTAAAAACCACTTTTAATTTTCTCTGCTTTTTTTCGTGTACCTTCAGGTGCGATTGCGATCCAAATTTTTTCTTGTTGATTGATAATGTCGACAATCTCTTGCGTTAAGCCATGCGCAGAATCACGATTGACAGGAATCACGCCCATCCATTCAAAAAGCCCTTTTAACGGTGTTTTGAATAAACTGTCTTTACCAAAAATGGTAATTTTTAAGCCGATGCCTAACATGGCCAGAAAAGCATACAATCCATCAAAATTTGACGTATGTGGTGCAATAAATACAACAGCTTTAGGTAAATTCGGAAATTCACCCACAAATTTCCATCCTTGAGCTAAGTAAAGGTTTTTAAAAAGATTTCGACTGGTTTGACTTCCACGCTGTGGAACTTGCTCAGGGAGCACTGGAAATTTTTGTGACATATTTTTAGAATGACTACTTTTAGTGGTATTTAATGATCAGTTTTTGTTTTTGCCAATGTTCAGATGATTTGCAAAATATGAATATTACAAAGAATAGCAACTAAAGCAAACAATTAAAGCAATATAATTGCCTAGCCCTCATATGGATTTTGGACAAAACCGAATGCCTAAAATGTATCTGTTATTATTTTCATTGTATTGGGCGCAAGGTTTACCTGTTGGCTTTATGACACATGCCTTACCTGTGATTTTACGTTCACAAGGGGTTTCTTTGGCACATATTGGTGGCTTTGGTTTATTGATGGCACCTTGGGCGATGAAAGTACTTTGGGCGCCTTTTGTGGATAAATTTGGACATTCACATTGGGGGCACTATCGAAGTTGGATTTTACCTACCCAGTTTTTGACGATTTTCATCCTGATTATTTTGTCTTTTTTACCGATTCAGTCATTGAATCAGCCTATTTATTTACTGTGTTTTTTCATCGCTTTATTGTGCATGAATAGTGTTGGTGCGACCCAAGATATTGCTACAGACGGTTTAGCGGTAACCATCCTCAAAGCAGATCAACAACATCTTGGAAATATGTTTCAAGTGATTGGTTCACGTTTGGGTTTTATTGTCGGTGGTGGTGCAATTTTATGGGCAATGGATTGGTTAGATTGGCAAAATACCTTTTTGATTTTGGCTGCAATTGTGGCTTTAAATACTATTCCTATTTGGCGTTATAAAGAATCGACATATCAAAATAGGGAAATAGGTCAAGATAAAGAAAAAGGTGTAAAGGATACAGTAATTGATCACACACAAAGTATTGCTCAGACTGAGTTAAGCATTGTCGAAAAATTTAAGTCTTACTTAAATTATTTTTTTGAAAATAAACAAATGCGTACATGGTTTTGGGTTTTGTGTAGCATTAAAATTACTGATGGTTTAACTGGCCCAATCACTAAACCATTATTGGTTGATTTAGGTTTAACGCTTTCTCAGATTGGTGTTTATATCACCATGTTAGGAGCGGTTGCTGCGTTGTGTGGCGCAGGTTTAGCAGGGTTTTTACTTAAAATAATAAAGCGCAATCGGGCATTATTACTATTCGCTATTTTGAAATTGATCAGTTTGGCAGGTTTTGTTTGGTTAGCAGCGATGCATGAGCAAAGCTTGCAGGTTCCAGCTACGTTGATCTATTTAATCAATGCCTTAGAAGATATGACCGCAGCAATGTTGTTGGTGATTATTTTAACTTTAGTGATGCAATACAGTCGTAGCAAACATGCTGGAACAGATTTCACTTTTCAAGTCTCCATCATGGCATGTGTGAGTGGCGTTTTGTATACCATCAGTGGTGTTATTGGTGATTATTTAGGTTATTTAAACTTTCTCTGTTACATTGTAATTATAGGTGTAATTTGTTTGATTCCTATTTACCGTTGGATGATTAATTTTAAATGATAATTATAATCAATATATTATGTAATTAAACTCAATCAATATGTTTTGTAAAAGATTTATTATATGTATGAACTTGAATTTAATCTGAGTAAAGTTTTGATGCATAGTTTAAAATTTATTTGATTTATATCGGTTTTTTAAGGTATAAAGCACTTTTCTTATTGATTATTATGATTTTTTACTAACCGTAGATCGTTAAATCACTGGAAATAATAAAAGAATTTTTAAGAACTTGATATATTTAAAAGATTAATTTTCTATATGCGAATATGAATGCTTTATATATTCGTATGATGAGAATTCTGACCATGTTTTTGGTGTTGGAATAATAGAATCAGGATAATATTTTAAGTTTGAGAATTATATTTTAAGTTGAATTTAAGTTTCATTTTTTAAATTGAAACGGTCTTAGAGAGTTCCTGCCAAAGTGATGTCTAATTTAATACAACGAATAAAACGCCGTGAAATTTCGATTTCTCTTACTACTTTTAATTTAATTTTAGCAGTATGGTTAGGTGTGTGTCTAAATTTTGGATTTTTAAATAAAATTCAGTCGTTTACGCCATATCAAGGGATTAAAGCACAACTGTTTATTTTTGCGACAGCTTTTGTTCTTATCGCTTTATATAATCTATTGTTGAGCATTTTAGACTGGAAATGGACAGCAAAGTTTTTTGCAATCGTTTTGGTTTTCATTGGTGGTTTTAGTTCGTATTTTGTGAACTCATTGGGTGCTGTGATTTCACCTGACCAAATTCAAAATATTGCGCAAACAGATACAGCCGAAGCATTTGATTTATTATCGATACAGTATTTTGTGTGGACAGCATTTTTTGTTGTACTTCCTATCATTCTCATACTTTGGATTAGAATTAAACCTGAGAAAATCGGTAAAATGCTGATGTTTAAAGGGCTGAATATTGCGGGCTCTTTTGCTGTTATTGCGAGTTTATTATTTGTATTTTATGTGGATTATGCAGCAATCTTTCGTGAACATCGTGATTTAAAAGGGATGATTTCTCCACAGAATACCATTGCCTCAACGATTTCTTATTTTCATAAAAAAGCACCAAAAGAAAATTTACCTTTAATACGCTATGGTGAAGATGCGCATTTGGTTGAAGATGTAGCGTTGAAGCATTTACCGAAACTTATGGTTCTGGTCGTGGGTGAAACAGCACGTGCTGAAAGCTTCTCTCTAAATGGCTATGCGAAAAATACCAATCCAGAGTTGTCTAAACAAGCCAATCTTATTAATTTCTCTCAAGTAAGTTCGTGTGGTACAGCAACAGCGGTCTCTGTTCCATGTATGTTCTCAGGTATGCCACGTGTGGCTTATGACGAAGGTTTAGCAAGTCATCGTGAGGGCTTACTCGATATTGCACAACGTGCAGGTTATAAAGTGACTTGGATTGATAATAATTCAGGTTGTAAAGGTGCGTGTGACCGTGTTGAAAAGTTCGTTATTCCTGAAGAGTTAAAGCAAAAATGGTGTAAGGATGGTGAGTGTGAAGACGGCATTCTTATCGATAGCTTACAGCAGTATATTGCTCAAATTCCTAAAGATGATAAAACACCGCGTTTAATCGTTTTGCATCAAATGGGTAGCCACGGTCCTGCATATTACAAACGTGCTCCAGCAGAATTCCAAAAGTTCAAACCGATTTGTGCAAGCAATGCGATTCAAGGTTGTTCACGTGAAGAATTAATCAATACTTATGATAATACAATTCTGTATACCGATCATATTTTGAATCAAGTGATTGAGACGCTTAAACAGCAACAAAATTACCGTACAGCGTTTTGGTATTTATCAGATCATGGTGAATCTACAGGTGAACATGGTATGTATTTACATGGTGCGCCATATAGCCTTGCACCAAGTCAGCAAACCCATGTTCCAATGGTGATGTGGTTCTCTGATGCATGGAAATCAATTGCAGCGAAACAAGTGAATTGTTTAACTCAACAAAAAGGTGCAACATTAAGCCAAGATAATTTATTCCCAAGTTTGTTGAGTTTACTAAATGTAAAAACTCAAGTGATTGATCCAAAAAATGATATGTTGCACCAATGTGTTGTCCGTAGCTGATTTAAAGGATATTAACCTGTGATTAAAATCTTGATGATTGAAGATGATTTTATGATTGCTGAATCATCGCAAACGCTGCTGAAGTTTCATGGTTATGACGTTGAGTGGGTGAACAATGGTTTAGATGGATTAAAACTGCTCAGCCAACAACAGTTTGATTTGGTTTTATTGGATCTCGGTCTACCGATGATGGATGGGATGCAAGTTTTAAAGCAAATCCGTCAACGTTCGAGTTTGCCTGTGCTGATCGTTTCAGCACGTGATCAGTTGCAAAATCGTGTTGAGGGCTTAAACCAAGGTGCAGATGATTATTTAATTAAACCGTATGAGTTTGAGGAATTGGTTGCACGTATTCAGGCTTTGCTAAGACGTAGTGGCAGTTTAAATTCGCAAATCATTACTCAAGAATCTACGATTTTAAAAAATGGTGAAGTGACTTTAGATGTAGAGCAGCATATCGCTACTTTAAAAGGCGCAACTGTAGATTTATCCAATCGTGAATGGGCAATTTTGATTCCTTTAATGACACATCCTAACAAAATCTTTTCTAAATCGAATTTAGAAGACAAGTTGTATGCTTTTGATAGTGAAATTAATAGTAATACCATTGAAGTCTATGTTCATCATATTCGTTCAAAATTGGGTAAAGATATTATCCGTACGATACGTGGGTTAGGTTATCGCTTAGGGCAAGCACAGAAAGCAGAATGATATGGCAACGCAATATTCATTAAAAAAGCGTTTAATCCGTTATACCTCAATTTTCAGTATTTTATTAGGCTGCGTATTGGTGTTTTCTGCATATAAAATTTCATTGGAAGAGATTGATGAAATTTTAGATGCGCAAATGGTGTATTTGGCTGAGCGTGTTGCCTTAAACCCAAGACCTATTCAAAGCGAATTTGATATACATAAGCGTTATCATGAAGAAGATTTATTCATTGATATTTGGTCTTATGCAAACCAAAGCCACAAAACGCATCCACATCATTTTTTAGTCGAGCCTAAAGAAAAAGCAGGTTTTTACCGCCAAAACTCTCCAGCGGGGATATGGATTACCTATGTTGTTCCGACAAAGAATTTTCAAATCCAAATTAGTCAACAAGAAAAGGTTAGACAGCATCTAGCTCTTGAGCTTGCTGCCAGCATGTTTGTTCCTTATTTGTTGATTATTCCTTTTGCTTTGTTTGGACTGATTTATATTATTGGAAGAAGCTTAAAACCACTGGATGATTTTAAATCTGAGTTAGCGAAACGTGATCCAGATTCATTGAAAGCGATTCAGAATGGACATTACCCAGAAGAGCTTATTCCTACGATTCATGAAATGAATCATTTATTTGAACGAATTTCTGTCGCACAGCAAGAACAACGTCAGTTTGTGGCTGATGCTGCACATGAGTTGCGAACACCCATTACTGCTTTGAATTTACAGACTAAAATTCTAATGAGTCAATTTCCTGAAGAGGAAAATTTACAAAATCTAAGTAAAGGTTTGGCTCGAATGCAGCATTTAGTCACGCAACTTTTAGCATTGGCAAAACAAGATTCAACCTTAAAGCATGAGATTCAAGTGACACAATTCAAACTGAATGATGTTGCTTTAAATTGTGTTGAACAGCTTGTGAATTTGGCAATGGAAAAGGAGATTGATTTAGGCTTTATTCGTAATGATGATGTTATTTTAAAAAGTGTAGAGCATAGTCTTCATTCAATTATTTTTAATTTAATTGATAATGCAATTAAATACACTCCAGTTTCAGGCATCATCAATATTTCAGTTTTCTCTGATATTCATGATTTTGCTTATGTTTTAATTGAAGATAGTGGATTGGGGATTGACCCTGAAATGTACGATAAAGTGCTAAAACGTTTTTATCGCGTACATCATCATTTAGAAGTCGGAAGTGGTTTGGGACTTTCTATTGTCGATAAAGCCATTCAACATTTGGGTGGTGAATTAACACTGTCACGGAGTGAAGAATTAGGTGGCTTGAGCGTATTGGTTAAAATACCAATGCAATTGACGACGAAATCTGAGTAAGGCTCAGATTTCGTGAGATACTTAGCAAAGAATCATAAAATATTTTCTTCAATATTAAATTAACGTCAGTTCGGGATAGATTTTGATGTAAGTTATTGAAAAGATAGATCAGGCACAGCGGAGTCTTACCGTTTAAAAGTCAAATGCAAGGATTAACCCACTTCGTCTTGCACTTCACTTGAAATATATTTCAATCTCGTTCAGGTTCGACCTGAGAGGTACTACCTCGCAAGGCTTTCGGGATGAGTGGCACTGCCACGCAAGGGCAAAACCATTTGTCAGTCGCCAACTCGATAGATACCATCAAGTACCTAATATATCGCAAAAACAATATATTACAGATCTTGCGGAATATATTCCTCATGCCTCAAACAATGCGACTGACATTTCCGCGTATCATATAGCTGGAAACATATCTTATCCCGAACTCAGGTTAAATTAAAACCTGAACATGTGTAGTATCAGTTTAAGTTTTTAATCATCGTATTCTTCTTAAAATAAAAATATATAAATCGAAAATCAACAGCTAAATAAGCTATAGGTTAGTGATCAACTTTTTATAGAAGATTCGGTAAAGAACGAGGTTAAAAGCAAAAATAACCCAGCCTGTCCATAAGTTATGACTTAAAAAATGTGCACCACGCATCATTTGTCCCCAACCCATGATAAAACCAAGAACAAGTCCAAGGCATAAAAATAGATAAGCAATTTTAGGATGAGATTTTCTAAAAACAAAAAATCCTGAAATGAGTGAAAAGCCTGTACTGGCATGACCACCAGGGAAGCAGTGTCCTTTGGTTGCAGAAAAATCCCAGACGTAGCCGAAAGCAGTTTGTTCAGTCATCGACCAAGGGCATGCATGAGCAGAATGTGCTTTAAGTAAACCAACGACAGCTGTTGATAAAATACTGACCCAAAATAAATAACCGAGTTGCCAACGGTAAACTTTTAACTTTGCAGATTTAAAAGAGGCAATCCAAGCGATGAGTACACAAACATAAAAACCAATGATGATATGTTTTACGACTTTATGGTTAATTTCAACCAGATACCAATTATTTTTAAGTGGAAAATGTCCAGTAGAATCCATCCAAGGTTGGATGAAATGCATATCAATTGCACCACCGACAGGGAAAACAAACCACAAGACTACAAACAAAACACCTAACAATAAACTATTTCCTAAGAAGAATTTGTTTGATTCGGAATTTTGCATGGTCAATCATAATCTATTAATATTTCTACTATTATAATAATAGAAACTTAACTTACACTTAATTATTTATTCAGACTGGAATTGTCTGCTATGACTAAACAGCTTAATACGATTATTTTTGATTTAGACAATACATTGACGCACCGAAGTCAAACAGTTGAAAAATATAGCGAATATTTACTTAAGTCTTTTAAATTAGAAGATAATTTAGAAAATGTACTGAAAATACAATCTATTATTCACAGAATTGACAATGGAGGCTATCCTCAAAAAGAACGATTAACACATTCGAGTATTGCAGCTAGTGTTGCAAATGCATTGATTGAATCACTAGATTGGCAAGTCACGCCGACTATTGAGTATCTTACTGATTTTTGGTTTGATCATTTTCCGAAACTTGCTGTTGAAATGCCTCAAGCTAGAGTCGTCTTAGAAAGTTTAAAAGCGAAAGGCTATGTTCTTGCTGTGATTTCAAATGGAATGCATTTATCAAGATTAAAAACAATTCAGAGTTTAGATTTTGAACAATATTTTGATGAAATCATCAGTTCTGAAAAAGTAGGTTTTAAAAAACCTGAGGCTGAAATTTTTCAGAAAACTTGCGAACTACTCAATGTATCGGCACAGCAATGTTTGTTTATTGGAGATCATCCAATCAATGATTATTTAGGTGCTACACATGCAGGGATGAGCGCTTTATTATTAAAAGGTTTTCATGATGTATTTGATGAAAATATTCAAACTATAGATAACTTGGAAGAAATTTTATCTTATTTGGGAATTACACATTTCGGGACTACACAATGATCGGAATCTAATGTTTAAAATGATCATAAAAAAAGCGGCTATTTGAAGCCGCTATAAACTGAAATAATGAAAATTAAAACATTGCATCTTCTGAGTTGGCAGAGATTTTGTGAATCGATAAGTCTGCACCACGGAATTCTTCTTCTTGAGTTAAACGAATACCCATGGTCATTTTGAGCACACCATAAACAACCAAACCACCAAGCATTGCAATGGCAATCGCAAGTAAAGTACCAATCAATTGCGACATCATCGATACGCCACCTAAACCACCTAACCATTGTTGACCAAAAAGCCCAACGGCAATTCCACCAAAAGCACCACAAACACCATGTAATGGCCAAACACCTAAAACATCATCCACTTTTAATTTGTTTTGTGTATAGGTAAATAATTTTACAAAGAAAAAGCCTGCACAAATTCCGATGAATAAAGCACCAATTGGGTGAACAATATCTGAACCTGCACAGATGGCAACTAAGCCTGCTAATGGTCCATTGTGTAAGAAACCTGGATCTTCTTTACCAAAAAAGTTTGCAGAGAGTGTCCCGCCAACCATTGCCATTAATGAGTTGATTGCCACAAGCCCTGAAATTGCATCTAAACGTTGTGCACTCATCACGTTAAAGCCGAACCAGCCGACAATTAAAATCCATGAACCAAGTGCTAAAAAGGGGATTGAAGAAGGTGGATGTGCGCTCACACGACCATCTTTTTTATAGCGTCCGTAACGTGCGCCTAAGAGCAATACTGCAACCAATGCGATCCATCCGCCCATGGCATGAACTACGACAGAACCTGCAAAGTCATGGAAACTTGCACCAAAAGTATTTTCTAACCACTTCTGTAAGCCATAATTTCCATTCCAAACTATCCCTTCAAAGAATGGATAAACCAAAGCAACTAAAAATAATGTTGCAATCGCCTGAGAACGCATCTTCGCTCTTTCAGCAATCCCTCCCGAAATGATTGCAGGAATAGCCGCAGCAAAAGTAAGCAAGAAGAAGCAACGCATGAGGTTATAGCCGTGCTCTGCGGACAAGTCGGCACCTGAGTGGAAAAAATGCTGTCCATAAGCAATGTAATAACCCACAAAAAAGTAAGCAATTGCAGAAATTGAAAAATCGGTGATGATTTTACTCAATGCATTGACTTGGTTTTTATGACGAACTGTGCCTAATTCTAAAAAGGCAAAACCTGCATGCATTGCTAATACAAGCACTGCACCCAGTAGTAGAAAGAGAAGATCTGTATTTTGCATAATCTGGTTCTATTTTGGTGCTATTAATCTCAATTTAGCCAGTATAGCGATACAATTGCGCAGTAAAAGAGTTTAAGCGTTTGGAAAAATTGATTAAACAATTCAAAACATTAGCAAGACTCGATATAAAGCAATTCAATGCACTAATATGGAATTTATGCACCTTAGTGATGCATTGCAATTTTATTGTATTTTTATAACTAATTGAAATTTATTATTAAAATAATTCTTGAAAAATGACGGTTTATCTCATTCATGTATGTCTTAAATATAAACTACAGAATAAGATTGAAAATAATTTTGTAATTCCGATGAAGATTCATCTAATTTTGTTAGATAAACTATCCATTAAAAGGCATTTTTAATTATAAATGATCAATAAAGTCGCATTTTGGGTGGTTTTGATGTGTAAAACTTCAAAATAATGCATGATGAACTAACTTATTATAAGAATAGTATGATGTAGAAAAATAACACACTCAAACTTACTCGGGTTTGTTTATGAATACATTTTAGATTCAAATCGTTGCTTATCTCCACTTGGTTTCATCGTATTAGTGATATTGTTATAGCACTTCTTCTATATTTTTAATTGGCTATGTCTTTTGATTTAAAAATCAGTTTTCAGCAAGCGACGATACTTAGACCACAACAGAAAAAATTAAAGCGTTTGATTGATAAAATTGAACAGCAAAAGTACGATCTTAGGACTTGGGAAAATGCTCAAGCAGATATTCAGAGTTATACTCGAAGCAAACTTTTACCGATTTATGGTGAGTTATATACGGTTTTATTTGAGCAGCTTAATACACTGTGGAATCATTTAGCCAGTGATGTATTTTCCAAAGCAGATTTAACTCAGATCGACAGTAAAATAGCAGCTTTAGTCAAAATGTTGAAAAAATCACAGATGTTGAGTACGCAGCAAAAAGAGCAAGTTGATAAAATAGATACCTTTTATCAGCAACATTCAGCGCATTTAAAAGCTAAAAAACCAAAACAACGTTAAGACAACAAGTAGATTTGTCTGAAACAATAGAACAAGAAATAGAGATGGATTGGGAGAATTATGAATATGATTCAGCTCAATATGAAGCGGAAAGAGAATGTGCAAAGCAGTTGAAACTACAAGAAAAACGTGAGCAAGCCACTAAAATGGCAGAGCAGTCGCTTAAAACGGTGTATTTAAAAATTACTGCGATGATTCACCCAGACCGTGAACCTGATGAAGTTAAAAAGTTAGAAAAAACTGAATTATTGCAAACGGTGAATGCGGCTTATACAGCGCAGGATTTATTTTATTTGCTCAAATTACAATTAGATTTAGAACAGCGCAAAGAGCAGACAGCTAAGGATTTAACTGCGGAACAAGTGAAGTTTTATAAAATCGCTTTGGAGGCACAAAGTCAGAAGCTTGAAGGTCAAATGATTGAAATTTTAGATTCTTTCCATTTAGGCAATAAAGTGAATTTGGAAAATGTACATATTGGTGATGTATATAAAGCCATAGATATTGATTGTGCTGAATTAAAACAGCAGTTAAAAGCTGAGAAAGAACGATTGAAGTATATGGAGCGAGTGAAAGGGTTAGAGATGTTATTGGAGCATGGGGTACTTTGATTTTCCCTCACCCCAACCCTCACTTGCGCTTCGCTTTAAAGCAGTGCTTTAAAACTTGCTCAGGAGAGGGAATATTATTCCAAAACGGACTGATGAAGCTCGATTTTTTCAATATCTTCTAAGGCATTTTTCAGTCTAGAGTCTTTTTCTAAATATCCACGGAGTACAGCAGAAAAAGCATAATGTGATTTTAAACGTCTTTTAATATTGTTAGCCTTTTTAATTTTTTTTTCATCTGACCAATCATCCAACTTACGTAAAAATTTGCTTCGTAATTTCAAAAAATCATTATGTACTTCAATGATTTTTTCTCTTAAATCCTCTTTACTCACTTCTTGAATGCCACTATTTTCACTATTAAAGGATTTAGTGATTAATTCTTTAGAACTTTCAGCTTTTGAGTAATATGGATGGTCATTAGGACAAGCATTAATTACTTCAATATCCTCATCGGGATTTCTGTAATAAACTTTTATCCATTCTTCAACTAAATGATCTTCATAACAGCAATTTAACATATCGTTGTGATATTTATTTTTAATAGAATTACAACGTGAACAAGCATAATAGAGATTATTCCAATCAAGTTTTAGTTTTTCATCATCTAAATGTGGAATAAAATGTTCAACATTCAAATTAGGGAAATGTTTTTGTTCACAGATATAACACTTTCCATGAAAGTCTTTTTTTAGTTGTCTAACTACTACAGGATCTTTATAATCTTTAGTAGTCCAATCAATTGGTCTAGGAGATTTGCATACTTTAAACATCTAGATCCTCCAATTCATCATGATCTAAAAGTAGATTAACAGCCTGTAAATAAAGATTTCTCAGTTTTTTATCTAATTTATCATTTTCCTCTAATGGAATTAACTTTTTGATAATAGATCTTATAGCCACAAAATTGGTCGGTGTTTCATTTAGAAGATTTTTTAATATTTGAATTAATTCTATTATTTCTGCACTAATAGGATTTACGTGGAATAGCCCTTTAATCACGGATTCATAAGAATAGCGACTTAAATCGTCTTCAAAAAATTCACCATTTGAAATATCGTAAACAACAGTGTCATTATTTGTTGATGTGATAACAAAAGGTGAATGTGTGCTTACAATAAATTGTATATTTGGAAAAGCTTTAATAAAAAAAGGTAAGACCCTCTTTTGTAAAGAAATATGAAGGTGAGAGTCAATTTCATCTATTATTACGATGCCATTAAGATTGCTTTTTAGTGTCTTTATTAATTTGGATTTAAATAATAGATTGGAATAAATTTTAAAAATAGATTTAAATCCAGAAGGTAGTTCATCAAATCCAAAAGAAATATTTTCATTTTTTTGAAGTACTAATACTCTATTATTAAAGTCATCGAAAGATAAAGAAGTAGTTTCATCATCAAATATTAATTTTAGATCCTTTTCAATATCTTCAAAAATTTTATAATATTTTTCAGAAACAGCATCTTCGGAATCTCTCATTTCTTCTCTTTTTTCTATGAGATATCTTTCTAAAGCACCTTCTACGTCAGAATCTATATTTTTTCTTAATATATCTAAATAATAAGCTAAATTTTTTATATCATAGTAACTTCCCATTTTAAGTGCTTTTTCAGGTAATTGGAGTCTATTTACATCAAAGAAACTGAAAATAGTATTGCTATTCATTTTATCAGAATTAAATGACAATCTAATATGTCGCTTTTCTGAAGTGACGTCATCTAAAGTATTCTTTAAGAGTTCATTTGATCTTTTAATATGTTCTATCTTTGCAAAATAATAAGATTTCTTCTGACTATCATGAAGAATTGAATCATTATGATCATAAATATTCTTATCTGATAAGAACATGTTGGTATGATCATTATATATTTTATATAAATTATTAAGTTCAAGAATATTATGATTTATAGTATTTTGACTATTACTTAGTAAGTTTGAAATTTTTTTAATGAATTTAAAATCTATTTCTAATACTTCTGAGTATGCTATAAATTCATTATAGAAAATGTCTAGAGCTTTTTTGATTTTAGTATCAATTAAGTTTTTATCTTTATGTATTAGTTTATCTCTGAACTCCTGTTGTAAATCTTCATATAACTTTGTTAAAAAATAAGTTTTTCCAACTCCATTGTTGCCAGTCAATATTAAATTTCTTCCTAATAAAGGGATACTTTTGCCTTGAAAATTTATCTGATCTATTTTTTTCATAAAAAGTATAAAGGGCCGAATAATCAGCCCTTTATACTACAGATTAGATCAACCTATCAACATCTTACAGCGCCGCAATCTGATCCATATTCGCTTTAATCTTCTCTAACTGAGCAGCAAACTCAGCCAGTTTAACTTTCTCGCCTTCAACTACAGCAGCAGGTGCTTTCGCCACAAAACCTTCATTACCAAGCTTCGTTGCAATTTGGTCATGTTGCTTTTGAACTTTATCAAAGTCTTTTTGCAAACGACCTAATTCTGCTTTCGGGTCAATCAAACCTTTCATTGGAACAAATACAGATGCATGACCAACGACACTTGAAGAAGACAATGGCGGTTGTTCACCATTCGCCAAGAAAGTAATACTTTCAACTTTCGCCAAAGCTTTAAACAATGGTTCAATACGCGAAATCTGCGCTTTTTCAGCATCCGTCGTATTTTGAAGCAATACTGGAAGCAAACGAGCATTACCTAAGCCCATTTCACCACGGATGTTACGTACAGCACCAATCAAACCTTGTAACCACTGCATATCTGCTTCAGCTTGATCATTGATTTTTGCTGTATCTGCAACAGGGTACTGAGCCAGCATGATGCTGTCACCGCCACGACCAATCATCGGTGCAAGGGTTTGCCAAATTTCTTCGGTCAAATACGGCATAAGCGGATGCGCAAGACGTAATGAAGCTTCCATCACAGAAAGAAGAACACGACGAACTTCAGCTTTACGCTCAGTTGGTACATCGACATCATTTAAAACGGGCTTAGTTAATTCTAAATACCAGTCACAGTATTCATTCCAAATAAATTCATAAATGGCTTGAGCAGCTAAGTCTAAACGGTAAGTTGCAAACGCTTGTTGAACAGCCGCTTCAGCTTTTTGTAAACGACTTACAATCCACTGTTCAGGAAGCTCCCAAAGATCTTCACGAACGTCTTGACCAATGGCTTGTTCTTCGCAGTTCATCATTACAAAACGAGTTGCGTTCCAAATCTTATTGGCAAAGTTACGATAACCTTCAACACGTTTCATATCGAACTTAATGTCACGACCTGTATTGGCAAGTGCGCAGAAGGTAAAACGAACAGCATCTGTACCGTAAGCTTGAATGCCTTCAGGGAATTCTTTACGAGTCGATTTTTCAATCTTGGTTGCTTGTTTCGGGTTCATCAAACCTGTTGTACGTTTTTGAACTAAGGTTTCAAGATCTACACCATCAATCAAATCTAATGGGTCAAGTACATTACCCTTAGACTTAGACATTTTTTGACCTTCACCATCACGTACCAAACCATGTACATACACAGTTTTAAACGGGACTTGTGGTGTGCCATCTTCATTTTTCATAAAGTGCATCGTAAGCATAATCATACGAGCAACCCAGAAGAAAATGATGTCAAAACCAGTCACCAGTACATCAGTTGGGTGGAAAGTATTTAAGAAATAGTTTTCTTTATCTTTCGCTTCATCACCTGTCCAACCGAGTGTAGAGAATGTCCAAAGACCTGAAGAGAACCATGTATCCAATACATCTTCATCTTGATCCAATTGAACATCCGCAGGGATACCATTCTTTTCACGAACTTCTTGTTCAGAACGACCTACATAGATGTTGCCTTCTGCATCATACCAAGCTGGGATACGATGACCCCACCACAGTTGACGTGAAATACACCAGTCTTGAATGTTGTTCATCCAAGCCATGTACATATTGCTGTATTGTTCAGGAACGAATTTAATCTCACCATCTTTAACTGCTTTGATTGCAGGCTCAGCAAGTGGTGCAATTTTTACATACCATTGGTCAGTCAATAATGGTTCAACGATTACACCTGAACGGTCACCACGTGGTGCTTTCAAGTCATACGGTTGGATTTGATCTAACCAACCTTCCGCTTCGGCTTGTTCAACTAATTTTTTACGTGCAGCAAAACGCTCTAAACCAATATAGTCTGCTGGTGCAGCAATGGTTTTAGAAATCTGTTCACCTGCTTTGGCAATAAATTCAAAATCAGCCAAAATTTCAGCGTTCTTGTTGAAAATATTGATAATTGGTAAATCATGGCGTTTACCAACATCGTAGTCATTGAAGTCATGTGCTGGGGTGATTTTTACACAGCCTGTACCGAACTCTTTTTCTACATATTCATCGGCAACAACAGGAACTAGACGACCTGTAATTGGTAATACAATGTTTTTACCCACCAAGTGTGCATAACGTTCGTCTTCAGGATGTACTGCAACAGCCGAGTCACCCAATAAAGTTTCAGGACGAGTCGTTGCAACAACTAAATAGTCGTGACCATCTTGCGTACGAAGTGATTTATCTTCAAAGAAATATTTGAAATGCCACAAAGAGCCTTTTTCTTCAACAGATTCAACTTCTAAGTCAGAAAGGGCAGTTTGTAATTTAGGATCCCAGTTTACAAGGCGTTTACCACGGTAAATTAAGCCTTGCTCATGTAGTTTTACAAAGACTTCTTTTACTGCATTGGATAAACCATCATCCATGGTAAAACGTTCACGTGACCAATCTACAGACGAGCCTAAACGACGGATTTGACGTGTAATCGTGCCGCCTGATTGTTCTTTCCATTCCCAGATTTTTTCAATGAACTTTTCACGACCAAGGTCATGACGGCTGATATTTTCAGCAGCCAATTGACGTTCAACAACCATCTGAGTTGCAATACCCGCATGGTCAGTTCCGGGTTGCCACAAAGTATTTTTGCCTGACATACGGTTATAACGTGTCAAAGCATCCATGATGGTATTGTTAAAACCATGACCCATGTGCAAGCTACCAGTGACGTTTGGTGGCGGAATCATGATACAGAATGAGTCGCCCTTACCAGATGGTTTGAAATAACCATTCTCTTCCCAAGTCTTGTACCATTTTTTCTCGATCTCAGTAGGATCGTAGGTCGTAGCAATATTTTGCGCTGAATCAGTCATAGTAAAAACAGACCAAAAGTAAGTAAAAATTGCATCTATTGTAGCAAATAATTTAGCTATATAGTTGATTCAGTTTCGAGCTTGATCAAGCAGGTTTTACAAAATTGCAAGTAGGGGATGTCGATTTGAGTATTGTTTAAATAAACTTTTAAATGAGCAGTTATATTGTTGTTTAAAAAACAATCTAACACGGTCATATTCTTTCTATATATCAAGTCAAAATTACAATGACGAAGAATAGATGACTGATTTATAATTAGTTTAATTAGAGTAAATATTCTATATCATGGTAAGAAAAGACAATGTAGCTGTCACATTGCTTTGATAAGATAGCTATCCGTAAATTTGTATAAAACAACAACAGGACAAATACTAATGCAGTATCAGATTGATTTATTGATTCAACAAAAAACTTATCAAGAATTAAAACAAATCACCAAGAGTTTAAACAATGGAGAAAAACAAGACCTTGCTAAACAGTTAGGGACAATATTCACAGAGATATCATGTCAAGTTTTAGATCAGGTCTTTGGTGCTTTGCTTGAAGAGCAACGTTCGAATAAAAATTTAGATGCGCACGGTCAGAAAAAATTAAAAGAAGCTGAACAAGTTTTTGAACAAATTGAAAGTGCTTTAAAAAAATATATGCCGTGGTCGATATCATTTTTTAGTAACGATCGTTTAAAACCTGTTGCAAATTATATGCTTGAAAAGTTTGAAGATTCTGATGCTAGTCAGGTGATTATGTACTATAAATTAGATCGTCATTTAGGTGAAGAAGCCACCAAAAATCTGCAACAATTACTGGAAGGAAATACCAGCATTCTGCCTGTTACTGTGAAAAATTTAATTAAAATTATTGACCTAGGGGTTTCTGAGTTTATCCGTGATCCAAAAACATTATTAAAGTTTAATTTTGTTGTGAATAAAACTTTAGATGGCGTGATTAACATGGTTACTAGCTCAGGCTATAAACGTTTAGACAAAGCAGGCGAAGAATATAATCCAAATAATGTTGAAAAAGCACAATATTATGCGGAGCATTTCAAGAAGTTTTTAGTTGAGGCTTAAATCGATACCATCGCAATCTTGATTTATTTGACAAATCACGTAGTGTTGTCTTTATTGATTATATTCAAGAGCATAGCGATATGGATCGTTTAGATGGCAAAGTGATTTGGATTACGGGTGCTTCTTCTGGTATTGGTAAAGCATTGGCGACCGAATGTGCTTTGAAAGGGGCTCAAGTGATTTTAAGTGCTCGGCGCTTAGATGAGCTAGAGAAAGTGCGGAGCAGTTTACACAATGCTGAACGTCATATTGCAGTTGCGATGGATATTACAGATGAAGCACAGGTACGTCATGCGTATGAGCAAGTGCTCAAAGAAAAAGGACGAATTGATTGGTTAATCAATAATGCAGGTTTAAGCCAACGTGCTTTGATTGCAGATACCACCATGCAAACTGAACGTGCGATTATGGAAATTGACTATTTCTCGCAAGTCTTTTTAACCAAATTAGTTCTTCCAACTTTCTTGGCACAAAAATCAGGGCGTATCGCATTTGTTTCGAGCGTAGCAGGGTTATTGGGTACACAATATCGTGCGACGTATTCCGCTGCCAAAGCGGCTATTCACATGTGGGCAAACAGCTTACGTGCAGAAGTTGCGCAGGATGGTGTGAAAGTTTCGGTGATTTTCCCTGGCTTTGTGAAAACCAATGTATCGTTTAATGCTTTAAATGGGGCAGGGAAACCACAAGCTCATCAAGATGATGCAATTGAAAATGGTTTGGAAGCGCATGAATTTGCACAACAAACAGTTGCAGCTCTGATAAAGGGTGAAGAATATATTGTGGTAGGTGGTCGCAAGGAAAAACTAGGCGTATTGGTATCACGACTTTCACCAAGTACGCTTTATAAAATGATTCGAAAAATGAAAGTGAAGTAGTTGAAAATTTATAAATTTTAATGTGATCATAAAGTGTTTATTGCTTATAAAAGTGATAAGCACTTGATACAATCAGCCCTAAGTACAAAAACTAAGGTTGAAACAATGAGAATTATTTCAAAAACAATTTTAAGCGTTATTTTAAAAATTAGTGTCCTACAATTTATTTTAATTGGTACAGCATCTGCGAATATTTGTGATAATGATCAAGCTGTTGCGAAAATATTGAGTCAAACCCAAATTGCTAATCTTGAACAGTCATTAATGGATTGTAAAGCTGATCCTTTAGATCATTCGAAGGTGATCATGGCTTTTGCACAATGGATTCCTGTCAAAGATGAGCCAGAACAAGGCGCTTATTATTTAAATCTTTTAAAATTCAATCAAGCAGATTTAAAAGTCTTTTATGACTATGTGGTTAGAGGCGAAATCGTGTCTGATGCGATAAGTTTGGAATCAATTCAACTTGATACAGCGAACTATAAAGTGACAAACTCAAATCGTGCTTTAGGTGTGCGCTTAAACTATTCAGGTCATTCACAACCGAATCCCTTTTCAATGCAAGTCTTAAATTTATATGATCTTAAAAATAAAAAGAAAATCTTAGACAGCCTGATTATTGAACGCTATCAAGCAGAAACAGATACACGTTGTAATGCGGCAGTGGAAGAACGTTCTTCTATTTTGGTGATGCAAAATAAGCAGAGCAAAAATTATTCAGATATTCAGGTGAATAGCAAAATTAAAAGTTATGAAATGGTTGGGACGAGAGGGGATTGTAAAGAGATCAATCAAAGGCTATCACAGCAAAGTTTTGTTCTGAAATTTGATGGTCAGGAATATCAACTCCCTAAAAAATATAAAGATGATTATCAATACTAAAATAATAGGCTTCTTGTGTAAGTTGGGTTGTGATGAGTAATTATTTATATTGACAAAGAAAGTCCCTTTCTCAGAGGGAGAAGGGACTTCTGATATTCATTTTACGAATCATTTTCAACTTTATCTGTTTGAAAATTTATTCATTAATTTCATCGAGATAATCTAAAAATAATTCAGCATTTTTCCCACGGACTTGCCATGACATACAGCGTACACCACCGCCCATATTGCAGACACTGGCAGATTGCACTGGAACTACAGTGCGCTTCGTTGCACTACGAATTTGCTGTAAGGCAACAGCATCTTCTTTTATGCCAAATTGTGGGAAATAAATACGTTCAGGTGTGACGAGCATATTGGTATATAAACCACATGCTGAACCAAATTTTTCATCGTAGATTTGACTGCCATCATAAGGTGTAATGATTTCTCGGATTTTGACATTCGGAAGCCCACGCTTTAAATCAGCTTTTAATTTTTCAGCATAATCAGGATCTTCTGGGTACGAGTTAATCACCAAAGTATTTTGATCTACAAAACTGACCACACCGTCAGCATGCTCCAAACCACCTTGTTCATCTGCTTCGATAAAGGCAATGTTCTTAGCACCTGTTAAAGCAATTAGTTTTTGTCGAGCTTCACTTTCAGATAAACGATTATCCGCTAAAAATTTTGTGCTCACGACAACATTGCCATAACCATCTTCAACCCAGTTACCACCGTCATTTAACAGTTGAGTAGTGGTATATTGCAAACCTGCTTTTTTGCCGTAGTATTTAAACTCTGCTTGTACATCATCTGAAATAGACTGGCCTTTTTTTGCACCCCCTTGTCCAGCCGCTGTATAGCGGAATAGTATAGGTTGAGCAGGGTTGGCACTGGTAAAGTCACGCATCCAAATATCGTGCATGGGGGCAATTGCGACATGATCTTCACCCAGTTCTTTTACATAATCAGGGTAAAGTTCTTTATCCGTTAAAATAACGACATTATCACCATTTTTAAGTATCTTTTTTGCATAATCGACATGAAATTCAAAAATGTCATCAATCATTTCTGCATAGTAGGCATCATCACTTTGAGGAGAAGCCAATACAATTAATTCTGCTTTTGCTACAAATGGAAGCATTGAGATTAAAGCCATACTTGTTTTAAGTGCTAAGGATTTCATCATATATATAACCTATTTATGAATATACGATATTAGCTTTTCTGCTAATTACAGTTTAGTGAATTATTGTTAACGAGCTAAGCCATATATTTTTAAATTAGTTTGGATAATAAACGGGGGATACATGGGCAATCATTTAAAAGCCCATGTTGTAATAATAGAACGTCAGTTCGGGATAAACTTTGATGTAAGATATTGAAAAGATAAATCAGGCACAGCGGAGTCTTACCGTTTAAAAATCAAATGTAAGGATTAACCTTCGGTTCGACCTACTTTTCTTTCGGGAAAAGTAGGCAAAACCATTTGTCAGTCGCCAACTCGGCAGATACTATCAAGTATCTAATATATTGCAAAAACAGTATATTGTAGATCTTGCGGAATATATTCCTCATGCCTCGAACAATGCGACTGACGTTTCCGCGTATCAAACAATTGGGAACATATCTTATCTCGAACTCAGGTTAATAGAGAATAGGTACAAATTAAGATTAAGAAGCGGAAATCGCTGTACCATAAGCAAATACTTCAACCATACCACCTTGCATGCCGAGCTCAGTCGTACTTAAACGTAATCCCATGATTTGTTTTGCACCGATTTTTTCAGCTTCTTGTTTGAGTCTAACAATAGCTTCACGACGTGCACGTTCAACCACACTTTCATAAGTGGTTAAATTTCCCCCAAGGAAGTTCTGGATTTGTGCAATGATGTATTTAAAATAATCATGTGAAATGACCACATTACTGCTAATCAGTTGCCCTTGAGCTTCGGATGTTTGGAACTTATTGGTATCGATACGGATATGCAATAAACGTTGTTCTTTTTCTGCTAATTCTTTCAAATGCTTTTGTTCAATAAAACGTCCAAAACCCCAACCAATAAAGAACAGAACCAGTGTAATGACAATTTTTAAAATTAAACCATCCATTTTGTTTGCCTAATTCGAGAAAGGGTCGGGTAATTTTGTTTGTTGTGTAGTCGTTAAGTTAGGTTCAATGATGACGGCTGTTCCATACACAAAAATTTCGGAAGCCCCTTGTGCAATATTTGAAGTTGAAAAACGAATACCGACAATCGCATTAGCACCTAGACCTTGTGCTTTTTCAATCATACGATTCATGGCTTCTTGGCGGGATTCTTCGAGCAATTCTGTATAAGCTGTAAGTTCGCCACCGACAATATTCTTTAATCCTGCCAAAAGATCACGTCCAGCATGTTTGCTGCGAACAGTGCTTCCATAAACCACATCCAGTTGTTGAATAATTTGATGCGCAGGTACGCTTTCTAAATTGCTTAATTTCATTGTAATTCTTTCAATAGATTTTAGCTTCTGATGATAAAGCATAAATCGCTGAGGTGCTAAGCTAATATTAAACAGCGCTCAGACGAACATCGTAAATTATGTTTAAGTGCAATAAAAAAGCTCACCGAGGTGAGCTTTTCATTATTGAGGATCAATCAATCTTATTTCTGATCATTTGCATGATATTTCAATTCAGATGATGAAGGCGGTTGTACAATTTGATCAGATGAGTTGGCTTTTATACCACCACCTAAAGTTTTGTACACTTCCACTTGGTTGTTCAAGTTTGCTTGTTCTAAAAGCAATAAACCTTGTTCAGCCGCATAAGAAGAACGTTGCGCATCTAATACAGACAAGAAGCTGTCAATACCAGCACGGAAGCGGGCATTTGAAAGTTTATAAGTTGTATTGGTTGCATCAACTAAACGTTTTTGTGCAGCAAGACGATCGCCAATATTTTCACGAGTCGCCAATGCATCGTTTACTTCACGGAAAGCAGATTGAATCGATTTTTCATAATCAGACAACGCAATTTGTTGATCTGTTTCTGAAATCTTAATATTTGCTTTACGTGTACCCCAATCCCAAATTGGAATATCAAGGCTTGGGCCTAAAGACCAAACGAATGCACCTGATTTAAATAAATCACTTAAATCAGTCGAAGCATAACCCGCAGAACCCGTCAAACTGATCGTTGGGAATAAACGCGCCTTCGCAGCACCAATATTGGCACCAGCAGCCGAAAGTTGATATTCAGCAGCTTTCACATCTGGACGGTTATTCAACAAGTCACTCGGTAAGCCTGAAGCAAATGCAGAACTATTGCTAATACGTGTTACACGTTGTTTAGGCAATAAATTATCTGGCACTTGTTCACCAACAAGCAAATTAAGCAAGTTTTGAGCTTGAGCAATTTGAGTCTTATAGTTTGCAACATCATTTCGTGCAGTTTCTACAGAAATCTGAGCCTGACGAACAGGAACTTCACTGTCGATACCGACATCAAAACGTTTTTTGTTCAAGTTATAAGAATCAAGCTGTGCTTTTAAAGTTTGATCAGCAAGTTTCAACTGTGCAGTGGCAAAAGAATAGTTTAACCACGCTTGAGCAACTTGACCAATCAAGCTGATTTGAGTTGCATCACGAGCACTTGCAGTCGCTAAGTAATTATCAAGCGCATTGTCTTTTAAGCTTTTTACACGTCCCCAAAAATCAAGTTCGTAAGCAGTTACACCTAGACCAACATTATATGAGGTCATTGGTTTATTTGTACTTAACGTATCTTGACGAAGAACACCACCACTCGCACCAATGGTTGGAAGCTGGTTGTTCTCTGTGATTTGGTACTGTTGTTGAGCACGTTGAATGTTCAAAGTCGCAGTACGCAAGTCACGGTTATTGGCTAATGCAAGATCAATAACTTGAAGTAAGCGTTGATCAGCAAAAAAGTCTTTATAGCCTTGTTCAGCAATAGAAGTACCAGACGCATTTGAAAGATAACTTGTTGGTAAATTTGCCTGTGCTACCGGTTCTGGGCCACGCATGCTTTGACAAGCTGTCAAAGCAAGCGCAAGTGCAGATACCGCAATGCTACGACCTGAAATAGACCATACTTTTTGCATCACGATTTATGCTCCTGAATATTTTGGTTTTTAGGTTTGTACTTAAAGATACTACGAATCCATACAAAAAATACAGGAATAAAGAAGATACCTAAAAGTGTTGAGCTGATTACACCACCAAGAACACCATAACCGACTGAGTGTTGGCTACCTGCACCCGCACCATTTGATAGCGCAAGAGGAAGTACACCAAAACCAAACGCAAGGGTCGTCATGATAATTGGACGTAAACGCATTTTCGCTGCGTGTAACGTAGCTTCAAACAGTTCTT
Organism: Acinetobacter sp. P8-3-8; assembly: GCF_000214135.1. Taxonomy (GTDB): domain Bacteria; phylum Pseudomonadota; class Gammaproteobacteria; order Pseudomonadales; family Moraxellaceae; genus Acinetobacter. Next base: position 28,224 of record NZ_AFIE01000009.1, read on the forward strand.
GACCTTGTTCCTGTAACTCTTTAGCAAATTCGACAATTAAAATTGCGTTCTTCGCAGAAAGACCAATTACAGCAACAATTGCAACTTGGAAATAGATGTTAAACGATAAGTTTGGATCACCCTTAATCGTCATTCCCAACCACGTTAAAGTAAATGCACCAACAATACCTAATGGTACTACAAGTAATACTGAAACAGGAATTGACCAGCTTTCATATAAAGCTGAAAGACAAAGGAATACGATTAATAACGAAAGAAGCAATAACGGACCAGTTTGGCTACCAGAATCACGTTCTTCCAAAGATAAACCTGTCCACTCATAGTCGAAACCAGATAAGCCCATTGATGGTAACTTGCCAATAATTTCTTCCATCGCGAGCATTGCATCGCCTGAACTTACGCCCGGCGCTGGTGTACCTTGGATGTTAGCCGAAGCAATACCGTTATAGCGCTCAAGACGAGGTGAACCATAGGTCCATTCACCCGTTGCAAATGCAGAGAAAGGAACCATCGTACCTACGTTGTTACGTACATACCATTTGTTTAGGTCTTCAGGCATCATACGTGTATTTGAATCGCCTTGAACATAAACTTTTTTCACACGACCACGGTCAACGAAGTCATTGATATAAGAACCGCCCCACGCCATGTTCATGGTTGAATTAATCTCGGCAATACTCACACCCATTGCCCCTGCTTGCGCTTGATCAATGTTGATTTGATATTGCGGAGTATCTTCTTGACCATTTGGACGAACACCAGCAAGACGTTTGTCTTGTGCAGCCATGCCTAACACAGCATTACGTGCTGCAATCAGTTTATCGTGACCTTGACCACTAGCATCTTTTAACTGGATGTCAAAACCTGAAGAAACGCCTAATTCTGGCATTGCAGGTAATTGCAATGGCATGATGTAAGAGGCATCTTTAATCATATTGAGTGACATACCTCGTTGGATAATGGCACCAATTTGCGATTCAGGCGTTGTACGCTCACTCCAGTCTTTCAGTTTAATAAATGCAAGACCCGCATTTTGACCAACCCCTGTGAATGAGAAACCAGAAACCGTAAAGATTGACTCTACATTTTCTTTTTCCTTATTCAAGAAGTAATCCGTCATAGTTGTGATGACTTTATCCGTTCGCTCAAGGCTCGCACTTGGTGGTAATTGCACCAGCGTCATTACAACACCTTGGTCTTCTTCTGGTAAGAAAGAAGAAGGGAGCATTTTGTAAAGACCTACTAATGCAGCAATTACAGCAATGTACACAACACCAGAAAATAACTTGTGATGTGTCATGCGATTGACACCACCTTGGTATTTTTCTGCGAGTTTATCAAAACTGCTGTTAAACCAACGGAAGAAGCGCGCAATAATATTATTACTTTCAGCTTGATTTGGATCGTGCTGTTTTAACAATGTTGCACACAGTGCTGGCGTAAAGGTTAAAGCAATGATCAATGATAAAATCATTGCAGTTACTAAGGTAATGGAGAACTGACGATAAATAACCCCAGTTGTACCACCAAAGAATGCCATTGGAACGAATACAGCAGTTAATACACTGGTAATACCCATCAATGCGCCAGAAATTTGTTGCATTGACTTTTCAGTAGCGGTAACCGGGTCGAGATGTTCTTCTTGCATAACCCGTTCGACGTTCTCTACAACAACAATGGCGTCATCGACTAAGAGACCGATTGCCAGTACCATGGCGAACATGGTTAATGTATTGATTGAGAAGCCAAAAATATTAATAACTGCAAATGTTCCCAATACCACGACTGGAACAGCAAGTGTTGGAATAATCGTTGCACGCCAGTTCTGTAAGAATAGGAACATGACAATGAAAACCAACACGATTGCTTCAACCAGTGTATGTACTACACTCTCAATTGAAAGTCGAATAAACGGTGTAGTGTCATAAGCCAGTTGGTCTTTCAAACCACTTGGATAGTTTTTACGAAGTTCACTTAAACGTTTTTCGACAGCAGCAGCAGTTTCAAGTGCGTTAGCACCTGTTGCAAGTTTAATTGCAATACCACCTGCTTGTTTACCCATGAACTTAGAATTAAATTGATAAGTATCTGAACCTAATTCAACACGAGCAACATCACTCAAACGAACTTGAGCACCAGAAGCTGTATTTTTAAGAAATATATTCTTAAATTGTTCAGGTGTTTGCAACATACTTTGTGCATTGACAGTCGCATTCAGTACTTGACCTTGTACAGAAGGTGCACCACCCAACTGACCTACAGCCACTTGAGCATTTTGAGCACGAATTGCTGCAGCAATGTCACTTGGTGTCACTTGCAAACTGTTCATTTTCGCTGGATCTAGCCAAATACGCATTGCATATTGACCACCAAAGACTTGAATCTCACCTACACCAGCAACACGGCTAAGTGGTTCAGAAATATTAGAGTTCACATAGTCTTTAATGTCCGCCCCAGAAAGACTTCCATCTGGAGAGTAAAATGCAAGTACTTGCATAAAACTTGCGCCAGACTTAGTCACTTTCACACCTTGACGTTGTACATCTTCAGGTAAAAGTGCTGTTGCAGATTGCAATTTGTTCTGAACTTGAACCTGTGCAATGTCTGGATCAACCCCTTGTTCAAAGTTCAAGTTGATTGATGCTTGACCATTACCCGCACTGTTAGATGAAATATAACGTAAACCATCTAAACCATTCATTTGTTGTTCAATGATTTGCGTTACAGTATTTTCAACAGTTTGTGCAGAAGCACCAGGATAAGTTGCAGCAATTGTCACCACGGGTGGTGCAATTGTTGGATATTGGGCAACTGGCATTGTAGTTAGCGAAAGAACCCCCGCTAACATAATCACCAGTGCAATCACCCAAGCAAAAATAGGGCGATGAATGAAAAATTGAGCCATATTCGTCTACCCCTTATGTATTTGAAGTAGCTTTTTGTTCACTAGACTTATTTTGTTGAGCTGGTTGTGTTGCACCTTGCTTAGCAGCACCTGCTTGTGGAGCAGCTGCTTGAGGCTGATAAGGTTTAGCCACTACAGCTTGTTCAGGTTTGACTTTGGCAATACCATCAACGATGACTTTGTCACCTGTTTGTAGACCTTGGGTCACAATCCAGTCTGTACCTTGAACACCAGAAGTCGTAATAGGACGAGGCTCTACTTGACCTTTAGCATTAACTAACATTGCCATCGCTTGACCTGTAGGTGTGCGTGTAATCGCAGCCTGTGGAATCAAGTAAGCATTTGGAATCACACCTTGAACAATTTGCGCATTGGCAAACATACCTGGCAACAACAAATGGTTCGGGTTAGAGAATACAGCACGTAAAGTTACTGTACCTGTATCTGGGTTTACGCTTGCATCAGAAAATGCAAGATTGCCCTCAATTGGGTAATTACTACCATCTTCAAGTTTTAAACGAACTTTTGTATTGTTACTGCGGTCAATACTACCTTGGCTCAATTGCTGGCGTAGGCGTAATAATTCAGCACTTGATTGATTAATATCAACATAAATCGGATCAAGTTGTTGAATTGTGACCAATGCAGTCGCTTGGCCCGCTGTAACTAAAGCACCAGCAGTGACAGACGAACGACCAGATTGGCCTGAAATAGGTGAACGAACCGTAGAGTAACCTAAGTCAATTTGAGCATTTTTTACAGCTGCATTTGAAGCTGCAATATCTGCTTCAGCAAGTTTAATTTGAGCAACTAAGTCATCATATTCTTGTTTAGAAACAGCATTAATGCCCACAAGTTGACGATAGCGATTCGCTTTCACTTGGTAAGCATTTAAGTTGGCTTGTTGGCGCACTAAAGCAGCTTTAGCGCTGTCTAAGTTTGCGCGGTTTATGCTTGAATCAATCTCGTATAGAGGTTGACCTTCACGAACAAAGCTGCCTTCGGTAAACAAGCGTTTTAAAATCACGCCATTTGTTTGTGGGCGAACTTCAGAGATTTGATACGCTGATGTACGACCTGAAAGTTCGACAGTTTGTTCAACACTTTGTGGTTGAGCAACAATGACACCAACTTCAGTTGGTGGCATTTTCTGGGCAGCAGCGCCTTGCTCAGCTTGTTTAGTGTCTTTGCTACAACCAACAAGTGCAATACTTGTTGCGAGAGCACAAGCAGTAAGGGCAGGAGCCCAAAGCTTTGCCGACATCATTATTCCACCTCGTTCAGATTTTTATTTGAAAATAATTTATTTCTACTCAACGTCTTTGATGACAACATGAACCATAAAAGAGCAGTCCATATAAAGCCTATACTCCAACCTGCAACGACATCGGTTGGAAAATGTGCTCCCAAATACACCCGAGAGATACCCATGCTTAGAAACCAAAAACAGCATACTAAGCTAATCAGTTTAGCCCGCTTATATTTATGAAATATAAAGATAATCGAACAACTTAAAAAAGCAGCATAAATACTGTGAGCACTTGGAAATGAAGCACCATAGGTTTGAACCATTTGGTACATTTCATCTGGTCGTGGGCGATTTACTAAATATTTGATTATCCAGCCAATCACCGTCACACCAAACAAACCAATCGTGAGCATAAGTACATTTGTATATTGTTTCAGCCGAAAAAAATACAAACTACTTATTGCTACAATCACAATCATCGGTGGCAAACCACCCAAGTAGGAGAGCGTGACTGTAATATTATCCATTATGTTTGAACGATGTGAACTCATCCACGCAACACTTGAAAAATCAAATTGTTGTATGTCTTTAATATTTAAACCAATACTACTAGTTAATAAACCTATACAGCCAATCCAGATAAGTAAATAAGGCATAAAATAACCTAGAGTATATTAATCACACTCGTTGAGCTTTAAATTAATGGGGCAAAGTGTACTAGTCAGTACACTTTTTTTCAAGTGAGTATAATTATGTAATTTATACTAATTTCTTTTTGCAAAAAAAATAACAATTCGCACAAAAAATAACAAAATCTTTAATGATTTAGTTTGTTTTGTGCGCTGGTTTGCTCTTCTACTTGCAAAGGTTGTTTAGGCGGCCAGAAGAAATCGAGAGGGCGAGTAAAAAAGTGAGTAAAAACAAGCTTTGCCAGTGGTTTCCATTGTTCGAAACGGACTTGTCTTGCTCTTAATGCCACAATAATGGTTAAAGTGAAGCTGACAAAGAGGTTGGTGAGTCCAATACACAATACGCCGAAGAAAGAGACAATGATGACGCCTAAATCAGGGGAACCATTGACAGTCATTAAGCCTTGAATAAAGTTTGCCGATGCAAAGGCAATATGACGGATATCAATCGGTAAACCTAAGATAAACCCTATAGTTCCCATGCTTCCGAGCATGACCCCAAATAGAAAATTACCTGCTAAAGCACCTAAATTTCTTTCGATATATGCTGCAAATTTATCCAGTCTTTCTTGTCCCATTAAGTTTCTTAATTTGACATGTGCTTTCAAACGAGGGCCAACTTTGCGATAAATGGCCATATTGTCAAAATATCCAGCAATTAATCCTGATAAAAATAAACAAACTCCTGCGATTGCAGCATGTGGAATAGCGAGTGAAGTGAATGGATTTAAACTGTGCAGTAAATGCGTTGCTTTGGCATGATTTAACAAAGGCTCATGCATCATTACTTGCCAAAGAAAGGTTATTAGCGCTGCTGTTGGAATAGCGATAGAAATATTACCGAGAATCGCAATAAACTGCGTCCGTATAATATTGATAATTAGACCTGCTAATTCAGCGATTTGAGCAGTTTTCGAACCTTTACGATGTTGTACCGTAGAGGCCAAAGCGGCAGCGGTCATTGCGGGCTGTTTGGTTGCAACAGTAAAGTGCAAAACATGAATCAGTATAAAACCCAGTGAGTAATTCATACTGAACAAAAAGGCTTGGAGAAATGGTGCCAATACAAGTCGAGCAGTCAATATCTTAATGGTCGCCATGATGGCAATGATGACACCTGCACCTGCCGCAGCATTGTACATTCCCAAAAAACCTTTTTTATCGGTACTTACATAGTGCTCGCCTGTTTTACTGGCATTCTCAGTCACCTGCAATGCGATCAGTTCACTATTGGTTTTCAATAAGTCACGTACACTGGTTTCACTATAATGTGCATGAACCAAATCAATGAGCAATTCACCATAGATTTGATAACGGGTTTGGTCATATTCAACGATCAAATTTAAAAGCAGTTCAATCCGATCTAAACATTGCTCTAATAAAGACACAAGATAAGTCAGACTTAAACTTACCCCCGTTCTTTTGGTTGCTCGACGAATTTTTAATACAACATCACGGCACTGTTCAATCATCACCAGTGCTTGATCAGCATCAGGTAGAGCGCTATCAGTCAGTTCGTCTTGATTACGATGTGATTTTTTATAAGCTTCTATAAATTCAATAATTTCACGGTTTTGAACCAGAAAAGGGGATTCGTATTCCTGTAGCTCAGGATGAGCGTTGATAAATTCTGGGTAGAGTCCAATACCGCTAATTCGATAAGAAAGCACAGTAATGGCTTTGACAATTTCTCTTTTAATTCCAAGCTTGGCACTTTTATAACGATGACCTTGATTCAGAAGCTGAAATAACAGATGCCATTGCTCATCTTCAATATTTTCAAGCCAATACTTATCACTACGTTGATGAAAGACTTTCCCCACTAAGTCTTTGAGTTCAGATCCATCGACCAATAGCGGTAGAAAGTGAGCGCCTACTCGTTGCCCAAGCTGATTCCAAAAGCCATCTAAAGATAAAATTCCGCTGTCTGCATATAAACTGGCTTGTTTGTAGTGGTTAATCAGTTTGAGTAAATAGCCTTGAAATGCCGATGCAGCATTGGGTGTGATGAGTAATGCTTGAGTTAAAGCATCGAATTTATAATGTGTTTCTTCTAAATTATGGCTGTCATCGGGTCTGATACGATCTATCAGGGTAATTAAAATATTCGGATTTGGAACAGCTTTGACATTATCAAGCTGTTCCTGCATGAGGATAAAAAGATCATTAAATTGTATCTGCATAAGCCTTGGGAGTTTTTATTGAATTCGGTGTAAGGCAAGTTGCGCTAAATTATAGAGTGCTTGACGGTATTCAGATTCAGGTAGAGACGTCAAAGCTTGAATAGCGGCTTCCGTTTCTTCAGTCGCACGGCGACTACAATAGTCTAAAGCACCAGATGTTTGCACGATTTCGATCACACGCGCTAAATCTGCTGTTCCACCTGTAGCAATACTCTTTCTAATAATTTCGTGCTCTTCGCCTTGTGTATTTGCTAGGGCAGAGATTAAAGGTAAAGTCGGTTTGCCTTCCATTAAATCATCACCAATATTTTTACCTAATGTTTCAGCATCAGACGTGTAATCTAAAATATCGTCAATAATTTGGAACGCATTACCAAAATGACCTGCAAATAAACGCAGTGGTTCACGGTACTCAGGTTTACCCGCAAGAATTGCTGCGCCTTCAGTCGCTAGCTCAAATAAACGTGATGTTTTACCGTGGATAATATCTAAATAAGTTTGTTCATTGGTGTCAGGTTGATGCTGTGCTTGAAGTTGTAATACTTCGCCTTCTGCAATTTCACATGTACCTGTTGAGAAGTCTTTGAGCAAAACCATATTGTCGAGATCGACCAATAAGTCAAACGCACGAGAAATCAAAAAGTCACCGACCAAAACTGCTGTTTGGTTATTCCATGTAGCATTGGCAGTTGGACGACCACGACGTAATCCAGATTCATCAACGACATCGTCATGGACAAGTGTTGCTGTATGTAGCATTTCAATAATTGCAGCAAGTTTACGATATGCATCCATCTGTGCATCTGTTGCACCACAAGCTTTTGCGGCAAGTAGGCACATAATTGGACGCATGCGTTTGCCACCTGCTTCAACTACATGCTTACTGACGGCCATAACCAATGCAACTTTTGAAGTAATCCCTTCATTAATAAACTTGTCCATTGCTGCAAAGTCAGTTGCAACAGGAGCGAGAATATCTTGCTTAAAGTCAATGGTCATAGAGAGGGGGCCTCATGCAAATGCGTTTAAGTGGTGAGTGTAACAAGTAACATCAATAAATGTTGCAATAGAAAACAGTCATTGTACTGAATCTTAATGATTTGTTCTTTATCTGTCCAAATATAATGAAAGTAACATGCATCAGTCAGTCGTTCTTTTGCGTTACATAGTAGCGGATTTGTTTTAAAAATCTATTTCAATTTTTGTAATATCTCAAAAAAATATTCATATTTTCAATGGGTAAATCTTAAAACTTGGATCTAAGATTGATTATTTTGTTTATGCTAAGATTATTTGATGGAAATGACTTGTTGTTTAATTCATTATCACTTAAAATCTTTGCCCTTGTATAACCCCCAGTGGCGTTCGTATTAAGATCGATATATTCCTTTATCGGCACGACGACACGGGCAAGTTGGAGTACATTATGTACGCAGTAATCCAAAGCGGTGGTAAACAGCACCGTGTTGTTGAGGGTGAAACCCTTAAAGTAGAATTGTTGAAAGCTGAAACTGGCGCAACTATTACATTTGATGATGTATTAATGGTTGTGAATGGCGAGAGCATTCAAATCGGTGCTCCAGTTGTTGCTGGCGCGAAAGTAACTGCAGAAGTGGTTGGTCATGGTCGTCACGACAAAATCCGTATTGTTAAAATGCGTCGTCGTAAGCATTACCGTAAACAACAAGGTCACCGTCAATGGTTTACCGAGTTGAAAATTACTGCGATCGCAGGCTAATCACTAGGAGTAAATAGACATGGCAACTAAAAAAGCCGGTGGTTCGACTAAAAACGGTCGTGACTCGAACCCTAAAATGTTAGGTGTTAAAATGTACGGTGGTCAAGCTGTGACTGCTGGTAACATTATCGTTCGTCAACGTGGTACAGAATTCCACGCTGGTGCAAACGTAGGTATGGGCCGTGACCATACTTTGTTCGCTACTGCTGACGGCGTAATCAAATTCGAAGTGAAGGGTCAATTTGGCCGTCGCTACGTAACTGTTGAAACTGCATAAGTTTTAAGAGTTCTAAAAGACCCGCTTAATTGCGGGTTTTTTTATGGCTATAATAATGCGCATTGAAAAGAAAGAAATAATGACAATGTATTTGGAAGAAATAGTTGAGCAACTAAATTGGGTTGCTAAAGAATTACAAAATAATTGTAAGCCTTATCAAATGGTGCTAAGTGAAAGCGCAAGATTTATTTCAGTAAAAAAAGAGAGTATCAATCATTATATAAAACACCGATATCCTGAATATGAACGAGTATTTGGATATCAGGATTATTTGGTTTTCTTTGAAAATGATCGACTGACTTTTGCTTATGAAACAGGTGTGAGTATTGGAGGTGAGCATCAGGTTTTAATTAAGAATATTTATGATTTGGTCGACTTAATTGCATGGCTGAGCGATTGGACTTTAAAGAAAAAATTTGAAAGAATTACAGATGAATTTATTGCCCATGTTGAAAAAAATCATCCACATTATGCGTTGGTGGAGCAATTTATAGCGATTAATCAGGAGTACAGTGAATTAAACTCTATGGATGATACAGAAAATTTAATTCGAACTTATCCTGACTTGTCTGAATTATATTTTGTTGTCAAAGCAAATGAAGGGCAAAATGTTGATGCGCAATTGATAGAATATGCCAAATCGGTTTTGCAGCAGGATTATGAATTAATGCCTGAATTTTTAACTGATCATGGTATCAAATTATCTGATATATTCAGTAAAATCAGTATCATTAATGCTATTTTTAAAGTGCTGTATTTTAGGCAAAGTATAAGAATGGAGAGTTTCCTAGGCTCTATTAATTCACCTGAATATTTACAAAAAGAAAAATTATTAATTGATTTGAGAGCTAGACTTAAAACGGATATTGAGCCGATCGCACGGCTTTATTATGTAGAAAAAATAGTTAAAGAATTGTTTCTAAGCGAAGCTTTTCTTTGGCTAAACTCCGAATTATTTCCTGAAAGTACTGACGCAATGTATATTGCAAAGCTGAGGTCTTACTTAGCTGTCTGTATCAATGGTATAGAATAGTTATCCTCTCCATCATGATGAATACTTTTCTACATTTTGCACCAATAACAATACAAAACTTCTTATTTTCTCTAATATTAGCGCTAAAATTTAGTTTATGATGAACCATCTTACAAATTGCGATGACGCAAATATATAAAAGGTGAACCTATGAATATGCTTCGTAAAACGATGGGTGCAGTAGCAATCAGTGCGACTATGCTTGCACCTGTAATGAGCACAACAGTTTTTGCAGCTTCTGCTGCGTCGGAGCAACAAGCAACTGCAAATTTAGTACGCCAATTAAGTGGTGTAAAAAGCTTTACAGCAGATTTTGAGCAAAGTACGAAAGTGACTCAATCAAGTAAAGTTGCTCAGAAGAAAGGTTTAACTGCACAACATATGAATCAGACCTTCAAAGGTGTGATGAAAGTAGAGCGCCCAGGTAAATTCTATTGGCAGACGACAACACCTGCGAAACAAACCATTGTGACTTCTGGTAAAACTGTTTGGATTTACGATCCTGATTTAGAGCAAGCAGTACGTCAAAGCCTAGATGAGCAAGTTGCGAATACACCAGCGTTATTATTGAGCGGAAACACTCAACAGATTCAAAAAGCGTATCGTATTACTCAGCCTAATGCAGGGAAAACATACTATACCTTGTATCCAAAACAAAAAGATGGTGCTTTTCAAAGCTTGACCATTAGTTTTGGGGCGAAAAATGCGCCGACTTTAATGATTTTGCAAGATTCATTGGGGCAAACAACCACAGTACGTTTCAACAATGTACAGGTCAATGCATCTATTCCTGCATCAACCTTTAACTTTGTACCGCCTAAAGGTACTGATATTATTGATCAATAAGTTCTTGATCTGTTTAATGAGCAACCTTCGGGTTGCTTTTTTGTATCACCTGATCCAAATAATAGTAAGGATGAAGTGATGACTTTTGAATAAGCAACGTTGTTTGAGAAATTAAAGTGGTATTCAATTTTTGTTTATTCTATTCTCAAACAATAGCTTGAATATAAAAATTGAGATGCTTTATGTATCGCAAAGAGCAGTTGAAATCATATCCACGCATGACTGTCCAAAAGTCCCTGTGGAATGTGTTTAGACAAAAACTAATCAAAGTGATTGGACAGTTTTTACGACGAAATAATCATTATCGCGAAGCCAACCTTTATCAGAAAAAACTGTATCAACCTGTAGAAGAAACAACAATTACTGCGCTAAAAGTTTCAGGGATCATTCCGCCTCATTTGAATGGTTTATTGCTCAGAATTGGCTCAAATCCTATTTATACTCCGCAACCTACATTATTTGAATGGTATCTCGGTGATGGAATGATTCATGCACTAAAACTGCAACAGGGGCAGGCTGTTTGCTATCAAAGCACGATGATTGCAACCGATCGGGTACAGCGATTGAAGCAAAAACCATTGATTCAAGGTTTTCGTCGTGGTGCGCATGATGTTGTGAATACCAATATTTTTCAACATGCAGGTAAGCTTTGGGCTGTGATTGAAGCGGGCGCATTTCCGATTTGTTTAAATGATCAATTACAAGCTGAGCGTTATCAACTTTTCAATAGTGATGCTGATTTACCCTTTACAGCACATCCTCGGAAAGACCCTAAAACTGGGCATTTACATGCGATTAGTTATGATGCCTTAGATGGTAAAAATGCCTATTATCAAGTCATTGATGAAAAGGGTACTTTAATCCATGTGACTCAAATTTTATTGCAACATGGACCAATGATTCATGATTGTTTAATTACAGAGCAAGAGGTTTTGGTATTTGATTTTCCACTGACTTTTTCTACGAAGCGGTTATTCCACGGTGCGAGTGTTCCATATCAGTGGAATAAACAGCATCAAGCACGGATTGGAATATTACCTAAGTATGGAAATGCCGATCAAATTCAATGGATCAATCTTGAGCCTTGTTTTGTTTTTCATGCTGCAAATGCTTTTCGTGATCAGGACAATAGAATTATTTTAGATGTCATCGTCCATCAAGATGATTTTGAGCATTCTCAACATGCTGCTTATGAATTGCAAAATGCCAAGTTAGAGCGTTGGATCATTGGCCCAGATATGCAAATGCTCAAGCGATCTGTATTAGATTCTCGTATTCAAGAATTTCCGAAAATTGATGAAAGGTTTACAGGAAGCCCATATCGCTATTTATATACTTTGGGATTTGCTCAAGCAGGTTTGTTTAATTGCTTATATATTCATGATTTAGAAATGAAAACCTCTGTAACTTATGATTTTGGAGCACAGTGGGCAATTGGTGAAGTGACTTTTGTTGCAGATGTTCTCGATATTGAAGAACATCAGCACAGTCCAGAAGGTCATGGCTATTTGATGGCATATTTACACCATATTGATGGTGAGGTTGCCAAAGCTGTTATTTTGAAAGTAAAAGGTTTAGACATTCAAAGACAAGCTGACATTGATTTAGGGGTACATATACCTTTAGGTTTTCATTGTAATTGGGTTGGAATACAGCCTTAAAGCAAGCAGAAGCTATGCGAAATTGATGACATTTAAAGCATATTCCAAAACTTAAACAACAAAATATCAATAATTAACAATTATGAATATTAATTTTGGGGTTCTGGTTTTATGATAGTGTTATTACTTAATATGCTTTAAAGATATAGAAATGAAAGTAAATTTTAAAAGTGGTCTGATTTTTTCATCTCTGTTATCGACGATGCTCATGGTTACAGCATGTCAAGAAAAGCCTGCACCTCAAGTAGAGCAAGCAACGACTCAAAATCAAGCAGAAACAACGCCACTCATTCAAGCGAAAATTGAGCGTGTTGAAATTCCTAAAAAACAATTTTGTGATGAAGATGGTTGCATTCAATACGACTTACAAACAGTGAAGTCGAATGTGGCTTGGATTGATGATTATTTTCTAACACGTATTAAAAAAGATGTGCCAAATGCTTTTGAGCAAGGGCATGCAAATCCGCAAGCGAATGATGAAGCACAATCTTCACCTAAAGGTTTAAATCAAAATTCGATTTATGTACGTTTTATTTCCCAACAAAATAATTTAGCGACTTTTGTGATTCAAACTTATAGCTATGCAGCAGGGGCTGCGCATGGCATGTATCACAATGAGTATGTCACTTTTGATTTAAATGCCAAGAAACGTTTGGCACTGACTGATATTTTAAAACCTAATGTCGAAGCAAAAGTGGCTGAACAACTTTATGATGCCAATGCAAACTGGTTGATTCAAAAAGACATTACCCGTGAAAAATTACAATTGAGTGATAACTATTATTACGGTGTAAACGGTATTGTTTTTGTGTATCCATTGTATGAGTTGACATCTTATGCAGATGGAATGCCTGAACTGAAATTACCGTACCAAGTGGCAAGAGATTTGGTTAAACCTGAATATTTACCAAGTTTACCGCAAGTAGAACCTGTGGTTGAAAAACCAGTAAATCCATAATTTGTTGTCAAATCATACAAATTCATGTCTGTGTAATGCTCTGTCACTGTATTTTTTTAGGTGAAGGGCTTACACTATAGTCAGTTTTTTTCTTACTTTAGATTGGCTATGATTGACCCGAAATTACTCAGAAATAATATTGAGGCTGTAAATTTAGCCTTAGCGAAACGTGGTGTACAACTCAACGTTGAAGAATGGGCATCACTAGAAGCTCGCCGTAAAGAAATTCAGTCTAGAACTGAAAATTTGCAGGCTGAGCGTAATTCGGGTGCAAAACAGGTTGGTCAAATCAAAAAAGCAGGCGGCGATGCTTCTGAGATCATGGCGCGTATGGGTGCTATTGGTGATGAAATCAAAGCTGCGGAAGTTGAATTGAATGAACTTCAAGCTGAACTTGAAGGAAAATTACTGTCTATTCCAAACTTGCCACACGAATCTGTACCTGAAGGTAAAGACGAAAGTGATAATGTTGAAGTTTTAAAATGGGGCACACCTCGTCAATTTGATTTCGAAATTAAAGATCACACAGATCTTGGCGAAATGATGGGTGGTTTAGAGTTTGAAACTGCAACAAAATTGACAGGTACTCGTTTTAGCGTGTTAAAAGGGCCATTGGCTCGCTTACAACGTGCTTTAACACAGTTTATGTTAGATACACATACGCTTAAAAATGGTTATACAGAAGCTTATGTACCTTATTTGGTGAATGCTGATTCACTGCGTGGTACAGGACAATTACCTAAATTTGAAGAAGATTTATTCAAATTACAAGGTGAAAAAGAATATTATCTTATTCCGACAGCGGAAGTACCTGTAACGAATTTTGTCCGTGATGAAATCATCGATGCTGATCGCCTACCACTGAAATACGCAGCACATACGCCATGTTTCCGTAGCGAAGCAGGTTCTTATGGCCGTGATACACGTGGTTTGATTCGTCAACACCAATTCGACAAAGTTGAAATGGTGCAAATCGTTAAACCTGAAGAATCTATGGATGCCCTAGAAGCATTAACAGGTCATGCGGAAGGAATCTTACAAGTTTTAGGCTTACCATATCGTAAAGTTCTATTATGTGCAGGCGATATGGGCTTTGGTGCGTGTAAAACTTATGATTTAGAAGTTTGGGTTCCAAGTCAAAACACCTATCGCGAAATTTCTTCTTGTTCAAACATGTGGGACTTTCAAGCACGTCGTATGATGGCTCGTTATCGTGCAGACCAAAAGAAAACTGAATTGGTACATACCTTAAATGGTTCAGGTTTGGCAGTTGGTCGTACATTATTGGCGGTGATGGAAAATTATCAACGTACAGATGGCTCTATTGAAGTGCCTGAAGTGCTTCGTCCGTACATGGCTGGTGCAACTTATATCGACTAAGGCAAAATTAGCTGATAAATGACTTAGTTTTGTGCACAAAAATTGCTTAGTACAATCAGATTTGAACTTTTGAGGAACACTGTGGAAATTTTCCCAATTTCGTTAAAGCTACAAGGGCAACCTTGTCTGATTGTCGGTGGCGGACATATTGCCTACCGTAAAGCAGTTTTACTTGCAAAAGCAGGTGCAATCATTCATGTGGTTGCACCTGAAATTGAACCAAGTTTGTTGGAAATTATTCATGCAACGCAAGGACAGTTCCATCAAGCAGCATTTGATGATCAAATTAGCCTAAGCAGTTATCGTTTGGTTATTGCAGCGACCAATAATGGTGCGGTTAACCAAGCTGTTTTTGAGGCTTGTGAAGATTTAAATGTGTTGGTTAATAGTGTTGATGATCCTCCACATTGCCGTTTTATGGTGCCTGCGATTATTGATCGTTCACCTTTAGTGGTTTCGATAGCCACCAATGGTGCATCACCTGTTTTATCTCGTCAGATTCGTACCCAATTAGAAGCGGTAATTCCACATGGTATGGGGAAACTTGCTGATTTTTCAGGTAAATGGCGCAAAGTTGTTAAAGAAAAGATTATTAATCCTGATGAACGTCGTATCTTTTGGGAAGACTTGTATGCAAGTCCACTGAAAGAGCAGGTTTTTAATGACAATCTAGCTGAAGCAGACCATTTAATTGAACAAGCTTTGACTAAGTGGCAAAAGCCAAAAGGTGAAGTGTATTTAATTGGTGCAGGGCCGGGCGATCCAGAGTTATTAACGCTAAAAGCACTTAGATTGATGCAACAAGCAGATGTAGTTATTTACGATCGCCTTGTTTCAGCACCTATTTTAGAACTGTGTCGCCGTGATGCAACCAAAATCTATGTAGGTAAAGCCCGTTCTAATCACTCCGTTCCGCAAGATGGAATCAACGCCTTATTGGTTCAATATGCTTCAGAAGGTAAGCGAGTTTGCCGTTTGAAAGGTGGTGATCCATTTATTTTTGGACGTGGTGGTGAAGAAATTCAAGAGCTTTATGAAGCAGGGATTACCTTCCAAGTCGTTCCTGGAATTACGGCTGCTTCAGGCTGTTCGGCTTATGCAGGGATTCCGCTCACCCATCGTGATTATGCGCAAAGTGTACGTTTTCTGACTGGGCATTTGAAAGAAGGTTCACCTGAATTACCTTGGAATGAGTTGGTCTATGAAAATCAAACCCTTGTACTTTATATGGGCTTGGTCGGTTTAGAAAAAATTTGCCAACAACTTATTGCACATGGTCAGCGTCCAAGCATGCCTGTTGCACTTATTTCTAAAGGCACGACCCCTGATCAAAAAGTGGTCGTCGGGACTTTGGCTGATATTGCTTCAAAAGTTGAAGAAAATCATATTCAAGCACCAACTTTGACCATTATTGGTGAAGTGGTGAGTTTACGTGAACAGTTGCAATGGCAATTCCTCCCAAGCTCCTCTTAAAAAGGGAGAAATTCTCCTCTTTAAGAAAGCGGAGTTCGGGGGAGATTTTAAAGTAGAGATATCTTGTGATTCATGTTGTTTTATTTGAACCTGAAATTCCTGCAAATACTGGGAATATCATTCGTTTATGTGCCAATACTGGTGCGCAATTACATTTGGTCAAACCTTTAGGTTTTGAGTTGGATGATAAAAAGCTGCGCCGTGCAGGTTTGGATTATCATGAATGGGCGCATATGAAAGTTTGGGAAAATTTTGCAGAATGTTTGGCTCATCTTGAAGCACAAGGGATTGATCAAAATGCCATTTATCCTTTAACCACCAAAGGTACAGAAACACCGCACACTTCTGATTTAAATCGTTCGATTGCGTTGTTAATGGGGCCTGAAACACGTGGCCTACCAGAAGATGTTCGTATGATGTTTCCGCAACAACATTGGATTCGTCTGCCGATGGCGCCAAACTCTCGTAGCTTAAACTTATCCAATGCAACTGCTGTTATTCTTTATGAAGCTTGGCGTCAGCAAGGGTTTAAAGAATTGGTTTAATTTATTTAATCAACCATTCAAACAATATTGTGATGATACCAAAGTGAATCCATTGCTTAATTCACTTGGTATCAAAAGCTTATAGCGACATATTATAATTACAAAATTTTAATGATTTTTCTTATTTTCAATAAAAATAGCGTTAATCCTCTTGAATCAGCAGACCCTAAGTACAATTGATATTTTTCATATCGATTATTCACTCATCACCACTGTTTAAGCATTTTGTTCAAGCTCGACTTGAGCCGCATCAAATTTTCTTTGTGCACGAATCACATGTTGCATATTTCCCTCAGCCCATATTTTGAATGACAACGCTGTTTGCGCAAATTCCAACCCTAAAGGAGTGAGTGCGTATTCAACACGAATCACATTATTCTCGTGAATAGTACGAGAGATAAAACCATCTCGTTCCAATATTTTAAGTTTTTGCGAAAGTACTTTTGGAGAAATTCCAATCAAACTTTTTTTCAGTTCGTTAAAATGTTGAGACTGTTGATCTAAGCGATAAATAATTAATAGAATCCATTTATCTGCAAATTTTTCAAAAAAAGATCGGGCAGGGCAATTGGGATGAAAAATATTAAAATTGAAAGCATTAGTCATTTTAAATCACCTTGATCATCGGTTTTTAATACAATCAATACAAAAAAGAGACCAGTTACCAGCTAGTAACTAATTGATACTAGGTTTCAAAAGTATATCATAACTCAATCAGATCAAGTGAAGTTCAGTGAATGATCTTCAATATGAAATAAAGACTTTTCAATTTTGAGCATAGTCCGATGAAAATAACAGATGCAGTGGTTTTTGTTACAGGCGCTAATCGTGGATTGGGATTGGTTTTAGCCAAAGAAGCATTACAGCGTGGCGCTAAAAAAGTATATGCAGGTATGCGCAACACAGCAGGTTTTAATGAAGTGGGGATTACTCCCATTCAAATTGATGTAACAGATAGTGAATCCATTCAAAAAGCAGTTGCAGAATGTGGTGATGTAAATATATTGATTAACAATGCAGGTATTGCAAGATTAAATCAAAGTCCTGTAGATTCAGAAATAATGACAACAACACGTAAAATTCTAGAAACGAATTTGTATGGCGTCATTGGTAGTACGCAATATTTCTCTTCAACTTTGCAGAAAAATAGTGAAAGTTATATCGTCAATATTTTGTCAGATGTGTCTTGGGAACCCAGTACATTTCTTGCAAGTTATGCGATATCTAAGGCAGCGGCGTGGTCTTATACCAATTCCACGCGTCAAGCTTTGAGTCAGTCGAATGTGCATGTCATGGGTGTGCACGTCGGATTTATTGATACTGACTTAACTCAAACCTTGGATATTCCTAAAATCTCACCGAAAACGGTTGCAGAACAAGTTTTTGATGGGATTGAGCAAAATGCATTTGAGGTTTTGGTCGGGGAGTCTACTCAAAAATTGAAACAAGATCTCACTGCGGCTATCCCAAGTTATGTGAAGATTTAATTCTTAGATTTAAATAAAATTTTTAAGCACAAAACATTTATTCATGAGGAATTCATAATGTCAAATATCGCTGTTGTTTATTATTCAGGATACGGTCATACCAAAGTTATTGCAGAAACATTTGCACGTGAAATTGATGCGCAATTGATTGAAGTCGATCAGGAAGGCAATGTTCCTGAAGATGCTTGGGACAAGCTAAATGCGGCTCAAGGTATTGTTTTTGGCGCACCAACGTATATGGCTGGTGTGCCATGGCAGTTTAAAAAGTTTGCTGATGCAACATCTAAGATTTGGTTTACCCAAGGTTGGAAAGATAAAATATTTGCAGGTTTTACCAATAGCGCAAGTATGAATGGTGATAAACAAGTGACTCTCATTAGCTTGCAAACACTGGCTTCACAACATGGTGGTATTTGGGTAAGCCTAGGTCTTGCACCATCAAATACCAAAGCAGCGACGCGTGCTGATGTGAATAATCTGGGTGGTTCTGTGGGCTTATTGGTGCAATCTCCAGCAGATGCAAGTGTAAGCGAAATTCCTTCAGGAGACTTGGATACAGCTAAATTGTATGCACTACGTGTTCAAACGATTGTGAATAAATTTGTAGATTAAATTAACTCTGAGCATTTAAGTCGAATGAATAAAACAAAAGGCGCATCATGCGCCTTTTGTCGATTTTGAATCATGCCAGCGAAAGCTTATTCATGTTCATTATGTTGTGGAGCAGGGTAACGGAAACCTTTGGTTTTATAACCTAAGTAAAGGATACCGAACATCGCCCACCACAAGCCGAATTTCAATGCTGTTTCTTCAATTTCAAGCCACATTGCAAAGATACTGATAAAACCAAGCAAAGGAATAATCACAAAGCTTAAAATATCTTTAAACGTTTTGGTACGACCATCACGCAGTGCATAGCGCGAGATCACAGACAAATTCACGAAAGTGAATGCAGTTAAAGCACCAAAACTGATCATTGAAATAACAATATCAAGATCCATAAAGCCTGCAGTTAACGCTACAGCACCAACGATCAAAATATTGTATGAAGGTGTAAAGCTTTTTGAACTGATATGACCAAAGACTTTCTTGTTAATGACACCATCACGTCCCATCACATACATCAAGCGTGATACACCAGCGTGTGCTGAGATACCTGAAGCCATCACTGTAACAATCGCAAAATACAGCACAACTGTTTTAAAGGCAGCGCCACCCACAGCTTGAAGAATATCTGGTTGCGTCGCAGCAACATCTTCAAAGTAGGTCTTAGGATCGTTCGGGAAGTAAATTTGCATGAAATAAGTGCTGATAATGAAGATCACACCTGCAAACAAAGCAGTCATGAAAATTGCACGTGGCAATGTCTTTTCAGTATCTTTAGTTTCTTCCGCAAGAGAACTGAGTGAATCGAAGCCTGTGAACGAGAAGCACAGTAATGTTGCACCAGTGATCAGTGGGCCTAATGCAGTCATCTCATTCCAAAACGGTTCTAAACTCCACAATTGGTATTTGGCATTAACCAAAGTACCATCGGCATTGACACCACTTGCGAGAAGTTGATAGACCATCCATGTGAAGTATGCAATCACACCCAACTGTACGAAAACGATCAAACTGTTAAAGTTTGCAACGAATTTAGCACCCCGTAAATTCACTGCGGTCATTACAGCAGTCAAACCAATAACCCAAACCCAATGATTGATTTCTGGGAATAATGCTTCCAAATAAATCACAGCAAGAATGATATTGACCATTGGTGAGAGTAAATAATCTAACCAAGAAGACCAACCCACCATAAAGCCAACATTTGGGTGAATGGATTTTTGCGCATAGGTATATGCAGAACCCGACGAAGGATATCGACGGATCATATGACCATAACTAATGGATGTAAATAAAATTGCAATCAGCGCAATAATATAAGAGGTTGGAACGTGATAATGACTTTCTTCAGATACTAATCCAAAAGTATCAAATAGGGTCATCGGTTGGATATATGCCAAACCAATAATAATGATGTGCCAAAAGCCAAGCGTTTTTTGCAGTTTAGCTGCCGATTGAGTCCCAGGGATATTTGTCAACGGCGTTGTCCTCTTAATCGTTGATCAAGGATCAGTCATGTTTATAAGGATCGTTTGAGACGAACGATCCCCCCTACAAATGAAACAAAAGTTCGCCAATCTACTCTAAAAAGGTGGCTTTTGTCAGTAACTTTGTTAAGTTTTTTAGCAGAAAATGTACCAACTTGTCTAAAAAATAGATGACTTTAAGTTCAAAATAGCAAAAGCCCAATGTTGATTAAACATCGGGCTTTTATTCACACTATGCTTTAAGCATTTGAGTCGATTACCAAGCTTTTTCTAAAATGTCTCTTAAATCTTTCAATGTTGCTTCTTTCGGATTGAAAATGATTGAACCATCATTTAATGCTTTCTCAGCCACATCATCCAATTGTTCTTTAGTGATTTTACCAGTTTCACTCAAAGTACGTGGAAGTTTGGTTAAAGCAAATAAACGATCACGAATTTCATTTAAAGTTGCAATGGTTTTATTGGCACGTTCGTTTGCAGGTGTTTGCGCATAAATGTCTGGCCCTGCAAGCGGTAACAGTAAATCAGCGATTTTGTCACCATTCACATCTTTGTTGTACTCTAAAACATAAGGTAAGAACAAATTCATGCATAAACCATGGGGCAGGTGAGCGACAGCACCTAAAGCATGACCTAGAGAATGGACTATGCCAACCATTGAATTCGAAAACGCAATTCCCGCCATTGTTGATGCTTGAGCCAATTCAAGGCGACCATTCGCATCCGTTAGGTTTTCTAAAACATTAAATAAATTATTGCTTACTTTTTTGATTGCAGCCGTTGCATAGGCATCTGAAATCGGATTGGCTGCCATACAAGTGTAGGCTTCAACTGCATGAGTCATCGCATCCATAGCGGTCATTGCCGTTAAGTGCGGTGGCAAAGTTTGTGTCATGCGAGGGTCTAAAATTGCAGCATGAGGCATTAAGTAGTTTGATGCAAAAGCTAACTTCACATTTTTCTGATTATCCGATACGACAGCAGCAAGTGTAACTTCTGAGCCTGTACCTGATGTTGTTGGAATCACAAAAAAAGGTTTAAGCGGTTTCGGAAGATTATGTGCGCCTGAATATTTTAAAAGGTCATCACCACCTTCAGAAACAAGAATATTTGCCGTTTTAGAAGTATCAATGACTGAACCACCACCCACAGCAATAATCGCATCACAATTATTTGCACGATAAGCCTGCGCTGCAGCACGGACTGTTTCTAAACTTGAATCAGGTGGAACATCATCAAAAATAAAACCGATTTCAATATCTGTCGATTCGAAAGATGCTTCAATAGGCGCTAAAAGATTATTGCTACGTACACCTTTGTCGGTGATGATCATTGGGCGTTTTGAGCCTAAAACAGCCAATTCAAAAGGAATATGTTCGAGTGCAGCATGACCAGCAATCACTTTTACAGGACAGAAAAATTCGTAATATGGTTTAGCCATGGGTTAAGCACTCCTTTTTAAATATGATTGGGCAACTTTTAGATAAATATTTGCAGCACCAGCAAGTTTTTCTTTTAACGATAAATCGGTAGGGTATTCTTTCACCGCAAGTTCAGCGACCAGTTTCGGTAAAATTAAAGCTTCCATTTTATTTAAACAACGCACCAAACGAATGGCATAAGCAACATCGCCATCCGCAATCATACGGTCATTAGCAAAAGCCTGCGCTGTACTTTCTTGGAAAGAAAAAACTAAAAAAGCATGATGAACATGTTTGAAAATGATGGAAAGATCAGGTTTAGTGTCTAAAGATTTTACCAGTTCCAATTGGTGGTTTTGATTCACTCTGGCAATAAAAGCAGCTCCGTTTGGGAATACTTTCATTGAGAGCGTAAAACCAACAGGGAAGACTGATACTTCATGTTTTATTTCGTCATCAACTTGACTCGCCATAACCAAGCCTCTGCCAATCACATCCATCATGACTTTGACATAAGCTTGTTCTAAAGCGGGTTTGACAGATTTACTTGAAATCACACGCTTGTCCCTTTTATGAATTGTATTTCTGTTTTAGAGTAATTACTCTAATTTGTTTTAAGATAAAAAGAAAGCGATTTATGTAGAAATGACTTCAACGTCATTAAAGTAACCGCTCTGTTGCAAATATTCAATCACATCATGACATAATTGCTTGTAATCAGGATAATTTTTAACAAGATCACTGACTCGAACCATTTCCAAGCCTGCATAACCACATGGATTAATGGTATGAAAACCATCTAAATTACAGTCAATATTTAATGCTAAACCGTGATAACTACGCCCTTTACGGATTTTAAATCCAAGTGATCCAATTTTTCGCTCATCAACATATACACCGGGCGCATCAGGTTTTGCATAGGCCTCAATATCGTATTTTTTGAGTAAATTAATCATTAGATTTTCGGCATAAGTTACCAGAGTGCGGACATTCCATTTCAATCGATTTAAATCAAACATGAAGTAAATGACCATTTGACCCGGACCATGCCACGTGACTTGCCCGCCACGATCTGATTGCACGACAGGGATATTTGTCGGGATTAAAATATGTTCAGGTTTGCCTGCTTGTCCTTGAGTAAGTACATCAGGATGTTGCAAAATCCAAAGTTGATCCGGAGAATTTTCATCCCGTTGTTCAGTGTAGCTTTTCATTTCTTGAAAACGGTCTGAATAAGGGGTGAGTTCAAGATATTGACGAATAATAAGAGAGGGTTTCAGAACAGCATCATTCACTGACATGCGTCCTTTAAAAATTCAAATAAAATTGATTATAAATAAATTTAGTAAAGAATGGCTAAGTCTTAGGAGATTAAGTCAATATTTCTTCAATTTCTATATCAACATTAACGCAAAATTGAAATGAGAATAATTTTTATCTATTACAAAAAAGCTGATTTAATTTTTTAAAATCGATGCATTCTATAAAAGATAACAACGACATGGAAGATATTAAAATGACAACGCAACCACGTTATATTATTCAAACAGGTACAACCGTAGCACCTGACACTATTTATATTCAAGTCACGAAAGATGGCCCATATTTAGTTCATGGCAGCCCAAAACTATTACAAGTTTTTATTGAAAAGAATGCGTCTGGAAATTCGGGACAATATCGACAAGGTAAAGAATTTAAAGTTCAAGACAAAATGTATTTATGTCGCTGTGGGCACAGTAAAAATGCACCATTTTGTGATGGATCACATTTAAAAGCAGGGGAAGACCTTACAGAAGCAGAGAACTTTGCGCCATTGCTTGAAGGTTCCTCAGAAATTGATGGACCTACTCAAATTTTGACTGATAATGAAAATTATTGTGCGTTTTCAAGATTTTGTGACAATGGAAATCGTGTTTGGAATGAAGTGCAAATGCAGGGAGAAGAACACGAAAAATTGACGGAATTTATGGTACACAATTGTGCTGCTGGACGGTTATTGGTGTGGGATAAGAAAACTTTACAGCCCATAGAAACGGCAGAAGATGCGGGCATTTATCCAATTGAAGATCCTGGGATTGGTTGCAGCGGACCTTTAATGGTACGTGGAGGTGTTCGCGCAGAAAGTGCTGATGGTCGATCTTATGAAATTCGAAACCGTCAAGCATTGTGTCGTTGTGGAAAATCTTCGAATAAACCATTTTGTAATGGCGCACATGCTTCGGTGAAATATCAGGATGGGATTGAATAAACGCTTTGTTGTATTTAAATCTGAAAATTTAAGATAAAAAATAGAGCAACACAATCGCAGTGTGTTGCTCTATTCATTTTGGATCAAAGTGCTGTACGAATATGTTCACAAGCAGCTAGATCAGCATAAAGGGCATGAACTTGTTCAAGTTCTTCAAAACGTAATTGCGCAGTAATCGAATGATACTTGCCTGTACGTGATGGTTGTACAACAAGTGTTGCTTCATCAAATTCTGGGAAATGTTTTACCAAAATTTCTACAACTGCGCCTTTAAGTTCTTCACCCGCATTGCCAATCAGTTTAATTGGATAATCCATTGGAAAAACCCAAAGATCTTCTTGTAATTCGCGAGATGGAGTGCGGTCTAACATATTTCACCTCTAATTTATAGACAAAGCCTGCGAGAATGCAGGCTTTGTGTTTCTCTTAGTTACTAAATGGGGATACTCGATTGTTTTTCAAGTCCTCAAAGTAATCTTAGATTAGTCATTTTCTAAGAAAGAACGTAAGTGTTCTGAACGAGAAGGATGGCGTAATTTACGTAACGCTTTCGCTTCAATCTGACGAATACGTTCACGTGTTACATCAAACTGTTTACCCACTTCTTCTAAAGTATGATCCGTTGGCATATCGATACCAAAACGCATTTTCAATACTTTCGCCTCACGCTCAGTTAAGTTTTCTAAAACTTCACGTGTCGCTTCTTTTAAGCCTTCAGATGTTGCTGCATCCACTGGAGATGTGATGTTGCCATCTTCAATGAAGTCACCAAGATGCGAATCTTCATCATCACCAATTGGTGTTTCCATCGAAATCGGTTCTTTAGCGATTTTAAGCACTTTACGAACTTTAACTTCATCCATTTCCAAACGTTCACCTAACTCTTCAGGTGTCGGTTCACGCCCCATTTCTTGAAGAAGTTGGCGAGATACACGGTTGATCTTGTTAATAGTTTCGATCATGTGTACTGGAATACGAATGGTACGTGCTTGGTCTGCAATCGAACGGGTAATCGCCTGACGAATCCACCATGTTGCATAAGTAGAGAACTTATAACCACGACGGTATTCAAACTTATCCACGGCTTTCATCAAACCGATGTTACCTTCTTGAATCAAGTCAAGGAATTGCAAACCACGGTTGGTGTATTTTTTCGCAATCGAAATAACCAAACGTAAGTTAGCTTCAACCATTTCTTTTTTCGCACGACGTGCTTTTGCTTCACCAATCGCCATACGTTTAGAAATGTCTTTAATTTCTTTCACATTCAGATTCAATTCTTTTTCGATGTCAGCAATCTGTTGTTGGAATGCTAAGACATCAGGACGAACTTTTTCTAAATATGCTTTTGATTCAGCAGGTGCTTTGGCAATTTGTTCATCTAACCAAGCTGGATTTGATTCTTGACCTGGGAATGATGTGCGGAATTGAGTACGATCCATACGACCACGACGAACTGCATAACGCATTACTTCACGTTCAGAAGTACGGATTTGCTCATGCGTACCACGAATCATTTCAGAGATGATGTCGAATAAACGAGGCGTAAATTTAAACATCATAAACACAGCAGCAAGTGACTCAATCGCTTCTTTGCCTTCATCACTATTACGACCGTGTTTAGCAAGTGTTTCTTTGGCATTATTCCAAACAGAGGCTAATTCATCAAAACGAGCTTTAGCAATTTCTGGATCTGGACCTGATTCACCTTCAGAGTCATCATCACCTTCAGACTCTTCTTCTTCGTCATCATCATCCAGTTTTACATCTTTGGTCGGTTTAGCAGATGCACTTTCATCATCTTCTAACTCTTCAGTTTCTTCTTCAATAACTTCTGGAATCACTTCGTCTGATTCAGGATCTAAATAACCTGATAAAATATCGGCAAGACGACGTTCGCCTGTTTCATAATCTTTATATTCTTGCAAAACTACTTCGACTGCATTTGGCCAATATGCAATTGAATGCAGTACATCACGAATACCTTCTTCGATACGTTTGGCAATGCTAATTTCGCCTTCACGTGTCAACAGTTCAACAGTACCCATTTCACGCATATACATACGCACAGGGTCAGTTGTACGACCAGGTTCGTTTTCTACAGAAGCAAGTACGGCAGCAGCTTCCTCTTCTGCAACTTCATCAGCAGCTTCGCTATTCCCTTCGAACATCGTATCATCAGATTCTGGTGCACGTTCGTGTACAGGAATACCAACGTCTTGAAGCATTTGGATAATGTCTTCAATCTGTTCGCTTTCAGTGATCGAGTCTGGGAGATGATCGTTAACCTCAGCGTAGGTTAAGTAACCTTGTTCTTTGCCTCGGCTAATAAGAGCCGCTACTTGTGAAGTAGGGGAATGCATTTCGCTCATCTTTACTCTCTTCTCGTTGAATCAGTGGCAGTAAAAAACCGTGCATAATAGCACAATTCATATCAATAAATCTGTGAATAGCACAGGTATCCCACCAGTGAATTACAGTAAAAAAACTGTCTGGTGAAATATTAAAAAATTTAAATTCAGTGCAATAGGTGGGGTTGAAATTGTTGTTTTCAAGTTCATCCCGTGCGAGTTTCAGTCTGGAATCAATCGTAAAACAGAAAGACGCAGGGTGGATTATATCATGCCATAAAAATTGGTCAGAAAAAAAGCCCCAAAATCGATTTGAATGCGAAAAAAACAAATAAAACTTGACAAGTTTTTAGAACAGGGATAAATAGCGCCTAGACCCATTCACTTTTTTTCATTATGAGGTAGTTTTAGTGTCTTCTACAGATTTTGAACTAGATGATAACTACGGTGATGATGATGTTAGTTTTGATGAGTCATCAAGCAAAATTAGCGCTAAAGAATCCTTAGAAAAGCGTCGTTTAATAGATGACTTACTTGCTCAACGCCGTTTAGAACGCGAATTAAAAGATTTTGATTATGATCTTGATGATGACGATCTTGACGACGATGAAGAAGATTAAAAATACATTGGGCATAGTGTGGGAAAATGCTATGCTTCACCCTGATACACATTGAACTGGAAATAAAATGAGTGCTTTAGATTTAGATCTGTTAAGTGACTATTTAGATGGTGACCAAAATGAATATGGTCTAGATTTTGCTGCGACTCATGGATTTTTGTGTGCGACTGCAGTAGGTCCAACTTTTGATCAATGGCTAGATGAGCTATTTGATAATAATCAAAAGAAAGTACCTGCTGAAATCATTGCGCAAATTAAGGCATGGTTAGATGCAATTCGTCAGAACTTAGCCAATGAAGAAGGGATTGAATTTCCTTTTGAAATTGAAGAAGCAGACGTAGAATCAAGTCTAGGCGACTGGAGCGTTGGTTTTGTAGATGCAATGTTCCTCAATGAAGATGCTTGGTTTGCACCAGAATATGAAGAGCAAGTTGTAGACTTAACCCTACCAATGATGGTGTTCAGTGGTGTGGACGATGAAGATCCTCAAATGGAATCTTTCCGTCGCAATGGACAATTGATGGATGAAATTGCTGAAGAAATTCCAGACAATTTAAATGAAATCTATCTGATGTATCATACGCCAGCGAAGTGATATTTCTTGTGTCGCTATCATTGCGACTCAAGTATCACGCTATCACACAGTAAGCTAAGCTTGCCATTTAATTGCATTGAAAAGCACCTTTCGGAGGTGCTTTTTTATTTCTCAAGTTTAGGTTTTAAATACCACACTTTTTCCATGGCATTTTGCCCTTTAAAACTGTCTGATAAATCAACCTGCTCCAACAGCTTAATCTGATAAGCATGCTGATAATGTTGATGAATTTCAGCTTCAGTTACAGAAAAGGGAGGGCCTTCATAACTATCTTGATCATATTCATAGCTAATGATTAATTGTGGAACATGAGCAAGCTCAATAAGATGAGCTGTGTACTGTTTACGTGTTGTTTCAGGTAAAGCGACCAATGCAGCACGATCATAAATAGCATCAACATGACCCAGTAGATTTTTGTTTAGATGAAAAATATCACCAACAAATAAATCGAGTTGATCATGTTGATAATGAACCAATTCACCGACTTGATGTTGTGTAAATTCAAGTTGTAATTCAAGTATGAGTGCATCAACTGCTTTTTGACTCAATTCAATCGCGACAACACGAAAGCCTTGAGCAAGTAACCAACCGATGTCTAGGGATTTACCACTCAGTGGCATAAAAATACGTGCACCTTTATCCAAGGAAAGGGCAGATAAGTTTTCGAGCAATAATGGGTTAGGTTGTGGCAGATGAAAACCAATTCGATTTTCCTGCCAGCGTTGGTGCCAAAATTGATAATCCATAGAAACCTCATGATTGATTACAAAAGCGATTATCGCTGTATAATATTGATATTATTTAGTTTGATAAAATTTTTTATAGAGCCAAATACAACCAAAAAGAATACACAATGCAATAATCACATAACCTACACGGCTAAAAATTTGTTGCATCAATTCAGTATTATTTCCAAAATAAAAACCAACACAGGCGAGGAATGTTGTCCAAATGACAGTTCCTGATGCGCTGTAACTCATAAACTTCCAGAAGGGCATGCGACTCATCCCTGCTGGAATACTAATCAGAGAGCGAACGGCAGGAACCATACGTCCAAAGAAAACCACACGATGTCCATAATGTTCAAACCAATCTAAGGCCTTTTTAACATCATCTGATTTGATAAAAAGATATTTACCGTATTGGTCAATCCAGTTGAACAGTGCGTCATGTGAGATTTTACGACCAATCCAATACAGTGCAGCAGCGGCAATTAAAGAGCCGATACTTCCTGAAATAATAACGCCAAATAGTGTTAATTGACCTTGTGATGCAGCAAAGCCCGCAGAAGGCATAATAATTTCAGAGGGAATGGGTGGAAAGACATTATCCAAAAACATAAGTAGAGCAATACCGAAGTACCCCAACTGCTCCATGATAGAAATAATCCAATCGGTCATTTTATAAATAAAAATAGGATGTTAGACACATCCTAAGATTTTATTTGATAAATGAACAGTAGGAATTTGTATTTAAAAGATTGTATTCACAAATGCAGCTTAATCTTGAAAATGCAATACGGTATAAATATAGACTTTGCGCAATAAATAACACAAAGCAATGGGAATAAGGATCAGCAATAACGACAGGGTAAAATTGGCTTTGAGACCATATCCGATTGCCATAGCGATGGTAGAACCTGTGACTAAGCCTAAAATCAGGATTAAAAAATGTGGTTGCTGATTTAAGCATTTTTCGAGTTGTAATGGGTCAACACGTTTTCTCAACATGTTTAAGTTATGCAGTACAGCATGATGATGCGTCATCGTTAAATGAGGTGAATATTTTGAAGTCACTTTTTGCATAGCGGTACTCCTAAA
Organism: Acinetobacter sp. P8-3-8; assembly: GCF_000214135.1. Classification (GTDB taxonomy): domain Bacteria; phylum Pseudomonadota; class Gammaproteobacteria; order Pseudomonadales; family Moraxellaceae; genus Acinetobacter. The sequence continues at coordinate 57,796 of NZ_AFIE01000009.1, forward strand.
ATTATTACAACTGATGTATGTGTCACGGTTTTGTGTTGCGTTAAAAAGCTGATTTTATTTAAGTTTATACAAGTAAATTAGCAATGTTGTGGTGAAAAGCAATCACTAAGATTGGTGAACTTTGTTTATTTTTTGTGATTTAAATTTGGCAATAAAAAACCGTAGTTTTAAGGCTACGGTTTGGGTCATTACCAATGAATATTGAAATGATTTTTATTCGATTGTCAGTTTTAAATTAAAGACGTTTACGTTTTGCAGCAACAATTTGTGATTGGCGCATACGGAAGCCTGCTTTTTGTTTCTCCGAAGTTTTATCAATACAGTATTTACATGAAACACCATGTTCATAACTGCTTAATTCAACTTCTTCAGGAAGTAAAGGCCATCCGCAAGCATGGCATTTGGTGTTTAAACCTTCTTCGACACCATGTGTAACGGCTGTACGACCATCAAATACAAAACATTCACCTTCCCACATGCTTTCATCAGCAGGGGTTTCTTCAAGGTATTTTAAAATACCACCTTTAAGGTGATAAACCTCATTAAAACCTTCTTGAAGAAGCAATGATGTTGATTTTTCACAACGAATACCACCTGTACAGAACATCGCAATTTTCTTGTCTTTGTGTTGTTCTAGGTTTTGTTTTACATATTCTGGAAACTCACGGAACGTTTCTGTTTTAGGATCAATTGCACCTTTAAATGTACCCGCTTTGTATTCATAGTCATTACGCGTATCAATCAAAATCACATCATCACGTGCAATCAGTTCATTCCACTCTTTAGGGTCAAGATAATGCCCCACAAGATCACGTGGCTTTACTTCAACACCAAGCGTTACAATTTCAGTTTTAAGTTTAATTTTCATTTTACGGAAAGGTTTTTCATCACTATGCGATTCCTTATATTCCATCGCATTGAAACCTTCACCTAAAAGGAATTGATTTATACAATCAATCGCTTGTCGATCACCTGCAACTGTACCGTTAATTCCTTCACCTGCAACAATTAGAGTTCCACAAAGGTTGATGGTTTTTACCAAATCTAAAAGACGTTGTTGAAGATCGGCAGGATCTTGAACTTCTTTGAATTGATAAAGCGCTGCAACAACCCAACCAGAGGTCGCTTGCTGTTCTACAGGTGCAAGCTGTTCTACAGTAGCGTTCATGGAAAACTCCAAATGTATAATAATAGGATAAAATTTTAGGCGCACATTTTAACGTGATTTATTGGAATATGCGAGAAATCCATACACATTGTAGTGAATTTTTAAGGCAGACAAATTTTATGGATTTAAATACTAAATCTAGTGCTTTAACATTTTTTATATACCATATATAGTATGGCTAAATTGAAATTCAGCATTGAAAATGTGTGCTAGATTGCTTGTTTGAGGAACTTATTTTGAATAGCCAACGTCGTATACCATCATTAACGCCTTGCGCAGGTCGTTGTTCTACGGTATTTGGTGATTCAGTTTGTCGTGGTTGTCGTCGTTTTAACCATGAAGTGATTCAGTGGAATACCTATTCTGCTGAGCAGCGATTGGCTGTGTGGGTACGGTTAGATGCGCAACTTGATCAAATCCTTGTACCTTTATTGCCTTTAGCGGATTTAAAACATGTCGAAGGCTTTATTCATAGCAAACATGTACGTGTTTTGGACACAGCGTCTAAAGGCAGAAAGTATTATCATGCACTTAAAATCTGTGAAAAAAATCGAAATTTAGCCCATGACAGTGGTTTAGGTATTGATTCAAAACAAGTTAAGCCTTTATGGGATGAGTTTGAGCGCAGAGTATTGGCATTGGCGAATGCAAGTTATGATTTTGCTTGGTTAAGAGCAGTTGGGATTCGACAAAGCATTTTACATTTAGAAGAAAATTAATTTTATTATTCATGTGGATAGAGCGATGCTTTAAGGATGTGTTGATTGTTAATGCTGCGTGATTCAAAATTTTAAAAAAGTTTAAACAATTAAAAAATACAATTGTAGGACTGAATTAGAAAATATCTTTGAAATAGTTATTTAAAATTATATATAATGTGACTTGTGTCAAATAAATATTCGTAAAAACGAGAATGATCATGAATGAAGTTAAAGAATTAGAAGCCATTAAACAATTAAAAATTGAAGAAAAGTATGCGTTTTTTATTGAACAAGTGCTAGAAAATGGTGAAATTTGGGGATTGTGCGGAGAAGGATGGGCTTCATTCCTAGATGATGCACAAGGTATTCAAGCTTTTCCAGTTTGGTCAGATAAAACTTTTGCAGAGTTCAATGCTGTTGGTGATTGGGAGGGGTTTAAAGCCACACCTTTTACTGTTCAGCAATTGATTACTGAACTTGCACCTGAACTCGCTCAGGCAAATATTCAGCTTTCAGTGTTTAAATTTCCGCAAGATTCAGGACATTTGATTGCTGCTGAACTGCTTTCAAATACTTTGCGAAACAAGTTGGCATCATAATATTCAATACCTTCATCAATATCTTAATAAATCTTTTTGCTAAAATTGGTTTATTGATGAGCTGCTGAAGGTCGTTCGGTATAATTTTTGATGAGTTGAAGCATTGCAGTTTTTTGCTGTTGGGCAATACCTGAATCAAAGCCTTCAACTAAAAATCTACTGATTAAACCTTCAATGAGATTGTAAAATAAATCGGCTACGACTTGGTCTTGACTCACTTGATGTGAAAAATGATGGATGAATTGTCGTAGCCAAATTTTATGTGCAACTGAAATTTCTATAATTTCAGTATCTTGAATAGAAGACTCAGCGACAGCTCGCACGAATAAACAACCTTTAAAATGATCTTGCTGAAACCAAAGCATATGCCAGTCATAAATTTTGTCTAATGCACCAAGACCCTCAGAATCAGCAACAAATTCAATCAAGCTTTGTCTAAAGCGTAGATCTCGTTGTTTAAGAACTTCTGCAATAAGTTGTTGTTTATTTTTAAAATAAGTATACATGGTTGTTTTAGAGCAACCTGATTCATCACGGATTAAATCCACGCCGACACTGGTAAAACTATGTGCATTAAAAAGTGCTTCGGCAGTCGTCAAAATTTTTGTTGCTGACTTAGACATCACTTGATTCTCAAAATTGATTGTTGAAAACAGTACAGATCTGTACTATTTTAATTTTAGCGCGCTAAAACTCAATAAATCAATCAAGAGGGCATCTCTATGTCAATATTTGCTGGAAAAGAAAAACTAGCCCCAAGGCCGAAAAATCAAGACATGATAAGATGTTTTATTGGGGGAACACTGAGCATTTTTATTTTACTGCTATTGAGTAAGTTATCGCACAACCCATTTATTATGGCGCCATTTGGTGCAAGCTGTGTCATTCTTTATGCTGTTTCACAGTCACCATTAGCACAACCTAGAAATGTGATTCTCGGTCACTTTATTTCAGCTTTGGTCGGAATATGTTTATTGAAATGGTTTGGCAGTAATGTTTTGAGTATCGCAGTTTCTGTAGGTTTGGCCATTACTTTGATGATGTATTTTCGATGTGTACATCCGCCTGCTGGTGCAAATCCATTGGTGATTTTATTAACAGCCAATAGCATTCATTATGATTGGACGTTTTTACTCTTTCCTGTGCTCACTGGATCAATTGCTTTAGTTGCCGTGGCGTATGGGGTAAATAATGTTAAAGCTTCGCAAAAGTGGCCGAGCTATGGTTTGGCATTATGGCGTAGTAAAAATTAAGATTGTGTATCAGCTTGAAGATAGGAAGTAAAAACTAAAAATCCCAGCTTAATGATTTAAACTGGGATTTTAAAGGCTTATCAATTTATAAATAACAATGGTTTAGATGTTATTTTTTAAACGATATTGCACAATTTCTTCAATGGTAATTAAGGTTAAATGATGGGTTTGTGCATAAGCTAAAACTTGTACACCTGAAGCCATTGTGCCATCTAGGTTGGTAACTTCGCATAAAACGCCAGCAGGTTTTAAGCCAGCCATACGGGCTAAATCAATAGAACCTTCGGTATGACCACGACGGGTGAGTACGCCACCATCACGTCCACGGAGAGGGAATACATGCCCCGGACGATTAAGATCGCTTGCAACTGCACCATCTTTAATGGCTGCATGAATCGTTGTGGTACGATCTTGAGCCGATACACCTGTGGTGACGCCTTCAGCAGCTTCGATGGTAATGGTGAAGGCTGTTTTAAACTGACTCGAATTATCATTCACCATCGGTGGTAATTCTAAATGATCAGCAAGTTCTGAAGAAAGCGTTAAACAGACAATACCTGAACCATCACGAATCATACGTGCCATGGTTTCGACATTTAATGTTTCTGCTGCAACAATCAAATCAGCTTCATTTTCACGATCAAAATCGTCCATGACCAAAACAGGTTTGCCTTGGCGCATATCTTCTAAAGCTTGTTCGATGCGTTGATCTGCAGGTGAAAGGGTAGAAAAGAAAATTTCGGGTTGAATTAAACTAGACATTGAAACGCTCTCGTAAAAAATTATACGGTTGAACATTTCAGGACATGAGAAATAGTGGCGTACAAAAACATTTCCAAAATGATGATATTGGAAATTTTTAGCTGTAACGTCGTCTTCTTTCATCCGGACTATACCGTCGGCATTGGCATTTCACCAAATCTGCTCATTGAAAATTTTTCGAAACCCAATAAGCTCGTGGGCTGTTGGCGCATGATTTAAAAAATTAAAAATCAGACCAATTCACCACCGGTGGGGAATTACACCCCGCCCTGAAGCGATGTCTTTTGATTATAGCCCCAAATATTAAGAAAAACAGCGGCATTTTTAGAATGATCAGTTTTATCTATAGAACAATTTTTGCTAAAGCTTTGTTAATCTAAAAATTTAATAATTGCTAAATAGAAACAATATTTTTGATGATTTGAATTAGTATGGAATAAATGTTTAAAAATTAGTCTTGGGTGTAAAGGATTGAACTGGAAATAGGTTGTTCTTTATTAAGATACACACATTTCATCTTCATAAGATAAAAACAAAAGCGAGGAATAAGGATTGATAAAAATTCAAGAACATCACTATCCTTGGAATGCAGCATCATTTGTTAAACATTTACAAGTATTTGGCTTTACATTGATTGCTGTGAGCATGCTGTATTTGGTTGCAGCGAATTGGTTCATGTTGCCACAGACCATGCAGTTGGCAATTCCACAGCTATTATTATTGTTGAGTGCGCTCAGCAGTTTATTGCTTACAAAGCATGATTTCTTGGTGCAGTGTCTACATACAATATGCGGTTTGATGATCGGTTTAAGCTTGGCAGTGATCGGGCAGATTTATCAAACTGGTGCTGATAGTTATTTATTATTTCTGATTTGGTCGGTATTACTTTTGCCATGGTTATATCGACATAATATCGGCATTTTTCTTCTTCTATGTGTGATTAGCCAAATCGCGCTGTTCCTGTTTTTTATACAAACTTTTTGGGGGGATCAGTATCCTAAATTGTTTTTAATTAGTATTCATATATTTGCACTTATTCAATTCTATTTTTGCATTCGATACTATTCGAAATTACGTTATCTGCTTATATTGTGGTTTGCCATACTCTCTATTTGGAGTATGGTGATGTATTTATATACGGATAAAGGCATTCTTTATTTTATATTTTCCTTCGTCTTTTTGGGTATTTTGTTTACCTACTTTTATAAAAATAAAGATCAATTGTGTAGCACACTTTCAGCAGTGGGCTTAGGCATTACATTCACTTTGGTGATTGTTAAAATATTGAGTGATTTCTTTAGCAGTAATGAAGTTTTCCAATTATTTTTTATTGCACTGATTATTTTTGCATGGTTTGCATTGATTACTTATTTATTGATTCGTTTCATTCCCCAGAGCCGATTTAATGCGATTCCGCTTGCTGTTGGTGCATGGATTGCTGGCGCCGTTTTTGCATTGTTGATGCTAACATTCTGGGGGAATTTCTCATTAATTATGGGAGTGGTCTTTGTTGTTATCGCTGCTTATATTTTAAAACTTAAACGCGCAGATCAAATACAGCACGGTCTATTTTTAAGGCAGTTTGCTTATTGTATGTGGATTGCAGGTCAAATCGCAGTAATCTTTCATACATTTGATTTAATCGATCTAATTCTTCCCATTGTAATTTTACAATTGGGCATGCTAATAATCGCTTATTTTATTCGGGCACATTGGTTCTTTATTTTTATTCAAATCTTAGGTTTATATGTAGCAGGTTTTGTCTACATTTTAGATATCCATTCATTTTGGAGTCGGACAAGTTTTTTTGAAAATTTTGCTTATTTAGTGCTTTGGAATTATGTTTTTTATTTTGCCATTCTTGCAATTAAATTCATTCAGCCTAAAGAATATCAACGCAGTTTACTACTTGCAGTTCTAGTGATTATTTTACATTCAATGGGAATTTATACCTTATTGGGCAAATATGAGTTAGCCAAAATTGAGCATATAGCGATACTCACTTATGGTTTACCTATTCTGTGGTTTATTCTTTTTGTCTTTTTACATATCCAAAAGCAATTTCATTTATTCGCAAATATTATCTTGGCATTTTTTGCAGCCGTGTTAATTTTTTATGGTTATTTCGAGATTTTTATTTGTTTAGCCGTCATTTCTTGGGCATTAAAAAAGCAAGATAAAGTAATCTATGCTTTTGCACTGGTGACTTTCGCCTTAATTTTAGGGTTTTTATATTATTCCTTAGAGATGACATTTCTGATTAAAAGCTTCAGTATTTTTATGTCTGGTCTAGTGTTGTTATTGCTGACACTGAGTTTGAATCAATTTAAAAATAAAGAGGAGTTAAGCATATGAAAAAAATAATTCCGCTTTGTTTAGCACTTTTGAGTATTGCTGTATTTTTAGGTTTAATTTTCAAAAATGAATGGCATTTAAAACATAGTCAGAGTATTTATGTACGCTTACAGCCTGTAGACCCGCGTTCGATTCTTCAAGGTGATTATATGAGGCTGAATTATCAACTGTATTTTGCACCTCAAAATTCGATACTTGAAAATACGGATCAGCAAAACACGAATCAGCAAAACATTAACCAAGAAGAGCATATTTTTTCAGGTCATTATTTCGATCAAATCATTCAGAATAAGTCCTCAATCGTGACTTATGTTGAATTGGATCCGCAAAGGCGAGTAATTCATACCAGTTTTGAACCACTTAAAAATGTTCAGATACAGCGACTTGTGCTGCAAAATCCAAACAATCGCTACACGATGCTTTATCCTGCATCGAAGAGTTTCTTATTTGCAGAAGGTTTGGCAGAATGCTATCAACAAGCAGAATATGCAGAATTTAAGGTTGATGAGCAGGGGAATGCGATACTCAATGCATTGAAAGGCAATCAGCTACAGGACTTAGGATGTGAAAAGCAAGCGCATTGGTTAGACAGTTTTGATCGTGCGAAAACCTAATCAATGAGAATGAGCTTTATAGATTTGAAAATAATCAGGTAATAAAAAATCCGCATTTAGCGGATTTTTTTAAACTGTAAAAATTAAGCCACTTGAACTGGAATACAGTTTGCAGTGTGATTTACAGTATTATTTGGATTTGCATAAACAAGACGCGGTTTATGTGCATCAGCTTCAGCATTACTAAAATCGCCAAATGTTGCAATAATTAATAAATCGCCAACATCGGCTTGATGCGCTGCACCACCATTTACAGAAATGATGCCAGAACCTTCTTCACCACGGATAGCGTAAGTTGTGAAGCGCTTACCATTAGTCACGTTCCAAATGTGAATTTCTTCATATTCGCGGATACCAGCTAAATCCAATAGATTACCGTCAATTGCACAAGAACCTTCATAATGTAATTCTGCTTGTGTAACAACACAACGGTGGATTTTTGCTTTTAATAAACGAGATAGCATGATTAGCGTCTCCAGAGTCTAGCCCTTACGATTGTTATTTGGTGTCTATATAACAATTTTCAATAGGGGGATGCATTTGAAAGCGCATTTTGCTCTTAAAAATGTATCATGGCAAGAAAAATTGTTTAACAAAGGATATTTTTTAACTGATCAAAATCAAGGTTTATAAGCATTAATTTGATTCATTGCTTGTTGAATCTGCCCATTGACCAATAATCTTGTTCTGCCCAAAGCATGATGTATTGCATCATCCATCAAAGTTTGTTCACTGCTTGGTGCTTTACCTAAAACATGCCCAGAAACTTTCTCTTTCGCGCCTGGATGTCCTATGCCTATGCGTAAGCGGTGAAAATTAGAACCGATATGTGGAACAATGTCGCGTAGACCGTTGTGCCCACCATGCCCACCACCTGTTTTAAGACGAATTACGCCCGGATCCATATCCAGTTCGTCATGGGCAATGAGAATTTCTTCAGGTTTAATTTGATAGAATTTGGCAAAGGGTACAACACTTTGACCAGAGAGATTCATGAAGGTTGTGGGTAACAATAGACGAACGTCTTGACCTTCAATATTACCACGACCACTAATCCCTTTATATTTAGAATCAGTTTTTAAGTGGATGCCATATTGCTCTGCAAGGCGTTCTACAAACCAGAAGCCTGCATTATGGCGGGTTTGGGCATATTCCGAACCGGGATTACCCAAACCGACAATCAGTGAAAGTTTACTCACTCATTTACACCATTAAATACTTATGCGCGTTTGAAATCTGCGTGCATAGGAGTATTTTTAGCTGGGTGACGTTGTAAAGCTTGGATTTTAACGCTTTCAGCTTTACCGTCGATGTTTACTTCAATTACTTCTTCAAAGAAAGCATTGTTTTCTAAAGCTTTAACAAGTTCACGAAGCTCTAAAGTTACAGCTACAGGCTCAGCAGCACCACCATAGATGATTGCTGGAACTTTATTTTGCAGACGAAGGCGGCGGCTCGAACCTTTCCCTTGAACTGCTTCTTCACGTGCTACTGCATTTAATACGAAGTTTGCCATGATGACATTTCCTCATTGAGTTTAATTAGACTGAACTTTCGACCAGCTCAGTGATAGAAAGCCCCACCAAAGGGTAGGGCTTTGAAAATTTGCGCTATTATAGATAAGAATCGAACATCGCGCTAATAGATTCTTCGTTGTTAATACGACGAATTGTTTCTGCAACCATACTTGCTACAGAAACTTGGCGAATCTTACCAAGCTGTAAAGCTTCATCTGATAATGGAATTGTGTCAGTTACGACCAATTCATCAATTACAGATTTGCTTAAATTTTCAAGTGCTTTACCTGAAAGTACTGGGTGTGTTGCATAAGCAACAACTTTGCGAGCACCGAAAGTTTTCAATGCATCAGCAGCTTTACACAAAGTACCTGCAGTATCAACCATGTCATCAACAATAACACAGTCACGATCACGTACATCACCAATCAAATGCATCACTTGTGATTCATTCGCTTTTTGACGACGTTTATCAATAATTGCAAGATCGATATCGCCCATTTGTTTTGCAACAGCACGCGCACGTACTACACCACCAACGTCAGGTGAAACCACCATCAAGTTGTGATGTTGTTGTTGACGTAAGTCAGCAAGCAAAGCAGGAGTACCGTAGATGTTATCTACAGGAATATCGAAGAAACCTTGGATCTGGTCTGCATGCAAATCAATCATTACAACACGATCAATTCCAACAGTTGTTAGCATATCTGCAACAACTTTAGCTGTAATTGGTACACGAGTTGAACGAGGACGACGGTCTTGACGAGCATAACCGAAGTAAGGAATCACAGCAGTAATACGACCCGCACTTGCACGACGCAAAGCGTCAGCCATAACTAAGATTTCCATCAGGTTATCATTCGTTGGGGCACAAGTAGGTTGCACGATAAATACGTCTTTACCACGTACGTTTTCAGTAATTTCGACAGTGATTTCACCATCAGAAAATTTACCTACAGCGGCAGCACCCAAAGGGATGTGCAAGTGGCTAACGACTTTTTGGGCGAATTGTGGATGCGCAGTTCCACTAAAAACGACAAGATTGGGCATGAAGCACCCTTGGCGGTTGGCAAATTTGAAATTAGATGGCAGGGGCGGCTGGATTCGAACCAACGGATGCCGAGATCAAAACCCGGTGCCTTACCACTTGGCGACGCCCCTAATGCGAGCAGAACTTTAATATTTTTACTGTTCACTGTCAAGGTTTTTAACAAAAAACCAAGTCAGAATAACCAATAAATTGTTCTGTCTTTTGAACTTGAAAATGGCAGGGGCGGCTGGATTCGAACCAACGGATGCCGAGATCAAAACCCGGTGCCTTACCACTTGGCGACGCCCCTAAAAATACAACGATCTACAGATGAAAATGATGGCAGGGGCGGCTGGATTCGAACCAACGGATGCCGAGATCAAAACCCGGTGCCTTACCACTTGGCGACGCCCCTATCATTACACTTTAAAATGAATGAGTGGTGATTCATTCAAGCTGTTCACCAAATAGGCTCTACAGGGTGAATGATTTAAAATATCATCAATCTTCATTTGTTCAGTGATTTCAACAAAAACACAAGCACCTGTACCTGTAAGCTTTGCTTTACCGAACTGATCTAAGTATTGCATTGCTTCATCGACTTCAGGATATAAACTTCTTGCCAGTGGCTCAAAGTCATTTCTAAAATCAGATGGCTTTAGCTGATAGGCGCAAAATTTAGTAGGCTTCGTATCTCTTGTCAATGTTTTTTGTGAAAAAAGTAATTGAGTGCTGATAAAACAATCAGGTTTTAACACAATGTATTGTTTTTGATCTAAGTCTATGAATGTTAAGTGTTCACCAATACCTTCTGCCCATGCATTACGACCATGGACAAAGATTGGGACATCTGCACCCAGTTTAACACCAAGTTCTGCTAATTGTTCAGTATTTAATCCGCAATGCCACAGTTGATTGACCACAATCAACGTTGTTGCTGCATTGGATGAACCACCACCCAAGCCTGCACCCATTGGAATATTTTTTTCAATACGAATATTTAATCCCGATATGTTTTGAGCATAAGGTTTTAAGATTTGTATGGCTTTGTAGATTAAATTTTGTTCTTGATCGACATCGCTTAAACCATCAATGTGAATCGCAGGATCATTTGTTTGCGTAAATTCAAGCCAATCAAACAAATCGATCAGCTGAAAAATACTTTGCAATTCATGGTAGCCATTTTCACGACGACCCGTAATATGCAAAAAAAGATTCAACTTAGCAGGCGAGGGAACTCGAATCATAGTATGAGGAACTTAAATAAATTAACGATTTTGAATGACCATTGTAATACGGTTTTCCTGATTTGCTTCAAGCTGTTGCTTTAAAATCAATTTATTTGGCAATGTCGCTTGATCTTTATAACTGAAATCTACAGTCCAACCATCTTCAATGATTTGTGAAATTCGTTGAGTTTGGTCACGAGAGATTTGTGCATTTTCAGTGGCTGGAACAGCTTGAACCCAGTCTACGATATGCGTAATTGGCGCAACCCAACCTGTTGCTTTTTCGAGTAATTCTTCAGGATTTTCAGCCGATATCAACCCCGTTTTTGAACTATTTAGGGTGACTTCACCTGATTTACCTTCAATAACAGTTTTACCAATACCTAAGATTCCGCTCAATTGGATATTAAAATCTTGTTGATCCTGTACCCATGTATAGAATGCGCTGCCTGATTGTTTCGGTGTTTTAACACCAATTTTCCCTTCCAAATTGAATTGGTTAGATGGCTTTTCAATCACGATATCGGTTGTTGCAGAAGTTGGTGCGCCTACCGTAGTTGAGGTCTGTGTAGGTTTAACCACTTGCTGACAACCTGTAAATGCCAGACTGGTGATAGCGATAAGGGGAAATGCAATGTGCTTGAAGTTGCGCATAAAGGGCCATTAACTCTTTTTAATATGTTGCGGTAATATTAATGAATCTAATTGATTTAATTGAGGATCATTTGGATGATTTTGTTTGAGTTGTTGTAACACTTCATTAAATTGCGCTAAAGAACCTTGCATATACAAAGATTTTGCATAGCGCACTCCAATGTTAATGCTATGACTCAATTGATAAGCTTTGGCTAAGATTTGCGAAGATGCTTCAAAATCATTTTGTAAAAAAGTGATATAGCCAAGCGTATCCAAAATCGAAGCTTGTTCAGGTGCAAATTCCAATGCATGTTCTGCATAAGAGCGTGCTTCACTTAAACGTCTATTTTGTAAAGCCAGTGTATAAGCGTAGGCATTTAAGTATGTCGGGCTATTAGGCTCTAAAGTCAATAATTGCTTTAAGGCTTTATCTAAACGATCACGATCTTCAAATGGATCAAGTAAAAGCACTTCTGAATATAAAATTTCAGGATCATCAGGCAAGTTTTTAACAGCTTCATTCAATAATCGCAGTGCTGCTTGTTTATTGCCCATACGTCTTAAAATTTCAGCTTGAGCCTGATATAAAAAGCTCGCATGTTGAGGATAATTCACACGTTCTTGCGTTAAAAAGCGTAAAGCATCATTTACTTTGTTTTGACGTTCATAAATCGAAATCAAATTACGACGTGAAACGGTATATAAATTTCCATCGACCAAACGATAGTAAGCTTTGGCAGTTTCGTCATTTTGTTTTCGTTCAGCATTGACTGCGAGATAGAAGTAAGCTTCGTTTTGATAGCGAGATGAATAACGTAACTCAACCAAATATTGCTCAGCTTGATCAAATTTCTTTAAATCAATTGCGGTTAAGCCTGCGATAAATAAAGCTTCTTCCGCATCTGGCCAATGTTCAATAATATTTTCAAGCTTTTCTAAGGCTAATTCATCTTGTTGTATTTTGATTAAATACTTCACTTCAGCCAAACGGATATCTAAATTATATTTGTTCTTTTTACTGCTACGTGCATACCAGTCCAAAGTTGCTTCTTGATCGCCTAAAGCTTCAAGCAAATTGGCTTTCATTAGAATAAAGCCTGTGACTTTTGGTCGTTTACGCAAGGCTTTATTGACAGTTTTTAAAGCTTGTTCAATTTCATCATTTTGTGCTTCTAAGCCAGCAATCAAAATCAGAACAGATGGATTATTTTTTCTTTACTTGCTGTTAATGTATTCAGCAAGTTTTGGCGATCTTCTTCAGATTCAGGTGAAATTCCTTCTAAAATCTTTTCAAGATCAGCATTTTGATCAATATTCAAAATGCTGTCTAAGGTTTCAGCAGCCAACTCATATTCATGTGATTTAAGTGCAATATGCGCCAAATAAAATTTTGCAGGAACGTCTTCAGGCTCTTGTACAACCCAATGAGTCGCGATATCCAAAGCTGCTTGTAAATCATTTTGTTCAATAGCAACATTCAAGGCGCGTTGCTTAATCGTGGTGGAATTACTGCGAATCGCAAGGACAGTATAGTTATGTAGTGCAGTTGCTGTATCATGATAAGCCAGTGAAAATTCAGCAATCATGCTTTGTTTTAATGCATTTGTATTATATTTTGTATGATAAAATTCTCCAGATGCTCTAATATGAGCACTAGAAGCCATGCTACCTACAAGTAACAATGTGGTAGAATATTGCTTAATTGTCGAGCCGCTTAAGCGGTTGTTTATTTGACGCAATTTTTTTCCGAATCCAAGTAATGCTTTCTATGACACCGTTATTGCACAATAGCATAAATTTAGCGAAATGATGATCTGATATGTCTTTCTTTGCATTGGGTGTCAACCATCAAACAGCTTCTGTTGAGTTGCGAGAACAAGTTGCTTTTAATCCTGAACGATTAAAAGATTTACTTGCACAGCAAAGTCATCATCAAAATCTGAATGATATGGTGGTGGTTTCAACCTGTAATCGTACCGAAGTTTACGCCATGGCTGAAAATGCTGATATGGTATTGCATTGGCTTGCCCAAACAAACGGTATTGATGTAAAGCAATTGTCAAATCATGTATATCGTTATGAAAATACCGATGCGGTTTCACATCTCATGCGTGTAGCGAGTGGTTTAGATTCATTGATGTTGGGTGAGCCTCAAATTCTCGGTCAAGTCAAAACAGCCTTAGCTTTAGCCAAAGATGCTGACATCGTTTCACAAAATTTAAGTCAAATCTTCGAATATGCATTTTATGCAGCAAAGCGTGTACGTTCAGAAACTGCTGTCGGAAGTCATGCCGTTTCTATGGGCTATGCTGTTGCACAACTTGCGCTTCAAGTCTTTAGTAAACCGAATCAGCTCACGGTGATGGTGGTTGCAGCGGGTGAAATGAATAGCTTAGTTGCTAAACATTTGGCAGAGATGGGCGTTGCGAAAATTTTGATTTGTAATCGAAGTGTTGAACGTGCTGAACATTTAGCACAAGAAATTGCACATCGTGTTGAAGTTGAAATCATTCCATTTACTGAGCTTGCAGAAAATTTATATCGTGCTGATGTGATTTCTAGCTGTACAGGTAGTTTACATCAAGTGATTGCCTATAAAGATGTGAAAGTGGCACTTAAAAAACGTCGTTATCAACAAATGCTTATGGTTGATTTGGCTGTACCACGTGATATTGATCCAAAAGTTGAAAGTTTGGATGGCGTTTATCTGTATGGCGTCGATGATCTGCAAAGTGTGATTGATGAAAATTTAGCGCATCGTCGTCAGGCAGCGGTTGAAGCAGAAGTGATGGTGAATCAATTGGTCACTCAATTGGTAACACATCAAAAGATTCATCAAGCAGGCAGTACAATTCAGCAATTTCGTGAACATGGTGAAGAACAACGCCAGATGGAGTTGTCGCATGCTTTAGAGCGAATTCAGGCAGGTGAAGATACTCAAGATGTTCTTGAAGATTTTGCACATCGTTTGACGCAGAAGCTCTTGCATCCTTCTTCAATTTTATTACGCCAAGCAGCGAAGGATGAAGATCCTTCACATTTTGAATGGTTGAAAGAAAGAATTCAGGATATTTTTGAGCAAGAACGAAAGCCTAAGAACATAAAATAATTTTCTCTCTATGTGAGAGATTTAATTTACCTATAAAATCTTTTTATTTTCAAACAAATATGACCTCATCTTTATCATTTAAAGTTTAAATGAACATACTAGATATCTTGCAAAAGTCAAAAGTGATCGAAAATTAATATTGAGAGTCCTTACTCTTGCGCCATATATAGCTCAAGGGAAGGTTGGGATGAGGGCGATTTATCATATAAATCCTCACCCCCTTGCGCGTAATAACGCTCATCCTTTTAAAGGAGAGGGAACTTCCATTATATAAATAAATGTTCATCACAACTCGACTTATGCAAGAAGTCTATTAGTTATGTACTAACTTTAAACTGATCTGTCGAGTGAGTTCATTCAATTGTTTACGTAAATTACGCGATTCACTTAAAGAAATCGGTGATTTAAGTTTCTGTTTTAGATATTTTTCTTGTAAAGCCAAAGAATAATCAGAAGCCAATTTATCCGCCATTTCAGGTGCTTCGGTAAATGCTTGAATATTAGTACGTTGCATAATGTCCGATAATTCTAAATGATAAGCACTGCAAGCCCCTAAAATATAATAGGTTGCGAGTTCTTGATCATCAGGTAATTCATCGAAAATACGATCAAATACCGCCAAGATTTGTGCCAATAATTCATTCGGATCAATAAAGGCACGTAAAACTTCGAAATGGATATACAAAAAAGGGTGTTGCATTAAAATGGCGATGGCAAACTCTTCATTGCCCATATTTTGTTTAAACGAAAGGGTGGCATCCAAACTGACTTGAGGTTGCCATTTTTTATTAAAGCCAAGTTTTTCCTTAAAAAATTGACGCAATAAATAACGATACGAACCATGTTTAGGCAATAATTCAGTCAGTTGATTCAGTTCAGCCATGACCTGACTTTTACCTTCAGGCGTACCAATTTCATAATTTTGACTGAGTAATGCAAATACAAAATCAGATAATAATGGCGACTGTTGCCATAAGCGATTGAATATTTCTAAACCTTCTTTACGAATCAACGAGTCTGGATCATGCTCTTTCGGTAAGACAAAGAATTTCAGTTCACGACCATCATTGAGTAAAGGTAAGGCAATTTCTAAAGTACGACGAGCCGCTTTTTGACCCGCAGCATCACCATCAAAAGCAATGGTGATTTGATTATTTTGTTTAAATAAAATATTTAAATGGTCAGCATTACTGGCTGTTCCAAGGGTTGCGACTGCGCCTGAAATCCCGTTCTGTTGTAAGGCAATAACATCCATATAGCCCTCAACCATGAGCCAGTTTTGCGCGCGATCTTTTCGCCCCTCATATAAGCCATAAAGCAGTTGGTTTTTATGAAAAACTTCAGAATCGGGTGAGTTGATATATTTCGGTTTGATTTCATCGTTGAGCGCACGTCCACCAAAGCCAACAACACGTCCTTTGCTGTCACGAATTGGGAAAATGACGCGATCTCGCAATAGGTCAAAATCACGTCCACTATCACTGGTTCGAATTAAACCAAGTAATTTTAAACCTTCAATATCTTGAGGAAAGGCTTTTTCTAAATGTTGCCAATCTTCAGGTGCATAACCTAAGCGCCAATATTGAATGGTTTCTTTGCTCAACCCACGATGTTTAAAATAATGCTGTGCGGTTTTACTATTGGGTAACTGACGTTCATAAAATTGTGCAATATTTTCGAGCAAATCATAGAGATTGCCGTCAATAGGCGGCTGAGTAAAACCGACATCACCAAACTGAGTTGGATCAAAATTGTCAAAGTCTGAATAGCTTTGAAATGCTTCAAAAGGGTCAATGTCGATTGCGACAGCAGATTCATTTGCTGTTTGAGTAGGCGGCGACTCTACTTTTTTAATTTCAGCTTTTGGCTGTGGTTTTATGGCTTCACGTTTATAGGATAGTTTTTTATTATCATGGTTGTCTTTGGGAAGTTCGACACCTGCATGACTGGATAATTCCTTCATCACATCGATAAAGTTGCGATTATCAATGTCCATAAGAAAGCGAATCGCATTACCATTGGCTTGGCAACCAAAGCAGTGATAATACTGTTTGTCACGATACACGTGAAAAGATGGCGATTTTTCCTGATGAAAAGGGCAGCATCCTGAATAGGTGCGACCTGTCTTTTTCAATTTCACACGTTGACCAATCAGCTCGACAATGTCTGTGCGATCGAGGATTTGATCAATAGTATGTTGAGGAATTGCCATAGAAAAGCCAAAGTGAGTACAAAATTACAGAAACAAAGTGTACCTTAGTTTGAAATTGAAAAATATCTATGTATAAAAAAGACGGGTAGAAACCCGTCTTGATTTGTCGCATTGATCACTAAATCGAAAATAGCTTAGACGCTAAAAAGAAAAAGCTAAAAGAAGAAGTGAAAATAATTAATGATTATTTACGCTGACCGTCATACAAACTTTCATCAGCACGTGCAGGTTCGCTTGAAACTTCACGATTAGGACGATCCAATAAGCCAAAGCTCACTTTATTCAAAAGACTTGATTTTTGCTCATCTGTCGTTTGATTCGTTGTTTCTGTGCTTAGATCTGCTTTATCGCTACGTCCAAAAATACCCAAAGTTGCACGGTTGACCCAGCTTGCTTCTTTACGTGCAGCACGAAGATTTACTTCGCCATTTGATTTAACCAAATTAGGATAATTTTTCTTTAACACTTCAATATATTGTTCTGAAGTTGCTTTGTCGCCTAATTTGTCATAACCATAAGCAATGGTTGCTAAAGCTTCAGGGATTTGCGGAGTTTGTGGGTAATGCTCTAAAACCCATTGAGAGCGTTCAACAGCAGCCAAATATGCTTTACGTTTAATGTTGAAACGCGCTGCGTTCATTTCGCTTTCAGCCAATTCCTGACCAATAAATTTCATACGTTCTGCTGCATCTACAGAATATTGACTTGAAGGATAACGACGAATCAAGTCCACAAAGTTTTGATAAGCAACTTTTAAATAGCCAACATCACGATGTGCTTGTTTTAATGAAGTATAACGCAACATACTGTCATAGTTTTGCTCCATATTCGCTACACCACGAACATAGTAGGCATAGTCTAAATTTGGATGTTGCGGATTCAAACGAATAAAACGATCTGCAAGTGCGATCGTACCTTCATAATCTTTTTGCTTAAATTTTGTATAAATTAATTCGAGTTGAGCCTGTTGCGCATATTGTCCTGTTGGATAATAGGTATCAATTGCCTCTAAAGATTTTGCAGCGTCGCCATATTGCCCATTATCTAGTGATTTCATCGCTTTATTGAAATAAATTTGCTCGCTAGATTGTGGGCCAGTATCCACAACATCTTTCTTAGGATTGCTGCTACAACCTACAAAAGCTGTTGCTAAGCCTACAGTTAAAGCAAGCATTGTGACTTTATAACGTGGTAGCGACATAAAAATTCCTCTGTTTATACGGGCAATAGGCTACAATTGCGCTATTAAACCACTTTTGTCCGAATGAGCAAATGACTTCAGCACACTCTTCTAATTCTAATTTCCCAGAAAATGATTTCAATTTACTTGAAGATTCTGAGGATGCAGATAATCATAATTCTGCGCCGACTGCAACACGTTTATCGTTGCAATTTCAACTGGATGACAGCTATTTAGGGCAACGCATAGACCAAGTTGCAGCAACTGTTTGGAATGAGTTTTCGCGTGAAAAACTTAAACAGTGGATGAAGGAAGGTCATTTGTTGGTAAATGGTAACATTGTCAAACCAAAGTATAAATGTGAAGGCAATGAAATGTTGACTTTGGAGGTTGAGCTTGAGGCTCAAACTTCAGCACAACCTGAAAATATTCCTTTAGATATCATCTATGAAGATGATGACATCATGGTCATCAATAAGCCTGTAGGTATGGTGGTTCATCCAGGTGCAGGCAATCCGAATGGAACATTGGTCAATGCATTGCTTTACCATTATCCAAAATCAGCCGAACTCACTCGTGCAGGTTTAGTCCATCGTATCGATAAAGATACCAGTGGCTTATTGGTGGTTGCGAAGAATTTAGAGGCGCAATTTTCACTCAGTAAACAATTGGCTAAAAAAACAGTTTATCGAGTCTATGACTTGATTTGTTATGGAACGATGATTGCTGGCGGTAAAATCGACGAGCCGATCAAACGTCATCCTGTAGATCGTGTGAAAATGGCGATTTTACCAGGCGGTCGTGATGCGGTAACGCATTACAATGTCAAAGAGCGTTTTCAGCATTTTACCCGTGTACAAGCACAGCTTGAGACAGGGCGTACCCATCAAATCCGTATTCATTTCACTTATATTGGTTTTCCTTTAGTAGGTGATCCTGTCTATGTCAGCCGTGTGAAAGTACCTGCTGGAGCTTCTGATAAATTAGCGAGCACTTTACGTGGCTTTAAACGCCAAGCTTTACATGCTTCAAAACTTGGTTTGATTCATCCACAAACTAAGCAGGAAATGATGTTTGAAGCACCGTGGCCACAAGATTTTATTGATCTATTGGATGTTTTACGTTCTGAAAATAAAGCTTATTAATTGAAAAAGTGAATTGAATAAAAGGATCAGAAACACATGCAATTTGTTCAAGGATTACCACAAGGCGTATTTGTCGGACAGACACATATTCAGCATCCTAAAGCTTTGGCTTCGGAGCAATCTGAGCTTGATGGTTTTAATTTGGCGTTGCATGTGAATGACGATCCGAAGCGGGTACAAACGCATCGCATGATTTTGTTAGATGAGTTTGCTGAGTTCGGTGTAGATAAAATCACGTGGATGACGCAAACCCATAGCACAATTTGCCATACCATCAATGAAGAAATGCCTTTAGTGGCGCTAATCGGTGATGGATTGGTGACGCAAAAAACAGGTCATGTACTCATGATGATGACCGCAGATTGTTTACCTGTGGTTTTAGGTAATGCAGAAGGTACTGAAATTGCCAATTTACATGCAGGTTGGCGTGGTTTAGCAGGTGGTATTGTTGAAAATACGCTTGCAGAAATGAAGTCAAAACCAACATGGGCATGGTTAGGTGCAGCAATTAGCCAGCCTTGTTTTGAAGTGGGTGCAGAGGTTAAAGAAGCTTTCTGTTCAAAATATGCAGAATTAAACACAGCATTTCAAGACGGAGAGCAAGGTAAATACTATGCAGATCTTTATGCGATTGCTCGCTTCATTTTAAAACAACATGGTGTAGCAACAGTTTTAGGTGGTGATCAATGTTCTTATCGCCAAGATCAAGATTACTATTCTTATCGTCGACATGCTAAAACAGGCCGTATGGCAACATTTGCTTATATGAAAAAATAAATGAAAAAAATAAAAATAGATATTCAATGAAATTTTTGAACGAAGTGGAATCTTTATTGATTTCACTTTTTTCAATTTGATTCTGATTTGAATGATTTTTACAAGAATTGTTAAAATTTGAATTAGTGTTAAACTTGACTAAATTTGTTTGTTTTTATCGCTATGCCTTTATCCTCAAAATCTGTCGCGATCGTCTACCACAGCCCTTATGGTCATACTGCAAAAGTTGCAAATCATATCGCAGAAGGGGTGAAGAAGGTCGGTGTTCAAGTTCACCTGATGAATGTTGAGCATGTAGATTGGGATGTATTAGACCAAGCAGATGCTATTATTTTCGGCTGTCCAACTTATATGGGTAGCTTAACTTCTGCATTAAAATTATTTATGGAACAGTCATCTAAGCGTTGGTTAGCACGGACTTGGCAGGGGAAATTGGCTGCCGGTTTCACCAATGGTGGTGGTTTAAGTGGTGATAAACTGGCAGTGCTTCAGCAAATCAATCTTTTTGCCATGCAACATGGCATGTTATGGAGTGGTTTGCCAATGATGCCGACAGGGCGTGGACAAAATGACTTAAATCGCATGTCGAGCTTTTTAGGTTTAATGACCCAATCTGATAATGCACCTGTAGAAGTCACACCGCCTAAAGGTGATTTAGAAACTGCTATGTGGTTTGGTGAATATACGGCTTTGATGGTAAATCGTATTAAATAACGTATTGAGTTTGAGATAAATATAGATACATAGAATTGTAAAAAACCTCCAAGTGGAGGTTTTTTTATCGATCGATTGTTTTGTTGATTATTTATGCATAATACGTGCTTTATCACGTTGCCAATCACGGTCTTTCTCAGTCGCACGTTTGTCATGTAATTGTTTACCTTTCACCAATGCAATTTCAAGTTTTGCCAGAGGACCTTTCCAATAACATGCTAAAGGCACGCAGGTATAACCTTTTTGGTTAATCGCCCCCATCAACTTTTCAAGTTCACGGCGAGAAAGTAATAATTTACGTGTACGTGTTGCCTCTGGTACAACGTGAGAAGAGGCAGAAAGTAAGGGTTGAATCTGAGCTCCAAACAGGAAAGCTTCATTATTTTTAAACGTAATATAGCTTTCAGTGATCGTCATACGCCCAGCACGTAACGATTTCACTTCCCAGCCTTGTAAAGACAGACCAGCTTCAAATTTTTCTTCAATGAAATAATCGTGGCGTGCACGTTTATTTAGCGCAATCGTCCCACTATTATTTTTTTTAACAACAATGTTTTTCGACATAATACAAATATTCCAAGAATAGTCTTATTTTGCCTCAAACTTGAGTCAAGGTGAAGTCATTTCAGAATTAAAAACCTGATTGTAAATGAGTTGAGGTTCTTCGCTAATATTTCAGTTTTTGTTAAACTATGTGCTGACTTCACAAACTAGAGTATAAATGGATGTCTAAAACTCGTGTTATTTATCCGGGGACTTTTGATCCAATTACCAATGGTCATGTCGATTTAGTGGCGCGCGCCGCCAGAATGTTCGATGAGGTTGTGGTCGCTATTGCGATTGGACATCATAAAAATCCAGTCTTTAGTTTGGAAGAACGTGTAGAGCTAGCACAGATTTCGCTCAAACATTTACCCAATGTGGAGTTTGTTGGCTTCGATGGTTTACTTGTTAATTTTGCCCGTGAGCAAAATGCTACAGCCGTATTGCGTGGTTTAAGAGCCGTTTCTGATTTTGAATACGAATTTCAACTTGCCAATATGAATCGCCAATTAGATCAGCATTTTGAAACAGTATTTCTAACACCGTCAGAACAATTTTCATTTATTTCCTCAACGATGGTTCGGGAAATAGCACGATTAAAAGGTGATGTGGCTAAATTTGTTCCACAATGTGTCGTAGAAGCCTTTGATCGTAAACATCAACAAGGTTGGTAGTGTGTCTTTAATCATCACCGAAGAATGCATCAATTGTGATGTGTGTGAGCCTGTATGTCCAAATGAAGCGATTTACATGGGGGAGGAAATTTATGAAATTAATCCAAACCTATGTACTGAGTGTGTTGGGCATTATGATCAACCACAATGTTCACTTTTCTGTCCTGTCGATTGTATTCCGCTTGATCCCAATCATGTGGAAAGCCAAGATGAATTGATGGAAAAGTATAAAAAACTGATTGCTCAAAAAAGCACGAGCAATTAGCAATAAAATTTGTTAGGATACGCCCCGAAGTGAGCCAGACGATCGCTGCTGTGGAAATCTCCGTGATTGAAGCAGGGGAGGAAAGTCCGGGCTTCAACGGGCAAGGTGCCAGGTAACGCCTGGGCGGTGTGAACCGACGGAAAGTGCAGCAGAGAGTAGACCGCCTTCAATATCGTTTCTTTTCGGAGAAATGGAAGGTAAGGGTGAAAGGGTGCGGTAAGAGCGCACCGCATGACTGGTAACAGTTCATGGCATGGTAAACCCCACCGGAAGCAAGACCAAATAGGGATCCTTTAGGCATGGCCCATGCTGGATCCGGGTAGGTTGCTGGAGCGTATGAGTGATTGTACGCCTAGAGGAATGATCGTTCACGACAGAACCCGGCTTATCGGCTCACTTCAACAAATTTTGATCAATTAAGCGCATTAAGTACTTGACGTACAGATGATAACATCACATAATGCGCCCACAGTTTTTCGGCTATGTAGCTCAGTTGGTTAGAGCACCGCACTCATAATGCGGGGGTCACAAGTTCAAGTCTCGTCATAGCCACCATTTTTATAGACCACGTTCCAAAACGTGGTCTTTTTTTATCTTTAAAATTCTCACTGAATCCTCCTCTTACTTGAACAATCTAATTTTTATCTAAATTGATTCATCTAAATTCATTCAAAATAAAGCTGTATTAAACTGATCTATCTATTTTTAATGATTCGATCTTATAGAACTGGAATTAAAAAATAATAATTGATTCATTCATTCTCTGATCGAGATTCTGATCTTTCTAATGCTGGCAAAAGTGCTGTGAGGCTATACCTATTCAGGTATTCTCTGGCTTAGGGAAGGAGATATTGGATTATTATAATGATCTTTATAATAACCTTCTTGGAGTGGATTGATGTGTAATTCAGCAGATTTGACTGTAATTTGTTGAAATTTCAGTAAGAATTTTCTTGATAAATAATCTATTCGATATTATTTTAGCTCATGCAGATACTGAATTTTAGGCATAAAAAAACCAGCATATCGCTGGAATTTTTATTGCACCATTTTAGATCTGTAAAATGGTGCCCGAGGCCAGACTCGAACTGGCACGCTTTGTGGGCGGGGGATTTTAAATCCCCTGTGTCTACCGATTTCACCACTCGGGCATGAGCGCAATAATAAAGGAGAGATTTTCACTTGGCAAGGATATTTCAGTCGATTTGCTTTCTTTTCAATCAATTCATGTGTTTATGTTTGAAAATAAGCCAATTTTTCTTAAAAAATGTTTTTGTCATGATTTTTTCATTCATTTGAGATCAAAGTGAAATCTAAATGTTCTAAATTAACTGGATAAAAAAACTTAGGGAAAATCAATGTCTAATTCAATTTCACGCCGTGCACTTATTCAAAGGTCATTAGCAGGTTTTGGGGCATTATCTTTACCAGTCGGGTTGACTGCATGTGATGATGATAACGATAGTTCAATTAAACCAACAACAAAAGCGACATTTAAACACGGGGTAGCAAGTGGTGATCCGCTGAAAGATCGAGTGATTTTGTGGACACGTATTACACCAGAAGATACATCACTACGTTTAGAGGTGGTGTGGGAAATAGCAACGGACGACAAATTTACCCAAATTATCAATACAGGCAAGGTACAAACGGCTGCCGCGCAAGATTTCACCATTAAAGTTGATGCAGATAAATTGAAATCGGGACAAACGTATTTCTATCGCTTTAAATTTGGTTCGGTCACTTCACCAGTAGGGCGTACCAAAACATTGCCAGAAACCACCAGCTCGGTGCAATTTGCAGTGTGTTCTTGTGCAAACTATCCAGCAGGCTATTTCCATGTTTATAAAGAAATGGCAAAACAAGAACTTGATGCGATTATTCATTTGGGTGATTACATTTATGAATATGGTCAAGGTGGCTATGCAACAGCAGATGCTGAAAAGTTAGGTCGTACTTTCGCAGCGGGTAATGAAAACGAAATTATCAAATTGGATGATTATCGTAAACGTTATGCGTTGTACCGTTTGGATGTGGATTTACAAGCTGCACATCTGCGTCATCCATTTATTGTGATTTGGGATGACCATGAGTTAGCCAATGATGCATGGAAAGATGGCGCAGGGAATCATCAAAGTACTGAAGGTGCTTTTTTAGATCGTAAATTAGCAGCATTACAAGCTTATTTTGAATGGATGCCGATTCGTCCCGTGTCTGAAACAGATCATTTGAATATTTACCGTCAATTTGACTTTGGTTCATTGGTTCAACTCACCATGCTAGATACACGTATTTTGGCGCGTGATAAGCAGTTGGATTATGCTGATTATATGACAGCGTCAGGCATGGATTTTGCTCGTTTCCAAGCGGATTTAGCCAGTACTACACGAACTTTGGTGGGTTATACGCAACGTGCATGGCTACAACAGAAATTGGCGCAATCTACAGCGACATGGAACGTACTTGGACAGCAAGTGTTGATGTCTAAAATGTTAATTCCTGCTGAATTGTTGTTGCCTCTTGCTGCGATTACCAGTGGTAATGCGACATCTGAAGTTTTAGCTCAAATGAATAAACAAATTACTGAATTGGTTACATTGAAAATGCGTTTGCAGGCTGGCGACCCAAGTTTAACCGCTGCGGAAAAAGCACGTGTCACAACTGTTGCGCCGTATAACCTTGATGCATGGGATGGTTATTATGTGGAACGTGAAGTTTTATACGGAACATTAAAAGCATTGAATAAGAAAGTTGTTGTACTCGCAGGAGATACACATAATGCTTGGTCTTCAGATTTGCATTCGCAAGCAGGTGACTTTGTTGGCGTAGAATTGGCGACCAGTTCTGTTTCTTCACCGGGCTTAGAAGAATATTTGAATATTCCGATGGCACAGTTGCAGCAATTCGAAATGGCATTTACCACGTTAATTGATGAGTTGAACTACGCTAACTTGAATCAACGTGGTTATTTAAAAGTCAATTTTACAGCACAGCAAGTGCAAGCGGACTGGGTCTTTATGAGTACAATTAAAGACAAGAGCTATGTTGTGGATACAGTACGTGGACATCAATTGGTATTGAATAGTGCTTTGGTCGACGTAGCAACTGTGCAGAAAAGTGCTTAGATCAATTTGCTTCTGATGTTGATACAAAAGTATTGATACAAAAAACCAAGCATTTATTGCTTGGTTTTTTCTTTATGGGCATCTTAACAAGAAGAAATAAGAGTCTGACCTTACATTAAACTGTCCATATAAGCATCTAAGTCGACATATTTATAAGTCATACACATTTCATTTTCGAATTTAAGTAGTTTTAAGTGTAGTTCTAAATACTGTGTCAATTGTTGTTGCTGAAATTTAAATTGCTCAGAATTTTTAGCATGGAATTTCATTTTAAATTTAGCTTTTTTGGCTTGTTTATACGCCCAAAAGCAGGTTCTACGGATTTGTTGTAATTGATAATATTCAGTATCTTTGGTGCTATCTCTAAATAAATTTTCTTTATAGAACTTCACAAAACCAAAACTCATAGCAAAAAAGAACAGAACACCTTGTAATAAAATGCTTTCAAAAAAGTAAATGTTCAGTGCTTGTAAGATGATGAGAATAGCGAGTTTAAGCGGAGTATTGTTGAGTTGTTTATAAAGATGTACAGAACTGTGTTTAATCTGTTTGATAATAAATGGCACGATCAGCATAAAAAAGAGCATGATGGCTAAAGCTGCAATACCTTTGGCTTGAAAAGGATCAAACTGAGGGTAATGATTTTCTATATAGTGACCTAAACTAAAATAAATACTACAGAAAATCATGATCGATAAAACCCACGGAATGAATTCCTTTGCTTCGTCTAAAAGTCCTTTTGTTTTCATCTGACTGTAAAATAAAAAATTGCGTTTAAACGCTTGAGGATATTTATTTTGCAAGTCTTGCAGAAAAAGCACAGCTTGTTGGGATCTGATCATACTACTCATTTGGCATAGACTGAACATGTTCATCGTTCAGAGTACTATTACGATTTTCAAAATTAAACTCATTGTAAGGCTAATTTTGAATTGGGGGCAAGAACTTGAATCAAATACAATGTGTTTTAAATTTTTGAAAATGTAGAAGTTCGTGATTTGGGTGGGAATAAACTTAAAAATAGTATTGTAAGTACTTAATAAATATTATTAATTCTTATATTTAGTAAATTTTAGATATAAAAAAACCAGCATAAGCTGGAATTTTTATTGCACCATTTTAAGAAGTATTAAAATGGTGCCCGAGGCCAGACTCGAACTGGCACGCTTTGTGGGCGGGGGATTTTAAATCCCCTGTGTCTACCGATTTCACCACTCGGGCTTTACAAGATTGGAGGCGGAGGTCGGAATCGAACCGGCGTACACGGAGTTGCAGTCCGCTGCATGACCACTCTGCCACCCCGCCATGTCTTGGTGATGCACATATTAGCAACCTTTGAAAAAAAACAATACTATAATTCATGCATATGCACATAAATTCGGCATATAGAATAAAAATGTTCAAATAATCATGTATTATTTGCAAAATTGATTCATATCTACCTTGGAGATGTGCCGTGGCATTGGTATTAGATGGTCGCGCATTAGCGAAACAAATTGAAGCAGACTTGTTGACTCGTGTTGAAGCTTTAAAAGCAAAAACAGGTCGTACCCCAATTTTAGCCACTATTTTGGTCGGTGATGATGGTGCATCTGCAACTTATGTACGTATGAAAGGTAATGCTTGCCGTCGTGTAGGTATGGATTCTCTTAAAGTTGAATTAGGTAAAGAAACAACGACTGAACAATTACTCGCTGAAATTGAGAAGTTGAATGCCAATCCTGATGTTCACGGTATTTTGTTACAGCATCCTGTACCTGAACAAATTGATGAACGTGCTTGTTTTGATGCTATTTCACTTGAAAAAGATGTAGATGGCGTAACTTGCTTAGGTTTTGGTCGTATGGCAATGGGTGAGGCGGCGTATGGTTCTGCGACCCCAGCAGGTATTATGACCACGCTTAAAGAATACAACATTGAAATCGCGGGTAAGCATGCTGTTGTTGTCGGTCGTTCTGCGATTCTGGGTAAGCCGATGGCGATGATGCTATTACAAGCTAATGCGACTGTAACGATTTGCCATTCACGTACTCAAAATCTTGCAGAATTGGTGAAACAAGCGGATATCGTTGTTGGTGCTGTCGGTAAGGCTGAGTTAATCCAAAAAGATTGGATTAAACAAGGCGCTGTCGTTGTTGATGCAGGTTTCCATCCACGTGATGGTGGCGGTGTAGGCGATATTCAATTGGTCGGTATTGAAGACGTTGCTTCTGCTTATACACCAGTACCGGGTGGTGTCGGGCCTATGACGATTACAACATTAATTCGTCAAACAGTTGAAGCTGCTGAAAAAGCGTTGGGTTAATAGTGCTGTAGTTATTCCTTCTCCCTTTGGGATGAGGAATATTATTCCGCAAGAGGATGAGGGAAATTTATCATATAAATCCTCTCCCTTGCGCGTAATAACGCTCATCCTTTAAAAGGAGAGAGGGAACTTCCATTATTATAAATGGTTCATCACAACTCGACTTATGCAAGAAGTCTATTGTAGCGATTACTCCTTCTCCCTTATGGGTGAGGAATATTATTCCGCAAGAGGATGAGGGGTATAAATCCTCTCGCTCTTATGTGAAATAATGTTCATCCTTTAAAAGGAGGGAACATAATGACCTTAGGCTTATATCGCGTTTTTATGAATTAAACGTTTAACCTTAAAATGAATAAAAATCAAATGAGCTGTACTTTTCAATTGGCTAAAGCCCCGCAACATTTACTCACTGCCTTGCACGAAGTCATTCCAAATTGTGAGCTTATTGCACAGCAATTGCCTGAAACACCAATTTCTTTGTGGCTGATTCCACCTGTATTTCCAACAGATCGCTTAGATGATGAAGTGATTCGTCGTATTTGGAACGATACGCCTTATTGGATATTTTGTTGGGCTTCAGGGCTTGCAATGGCACAGTGGTTACTTGCAGAGCCACATCATGTCAAAGATAAAGTGGTTTTAGACTTTGGCGCAGGGTCGGGCGTGGTTGCGATTGCTGCGAAAATGGCAGGTGCAAAACGAGTGATTTGTTGTGATATCGATCAAGTGAGTTTAGATGCATGTCGTGAAAATGCATTATTAAATAACGTCGAACTTGAATATTTAGATGATTTGTATAAAGCAGAGCAGGTGGATGTCTTACTTGCAGCAGATGTTTTATATGATCAATCCAATCGCTTCTTCTTGGATGAATTTTTAAAATTTGCACCTGAGGTTTGGGTGGCTGATAGTCGTGTGAAGAATTTTAGTCATCCACATTATCAAAAGCTAGATGAGCGTAGTGCGACAACTTGGCCTGATTTAGATGAAGCCAAAGAGTTTAGAAATGTAAGTTTTTATAAGACGCTGTAATTGCGTCTTATAAATTTTTATTAGTGTCGTAAATATTTACATTAAGAACAAGTATAACGAACCACATGCAAAGTACTTGGACGTGTTTCTAGTGCTTGACGAGTCGCATAGTCTTCGCTGTTATTTAAATTTGGTGTGTTTGAAAGTCCAAAAGAAGTACGACTGTGGCCTAACTGAACCCCTTTTTGATCATTGCTTGCTGTTTGCGGATTAATAATTTCATTCACACTTAAGACAGCAATCTTATAAGATTTATTTTCACCTAAAACTTTTTTGCAGGCACGTTGTAATTTATCTTCATCTAAATCACGATCTGCACGACCAGATAGTGTATAAGCCAGCGTAGCGCTGTTTGAACTTTGATTTTCGATTTGATAGCCTGTAACACCGTTATACTGACGTGGTGTAGTTTGACATGCAGTTAAACCTAACATAAGGCAACCTAGTCCTAAGAATGTAATCTTTTTCATTTTGCAAGTCTCGGTGTTGTTGTTATTTTAAGTATGCCATAGCTCAAATCAATTCACGAACATTGTCTTGAGTATTCATGCAAAAGTGAGCTAAAAATTAGATTAAAATAGGGTGCGATAATGATCCAATATATTTTGAGAAATAGAGCTTTAAAATTGTCATGTAAATAAAGCAGGGATGTTAGGAACGAATATTGAACACGGAACAAATTTTTTGAATAAATATTCATATTTTAAATGTTCTTTTTTAAAGAATAGATTTAGGGATTTATATTTATGATATTTTATTCATTGTATGTTCGTTTTCGAAAATAAAACAACAAGGTTTATCAAATGAGTTTAGCGATCCGCCAACAACAGACTTTAGAATTGGTCAAAGAACGTGGTTATATCAGTATTGATGAGTTAGCACAGCATTTCTCAGTGACACCACAAACAGTACGTCGTGATATCAATCAATTAGCCGATGATGGATTGTTACGTAGATACCACGGTGGCGCAGCCATAGAGTCTAATTCTAGTGTTTCCAACACTGATTATAGTATGCGTATTGATCATAATTTCGAAGAAAAACAAAGAATTGCTAAGGCAATTGCAGATGCTGTTCCAGATCATGCCTCTATTTTCATCAATATTGGAACCACGACTGAAGCGATTGCACATGCATTAATGGAACATCATGGTTTAAAAGTAATCACCAATAATCTGAACGTTGCCAATATTTTAAGTAAAAAAGAAGATTTTGAAATTCTGATTGCTAGTGGCAAAGTTCGTCCAGATGGTGGCGTGATTGGGCAAGCAACGTCTGATTTTTTTAAACAGTTCAAAGTAGATTATGCTTTAATTGGAATTAGTGGTATTGATGAAGACGGCACTTTGCTTGATTTTGATTTCCAAGAAGTTTCTGTTTCTCAAGAGATTATTGCAGGTGCAAGACAGGTTTTTCTTGCTGCCGATCATAGTAAATTTGGTCGCAATGCGATGATGCGCGTGGGAAGTTTGACTGATATTGAATGTCTTTTTACCAATGAAAAACCAAGTGATGCTTTTCTACAAAAGATTAAAGAAGCAGACGTGACTTTAGTGATTGCATAAATTGTCGAACACGGGTTATTGAGCGCAAGCTATTGATCATTTTCATTAAAATGAAAATGTGTTGATCACTGATATTAAGTATTTAAAACAATCCATCATTGTGCGGTAATATAAAGAAGCATCTGAATGTTTACTGTTTAGTATTGCTGAATAATGAAAATAAACGAAAAATATAAATGTACGTTGATCGTTTTTTGATAGACAATATGTTCATAATTGTTTATTATTTTCTTAAATGAAAATAAACGAAAAATACTGCAAGGTATAGGTGATCGAAATGAATCAAATTCTTGAGCAACAGACGTGTTATGACATTGCTGTAATTGGCGGTGGGATTAATGGTGTTGGAATTGCCACGGATGCGATTGGGCGTGGCTTATCTGTTTTTTTATGTGAGAAAGACGATTTAGCCAGCCATACCTCATCTGCAAGTAGTAAATTGATTCATGGTGGTTTGCGTTATTTAGAGCATAAAGAATTTAGATTGGTTCGTGAAGCATTGGCAGAGCGTGAAGTTTTATTGACTAAAGCGCCGCATATTATCCGACCAATGCGTTTTATTATGCCACATCAACCGCATTTACGACCTGCATGGTTAATCCGTACAGGCTTGTTTTTTTACGATCATTTAGGGAAACGAGAAAAGCTTGCTGGTTCTAATTTGGTTCAGTTTGTTGCTGAAACCAGTCCTTTAAAAGATGAAATAACACGTGGTTTTGAATATTCAGACTGTGCTGTTGATGATTCACGATTAGTGATTCTCAATGCAATACAAGCGCGTGAAAAGGGCGCTAAAATTGTAACGCAAACACGTTGCGTATCTGCAAAACGTGAAAATGGAATTTGGGTCGTCGAGCTTGAAAATGAACAAGGTCGCTATCAAATCCATGCAAAAGCTTTGGTTAATGCAGCAGGACCATGGGTTGCTCAATTTATAAAGCAAGATTTAAAGCTCAAATCTCAATATGGTATTCGTTTAATACAAGGCAGTCACATTATTGTGCCTAAAATTTATGAGGGCGATAAAGCTTTCATTATGCAAAATGATGATCAACGTATTGTATTTGCGATTCCTTATTTAGATAAATACACCATGATTGGGACGACGGATCGTGAATATACAGGTGATCCAAATCAAGTCGAAATTACTCAAGCTGAAATTGAATATCTTTTAGATGTGGCGAATGATCATTTTAAAAAGACATTACAGCAAGACGATATTATTCAGACTTTTTCTGGTGTACGTCCATTGTGCGATGACGAATCGGATAACCCAGCGGCCATTACACGTGATTACACTTTGGTTTTATCGAAAGATGAAGAGAATGAAGCACCGTTGTTGTCTGTGTTTGGTGGGAAGTTAACCACTTATCGTAAGCTTGCTGAATCAGCAATGGAACATTTGAAAAAGTTTTTCCCTGACATGGCGAAACCGTGGACTGAAAAAGCGTTATTGCCTGGCGCTGAAAATTTAGCTTCTATAGATGATTTAATTCTTGAAATACAAAATAAAATCAAAGGTCTGGATGCAGAAACAGCAAATCGTTGGGCACGTGCGTATGGGACGTGTGTGTGGAACTTTGTTCAGTACGCAACATCTGTTCATGAGCTTGGTCAGCATTTCGGACATGGTTTATATGCGCAAGAAGTTGATTATTTAGTCGATGCAGAATGGGCGACAACTAGCGTTGATATTTTAAAGCGCCGTACCAAACTGTATTTAGAACTTACACAGGATGAAGTGCAAGCATTAGATGTATATCTACTTGAATTGCATCAACGTCGTATGCAAAAAGAAGTGGCTTAGTTTGATCAGTTTCTGGGGAAGGTAAGTTGTAGATTCTCGTAATAAATCAAAGCCTCTATAAATAGAGGCTTTGATTTTAATGGATTATTCTTTTTCAGACTTCGGATGTAATGATTGAGTTAAACCATTAATATCCCCACCTTTAATTCCTAATTCATTCATTAAACTATCAATCAGTGGTGCTTGAGAGCGATAACGTAGAGCACTATTGACGACTTGGTCTGAAAGGGCAACTTGACCTTGTTCAGATGCTTCACCTGAATGAGTTGTCGTATTCATACCACCTAAACCATTGACTTGTAAAATTTTAATATCATCAATGTTTTCCATAGGCTTAACGCTTTCACGAATAATTTCAGGTAAATACTTCATGAGTGCTAAGCGAATTTGCATCTCAACTTGTTCAGTAGACAAGATGTTATTGGCTTCATTGACAGCACGTGTACCATCAGCATCAACTTGATATTGTTTCTCTTGAGCTGCGGCAAGTAACATTTTTGCATCTGCTTCACCTTTGGCTTTTAAGCGAACTTTTTCAGCTTCAGCTTGTGCTGCGATACGTACAGCTTCTGCATCATCTGCTGCTGCTTGTTTAGAAGCTTCTGCTGCAACGGTAATGGCAATCGCATCTGTTTCGGCAACCTGTTTAGCTGCAACCAATTCAACAGCTTTTAAACGCTCTGCACGTTGAGTCTCACGTACAGTCGTCACTTCTTCTTCTGCTTTTACAGCTTGAGCACGGGCTTGGTCAGCCAGTGCTTTTGCTTCAGATTCAGCACGTGATTTTTCTGCTATGGCAATGGCACGATCTTGCTCAGCCAATTCAATGGTTTTCTTTTGTTCGACTTGCGCTTTTTGAATCAATTGTGCTTTCTGAATATTTTCATTTTCAACATCACGAGCAGATGCAATACGTTTTAATTCAACTTCACGTTCAGCAGCAATTCGAGCTTCTTCAGCTTCACGTTTTTTCCCTGCTTCCTGCGATGCGATTTCAGCCATTTGTTCTGCTTTACGAATGGCGATTTCACGTTCTTGTTGAAGCTTTGCGTATTCTTCTTCACGTAAAATTTGTAAACGAGCTTGTTCAGTCGAAAGGTTTTTAGCTTTGATGGCTAAGTCATTGTCTTGTTCAATATCATTTCGTTTTTTACGACGATCTTCAATCGTTTCAGTGAGTTTAGTCAAACCTTCTGCATCGAAAGCATTTTGTGGGTTAAAGTATTCAAAACTGGTTTGGTCTAAACCTGTTAGAGAAACGGTTTCTAATTCTAAACCATTTTTAAATAAATCTTCAGAGACGACTTGTTGAACTTTTTGAACGAAATCAACACGCTTTTCATGTAATTCTTCCATTGCCATTTCAGCAGCAACGGCACGCAAAGAGTCAACAAACTTACCTTCAACCAAGTCTTTTAACTCTTGCGGAGACATGGTTTTTTTACCCAAAGTCTGTGCAGCAGTAGCAATCGACTCCGCAGTCGGTTTAACTCGAACGTAGAATTCAGCCATCACGTCAACACGCATACGGTCACGAGTAATTAAAGCTTGATCTGTTGCACGTTTTACTTCAAGGCGAAGCGTGTTCATATTCACAGGAATCACTTCATGTAAGACTGGAAGTACCAAAGCACCACCATTTAAGATGACTTTCTCACCACCAAAACCTGTACGGACAAAAGATACTTCTTTACTTGAACGCTTATATAAGCGTGCAATAATCACCCCAATGACAACTAATGCCACCAGTATAATTCCTGCTAAAACAAGTATTTCATATAAATTTTCAGTCAACATTTTATTATCTCTGAGTTTGTTATTTAAAAATTAGACGGTAACGGCTTGGAAACCAATTTTGGTTCTTTGTGTTAAAAGGACTTCTTGACCTTGTTGAAAGATAACATCTGTTTCAGGTTCAACTAAGATGTAATGGGTTTGTCCAAATTGATCAACCACTTTGGCCTGAGCAGGGTAGTTAAGCTTTGCTTCACCTAAAATAATCTGTGCTTTACGTCCAATCAATTCATCACTATGAATGGCTGTGGTTTCATCTTGCGGTAAAATTTTCGCAATGACTGCTGCACAAGTACGCACGATCGGCATACATAAGAAAAGGGCAGCAGGAGCAATGATCCAGATTGGAAAATAACTTTGTGTAAAGTGGTGGAAAATGGCTTGAACAATAAAGCCAAACAATGCATAAACTGTCAGGAAAATGATCAACCAGACTAAAACAGGAATGCGGCCTAAGTACAACCAATCTAAGAATTGTACAAAAACACTGCTTTCTGCATTGAGTTCTACATCGGGATGATGCGATTCAAGTAATTGATCAGGAATGAATTGATCTAAGAAGCCTTGCGAGGTTGATCCAATTATTAACAGTAGGCATTCCAAAATACCGAGCAATAACATGAGGCATAAGCTGACGCTAAAGATGAGATTGGATGAATGCGTAAAGAGTTCCCACATGTTTGCTGTACTCAATATATTGTTTAGTTTTCTTATAAAAATACAATTTAATATGAATTAATGTATAAAAATATCATTAATTAATTCAATGAATAGATAAAGCTTATCGGTTTTATAAAGAGATTGCAATTTAAATATTTGCTTATAATAATCAAAATCAATGTGTTATGTTTTATTAAGAAAAACTAAGTTAAAAATATGAATTAAAAACTATTGCTTGCGTTTTATTCAAGTATTGCTTATAAATGAAGCTGTTTTTACGGATGAAAACAAAGACAAAAAAAATACGCAATGATTGGGGTGATCATTGCGTAGAACAACGAATCTGCTTTCACAGTTCGGTTAAGGAGAAATGTTATGAATTTTGGGGAAGATTCATAACTTAAGTAGATAGTAGATGTTCTCATCTGTAATTTCATTGGTATTCACGTAAATAAGTGTTAACTCTCGTAAGCGAGGTTAAAATGTGAACACCATCAAACAAAAAA